>JBJEXI010000050.1:0-2666 GCA_051885615.1 Thermoguttaceae bacterium
ACCGCATCGTCGACCTCTGCCGCACTCTTGACCCGACGCGTCTCGTCAACTGCGCCTCCGGATGGACCGATCGTCAATGCGGCGACGTCCACGACATGCACAACTATCCCGGCCCCGGCATGTTCCCTGCGGAAGAAAATCGCGCTTCCGTCCTCGGTGAATACGGCGGTTTAGGGCTTCCTGTCAAGGGTCACTCCTGGAAGGAAAACGGCAACTGGGGTTATGTCAGCTTCGCGGATCAAGACGCGCTCTTCAACCGCTACAACACGCTGAACTTCTCCATGCGTCCTCTGATCGAAAAGGGTCTCTCCGCGGCGGTCTACACGCAGACGACGGACGTTGAAATCGAAGTCAACGGCTTCATGTCCTACGACCGTGAAGTCCTCAAGTTCCCCGCCGAAAAGATGCGCAAGTCGAACGAATCCCTTCGCGGCCCCGCGATGACGATGAAAGTCGTGATCGGCTGCTCGAAGAGCGAACCCAAGACGTGGAAGTATACCTTCGATAAGCCCGCGGACGACTGGGCCGCCGCCGATTTCAACGCCGACGCCTGGAAAGAAGGCCCCGGCGGGTTCGGCACGGAAGGCACCCCCAATACGGTCGTGCGCACCAAGTGGGATACCTCCGATATTTGGCTCCGTCGCGAAGTCGAATTGACCGCGGACGATATCGCCAATCCCGACGATATGCTCGCGTACGTCTATCATGACGAAGACGCGGAGATCTATATCAACGGCGTCCTCGTCGCGTCCTATACCAACTACTCGCAGTACGGGTACATGCCCGTCGACACGACCAAACTCGCGGAAGCGCTCAAGGTCGGTAAGAACGTCGTCGCCGTTCATTGCCATCAGACGATCGGCGGTCAGTATATCGACTTCGGTCTCGTCAAACTGGTTCCTGCGGAAAAGTGATCTTAAATTGTCGTTAAGATAAATCAAAAGAAAGAAAAAGGCGCGCTAAGAGGAATTCTCAGCGCGTCTTTTTTATTTTTCCAATCAACGGTTTTTCATCGTCGACGCGAAGATCAACGGCGCTTGCGGAAATTCCGACGCGGCTCCTCCCCTTCGCTTGCCTTGAAGTTGTATCGGGGGCGAATGACCTTGAGGACGTCGACCGTCGGTGCGATATTCGCCATAATCTCCTCCATCGACTTGTACGCCATCGGAGATTCGTCGAGGGTTCCGGAGTTGACGGAAGTCGTATAGACGTCTTTCATCTGGCGTTCAAACTCGTCGACGGAGAAGAGCTCGCGCGCTTTGGAACGACTATAGAGCCGCCCCGCGCCGTGCGGCGCAGAGTAGTTCCACTCAGGGTTCCCCTTGCCGACGCAAATGAGGCTGCCGTCGCGCATATTGATCGGAATCAACAATTTTTCTCCCAGCTTCGCGGAGACCGCGCCCTTCCGAATGATCGACGTTTCCAGATCGATGTAATTATGCGCCGTCTCAAAGGACGAATACGCGTCGACCGACTTGCCCGTAAGCGCCGTCAAAATCGTGTTGACGATCGTGCGGCGATTCAACTTCGCATAATCCTGACAAATCCGCATATCGTGCAAGTACGCTTGACGATTCTCCCCCGTAAGGAAACAGAGGTAGGGTGGTAGATTCGACGCGGGCGCGATTTTCTTGAGCTCTTTCAACGCGTCTTCGATCTCCGCGTCGCGTCCTTCCGCCTTATAGCGATTGATCAACTCCTGCCGCAAGTTTCGTTCTGAAGCGCCCTTAATTGTTTTTTGCGCAAGTTCCTGGTAAAGCTTCGCAACCTGCGTTCCTAAGTTGCGACTTCCGGTGTGTACGACAAGATAGAAGTTTCCCTCGTCGTCTTCGTCGACCTCGATAAAATGGTTTCCGCCGCCAAGGGTTCCCAAAGAAGAACGTATTCTCCCCACGTCTGCCAACTTGCGATAAACGAGGAGCTCTTCGAGCGCGGGAAAATCGCAAAGAGGGCGCGTCGCGACGTTGCGCCCCGCAGGGACGCTCTCATGAATGATCAGATCTAAGAGGTCGTAAGGGACGGGATCGCGACCGAGTTCGACGGTCAGCATCCCGCAACCGACGTCGACGCCGACCAGGTTGGGGATCACGAGTTCGCCCAGATCGGCGGTGAAGCCGATGACGCACCCGATTCCGGAGTGAACGTCGGGCATGACGCGCACGCGTCTTCCTTCCGTGAAGGGCTGGTCGCATAGTTCTTTAATCTGCGTCGCGGCGCTCTCCTCTATAGCGTCGGTATAGACGACCGCCGTCGCAAAAGTTCCTTTAATTTCTTTCATGTCTAAAATCCCTCTCCCAATTGAAAAAGAGAAATTTGAGATTTTAAGATAAACGTTCCCTACTCCCCAAGATACGTATTCTATATTTCGCGGTTTTGTACCATAATTCCGAGATAAGTCAACTATTTATTCTCAATTTAACAGCAGATCGCTCATTGTTTAGGGAGAGAAGGCGCCTTATAATGGGTAAATCGCGTCGCGCTTATGAAGCGCGGCGATATGAAGGACGACGCGCGTCAGCGTACGACGGTAGGACGTCGAAACATTTAATCTGAAAGGCGATCAATGAAAAAGTCATTCATTTCCGGAACAGTCGCTCTTCTCGCGGGCCTTATGGTCGCGAGCGGCGCGCTTCTCCCCTCTTTCGCGGCTGAATGGAGCCCGGCGG
>JBJEXI010000051.1:0-12451 GCA_051885615.1 Thermoguttaceae bacterium
CGATCTGGGAGGCCAAGGGATTTCTTTACGTGGTCTCGAGTCTTGGCGTGACAGGCGTTCGTAGCGAGATTAAGACGGATCTTGCGTCAATCATGCAAGTCGTTGAAAAAAGCGTGACGGTTCCCACTGCGATTGGTTTTGGTATTTCCACGCCACAGCAGGCAAAGGAAATGTCTCAGTATGCTGATGGGGTCATTGTTGGATCAGCTATAATGAAGATCGTTGCAAAATATGGAGAAAATAGCGTTGGATATGTTGCTGAATATGTCAAGAGCATGAAGGACGCCATCCGATGAAGACGCGCTTTTGTTAGATAAAAAGTCGGGTAAATAATTACCCCCCTTTAGTTAAAACTGAAGGGGGTTTTTTAATAACTAACTCAATTTAGAACGATGTTTTCAACCGTTCTCCCAGGAGGAATCATCGGCAAAACGTGTTCGCAGTAGGGAATACGCAAATCTATCATAAATGGACGCGGACTTGCTAACATGAGCTGAAGGGCGTTCTGAAACTCAGAACGTTTTTCGACAGCGACGGCGTCCCAACCATAGGCTTGGGCAATACCCACATAATCAGGATAACGTTTGACGTGATATCCGTCGCCTTGCCCAATGTTCTCCTTGTCGTTGACGTCGCCAAGGTAAGTGTTGCCTCTGTTCCCTTTGAAGAACATGTCTTCCCATTGGACAACGTTGCCAAGATGCTGATTGTTGACAAGCAACAGTTTGACAGGAATATGTTCCGTCACACATGTCGCCATTTCTTGAATATTCATTTGAAGACTACCGTCGCCTTCAATTGCGATGACATTGGCTTCGGGATGAGCGATCTTCGCGCCCATAGCCGCCGGAAGCCCAAATCCCATTGTTCCTAACCCGGTACTCGAAAGCCAAGAACGCGGATTATTGAAATGGTAGAAGAGAGTCGTCCAAAGCTGATGTTGTCCAACCCCGGTTGTAATAATTACGTTCTTACCCTGAGTAGCTTTAGAAAGCTCGGCAATGGATTCCTGGGCAATTGGAAGATCCTCTTCGACTTCTACTCTCGATCTTACAAAAGTGACAGGATGCTCTGCCGTCCAAGCGGATAATTGCTCTTTCCAGTGACGGCGATCTTTGGGTTCAAAATGAAGCTCTAGACGATCCAAGAGACTTTTTAACGTTAGTTTTAAATCTCCGCAAACTGTCGCATTGACTTTTTTTACCTTATTAAACTCCGAGGGATCCACGTCAAAATGAGCGATATAGGCGTTGGAAGCAAATTTGGATGGAATAGCGGCCACCCGATCGCTGAAACGAGCGCCGAGAACTAGAAGGAAGTCACATTCCCTCAACGCTTTATTAGCGCAATATGTTCCGTGCATTCCAGCCATGCCGATGCAATGTTCGTTATCCCGAGGGAAACTAGCTAGGCCCGGCATTGTCGTGCAAACAGGAAGATGAGTTTTGGAAACGATTTGTTGGAGAATGTCGTTTGCGCCTGAGAGGCTGATTCCACCACCTGACAGGATGAGAGGATGCGACGCGCCATTAAGTCTTTTAACAATCTCGTCAAGGATTTCCGTATTAATAGAAGTTTCTTCCGTATATCCGGGGAGATCAAATTTCTGCGAATAATCGGGAAAGCATTGGCCGGTCAAGACGTCCTTCGGCACGTCGATCAGAACCGGGCCGGGCCGTCCGGACTTCGCAACGTAAATTGCTTCCGCCACGACGCGCGCGAGGTCTTCCGTTTTCTCTACGAGGTAATGATGTTTCGTGATACATCTACAAACTTCTGTAATCGGGGTTTCTTGAAACGAATCTTCCCCGATTGTATTGCGCGCAACTTGTCCAGTAATGACGACGATTGGAACACTATCAAGCTTTGCGTCCGCGATTGCCGTTATGATGTTTGTAGCGCCGGGCCCGCTTGTAGTGGTGCAGACTCCGACTTCGCCTGTTGAACGTGCGTAGCCCTGAGCTGCAAAACCGCACGCTTGTTCATGACGAGGAAGAATCACCCTTATTTGGTCCCGATAATGCGTAAAGGCTTGGTGCAGAGGAATCGTTGCGCCTCCAGGATAGCCAAAGACGTACTTAACTCCACAGTTTATCAAGGTCTGGACGATGATACTTGAGCCGTCCGTCATTCTTACTGCGTTGTCAAAGTTTGAATTTGTTTCCTTATTTTCGATCTGAGACACTCTATGCTCCTTAATTACTTGAGCTCAACGATTATTTCAAGCTGCTTAATCCCGTGAAGGGTTCTCTTGGAGTCTTCTGGGCATTATCTCAATCAACTGAACCCGCTGAAGGAAACCAGAAACTCACAACAACTCAAGTATCAAGATAACCTCTTTGAAATTTTCCGCAAGTCCTTTAAAGGAATGCTATAAGAATGTTATAAAATGGTCGAATTTTACGACGGTATTTTCGTTGTTCAGGATTTCGATTTAAGTATAATATTGGTACGGCGTGTGGCCTGGATAGCCTGAAGACGCCTATTTGACTTTTATCCGTTTGCTAATAACTCCGTCAAGAGGACTGTATTGCTTGGCGGCTAATGAAGGAAAAGATATGTTGGGAATTTTAGAACCTTGCAGAGGCGGCGACGAGATACCGCTTCGTAAAAAAGAAGTTGTTGTTGGGAGAAGTGAGAAAAGCGACGTCATATTACGTTTTTCCGATATCTCGGGGAAACATTGCCGTTTAATCCTTTCGAGGGGATACTGGTACGTCGAAGATTTTGGAAGTACCAATGGAACGAAAGTTAATGGATTTAAAACTCGCGATAGACGCGTAGATCCGGATTCGCGGATTTCCTTCGCAAAACACGAGTACTACTTGCGATACGATCCGATAGAAAATGGGGCCGAAGGAGACGTTCCACCAGAAACTCTCGATTCTAATGTTTTTGAAAAGTCATTGCTGGAACGCGCCGGCGTCTCAAAACAGGTGCGCTCTATGCCAAAGACCTGGGAAATACAAAGGCAAAAGGGCGCCACATTGGAAGAACTCGAACTTGGCGGAGGAAAAGATTATTCAAATTTAACTCTTGACGATATCGAGTTTGATAACTAAGACTTATTTCAAATGAAGTTTCCTGAAATTTCTTCAGGAGACTTTCTTTATTTTTGGGGAAAAAAGCGTTGGGTTTCTGACGCCTTTTTTTGAATTACAAGTTCGTCGTTATCTCGATATTCCCGTCTTTTCGATTCAAACACCTTTTTAGCGTCGTCCTTTTCTTTTAATGTTTCGAGTGTTTTGACGCCCTGAAGCGCAGAGTTCAATTCGTTCCTGATCCGGTCTTCCTGATTCTGAAGCTCGGTTAGGAGCTCGACGATTCGCTGACGTTCTTGCGACCATTTTAGTTTGTTTTCGTGATAGAGTTGAAGCTCAATGGCGTCAATTGAATCATTTCGACAATTCACTCGAAACTCACGTTGATGGATCGCATTCTGTTCGTCGAGCTTCCTAAGCGCTTCTTGCAGTGCCAAAGACTGTTTTTTAATCTCCGCAAGAACGCACTGCTTTTGTTTACATTCTGCCCTTCGAAGATTAAGTAAGGAATCAAAGCGAAAGTTGGACATTAGCGTTTAAGCCGTCAATATCGGGAAAGGAGCGTAAGCATTTTTTCGTCAATATTCAGGCCGCGCCACTCCTTGTATTGCACGTCTGTTCTGCCGCTATCGGCAACGCCAAAACTACCGCGGAAATTCCATAAAGACCATCCCCAACCACACTCAGACCAATTGGAGAGTTGGTCTTCTAACCAGGCTAGGACAATGTCGCGCGGGGTCTTGTTATATGCGCCAAATTCTCCAACCATGACGCCAACCCCCGTTTGTTCTAAACTTTTCCACTGCTTGATTTGATTCTCAATGAGCCAGTTCTTATCTTTAACCTCACTCCCAATGAGGCGAGAGCCCGTTTTATCCGATATGAGTTGCAACGTTGTTTGTTCAGTCGCTTGCCAGTCAGGGGATCCGATCGCGACGACGTCTGGACCATTAGGTCGGCTTAGCGATATTTTCGATATGGTGAGCCAGTCTCCGTCCTCGACTAAAATTTCTATAATTTGGGCGTCGGAAGGAAGCGGAAGACTTATCTCCATATCGTACTCGTTTGCGTAAATTTTATATTGTTCGACATATTGAGCCTTCTTCCATTCGCCTTCGCCGGGGCCGCAAACGAAATGCTTTCGGAAGTTTTCTTTACTGTTAAATCTCACGACAAGACTTGCTCTGTTAGAAACCTGTCCCACGACGAATTTCAATTCGGAAAAATCTTTAAAATCACCAGTTAAAGAGAGGGGTAAACGAAGACGTTCGGGCATTTCTTTTTTGCCGATAGAGGGAACGAGCGCATTAAAAGTGGTCATCGGCCATTGAGGAGGAGGGAAGTCTTTACTATTTACCCAACTAGCGCCCCAGTGAGATATTTCCATTGGGGCATAACCTCTGGTCGCTTGAGCAACTTTGAGCTCTCTGAGCGAATGACACGGTTTCATCCCCCAATTTAATCCGTCGCATATTACCAATCTGTTAGGATCTTCCGACCTTATTCCGTCCAGAATCGACGCCACGACTCGTTTATAGTCCTCTTCGGCGCACCCAGCGGGTTCATTGAAAAGGTTAAAGCTTAGATCGTTATTAGAAATTCCGTTGTAACGTTCGGCAAAGGTTTGCCAGTGTGTTTTGCAAATGTCGAGTATTTCCGAATCTTCCCAGATAGACTTAGGCTCGCGGGGCGTATTTACCGTATATCCAGGAGCTCGATGAAAGTTTAAACAGACGTGAACGCCATATTTTTTTCCGAATTCGATCGCCTGATCAATTTCAGCAAAGGTGGATTCTTTGAATGAGAGAACATCGTCGCCATTTATCCAAGTTCTATAATCCATCGGAAGACGAACGAAGTTGAACCCTAGATCGCTAATATTTTGGAAGTCGCTTTCGTGAAAGGGACTATTTTGTTGAAGCGTAAACTTTTCGCAAAGATTAAATCCTTTCCATCGCGGAAGGTTTTTCCATAAGGAGTCCTCCTCGCTTGCATTCGCCGGTTGAAAAGCGCCGTATAAACTTGAAGAAACCGCTAAAAGAGAAGCGCTAGCCAGGGTTTGTTTTAAAAAGCTACGCCGAGATTGATTGTCTAAATTCATTTGGTTTCTCGTCTCCGTTGGTTTTCCCATTAGAACAGCATCTACCCCCTATTTTTCGTTGTGTAAGTAAGAAAGTCAATAAGTTTGACGATCCTACCAACAAAACAATTTATTAAAAATTGTTTTTTCGTCTTGTTTAAGGATTCGCGATATGGTAAAATTTCTTCTAGGTTGACAATTATTGTCTTCTGGGATAAGTGTAAAATGAGCTTTGCTTGATTTTGATATGTTAATAGCTTGGCTATTAAGGAGTTTACAAATGAGTAATGTTTCTCGTCGTTCATTTTTGAAATCTACCGGGCTTCTGACAACGGCGGCTGCGCTTCCTAGTTTGTCGTCGAGTCCTCGCGTACATGCCGCTGAAAATAATACGATTAAAATCGCTTGGATTGGTTGCGGCGGTCGAGGCAATGGAGCTATTCGTCAGGCTCTCAATGCGGATCCCAACACAAAATTGTACGCGGTTGCGGACGCCTTTGAACATCGAGCCAATTCTGCAGTCCAAGGCGTTATC
Organism: Thermoguttaceae bacterium; assembly: GCA_051885615.1. Taxonomy (GTDB): domain Bacteria; phylum Planctomycetota; class Planctomycetia; order Pirellulales; family Thermoguttaceae; genus RUG369. The sequence goes on from JBJEXI010000051.1 coordinate 5,657, forward strand.
GATACGCATGGGGAAGACCGAGTCGACTGTAAGGAGCGAGTTTTTCACGATTTGAACGGCTATCAGCAGGCGATCGACTGTTTGGACGACGGGGACGTTGTCGTTTTGACGACTCCTCAAGGTTTCCGTCCAATAACCTTTGAGTATGCCGCCACTCACAAAAAGCATATCAATATCTTTGCTGAAAAACCTCTTGGCGTTGATATCCCTGGTTTGAAGCGCCTTCAGGCTGCTAACGAAGTCGCGAAGAAAAAGGGTATTCAAGTTGGCGTCGGTTTAAACAACCGTCACTATCTTCGTACTGAAGAGACTGTAAACGCTATCCGCGACGGTAAATTAGGCGACGTTTTGACGACGTGGGTTTATCGTCTTCAAGGGCCTCACATGCTGAACTTGCACGAAGGTTATTCCGACCTTCAAAATGAAATTAGCAATATCTTCTGCTTCGATTGGACGAGCGGCGGTTTCATTGTCGACGCTTTGATTCACAATATCGATATTTGCTGCTGGTGCATGAACGACTATCCGATTGCCGCTTTTGGTTCCGGAGGTCGCATTGTCAACAAGCACGACCAAGGTATGCGTCGCGCTCAAGACCAACTTATCGATTGCGGCGCAATCGAGTATGTCTTCAAGGACGGTCGGCGCATGAATTTGCATACTCGTACTGTACCGAACTGTTGGGGTATGTTCCAAGCTAACGTGCAAGGCACTAAGGGATGCGCGCAATTGGGTGAAGGCGTTGGCGACCCCGCGATCTATGAAGGTACCGAAATGCGCGACGTTCGTACTCGCAAGGCTATTTGGAAGCCTGAATCTCCGAGCAACGATTCGTATCAGACCGAACACGATCTTCTCTTCAAGGCGATTCGTAATAACGAGCCTTGGAATGAAGTTCAGTACGCGATTGACGCCACTCGTACGGCGATTTTGGGCCGTACCGCTATGGAAACTGGCGATTATGTCACCATGGAAGCCGTCATGGAATCTAAGCGCGAACTCGTTCCGAATATTGACGATTTGCGTCTTGATAGTCCTTCTCCGGCGAATAGGGATGAAAACGGCAACTATGAGATCGGCGAGCCCGGTATTACTAAGCTTGTCTGAGTTGTATTGACAGCTATTAGTTGAACAGACGTAGTAACCCTTCGGTTACTACGTTTTTTTATTCTTGTCGATCGAAGGAATACCGACTCTTTGTTACCGCAAGACAATCAATTCTCATCACAGCGACGTATTTTAACTTGATTGGATGAAACGAGAGTAATATACTTCGTGACAGTTATATTAAAAAAAAGAGGAAAGACCGCAGTCTCTCCTCTCGTAAATAATCGCTTTGTCTATCGCTCAGGCGACGGAAGCCCTTTGCGCCTCAGCCTTTTTGAGGGCTATTTCCATATGATCGTAGAATTCGTCCACCTGCCAGATTTCTTCAAAACCGACAATATAGACGTCGACAACGTCCGCTTCGACGACTTTTTCAAGAGAAGCGAGACGCTGATCTTTATCTTTGATTGTTCCCTCGCCTATTAACTTCATGCAGATGATTCCCTTGGAGTTTTCTTGGGCGAGTCGAGCAGCGGCGACATTTTCCTCGAATGAGCCATCCATTCTTGCGCCTGTCGCGTTAAGACGAATATGCATGGAGTCGACCCATGGGTCAGAAGCGCCTTTTTCTATCGCTCCAAGGGAATGGCAGGACACGCCGTGCGATCGGATCAATCCTTGTTCCTTCAGGCGTTCAAGATCATCCCGATAGAATTGCAATTCATCGCGCCAGTCAGGTTTCATCATGCAATGAAGTTGAAGAACGTCGATGTAATCCGTGTTCAACTCTTTCAAGAAACGTTTTACGACGACGTCAGCCGACGGGCGTTCTTTTTCTGGGATTCCACCGCTGTGAACCCAAATTTTAGACGTTAGCGTATAACTGTCTCTCGGTTTGTCTTTGAAAGTTGTCGAGACGATCTCATGCGTGCCATACAAGTCTGCGCAATCAAAGAAGCGAATGCCGCGGTCGTAAGCGTGGTTGAGGAGCGCGACGGCCTTGTTCCGATCCATTCTCGTGAGTTGCGCGGAGCGTTGGTATCCAGACATGCCCGTTCCAAACCCAATTCTGGACGTTTTGACGCCAGGAGTTAAAAGAACTTGAGAGTTGGGATCTGTTGAAAACGGATTTTTTCTATTGGCATATGAATCTTCCGCTGGCGTTGATAAGGCTGAAGGCGTTTTGACGCCTCCATAGGCAGCGACAGCGCCGAAACCCGCTAATGATTGTTTGATAAAATTTCTACGTTGGAGATCCATTTGTCTGCCTTTTCGTATTAGGGGTTATGAGCGTTATAAGCCATATGACTTATAAGGGATGATTGGAGTGAATCGAAGGGGGGATAACTAGATCTCTGAATTTTGCGTCGGTTTCAAAAAGAGATTTCTGATTCGAGTGGCCGTGCGCGCATATCGAGGATCGGAGCTCATTTTTTTCCAGCCGTCTGACTGAACAAATTTTTTCCACCCTTCGACTCGCGCCTCATTATTGGGGAAGCTTAACATATACGTGATATTGGGCGCCATCGAACCAATGAGAGTTCTGCCGAAGAATACGGGCAACATTCCGCTATTTTTGAACAAATCGAGTTCCCCTTCTTCGAACATGGCTTCTTTCATAGCGTTCCTATCGTAATTAGGAGAATTATATGTTCTCAGTTGAAGGATCCTTTCAACGTTGTCATAGGGCGCCGTAATCTCTGGAACAGACGGAAAAGCGCGCATCGCGACAATCTCTTCGTCGATGAAGTCGAGATCGTCGGCGAGGTTGAACAAACTCGCCTTTCGCATGCTATAGTCTTGGTAATTCAAGAGGAGGTCAGAAGAATCCGTACCTTGGAGGACGAAGACGGCTGAATTGAATTTTGCGAGACTGGGGTCTTTCTCATTTTTCATGAGTTCGTCATGCAAGGTAAAAATCCCAACCTTTTTGAAACCGATTTCGTGACGTAACGGGATCAAATTAGAGTCAAATTTTTGCGCGAGCTTATCGCGTTTGTCTTTGTTTTCGGCGTAAAAGGTCTCAAGTAAGATGAAGCTGCGTGGATTATCCATTTGCGAATCGTTTCCGAAGGCGAGTCCTGTCGTTGAGAGAGCTGCTCCGAGAAAAAAGTCTCTTCTGTTCATAATAGGCTCCTTTTAAGACGGCTAATAAATAATGCTGCGGGTTTATGACAATAACAAACTGTATGAGCGTTATTTTTACAAGTTTACAGTCCGAGGGTTCTTAGACTGACGTCAATTCTCCCCAAAGGCGCGCTAACTTGAACGCCTTGAATATACGGACGTAAACGCTCGAGAGATTCGCGAGCAATGTCAATTCCGACTGAGATTTGATCTTCTTTTGTTCCATTGCTTGCCTTTTCCATTCTGTCCATTATGGCGTCTGGAACGACGACACCTGGGACTTCTTTTCGCATAAAGAGCGCGTTTCTATAACTGACAAAAGGCCAGACCCCCGCGATGACAGGTATTTTTACCTCATTACAAGCGTCCAAGAACGACAACAACACTTCTGGATCAAACACCGGCTGCGTTACGGCGAATAATGCTCCGGCTTCAATCTTACGTTTAAGTCGTTCAATCTCCTGGTTTCGATTGATGGCCGAAGGATCAAAACCTACGCCAAAGAACGCTTTCGTAGGAGGCAGAAGCGATTTTCCTCCTAAGTCAATTCCCTTATTCAATCTCGCTTGCAAAGAGCATAACCCAATTGCGTCGCAATCAAAAACGCCCGTCGCATTTGGATAGTTTCCTAGTTTGGGAGGATCGCCGGTTATGAAGAGTAGATTGGTAACTCCAATTGCCGCGCAACCGATCAAGTCTGCTTGTAACGCGATGAGATTTCTATCTCGAGTACAGACGTGAAGAACCGGTTCAATTTGCGCAACTTCCAAAACGCGCTGAGCGGCGATCATTGACGATATACGGGCGGACGCTCGCGGCCCATCGGGCAAGTTAACTGCGTCGACGCCAGCGTTTTTTAGAGTTTGACTTTTTGAAATGAAATCGGAAAGGTCGTATCCGCACGGAGGAATTGCTTCAACAGTCTGAACCCATTGTCCAGAATATAGCTTATTCGCTAGTTTGCTACGCGATTCAATGGGCGCCTCTTCTTGTTCCTTTACCGAAGGTTCCGCGTCCAATAGAATAACCTGAGCGCGTCGACTTCGAGTTGTCGGTTTTACCCTCTTAACAATCTCTGCGATCTCTTCAGGCGTCGTTCCACAACATCCGCCGACTGCCGCCGCGCCAAGATCAACATAGCGCATAGCGTAGGCCGCTAAATATTCAGGAGAACTATAGTAGAGGAGACGCCCTTCAAACGCCTTGGGGGAACCTGCGTTAGGCTGAACGACTAGGGGGAGCTTGAGAATTTTGACAACCTCTTGCACTGCGTCAAGCATTTCGGAGGGACCAAGAATACAGTTCAGACCCCAGGCAAAAGGTTGGTTCTTTACTCCGCCAAACTTCTCAAACAAAGTAGAGTAGTACTGCGCTCTGCTTTCTAGCGAATGAGGTGACTGATATAGTTGGACGTCGAGCCCATAGGAAATAATGAAGGGGATGGAGACGCCCGATTTTTCTACCGCGCGCACCATGATTTCAGCTGAATCTCTAGAAGGCTGAGACTCAAAAATGACAAAATCAACTCCGCTTTGCGCCAAAACTTGAACTTGATGAGCGAAAACATTTATAACTTCGTCGCGAGGGGTTTGATCTAGGATTTCTTTGGAGGGATAACCGACCGATCCTGCTACGTAAACGGTAGAAGGGGATTTTTGAGCCGCCTCTTTGGCAATTTGGACGCCGGCCTTATTGATGGCTTCTACCTGAGCTCCAAGGCCATACCGTTCAAGAGCAAAGCGATTCGCTCCATAGGTGTTCGTCGTAAGAACGTCGGCGCCCGCTTGACAATAAGCCTCTGAAATTTCTCGAATTAAGGAACTGTTTTTAAGGTTGAGTTCGTCGTAACACTGATTCGTGAAGATATGACGACGATAAATTTCTGTTCCCATTGCGCCGTCAAAAACGAACGTTGAGTTGTGAAAAACCTCTTGAATGGTTTTGACCATAGAATGTATAATTCCCTACTGTATCTTGTGAAGTGATTCAATTAATGCGCGTTAAAAGGAGACGCAAAACATACTAAATCTGTCGCTACTTCTAGACCTTGTCGATTTTTTATAATAATATGTGGGAGGGAAAAACGGTCTGTCTTGGCATGACGCCTGTTTTGACAAATTTTTAGCGATCCGAATCTTTACCTTTGAAAAGGAGGCAGATCCTTTTATGTGGAATATTTTCTATCCTCATTTTTTAATCAATAGCGTTGCCGAGATAACTCCCGAACAACTAGGAGAACTCGGTATCCATAATCTATTTCTCGACGTTGATTGTACTTTAAAAAGGTACCGGTATCAAGAACCGACGCCGGACGCTTGGAATTGGTTGCAATTGATGAGAGCAAAAGGCGTGAACCTATGTCTCCTTTCAAATGGCGTAGGTTCAAGGATTGCAGATTTTGCCCAACGCGTTGAATTGCCTTTTGTGGCAAAGGCTTGTAAGCCGCTTCCCAGAGGATGCAGACGCGCCATGAAAGAGTTTAATTTCAAACCTGAAGAAACGGCGCTTGTTGGAGACCAAATTTTTGCGGACGTCATGGCCGGACGATTGTGCGGTCTGAGAACATTCAAGGTCGCTCCAATTTCTCCTGAGGAGGAACACTGGTTCACTCGAATCAAGCGTCCATTTGAAAATGTGGTTCTTCGTTCCTTTAAAAGGCGGTTTCCTGACGGCGTGTGGATAGAATAAGAGGCGTTGGGGGTATATCGTCGCCATTTCTGACGATAACGATTTTTTTATTTTACGATATTTCTGGAGAGCCTATGACATTGATTAGAACAGTATTGACGACGTTGTTGGTTATTTGCGCCTTTACGGGGGAATCAACACTGACTTTAGGAAATGAACCGACGTCTGGAAATCCAATTTTTCCCGGTTGGTATGCTGATCCAGAGGTTGCCATTCTTGACGGTCGTTACTGGGTGTTCCCAACGCGTTCGCTCGCCTTTGACAAACAGACTTACTTCGACTGTTTTTCTTCGGAGGATCTGGTCTCTTGGAAGAAACATGAGAAAGTTTTAAAGGCCGAAGATGTGAAATGGGCGCGACGCGCAATGTGGGCCCCTTCAATCATTGAAAAGGGAGGCAAATTTTATTTCTTCTTTGGAGCTAACGACGTCCATGAAGGCGAAGTAGGGGGGATTGGCGTCGCCGTCGCCGATAAACCGGAGGGTCCATATCATGATTTACTCGGCAAACCCCTTATCAACGAAATCGTCAATGGCGCTCAACCGATTGATCAGTTTGTGTTTCAAGACGACGACGGGGAATACTACATGCTTTACGGCGGCTGGGGACATTGCAACATCGTCAGGCTCAAGGATGATTTTACTGGGCTTCTTCCTTTTGAGGACGGTCAATTGTACCGAGAGATTACCCCCGAAAACTATGTAGAAGGTCCCTGCGTTTTCAAGAAAGACGGAAAATACTACTTCATGTGGTCCGAAGGCGGATGGACTGGTTCAAATTACCAAGTGGCTTACGCGATTGCGGATTCGCTATGCGGCCCCTACAAAAGAATCGGCGTCATAATCAAGTCCGATCCCCAAGTAGGGAAAGGCGCCGGACATCATAGCGTTCTTCACTCTCCGTCAGGTCGCTGGTATGCGATCTACCATCGAC
>JBJEXI010000052.1:0-2616 GCA_051885615.1 Thermoguttaceae bacterium
TTCGCAACGCATAGGATTGCGTTTATAGGCCATGGCGCTCGAACCGATTTGGTTCTTTTCAAAGGGTTCTTCCAGCTCTTTTTTGTGAGCGAGGATGCGCAAATCGGTCGCGAATTTATGGGCGCTTTGCGCGATGCGCGAGAGGACGTCGAGAATCTGAGCGTCGAGTTTGCGCGGATAGGTTTGACCGGTGACGGCGAAAGGTTTATCGAATCCGATTTTTTCGCAGACCTTCTTTTCGAGCTCGCGGACTTTCGCGTGGTCGCCGTCGAAGAGCTTGAGGAAGCTCGCCTGTGTGCCGGTCGTGCCCTTGTTGCCGAGCGTTTTGAAGCGTTCGAGACGATATTCGAGGTCTTCGAGGTCGGTAACGAGGTCGTAGGTCCAGAGGGTGGCGCGTTTGCCGACGGTCGTGGGCTGCGCGGGCTGAAGGTGCGTCAGTCCGAGGCAGGGAAGAGCGCGGTATTCCTTCGCGAATTTTGCGAGTCGATCGATGACGACGACGAGACGATCGCGAATCATTCGAAGCGCTTCGCGATAGAGAATACAGTCGCCGTTGTCGGTGACGAAGCAACTCGTTGCGCCCAGGTGGATGATAGCGCGAGCGTTAGGGCAGACGTCGCCGTAAGTATGGACGTGCGCCATGACGTCGTGACGGAGCTTTTTCTCATAAGCGGCGGCGACTTCGAAGTCGATATCGTCGAGATGAGCCTTGAGTTCGTCGATCTGTTCCTGGCTTACCGGTAACCCGAGTTCATGTTCGGCTTCGGCGAGGGCGACCCAAAGTCTTCGCCAAGTCGAGAATTTCTTTTGAGGGCTAAAATGCGCGCACATTTCGCGCGAAGCGTATCGTTCGATTAACGGATTATCGTAAAGCGATTTATCTTGCATGAGTAAGCCTTGTTATTGGTGCATGACAACGACAAAACCGGGCTTTAAGCGCCGCCCGTAAGCGTTTTTTATTATCTTTAAAAGGTATAATAGGTCAAGGGCGCGGAGAGTGGGGTACGAAGCAAGAAACAAAAAAACCGCAAGGGGGCAAAACCTTGCGGTGAAATCGGGGCGACACGATTCGAACGTGCGACCTCTACGTCCCGAACGTAGCGCTCTAGCCAGGCTGAGCTACGCCCCGAACTATGGGGATAACAAGAAGAATCAATCGGGGCGACACGATTCGAACGTGCGACCTCTACGTCCCGAACGTAGCGCTCTAGCCAGGCTGAGCTACGCCCCGATTTTATACTTCACGCGATCGTCTCATCGACGCCGCGCAACGTTTCGCCTAAACAAAAACGTAGTACTAATTTTATTAAGTTTGTTTTTCCCGTCAAGTCCCTTTTTTCATTTTCCTTTTCGGAGCGCTTGTCAAAATCCTGTCCGAAAAAATTTTTCAAAATTTGCGAAACGTCTGAAGGAATGCGGTGTTGATTTTTTTCTAGAGAACTCTCTTTTTAAATGCGCAGCAAGATCTTGAACGCGATAAAATCGTAGACTTAATCATTTAAATATAACTGAATTTATGTAATAAACTTCAGATATATTGCATTTTGCCTAGTGAATATACCACAGAATTCTTTTAAGAGATTGTCATGAGTGTAAATCGATCGAAGGGGTTTACCCTAGTGGAACTTTTGGTTGTAATTGCGATTATCGGCATTCTTATCGGGTTGCTTTTGCCTGCGGTTCAAGCGGCGCGGGAGGCGGCGCGTCGTATGCAGTGCACGAATAATTTGAAGCAACTTGGTCTTGCTGTTCACAACTTTGCGGATCAAAACAACCGCATTCCGAACCAAGGTGAGGATCTGTTTTGGTCCGGCGCGTACAAGCGCAATGGAACGAGCGAACGTATCGACGTCGTCGACGTTTACTCCGCCCACATGCTCCTTCTCCCCTTTATCGAACAAAACGCGCTTTTCCAGCAGATTACCGGGTATTGTCAGAACGCGGCGAATACGACGCCTTACGTTTGGGATCAGGGGGATGGGACGATGAATATACCGTCCGTATCTAACGGTTATACGATGTACGACGGCGTGAAGAATCCGACGACGACTTCAATTTCGTCGTTCCTTTGTCCTTCAGACGGGAATAGCGTGACGTCAAAGACGGACACGTATCAAGGTTGCACGAATTACGGTTGCAACCGCGGCGACTTCATGATTGGCGGAAATTGGAGCGAAAACCGCAACAAGCGCGGCGTCTTCTTCTGCTACACTTACGGCGGTCGGATGGGGCTTGAAAGCATAACGGACGGAACGTCGAACACTCTCCTCTTCTCGGAAATTCTTGCGTCGAAGGCGAGCGGCGGAGACGTGATGGTGAAGTCGACAGTTGTGAGCGCGGCGATTCACGGTCAGCCGGTATCCGCCTGCCTTGCGATGCGCGGAGAAAACGGCATGGTCAACGGCGGCACAACCTGGACGATCAAAGGTCGCCGCTGGTGCGACTGCCGCGCGGCGTTCTCGAATTTCCACGCGTGCGTTCCTCCTAACAGCCCGAGCTGCTACGGTTCGAACAACGGTCAGAATGAATGGAATACGGCGATGTGCGTCGCGGCGTCGAGCAATCATAGCGGCGGCGTGAACGCGTGCATGGCGGACGGTTCGGTTCGTTTTATCT
>JBJEXI010000053.1:0-11815 GCA_051885615.1 Thermoguttaceae bacterium
GGATCTTGGTTTATATTCCATTACGTTTAACAACGATCTTGAGCGCGACTACGAAGCCCTAGAAACCTATAAAGCTTTCCGCATTGAAGCGGAGAAAAAGGGGTTCCGACATTTCCTCGAAGTCTTTGCCCCCAACGCCCCCGTCAATCCGATTCCCGACGTTCCCAAGTTTGTGAGCGATCATATCGTTCGCGCGTTGGCTGGCGTTACTAGCGCAGGTCGTCCGGTCTTCCTTAAGATCCCTTATTTCGGCCCCAAGGCGATGGAAGAGCTCGTAAGATACGACTCTTCTCTTGTCGTCGGTATCCTTGGCGGAAGCGCTGGGACGACGCTGGACGCGTTCCAGATGCTGTATGACGCTAAGAAATACGGAGCTCGCGTCGCCCTGTATGGACGCAAAATTAATAATGCGGAACATCAACTGACCTTCATCTCCTATTTACGAGCTATTGCCGACGGGAAAATTTGGCCTGCTGAAGCTGTTAAAGCGTATCATGGAGATCTTCAGAAGCTTAAGATAACGCCCAAGCGCTCTTTAGAAGACGATCTCAAAATCACAGCGGTTTCACTCAGCTACGATGAAAAGAACAAATCGGTCTCAATGGCAGGCGCCGATAAGACAACAAACAAGGAATCGGTTCCGGTTTCCTCCAGGCCGCGTCGAAGCTATTTCAACCAAGATACAGCAGAGGGCAAGGATTCCAAGCCGTTCAATCGCTCTCCTGATTTTTCCAAGATGACTCAACAGGAGAAACTTCAGTGGAACCTTGAACGTATTCGACGTTCGATGTAAGGAGCCAGTTTCGTGCCTGTTAGTGATAGAGAGTCTCGACCTCGAAACGTTGCTGTAGCGTCTAGAAAATTCAATTGTGTTTTTTTGTAAAGCCAACGGTGGTCTCTTACGCTTTTTTCGGTGTAAGAGACCTCTCTTATATAGACACTCTCGGTTGTTCTGCCTCTTCGCCAACAACCGATAAGATCAAAAGGTAAATAATGTCTGAAACACCTTCTCTGACAAAGAATACGCCGTATAAGCGGACACTCTATGGTCTCTGCGCCTTCTTTCTTCTCTACCTGGCGTTGCTCTGTTTGGGCTTGCCTCAAAGATGGACTAACGCTCAATTTGTCCATCATGATGAAGCTCAACAAGAAATACAGGTCGACGAAACGGCTCAAGGTTCGGAAGCGGAGCATGAACCTTCGCACGGCGAACTTCATTATCCGCCTCTTTGGACGGCAATTCCCTTTGCAACGCTACTCCTTTGCATCGCCGTTTTACCTCTGATACCAGCTGCTGAACATTGGTGGGAAAGTAATCTCCACAGATTCCTTGTGGCTCTTGGGCTTGGGTTGATAACGCTTGGTTATTATGCCTTCATGTGCGATTTCCCCATCGCTTTACACTGGCCCGCCCATAAAGAAATTATGCCTGACGCCGCTCCAATTGTTAAAGCTGGAACGATCTTTATCAATGCAATTTGTGGAGAATATATCTCCTTTATCGTATTACTCTTTGCGCTCTTCGCGATTACCGGCGGCGTTCGCATTTCCGGTGATCTTAAAGCTTCTCCGATGGTCAACACCGTTATACTCGCCCTAGGCGCGATGATCGCGAGCTTTGTTGGAACGACGGGCGCCGCTATGCTGTTGATCCGCTTACTTCTCGACACGAACCATCAGCGTAAATACAAGGTGCACACGATCGTTTTCTTTATTTTCCTCGTCTGCAACGTTGGCGGATGCCTACTCCCTATTGGCGATCCCCCGCTATTCCTCGGATATTTGCGCGGAGTCTCCTTCCTCTGGACGTTCCATCTTTGGAAGGAATGGCTCTTTGTATGCGCCATTCTGCTCGTTCTGTATTTCATATTAGACGCCTTCATCTTCTACCCGCGAGAACATGGAGTGAACAAGGCGCTAGATAAAGTCGATCGCACCCCGTTAAAGATTCAGGGACTTTGCCCGAATCTATTCTGTTTAGTCGGCGTCGTCTTGGGCGTCATGTTGCTTGATCCAGCGCAAGAATTTCTCTCCCTATTCGGAGTAAAAACCGGTTGGTATCCTCCGATGTTTCTGCGCGAATTTGTCCAATTGTTAATGGTCGCGATATCCTTAATCTTTGGTTCAAATGCAATTAGACTCGAAAACAAGTTTAATTTCAGCGCCATTATTGAAGTTGCCGCTTTATTTTTTGGCATCTTCATTTGTATGCAACCTCCCCTTCAAGTCCTCAACGCGAAAGGCGCTCAGATAACAGCCGCTGTTAATCAGTACGGTTCTAAAATCAAACTGAACGAACCACAACAGTTCTTCTGGATGTCCGGCGCCCTTTCCTCCGTTCTTGACAACGCGCCTACCTACGTCGTTTTCTTCGAAACGGCTCGTTCTGCCGCCGAAGGCGAATTACTGGAAGCGAAGGAAGCGGGAGATATGGAAACGGCGGATCGCTTGGAATCAGAACTCGCGGAAGGACAAACGAAAAGCGGCGTGCGCATTCCTCTAGCTCTACTAATCGCCGTCTCCCTTGGTTCCGTTTTCATGGGAGCGATGACTTATATTGGAAACGGTCCCAACTTTATGGTTAAGTCAATCGCGGAAGGTAGCGGCGTGAAGATGCCAAGTTTCTTTGGATATATGGGATATAGTTGTTGCATACTCCTTCCGATACTCATTCTAATGACGGTTATCTTCCTTTGACCTAATCTCAGGAAAGAAAAATCGAACCGACGATGAGATTCTTATCGTCGGTTTTTTATTAACTGAGAATTTTATTGAATCAAAATGAACGTTTGATACAATTAAGGGCAGTTTGTCAGCCGCCCATGAACGTTGTTTCTTCATAAGAGGAAAATATTTATGTCTAATCAGTCAATTGATAAAAGATTCAAACGACGCGACTTTCTAAAGGGTATCGCGTGCGCAACCCTTGCAACGCCGTCCATCTCCTCGTTTTCAACAAACGAGTTATGCGCCGCGCCAACGTCGGACAATCCTATCGTCGCCGACTCTCCCTACGGCGTCTGCGCGCATATTGGCGGGGGAGAGGAATGGGAACAAGCGCCGCAGAACCTTGAACTCATGAAAAAAGCAGGTATTCGATGGGTTCGCGCCGACTTCTCGTGGAGCGGCGTTGAGGGCCCGCAGGGAACCTGGCATTACGACCATTTAGACACAATTTTAGATAAAACAGAAAAAGTTGGGCTCCAGGTTCTTCCTATCCTCAATTACGACGTTCCGTGGGCGACGCCTGCGCACAAACATCTCGACGCTTGGCTTCAATATGTGAAAAACGTCGTCGCTCGCTACAAAGACCGCATTCGTTACTGGGAAGTTTGGAACGAAGAAAACATCGGCTTTTGGCGCGACGAACCCAATGGCGCAGATTATGCCAAATTACTGGCTGCGACTTACAAGGCTATTAAAGAGATCGATCCTCAACTGATTGTCGTCTATGGCGGCTTAGCGGGTACGCCTATCGAATATTTCGAGGCGTCCCTTGACGCCGACGCGGCTAAATACTTCGACGTGCTCAACGTTCATCCATATCGAGGAGGGCTCTCGACTCCTGAAAGAATCGAAACCTTTAAAAAAGATCTTACCGCCTTTAACGAAGCGCTCAAAAAGAGAGGCCTTCCTGAACGTCCGCTTTGGATCACCGAAATGGGATGGGCGACGCCTCCCACATTAGGCGAAGTGGATCGTCGCGTCATCGCCGTCGCTATTGATCGCCTATACCCTGACCGAAAGCCTCGAATTGCTTTTTTCTATGACAATCGCTTCGACGGAACAGAGGCGCGTCCCAAATCGGATATGCTTCGGCGCCTCCCTTCTGAATATCTTGATCGCAAGGATCTTGTCTCGTTTTTGAACCTTGACGAACTCAAAAAACTGCAACCTCAGGACGCCGATATGTTAATTATGCCTCCGGGCGAAACATATCTCGAAGATGCGGTCGACGTCGTCGCTAACTTCGTGAAGAACGGCGGAACGCTTGTCCTTACCGGCGGCGTCCCCTACTACTATCCATGCGCCTACGACGCCGAAAAGAACAGGATCGTCAGGAAGCAAGATAATCCCAAGGGAGCGGAACGTCTCAAGGAACTTCGTATCTCGTGGTTTGCATGGTGGACGCGCGAAAACGTACCCGAGACAGTCGGTTCTGCGATTGCTCCGGAAACTCAAGAATTCTATGCGGCTAGTGGGAAAAGCGCTCTTGACGGTTTCCCAATCAAGAACAAATCGACAAGATTCTTTGACGACAAGGAGCTTCGTCCTGGGGATCGTATGATTTCCATCATTGATGGTAAAGACGAAAACTTTACGGCCTCGTCTGCGTGCATTTACGATTTCAATAGCGACTACAAAGGCGCTGCGGTCGTTTCGGCGATCTTCGATAACGACGGATTTCAAACGAACCAATCCACCGTCTACAATCAGGCCCTCTTCCTTCCTCAAGCCCTTCTCTTGTCCTTTGAATTCGGCGTCGAACGATACTTTTGGTACGAATTCCAGGCGCCGGAAAGAGACGATTACGACCCGGAACATCACTTTGGTATCGTCGGGCAAACATTGAAACCCAAGCCCGCTTATTACGCATATTCAGCCTTAACCCAAGCTCGTCCGGCAGGGTCTGTTAAGAAAGCGTTTACGTTGGGAGATAACGTCATCATAAGCGGATGGAGACGTCCTGACGGCAAGACAGCCTGGGCTTTATGGAGTCCCTGGAATAACCAAACGGTCAAACTCCAATATCAAGGTGAAATTACTCAGGCTTTTGACTACCTTGGAAATGACGTTAAGAAACCGGAGCGAAACGGTAAGCTCCAAATTTCGTCGGAAATTCTCTACCTCATCGGCCCCGAAGAGCTCTCCTGCGAATGAGCAATAGCGCAATAAACAAAAACGAGTCTCTCCCTAGTGGAAAGGCTCGTTTTTTAATTCCTTCAGGGAAAAACCTAGAGAATAAACTTACTCAAGTCTTCATCTTTGACAATCTTGCCAATCTTCTCTTCAACATAGGCGCCATTGATGACAACGCGTCCGATCGTCATACTTGCCGCTTCAAAGTTTAGATCCTCTAGAAGCCGCTCCATGATCGTATAGAGACGTCGCGCGCCAATATTTTGCGTCGTCTGATTCGCCTGTTCCGCATACTCGGCAATCGCTTCTATTGCAGACTCTTCAAAGACGAGATCTATATTCTCAGTCTTCATTAAGGCGGTATACTGTTTGGTCAACGAATTTTCCGGTTCCGTTAAAATTCGGACAAAATCTGCCTTCGTCAAGTCGGATAACTCGACGCGAATCGGAAAACGACCTTGCAACTCTGGCGTCAAATCGCTTGGTTTTACTTTATGAAACGCGCCAACCGCAATAAACAAAACGTGATTAGTGGAAACGTGACCATAACGCGTGCGAACAGTCGTTCCTTCGACAATCGGCAATAGATCGCGTTGAACGCCTTGTCGAGAAACATCCGCATGAGACGACTCTGTTCCAACAATCTTATCGATCTCGTCGATGAAGATGACGCCCATATCCTGAGCGAGAGCCGCAGCGCGGCTCGTGAGTTTCTCGTCGTCAAGAAGCTTATCTAATTCTTCCTCATAGAATAATTTACGCGCCTCGGCGACATTTACGCGTCTTTCGGCGTGACGATCTCCAAACTTCGAACGGAGGAGCGCGTCAAGATCAAAGGGGGAATCCATCTCACGCGGGTCGGCAAAAAGAAACTCAACTTGAGGGCGACGACCGCGTCGACCATTGACGTCTAGAAGTTCCTCTTCGAGACGTTCCGACTCCAAAGCCTTTTTCGTGCGCAAATATAGGCGATAAAATTCCTGGCGCGCTTCCGTTTCGCGCTGTTCAGCATCCTCAAGGCGCTTCTCCTTATCCTCTTCATCCTCCTTCAAAGGCTCCGACTTCGCCGCATGACTCTCTGATTCCGACGTTTTGCTCTCTTCCGAAGCGGCTTTGCTCACGTCGGCTGACTGAACCAACGAACCAAGAGAGCCGACAAACTCTTTCATCCACGGCGGACTATTGGGATCGTCCATGATGCTCTTACGAGCCGACTCCATCGCCTCTTGAGAAGGAAAAGGAAAAGGAAGCGATGGATCAAGCCCTGTCTTTGTCGAATTTTCAGCCTTATTCGCTTCGCTTCGTTTCTTCGAGCTAATCGAAATGCGGGGCGCAGGCGTTTTAGACGCGCGCGTCTTGAGGTATAAATCGAGTTCCTCAGCGGTGAGCTTGTGTTCCTTGACCTTCTGATTCTCCGAGTCGTCTTTATACTCTTCCAGCGTCTGATTTGACTGACTAAACTTCAAGACTAATGCGTTTAGAAGTCGCGCCTGAGCCTGCTGCGTAGCTTTATCATGATTCGCACGACGCTCTTCTTCTCTCACAATCCCAAGCGCGTTCTCCACAAGTTCGCGAACCATGCTTTCGACGTCGCTGCCATGGTAGCCGACTTCCGTGTATTTCGTAGCGTCAACTTTAATAAAAGGAGCGCCGGTGAGAGCCGCAAGGCGTCGCGCCACCTCGGTTTTTCCCACCCCGGTGGGACCGATCATCATAACGTTCTTCGGGCCGATCTCGTCGCGCATCGATTCGTCGACCCTCTGCCGACGCCAGCGATTACGAATCGCGACGGCTATCGCTCTCTTCGCCTCTCGTTGACCGACAATATGCTTGTCAAGCTCTTCTACGATTTGTCGTGGGGTCAATTCCGTCATGACAACTCCTCTACAATTATGTTCGAATTCGTGTACACGTCGATCTCTGACGCTATCTTTAGCGATTCGGCGACAATTTCTCGCGCGGAAAGATCGGAATGAGCCAAAAGAGCCTTTGCCGCCGACATGGCAAAATTACCTCCGGAACCGATCGCCGCAATACCGTCCGTAGGTTGAACGACGTCTCCGTTCCCTGTGAGTAAGAGCGTATCCGACTTCGAAACGACAATCATCATCGCCTCAAGCTTACGCAACGCGCGATCGGTTCGCCATTCCTTCGCAAGTTCAAGCGCCGCGCGCGTTATGTTACCAGGATAATCCTTCAAACGATTTTCAAAGCGCTCCATCAAAGCGAACGCGTCCGCCGTTGACCCCGCAAACCCAGTAATCACCTCGCCATTAAGAAGCTTACGGATCTTGCGCGTGTCCGATTTCATGATCGTGGAGCCAAACGTGACCTGACCGTCGCCGCCAATCGCTACACGACCGTCTCTACGGACTGTTAGAATCGTCGTACTTCTGGATTTCATATCTCGTCCTATTGAGTTTTGCTTAGAAGAAGATTAAAGTATCTTACTTTAAAAGTTTCCGTTCTAACGCGGGATTATAGCTGGTCCACGTCTTATCGCGATTGACGTCTTCTTGAATAAACTTCTGAAATTCATTTAATTTGGCGTCAAGCGCGTCGATAAGATGGAGCGCTATCGCCTCGCGCGTCATCGGAAGTTTAACCGCGCCAAATTCCATCACTCCATGATGCGAAAGGATCATATGTTTCAATTTCAACGCAATGATCGGATCAACCGTCTCACCAGCGGCCTTGAGCTCCATTAATTTACGGTCAAGCAATTCGGCGCCCAAATATGGATGACCGAGGGCCTGTCCGCCGTCAGTGTACGTTGGAGCGACGGGATCATCCGAAAGCTCTTCCGTTTTGCCAATGTCGTGCAAAAAGGCCCCGACGAGAAGGAGTTCGCGATCGACAATTTGACTGTACTTACGTCCGACAAACTCGGAAAGTTCCATCATAGCGACGGTATGTTCGAGGAGTCCGCCAAGATTTGCGTGATGGATGCGCAAACCTGCAAAGACGCGCGTGAATCGTTTCATGAGTTCATGGTCGCTCAAAAAGGCGTCGACCACGAGACGAAGATCGCGCGACGTCACCGTGTCGAGCATTTCTCGAAGACGCGCGACTAGACGGTCTAGATCCTGGCACGGGGACTGAACGAAGTCCTCGCCGATGACTTCGCTCGTCTCTACTTTTTTGATCTTAGTCAGATGCGCTTGAAGCTTGCCTTGATAAAGTTGCCCGCGTCCTTCGCAACGTACAAAGTCCCCTTCGTCAAACTTCTTGGAATCTTCCTCCGTCGTATTCCACAAGAAAGCGGTTAGAGAGCCCGTCTTATCGCCTAAAACGAGCTGAAGGTAACACGCGCCGCGTTTATCGGTGCGAAAGACTTTATCTTGAACGCGGTAAATATCTGAAATAGCGTCGTTTTCTTTTATTTGATTGACAAATAGTCGACTCATAAGAACCTGACAATTAAGTAATGTTAAAAATGCGAACCCGCGCATAACGAGACTCTCCTCCTTGCGGGATCCGTAAAATCTTAATCTCTATTATACGTCGTCTCAGAAAAGGAGAATACCAGACCGTCATACGCAAAGAACAAGAAATAAAAAATGGGCAGGGGCGGGATCGAACCGCCGACACCAGGATTTTCAGTCCTGTGCTCTACCAACTGAGCTACCTACCCGAAAACAAACCCAAAGGCAAAAAGCCTAATGGGCAGGGGCGGGATCGAACCGCCGACACCAGGATTTTCAGTCCTGTGCTCTACCAACTGAGCTACCTACCCTCTCGCGCTCATCATGAGCACGATTTAATAAAATTGTATGGCGCTCAGCCGTATGGTCAAGGGAGAAACTTCAAATTTTCCTCAAGGAAAATACTTTCGTCAACGCCTATCAAATAAAACGACGACGGATTATCGATTCAACGTCGTTCAGCCATCCTTTGCGCTGCGCGTCGTCGCTCATGATGATCTGTTCAAAATTTCGACGTTCAAAAGAGCTCGATCCGACGACGCCAAAAACGAGCGTTCCCCAAAACTTCTCAAGGGGATCGCCGTACGCGCTAATTTCATATTCTCTCGGCGTATTGGAGGTCGTGAAAACTTGCACTACTTTATCTGAAAGGCCTTGCCACGGGCCCGATTCAGTAAAACCGTAGGCAAAACCGTTGCGTAACACGCGATCGATCCATCCAAGGAGAATCGCGGGGGGAGCGCCCCACCAATTTGGATGAATGAAGACCATCCCGACGCATTCTTTAACAGCTTGCATCTCTTTTTGCATCGCAAGGGGCGCGGCGGAAGAAGGCTCCTTCGTTTCAGCCAGGGTCATAATCGGATCAAACCCTTCGGCGTAGAGATCGCGAAAGACGGGCTCATATCCCTGAGCGGAGAGAACGTCGATCGTACGCTGCGCAATGGCGCCATTGAAACTATTCTTCGCGTCGGGGTGGGCCAATATTACAAGAACTTTCTTATTTTCCATTTTCAATTCCTTTATTGGGTATTATTCGAGTTCATTTTATCAGTTGATGGGAGAACGCAACAGGCTGTAAAAGAAAACCGGGCAGAAGAAACGCTCTGCCCGGTCTTTTAAAATCGTTCTCAGAAAACGAATCAGTCGATAATTCGTTTCATAATAATCGCATCTTGATAATTTACGGAATTGCCTCGTCGGAAATCGACGGGAATCGAACGGTCAATGATCGAGAATCCGCGATGACGCTTCACTTCTCCATCGTCCGACCCTAGTTCTTTTCCGTAGGTGTATCCGTCGGGATAGATCGCCTGGTAGTAATAATACCACTTGTAGTTGGGATTCTGAAGATTAGTAATCGATAACTCCTCGCCGTCAGGATCGTACATCGGCATATTAACGCCAGGATTACAACGTTCAAGCTCAAAATACCCAACCGTCACCCATGCGGCGAAAACGTTGGAACGATTCGTCGTCAAACCGGAAAGTCGTTGCATTTCCGCAGTCGCTTCATAGAGGTTGCCGCGGCTATTGAGCGGCTCGTACGACGAAATACCCTCTTCAGGAGTTCCATCCGGCTTCTCTTTCGCAAGGTTGTCAATGATAGCCCCCAGATCGTTGGAGGTTCCATCCGCGAAGTTGACGACGTCTGAGCCGACCGTTCGAGTCTGCGTTTGGTAACTCTGCGAAGACTGGAAACTAACAACGCCGTCCCCATTAGGCTTACCATTTTCATCCTTAGGCGCCAAACTATCTAAAATAGCCTTCAAGCTGTCAGGAGGAGTGATTCCAAGCCCCGAAAGAGACGCGGAACCGCCGTCCGTTGTTCCAAAATAATCTTGGTTGCCAACACGATACCGATAAGTATAACTATCTAAGTTGCCAAAAGGCTTATTCTGGGGGTTGGCGGGATCTGTAGAATCATACGAACCGCTGCCAAACACATTCTGATAATTATCAAAAAGCGGGCCCTTGAACAACGCGTTATCGTCGTCTACGTAGCAATTGGAACCTGCAAGCAACGTCGAAAAACCTGGAACAGGCGCCGACGATTGATCCATCTGAGTCCACAGGGAGGTCGTATAAGCCGGTTGGAAATAGGCCTGTACCATTTCCGCCACCCTATCGGGAGTACCGTCCTGGTCGTCGTCCGCAAAAGTGAATGGACGGCGCCAATTGATGAAGCGTTCCCAAGGAGTCTTGGACGCTAGGTTCTTAGGAGACGACAACGCATTCCAGGCGGCCTCGGTAACCGTGTTCAGATTAACCTTGGCGGACTCGCGATGAGTAGAACGCCATAAGAAGTTGCCGTCTTCGTCAAGAATCGTGTTCCCATCAGGATCTGTCATCATTTTCTTCGCGTCGACTTCCAAAGAAGGCACATGCACAAAGTCAAGCAAGCTGACCAAGTGGAGCGTTTCGCCCGGCTTCTTTGAAGTTGCAAAGAAGTTGAGGTATGGCCCCATTGTTCCTTTGTCGTCAAGCTTCTTTCGGTCGTCGTCATCTGGAACATTCTTCTTATTGTACCAACCGTCATAACCGTAAATTCCGTAAGAACCTAGAGCTCCGCGCTTATCCGATTCAAGATGGTATAGCTTCTCGAGATTCCATCCTTCTTTCTGAGCTTTGATAAACTCTAAGCCAAAGCGGCCAGGAGAACTTGCCGGAACGAGAAGAAGTTCAACAGGGTTGCTAAATGGCGCGTCATTCCAAACAAGATGTTCGAAGGGCGTGTGCGGAGCATAGTAGTAATCTTCAGGAATATTCGCCCAGTTGTTTGGCGACTGGAACTTATTCTGGAAGTCAACTTGATTGTTAAGGTTGCTATACCATTTCTGGCTAGTTCCCTCAATCGTTTCAAAAGCGCCGCGATTATTATAACCGCCAAGCGTATGCGCGGGGAAAAACCTTGCCGCAACATACTTTCCGCCATTCACAGTAGAACGCGCAGTCGATCCACTCTCCGCAGGATAAGCCGGATGTTCCAATCCAGCTTCTTTATCGCAGGGTTTAAACGCCCTCGCCCAAGGATTGGGACGAGCGCCGCTCGCCCAATTCGGCGAGAACATCTTTTGTTCGGCAGACCCCCAGGCTCGCGAGCTGAAAACCTTATCTAAAGCCAGCTTGCTATCGTCGTCCTCTAAACCAAGAGGAAGATTCTTAGGCAATTGGATCTGGTTCTCGGTATCCTTCCAACGATAATCGTCGTGACCGGAGAACAAACGTTTGTTACGATCATTAATATCGTCATCCAGTGTCGCAGTCTCAACCTCCCCGTTGAATATAGTTAAATCCATGACGTTCCAGTCAACGGTAATGTACGGGTTAAGGAGAGGATGGTAAGGACGATTAGGATCCGCCGCCCTTTGGAGGAACGCTGTTTTGTAATCAGGAATCGTTCCCAATCCAAACAACTCATCCTTAACAAGGGGATAATTCTCAACTTTGTTCTTCAAGAAATCGTCATATCCCGTTCCTAACCGATCAACCGTCTCAGGATCACGAGTTCCCCAGGAAATTGGCATGTC
>JBJEXI010000054.1:0-2456 GCA_051885615.1 Thermoguttaceae bacterium
CCGGAAATCGTAGACGCAATTCTCCGGGGCGATTTCGTAGGTTTTCGCGGCGGCGTCGAGAGTCTTGGAGTCGACGTCGCATAGCGCGGCGATCGTCGCGTCTGGGGATTTGACAAACGACGTTAAAAGCTGTCTGCCGCGATTGGCGACGCCGACGAAAGCGAGTCGCGCCTTATCGTTCGCGCCGAGGATTTGGGCGCGAGAGGTCGTCGTTTGCAACGCGGCAAGGCCAAACCCTAGCGTTGTCGCCCCCGTCTTCATGAAATTTCGTCGATCCGTTCGATTGATATTCTCGGTCATCGTCTAGACTCCCCTATTTGTTGAAAAATGAAAGTCGTCGCTTTGCAAGAGGCTCCTCTGGGTGGACGAGATCCTGCGCAATATATCGGTAAAGATACCAAAAAAGGCGCGCTTTGCAATAATCGTCGCGTTTTTCTCCGATTCCAAGCCTCGCAACGCCGCGTGTCTCCCGTTGAAAAAAGGGAGGAAGCAGGTATAATAACACTGATCGTTTGGAGACTTGAATGGAGGAGACGCGCGATGAAAGCGGGAAAAACGCGACCAGCGAGACCCTTAACGCCTGAAGAGAGACGCTTGGCGCTCATCCGGACGCAGCGCGAAACGGCGCACGTCGTGAAGCGCACCCTCGTCGGAATCGCTCTTTTTGCTTTCGGATATTACCTCTGTCTCCTTTCGCGTTCAAGACGCGGCGGCGACGAATGACGCTCCCCTTCCTTTACCCCAACGGATAATAGCTATGAACGACTCCCTTCTTATTAAAGCGCTGCGTTGCGAACCGGTCGAGCGTCCCCCTATATGGCTTATGCGTCAGGCAGGGCGGTACATGCCGGAATATCGCAAGCTTCGCGAGAGTCGATCCTTTTTGGAGATGTGCAGCTCTCCCAAGCTTTGCGCAGACGTGATGTCGACGGCGGTCGAACGACTCGACGTCGACGCCGCCATCGTCTTCTCTGATCTGTTGCCGATGCTCATTCCGATGGGGTTTCGTCTCGAATATCTGCCGGGGGACGGTCCGCGCATCGCGAATCCTTTCTACGACGCGATGGATCTTAATCGCGTCGTTGAACTTGAAGACGCGTCGAAGATGAATTACGTCTACGAAGCTGTTTCTCAAACGTGTCGCGCGGTTGCTCCTTTGCCGGTGATTGGCTTTGCGGGCGCGCCCTTTACGCTCGCGGGGTACGCGATCGAAGGCGGAACAAGTCGCGTTTTTCAGAGAACGAAGACGTTTATGCGAGACGATCCTGACGCGTGGTTTGAGTTGACGTCGAGATTGGCTCGTTCGAGCGCGCGATATCTCAACGGTCAAATAGCCGCTGGCGCGAGCGCCGTACAGATCTTCGACAGTTGGATAGGATGTCTGGGCGTCGAGGATTTCCGCAAATATGCGCTTCCCTCGCTTCGGACTCTTGTCGACATGCTCGATCCGAGCGTCCCGGCAATCTATTTCGGCACGGGTAATCCTGCGCTTTTGGAGGCGTTCGGAGAGGTTGGCGCGGCGTGTGTCGGCGTCGATTGGCGCGTCTCGATTTCCGAGGCGTGGCGACGCGTCGGGTATACGTCCGCGATACAGGGAAATCTCGATCCAACGACTCTCCTGTGCAATCAAGATACGATTCGGAGCGAGGCGGAGGCGATCTTGCGTCAGGTCGGAAATCGTCCTGGGTTTGTCTTTAATCTCGGCCACGGGGTTTTGAAAGACACTCCCGTTGAAAGCGCTCAACATCTCGTTAAAGTCGTGAAAGAATGGAGCTCTCGTTAGTCCTTGACGCTGTGTTACGCTTTGGCGAAATAGAAAGACTTTTATTCTTCGACGACTAATTCGTCGAAATGAAATAATATAACGAATAGGAGCGTTTAGACTCTTGGCGCGCGTTACGTCGGGGACAGACTCCTTTCAACAACGACGTTTGGGTTTTACTGTATGAACGGTTTGTTCTCAAGCCGAGCTATGGGTTGGTTCTTTTTCCTCATCGCGGGGATATGCGTTTGCGTGTCGTATGATTCGACGTCGACGCGTCGCGTCTGCGTGGAATCGAGCGTTTCCTTTGCTTACGACGTCGATCCCGCGTCGACTCAACCGTCCTTCGATCTTTCGGGAGCGATCGTCGACGCGTTTGACGTTTGGGACAAATCCATGCCGCCGCGTCGCGTGCGCATTCTTCCCGAATCGTCCACAAACGGCTTTTCTTTTGTCAAAACGATCGAAGCCTCCTCGAAACGTTACTCTGCGGATCGTCGCGGACTTGCGCACGACCTCTGGACGCGTTGCGTCGCTTCCTGCGACGGTCGCATGTGTCGCTATCTTATCTTACATATTTTGCGTAATTAATCCCTTTCTTCGTCTCCTGTCGACTTTTTTTCTCTTGTCGACGCAAGCTTTGCGGATCTCTTTTTCCTTTTTTATTTCCCGGCTTGCGACTTGACGAACCCAT
>JBJEXI010000055.1:0-10059 GCA_051885615.1 Thermoguttaceae bacterium
AGTATACCGACTTTCTCAGAACCGCAAGCGCTCTTTTCTAAAAATTTTCGTTTTCCATTTTTGTTATTGATTCCAAATTTATGAACAATATACTGTCATATTATACTTTAACAAATGAAAGGTTTTTATGCCCAATCTTCCTCAAAATACTGAAACTGAAGTCCTTATTCTTCGAAATCCTATCGCCTACAAAGATATTGCCCCGATTGCTTTCCAAGAATTAATAAAAGATGGAACATGGATTCCGCTAGTTTTTGGAGTTCTCAAGGCTGTTATCGACAATCATTTTTTTGATCTCTGCGAACTAAACTGGGACTATGTCGATAACGAAGACAAAGTCCCCGCTCATTATTTTCGCACTAAAAATCTTTTTAGCGCCAACCTCTCTCCCGAACAAGAGATTTTCATCCAAAGTATTGCGACAGAAATAGAGGAAGAACTCAGAATCGCCGCCCAGGAGACACTCGAAAATAAACGGAACGAGGGAACCGACGAGGTTCCAGATTTTTAATACTCGCTTTAAGTTAAGATAACGACAGAGCTCAAAACATAGTCGTCCCCGAAAAGACGTCGTTGTTCGTCTCAGGAATAAAGATTTCTCCCCGTTCCTCGTCTGTAGGAACGGATTCTTCATTCTCGGGATTCGTCATATCGTTTCTCAGATTGTCGTTCAGCTCCTCATAGTTCTTTTCCTCGTTAACCGGGAGACTAGCCACTTTAATTGGCTCTAGTTCTCTTGCGTCAGAAAAACTCTCTTCGCGACTTCCCTGTTCTTCAAACGTAGGAGTATAACTTTCTTCTGCAAGCTGTGCGGAGTCTATCAAACTTTCTTCGACGTCAGGCGCACTCATGGCCGACTCTTGCGAGCCGATATTTTCAACGCTTTCCCGATTATGCCACCTAACGAAGCTATTTATTCCACCGGCAACAACCAAAAACAAGAGCGCCGCTTTAACGCCAACTCGCAATCGCCCCCGACTTCTTTTCTTTTCGACATCTCCTTTCGTTTTGGTATGTACGACGCGCTGTTTGGAAGTAGGGAATTTCGTGAATAGCGCCCCCGACGCCTCCGTATCCTGCCGTTGAGATTCTTGAGAATTCGCTGAACGTTCGATATCAACGACTTTGCAATCAGGATAGGGTTCAGAATTCTCTGTGTTTTTACTCTGGAGAGGAGCGGCTTCTTCCCATGCGACATAGTATAAACGCCTGCGGCAGTTCTTGGGAGCGTTCATTGGCTTGCACAAACAGTTATTCAAAAGATCGTAACAGTCCGCCGCTTCAGCCAACATTTCAGGCGAATCGTAACAAACGTCCTCATATTCGTCCGACACTTCAGTCGATTCTAATTGGCAGTCCAAATATTCCGCAACAATATTGGCGTCGGGAAAGGACTCGTCTGCAAAAACTTCAGGAGCCTTCTGCAATGGACGGCCCATCAAGAGACGCATTTTTCGGAAAAAATCAACGCTTCTAGGACTTCTTCTTAAATCGCTTTCAATCCTCTCGCGTCGTTTATCATCCTCCGCGGAAGTCCCTTGATTTTTACAGAATATAGCCTGAAGAGCTAGTCGCATAACCCCACCACTCGCCTATTAAACCTAAATAGTGTCTTTTGACGGAAAGACTTATGGGAAGTATGGCCAAAAATGTCCGACGACGCAAGTGCGATTACACTCCTCTTTCGGACACAATCGCACAAACGCCCTCTATTCGTCTAAAAATCACTTCACTTCTGCGTTTTTTCTTTCGAGCGAATCCGCCGTCCAGCGCCGAATCTCTCTGTGGATCGGTTGGGTCTGTTTCACGAACCATGTTCCTGAATTTACCTCAAGCCACAGAGCCGAATTTTCTGTCTCCCAAGATCCTGCCTGAACAGATTTCATCATCTTTTCGCTAAATTTTACAGCTTCTTCAAAGGTCAGTGGAGAATCAGATTCCGTAAACCCGTGAATCTCCGTCGTTCTGTACTCGTTTCCCTTCTCTTTAGTCGTTATCATCACCGCTTGCTCATCTAAGATCAGATACGTAAGTTTCAAGGGCTCAAGAAGATTTGTCAAAATTTGATCGACCGACTGTTCCTCAAAACTAGCGCGAACAGACGAAAAGCGTCCCACGCCGCTAGCGTTCAACGTAACGTCGTCCCAAATGGCCAAAAATTTAAACTGAGATTCTAAGATTTCGACAGCTTGTTGCAACGCTATCGGTTTAGGGATATTAAACGGCGTTTTCTTCGACAAAAATCGCCATCCTCTGTTTTCTGGAACAAGCTCTTCAGGAAGGAAGCCTTCAGACGTTGCCAGACCGTTAAGGACTCTCAACTGTTCATATAAAATCTCTACTTGTTTCCGTTCAATAAGAGATCCTCTAATAATTAACGAAGCGCCCTCATGCGCTACGTCGAAGGATTGACCTTCAATCGCCTCATCTTTTTCACATACAACCAAAGTTCTTATAAATTCTTCTAGGCGCTCTATCGTTAGCTTTTCGATATTCTCTGTCGGGGCGTCACTACCTTGAATATTTACCAAAGAAAGACTGCTATCGTCTAGCAATTCCGAAAAATCAAAACGCTGTTCCCCATAATCATTTTCCAACTCTGGTTCAATCAAAACGTAACCGTCTTCCTTAGACGCTCTCCAATGCAACATTTCCGCTTCTTTTACGAGAGCGTCGAAGACGGTTGTTTCTTCTAGTTTAAGATCCAAACTTTTATTCCAGGAATTGCGTAGCAATATAATCGCGTTCAAATCTAGACTCACAGGAGCCCCTGAATATTCAGAAAGCAATCGTAACGAGGCGAGCGGAGATTTTGGGAAAACGATAGATATAATTGGCAATTGCAATCTGGCTTCAATATCCAACGGTTCCAGTACAACATTGAGTTTAGGAACGTTCAACGAAGTGTCAAACTCCTCGGGGGCAGGATAAAATTCAGCGTCTTCCTCTTCTACGCTCTCCTCTTCCTGCGTATTCTCCTTAGTGAAACGTTCTTCATCAAACTCAACGAAGAGTTCCTCGTCCGCTTCGGTTAAGAGGTCTTCGTTAGAAGACGTCGTCGTCGTTGAACTCTGTTCGTCAATAGAGGGTTCCTCAACCTCGTCGTCCTTCGAAAGAAGCGCTGACTCCTCCTCTACAGGCGGATCTTGCAACGAAGCATCCTCCGTTATCAAGCTCTGCTCGTTCCATAAAGAATTGTCGCTCATTTCCAAATCCACAGAAATATCATTCGAGTCGTCGTTCGTTTCAACGTCAGACGCCTCCACGCTCAGAGCCTCCGAACTACGACTTTCTGAAAAATCGCCCTGCTCGTCGTTATGAGAATTGGCGGGTAAGTCAGCTCCTTTTTCCGAGGCAGTTTCAACGTGCGTTTCACTTTGCGGAACTTGTTTTTCCTGTTTTAAAGCCAATATTCCCCAAAGGACAATCCCTGCGGTCAACATTCCCGAAAAAACGCCTACGAGAATAAGAAAGCGAAATCTGGAACGACTGCTTCTAAAAGAAGTTTCCGTCTTCGAAGGAACGTTTTCCGGACGTTCTTCCCTTTCAATCGGCTCTTCCATCTCTGTCGCGAGAACAGGAGGCGCTTCGGGAAGATTTTTAGACGCGCTCTGCGCGATCGGGGAATTATCCTCCCCTAGAGAAACTTGACCGAAATCTGAAATATCTCCGGATGCGTGTCCCTCAGAAGAGACGACGCGCGGGCGCTCGTTCAAATCCAAAGCGGAGTTGTCGCTTTGTTCGTTGGGAGCTTCGATCAAGATCATGCCGGCGCACTTTGGACAAGCGACAATCTGTCCGATAAGTTGCGGATCATTCACCTCAAAATGTGTTTCACAAGACGGACAACAAATTTGAAAAGAGCAGTTCTTCATTAGGAATTCTCTACTACAGCGTTGCAAATCAACCGTCAGAAGGATTCAACTTACAACATATTTTAACCTGCGTATAAACGAAGCGCGATCGCTAGTATGATCCTCGAATACCAAATAACCTGTTTAAAGTCATAAACCGTTGATATTAGGTTTTGCCTCGCCTCTGGGAGGAGCGATAGGGAGACGCTCGACAAATAGTCAACGGCGTATATATTTTAATATCGACAGGAACGTTTTAAAATCCGGAAAAAACAACGCAGAACGTCCAAAGATATCAAGATTTTGGACTCGTAAGAGGTTTCTGTCAGGAAAGGAACAAAATCATGGCACAAACCGAGCTCCAGATAGAGTGGATCGACGCGCGACAAGACGACGTTGCAACCAAGATAGACGCCTTGCGTAAAAAGCTAAGTCTCAAAGGCAACATCGTCAGCGAAGCGGGTAAAAAGAAGACGATAGAAATTTTCGGGGAACCTTTAACCCCTCAAGAAGTTGTCGATAAAATTTGCGCGGACGTCTCTGAAAAAGGTCTTGAGGCACTTCTCGATTACTCCAAACGCGTAGACAACGCGAATCTCACGCCAGAAGAACTGCGTGTTCCTCTCTACGAATTAGAAACGGCGCTCAACGAGGTTGAGCCAGAGTATCTCGAAGCGGTAGATCGCATACGCGAACGGATAGAAACGTTTCAGCGCTCAATCCTTCAATCTTCTACGCGCATAGAAGTTCCCGGCGGATGGCTTGGTCAACGTTATCTTCCTCTTCATCGCGTCGGCGTTTGCGTTCCCGGCGGAGCCGCAGCCTATCCTTCCTCAGTTCTTATGACAGTCGTGCCCGCTCAGGTCGCCGGAGTCAAAGAGATCGCCGTCATGGCCCCGCCAACCCCTAATGGGTCGTATAATCGCTATCTACTTGCGACTTGCGCAAGATTAGGCGTTAAAGAAGTTTACCGGATGGGCGGAGCTCAGGGCGTCGCGGCTTTCGCCTACGGGGTGGAAGGAATTCCACGTGTTGATAAAATCGTCGGCCCCGGCAACATGTTTGTCGCATTAGCCAAAAAGGCGGTCTACGGTTCCGTCGCAATAGACTCGATCGCCGGTCCAAGCGAAGTTGTCGTGATTGTCGACGACTCGACGCGCGCGGATTACACGGCTTACGACGTTCTTGCTCAAGCTGAACACGCGCCTGGCTCAAGTATTCTCATTGGTTGGGACGAAGAGGTTTTACGTCGCGCTCTTCAACAAATCGACGTCACGCTGTCTAAAATCGAACGCGGCGACCTAGCGCGTCAAGCCTTAGCGAACTTCGGCGCGGTGATCGTAACGGAGACAGAAGACGAAGCCTGCGCGCTAACCAACCTCATCGCGCCTGAACATCTCCACATCGCGACGCGCAACGCGGAGGAATTAGCTCAAAAAATTCCCTGCGCCGGAGCAATTTTCATGGGAAACTACACGCCTGTCGCGCTCGGCGATTACGCCGCCGGCCCTTCGCACGTGTTGCCCACAAGCGGTTCCGCCCGGTTTGCTAGCGGTTTAACTTGCAACGACTTCCTTCGGGGAAATAGTCTTTTGCATTTCAGTCAAGAAGGTCTTGATCTTCTCGCCGGGGACGTCCGTCAGATTGCGACGGTCGAAGGGCTTACCGCTCACCGCGGAAGTGTAGACGTCCGACGTTCAAACAATTAGAATTAAGTTCATTTGATCCTCATTTTCTCCTTCGCTAAATCAAGGAACCGAATCAATGAAGAGTAAATTCTATAATTTAAAGCATTTTGCTGCAGGATTAATCCTGACGACCGTCGCGACCGCGTCGTTTACGTCCGTCTATGCGCACGATCTCGTTATTCCCAAAAATGAAAACGAATCGTACGGCTATTCGGATTCTCCTAAACAACCGTGGAGCGAGTATCGCGTTCACGATCCAAGTCGCCCCATCCCGAAGAAACTCAATCCCACTCCGCCGACTTACTTCCAGAAAGCTCCTGCCGACGCTATCGTCCTCTTTGACGGCTCAAATCTTGACGCGTGGCAACCTACGAAGTGGAATCTTGTCGACGGAACAATTGAGTGCACGTCCGGTGTTTTCGCGACAAAAGAAAAATTCGGCGCGTTCCAGCTCCATCTTGAATGGCTTTCTCCTGCAAACTTTGAAGGCGATTGGGGCAATCAGGGAAATAACGGCGTGTGTCTCTTAGGCGCTTACGAGATCCAGGTCTTTGATTCTTTTAAGGTCAACAATTATCCTGACGGGGCCTGCGGTTCTGTCTACGGACAAACTCCGCCGCTTGTAAACGCGTGTACTCCGGCAGGTAATTGGCAAACTTACGATATTTTCTTCACCCCCGCAAAATTCGACGGCGATAAACTTCTTGAATCGCCTAGAGTAACCATTTTGCAAAATGGAATCATGGTTCAAAACAACCAAGAAATCTACGGCTCCACTAGCCACTTCAATTTACCAGGCCCCCACCCCAAAGGACCTGGCCCGATTGTTTTGAGCGGTCACGGGTGTCCCGTTCGATTCAGGAATATTTGGATTCGATCCTTCGACTGACAGTTAATTGATTTTATAAATCGAGAAGAGCGCTTTTTGAAAGAAAAGCGTTCTTTGAGTTTATAGACGACTTTACATAGTTTTTTCACAATCTTTTCAGTTACTACACATACTTCGAGCTCACAAAACTTTTAGTCTGAAACGAATCCGCCCATGATGAAAACCAAAACCCCGCTAGAAAAAGCAAGAACAACCTTTACCTGGATCTTTGGAATTCTAATCTCCTTCCTTCTTTTCTTCACGGAACCGGTTCCAATGATAGACAAGCCATTGTTTGAGGGACTCTTCATGCTTGGCGCCTGCACATGCGCAGTTATTGGAGCCCTTGGTCGGACATGGGCGTCTCTCTTCATTTCGGGGAAGAAGGATCAAAAACTCATTCAAGTTGGTCCATATGCAAACTGTCGAAATCCGCTTTATTTTTACAGTTTTATTGGCGCGTTAGGAGTCGGATTAGGAAGTGAAACGATTACGATTCCAGCGGTCATCATAATTATGTTTGTCATTTACTACCATCTTGTAATAAAAGATGAGGAAAAAAGGCTAGAAGAGCTCTTTGGCGACGATTATCGCTCGTACAAAGCCAACACGCCCTGCTTTTTTCCAAAGTTTCGCCGCGTAACCACAAACATCGACGAGCATTACGACGTCAATCCAAGAATTTTTCATCGTCGCCTTTTTGATTGCGCCTGGTTTGTTATATTCATAGGAATACTGGAGTTGTCAGAAGCGCTGAACGAACTTAACTGGCTTCCCTCCCTATTCAAAATTTATTAAGACTGACGTAGAACGCGCTGGCCATTAAAATATTTGTTTTACAGAAAGAGTCCACATGAGTTCCTCAACACCAATGTTAAAAACGCCTATTTCGGGTCAAGTACCCGCCCATGTCGCCATTGTCATGGACGGAAACGGACGTTGGGCTCAGAAACGGGGCTTGGCGCGTTCAGCGGGGCATATCCAGGGCGCGTCGATTTTAGAAGAGATCGTCGAAGCGGCGATCGACTTTGGAATTAAGCGTTTAACCCTATATTGTTTCTCTCACGAAAACTGGAAACGTCCTAAAGAGGAACTTGACGCTCTCATGTCGCTATTAAAGAGTTACATGAAAGAACAACGACCAGTTTTCATGAAAAACAAGATCCGTCTTCGCATTATAGGACGTCGTAACGAGCTTCCTTCGGACGTCTTGCAAGAAATGGACGAAACAGTACGGCTGACGTCCGCAAACGACGGTTTAACGTTAGCTTTGGCAATCAATTATGGCGCGCGTCAAGAAATAACCGACGCTGTAAAAAAAATTGTTCGCGAATTATCCTCCGCTATTCAAAACGATTCGAGCGACCAAACAAGATTCGAAGCGTTAGTACAAGCGATTGATGAAAAATATATCTCTTCTAGGCTTTACGATCCGGAAGCGCCGGATCCCGACCTTTTTATCAGAACGGGTGGGGAACAACGTCTCAGCAACTATCTGCTGTGGCAATTAAGTTATGCGGAACTCTGGTTCACCGACGTCTTGTGGCCAGATTTTACTCCTGAAACACTCAAAGATGGAATTCTCGCCTATCAAAAGAGACAACGACGTTATGGAGGTTTAAATTCCAGCGATTTGAAAACCCCTTATGATAGCGAATGAATTCAACAGAAAAAACGCTATTTAGAATCGTGAAAAGTAGTCGATCCTCGTATCTAATAATATTTCGCTCCTTCAACAAATTCCGTAGTGGTTTACCCATTGGGCAAGGAAGCCCAATTTCGCAATCCACTACGTGCTTTCATGTCCTTTGCTCGTTCCAAACTCTCTAACGCACGCTCAAGTCTTCATGACAAATTCCTAAACCATATAGTTTAAGAAAAAGCGGCGTTTTAATCTCTCAACGCTTGTATTTCCATCTAAGAAAGAAGAAAATATTCTCTGACACGCTCAATATAAAGCGCGTTCGCTTTTTCGTCTTATCCCCCTCTCGTTCTTAGAATCTTTGTATAGGGAATTCAAATGCGCGAATTACGTCGTCTTTTTCTGACAAACAAGATTGTTCGCACTCTCGTAGCGTCTTCCGTCTTAGTTTTGTCGCTACAATCCACTTCTAAAATTTGGGCCGCCAAGCCAACGGTTGACTGCTCGAAAATTCGCGGGGTTTGTTATGTCCCCACACCTAACAGCGAAGATGAATGGCGACGAGAACTGGGATATGGGAAACGCGTCAATCTCAACGCAATCCGTTTTTGGACTTCCCCCAAGCAGTATGCGATTTCAGGCGACGGATATATACAAGAAGTAGTTCATTTGGTTCGCGTTGCCTATGAGTGCGGATACAAGAGCATGCCCATTCTATTCAACGGCAATATGCTAAATCCTGAAACGATCGAATCGGCGGCGTATCCTCAAGCCGACGCGTTCACGACGGCTCTCGTCAACGCTCTCAAGGACGAACCAGGTCTCTTAATGTTTGACGTCATGAACGAACCGCTATGCAGTCCCTATATCGCTCAAGCGCCGACAAACGAACGACAAGAACGCGCTGAAAAAATTTGGGCGTTTTTACGCAGAGAAATTTCGTTGCTTCAGAAACTGGCTCCAGACGCGCTTACGACAGTCGGTTACACGACGGCCTGGGAAATTGAAGAATCAACCGCTCAAATGATCGACGTCATTTCATTCCATGACTACACGGATCGTCGTCAAGTAATGGAGGATAATATCAACTTAGCGCTCGACTGGGGAAAAAGACTCGATAAACAAGTCATAAATTCAGAGACGGGATGCATTGCTCGCGCGAATCCCTATGATATGGTTCTCGAATGTTGCCTTACTCACAATGTCGGCTGGTTTGCTTTCGAACTGATGATTAAAGGACGTTGCATCGACGAACATGGAATATTTTACCCGGACGGAACAATACGAGACGCCGCGACAATTTCCGCAATGATGGGGTGTTTTCGAAATCGAGACCTGAAGACCATCGTGCCGACCAATCCTAATCGAGAAGGAAAAGTCGATCACGCGCTTGCGCTTCTTCGTGACGCGCTCAAAGAATACACCAGCGACGCCTTTGATTATCGCAGAAGCGATAAAAAGAAGCTTCTCGACGCCTGCGAGGTCGCGTCAAATATTCTTGAAGGATGTGAACTCGTTCCCATGAGCGACCTGCCTTCCGCTCACGTCCAAGCGTTCCGTGAAGACGAAAACGCCGACCTATGGGAAATTCGAAAGTTTGCCTATGAACTTGCTCAAAAACTAAAAGAAGTTGCGCAGATATTCTAAACAAAGAGTTGCTACGCCTTCAGTAAATATGAACGGATCCTTAAATAAAGGATCCGTTTTTTAACCGAGGGCAACGTCGCGTAATAATTTTGCTCCTAAACGTTTCACTGGGACTCAGAGAAGAGAGTTCGTCGTCTTTTCAAAACGTCACGCACGCCCCAAGACGTTTAAGAAATTCCTTATCTGGAGAAAAATAAGTTCGAAGCAACAAAAAAAAAGATGAGAGTGTCGGGGCTCGAACCCGAGACCTACGGATTAAAAGTCCGTTGCTCTACCAACTGAGCTACACTCCCATCATAAACGAAATGAGAGTGTCGGGGCTCGAACCCGAGACCTACGGATTAAAAGTCCGTTGCTCTA
>JBJEXI010000055.1:10159-11461 GCA_051885615.1 Thermoguttaceae bacterium
CCAACTGAGCTACACTCCCACTTGCAATTTAAGCAAAATAGTACGGATATTTTAGAGCGGTAACGTTATTTGTCTAGTGTTTTTCTTTAAAAAATACCTTCTAAGACAAAGAATCACTACTCAGGGCGCGTCATAATCGAACTCACGCCACACCATCGGACGACTATGACGCGACTCGATACGCAAGACCACTTCCCCATTGAGAAAGATGCGAACGGTGCCGCTTGATTGACTTACGGCAATCGCAACGGCCTCAGTGCTCCGACTAACGGCGGCGGCGGCCCAATGTCTTGAACCGAGCCCCTTCGAAAGCGTTATCGTCGCGGTCGACGCGTCCAATAAACGACACGCGGCGGCGACTGTTCCGTCAAGAGCGATCACAAAGGCCCCGTCTAATTGAGCCACTTCCTTGATACCTTCCCTAACGCGCGGATCAAAGAGGTCTCGTTCCTTACACTTGTAGCCGCGGACGGGATCAAAACCCGCCGGTTTGCTATTAGCAAGCACCTTCTTCGTGTCTCCGACAACGAACAACGTGCCCACAGACTTTCCTTCCCGTCCCTCGCGCCCAATCTCAAGCGCGAGATCAACAACCATTTTGAGCGTTTTTAAGGGCACCTTCGTTTCGATCTTGCGCAACTCCTTGCCAGTAAGTCTTTCTAGGTGCTCGCCCAAATTGATAACGCTGATCGAATCAAGGCCAACAGAGTCAAAGCCGCTATAAAGGGCAATAAGCCGCGAACCCGGCGCAAAGTAATCATCGGCGACCGCCTCTAAAATAGAATGCGTTATTCGATCATAAACCGGAGATCCGTCGTCAAGTTCAAGAAGAACCGTTTTAATGTCGTTCTCCTTCGCTCCTTGAAGCGCCTCAACGTTAGTCGCCGCCGCGACAAAATACGTTTCCCCAAGGAGTTTCTTTAAGCGTTTCCAATCTATAGGAGAATCAAATAAGATGAGAAGGCCAGAAGCGTCCATCTTCTCATTTAAACTCACGGCTTCAAATAAAATATTTTGGAAATATTCCGTAAATTTATATGGTTCCATCGCGAATCTGTAGTCAGAGACTGCAAGTTACATTAGAAACGAAGCTGAAAAATACAGTACAATTAACTATAGTATCATGTAAAAAGGGGATGTTGTCAACCGAAAACCCCTAAAAATAAAGG
This sequence comes from Thermoguttaceae bacterium, assembly GCA_051885615.1. GTDB lineage: Bacteria > Planctomycetota > Planctomycetia > Pirellulales > Thermoguttaceae > RUG369. Next base: position 11,329 of record JBJEXI010000055.1, read on the forward strand.
GGTTGCCAAAGAGATAATCTCCTCTGATTTATACCTTCAAAGGAGTCTTTTGAAGAGTCGGTCAAGGGACCCACAACGTGTTTATTAGATTCCCTTATACAAAACCACAAGACTATTAGTTTTTTATTTTTTT
>JBJEXI010000056.1:0-11341 GCA_051885615.1 Thermoguttaceae bacterium
AGTATACCGACTTTCTCAGAACCGCAAGCGCTCTTTTCTAAAAATTTTCGTTTTCGATTCCCCTCCTGTTTAGCCTAGCGCCCCCTCCTTTATCTCTATAGACTCATCCCCTTCGATTGATTAAACTCACCCTAAACCGTCTATAAACTAATGAGGAAAACAACATGTCCCGATATATCCCCCTTTCCCCGTCGCATCCCACAATTCTGCGACTCTCTCTGGCAATCCTTGGAGTCTACGCTCTTCTCGCGTCCCCTTTCGCGTTTTCCCAAACGCAAAAGCCGCGCCAAACAGCGCCCGTCAACCAAAAAGCGGCTCCTCCCAAAACATCGGCGCCTCAGCAGTCCCCCAAGGCCGCGTCGACGCCAACTGCGACCGACGCGACTCCCGCTCAAGGCGAAGTCTCCCTCTCTGCCGAAGATCAAGAAAAGTACCGTAAGGCGCTCGAATTATTCAACAAGCAGGATTTTAGCGGTTCTTTAGACGTACTGCGCGATCTTGCCGCAGGCAACCCCGCGTCGCGTCCCCCGCGCATCATCGTCGCGCTCTGGTTTTCCGAACTTCAGAACCCCCAAGCGGTTCGACTTTCCCTCGAACAAGCGACGGTCGAGTCCCCAGAAGACCCCGAAGCGTACTTCTCCCTTGCGGAAATCGCCCTCAAAGACGGCTCTCTAACAGCGGCGGAACTTCTGACCCTCAAAGGTGATGAAAAACTCGCGAAATATACCGCCAATCCGACGCGTCAAAAGAAACTCACGCGCATGTCGTACACCCTCAAACTCTCTTACGCAAACGCGCGTCAACGATGGACAGACGCCCAAAACGCGATTCTTGGACTCGTTAAACTCGACGGAGAGACGGCGGAACTCGATCGACTCTACGCGCGAGCGCTCTTCCTCCAAAATCAGGACGACAAGGCCCGGCAAGCGCTACAACGCGCGGAGAAACTCTCAAACGGCGAAGGATTGCCGACCGACGCGGCGATGGCGCAGCTCTACGCGGCGCGCGGCGACAAAGAATCCGCCAAAGCGAGCTTAAACGCCGCCCTCAAAGCGCATCCCAAGTCTACGCCCGTGCTCCTTCTCTCTATCTCCGACGCGCTGTCTGAAAATAATCTTGACGCCGCATGGTCCCTTGTTCAGCGGCTCTATCAAGAAGAAAAATCCCCGGACGTTCTCAAGACCTACGGCAAGGTGGCTCTATTCCGATCTGATTTTAAGTCCGCAGAAGCGGCGTTCCAGGAAGCTGTTCGTCAAAATCCAATCGATACGGAAGCGACGGGAGGTCTCGCGCTGGCATTATGCGAACAAGGAGACGCGGAGAAAAATAAACGAGCCCTTCAATACGCGGCGAGCAATCTCCAAAAACAATCGAATAATCGCGACTACCTCGCGACGTTAGGCTGGGCGCTTTATAAATCGGGTCAAGTCGACGACGCCGTCAAAGTCCTGCAACAATCGATCGCCGACGGCCAAATCAACGCCGCTTCCGCCTACTACTTTGCCGTTATTCTCAACGAACGCGGTCAGCAAGACGTCGCTAAGCAACTTCTTGAAGCGGCGCTCTCCACCGAGCCTCCTTTCGCCAAGAGAACTGAAGCGCAAAAATTACTCGACTCAATCAACGCAACCCCCGTCGCACCGCCCACAAAATGAGCGACGCGTCCTCTTGAACGCTTCCGAACGCCCGAACGCCGATTCGGAACGTTGAAAGGTTTAGGATTCTTCATGCGAGTCAAAGCGGACGACCTCTTCATATGAGGCGTCCGCTTTTGTTTTCCTCAAGGCTATCGACAAAAGATAAAACGCGAGAACTCAGCGAATCCTCTCTTCTCCCAACTTTCATATGGTCTCTTTGAAAAGCGCCCGTCTCGTCTCTGAAACATCGCCAGAAACGAAGCCTTGCTCGACGATTGACGTCTATATGAAGAAAATTCGCGACGAGAAAACAGGGCGGAGCGCTAGAAAAACTTTGCGCTCTAAATCGAAAAGCGTAACGACCAAAAAAGAAAGACAAAGAAGAAGGAGTCAATCGTCTTTGTCTGAACAGTAAGATGGCCACGTCGCATCGCTGAGGCGCCGACGTACCTTTTGATGAGCTTATCCGCTGTCTCCTAAAGTTGGAACTTGCGAACTTTCTAAAAAAGAAGGAGCGTCTTCAATCTAGAATCGACGCTCCTTAACGAATACGACGGATAGGGTCGCGCCCCGTTATTTTCCATTATTTTTCTCGAAGTATTCGCTGAAACTCACAAACGGAAATTGCTCATAGAAATGGACGGCGCGATTGATCCGATTACGATCGCGTTCCGAAATGCGGCGCGCTAAAGCGGCGGTATTTTCGATGACAAACGTCTTAGCGAAAATATTTTTTCCCTTGGGATAGATTTCCATTACGATTTTTTCGGGAAAGAGCGCCGACTCCATGAACGTTTTATTCGCCTCGATTCGCGCCAAGGGAGTCAAGACGCCCGGATTCATATAGACGTTGAGTTTCCCCATCGCCTCGACGAATCGGAAATACGCGTCGGCAATTTTCTCGTTATCTAAGAGTTGCGTCGTCGCGCGATAGTCAATCCAACGACTTTGAAAGAAATATTCGTTTTCCTTGCACGAAATTTCAAAGGACGGATCGATCAAAAAGAGTGAAAAACTATCCTTTTTCTCTTCTCTTATAATTTCTTTGATACGAGACGTAAAGCGTTCAAGCTCCTGTTCTTCAATCGCCGTTCTCATTCTGCGAATCGGATCGATAAGCACGAACTTTTGCGAGCGCAACGAGTAGACGACAATTTCGCCGTTATCGCCAATAAAATCGAAAACCAAATCGCCGTAAAAAACGGTGGAAGACTCATATTTTGTCTCGCGTTCATTTCGAATGAAACTCACGGTATTATCAATACGAAATTGACTTCCACCTTCACCGTCGCCGCCGAGCAGACGGACGGACGAATCATTTTCCGAAGAGTCGGAAAAAGACGGCTCTACGGCGGAATACGCGCGGGGCAAGGATAAAAGCGCGACCGAGACGAGACAGAACGCTAAACCAAGCGAATATTTAAGCGTATACGACAACCTCATCGAATAGGAATCCTTTCCCTGGACGAACGTCCCCATAGGGACGTCTAGACGGCGTCATGCCGTAAGTCCAGAAAAACGAAAAGAACGGCGAGCCGCCAACGGACTCGCGCGTCGCCAATTGCATACCACTGTAACCGACGCGCTGTAGGAGCGCGCGAAATTGCCTCTATTATTTAGGGGCGAGAGTGCAAGTCATACGTCTTCCCATGAGCTTGGGGGGAGCTTCGATCTTGGCGATATCCTCCACCTTCTCGAAAATCAAGTTCATGAGCTTTTCCCCCTCTTCCACATGGGCGCATTCGCGCCCTTTAAAGCTTAGAACTAGGATGACCTTATCCTTGTCTTTGGCCAAGAATTCACGCGCCTTATTGACCTTGACTTCAACGTCGGCGGCGCCAATTTTAGGACGGAGTCGCAGCTCTCTGATCTGCGGCTTATTAGACTTCTGACTTGAGGCGCGTCGTCGCTGATCGAACTTGAACTTACCGTAGTCCATAATACGGCACACGGGAGGTCGCGCCTGGGGCGCCATTTCAACAAGATCAAGATCGACGGCGCGCGCGCGCGCCAACGCCTCTTGCGGACTCATTACGCCAAGCTGTTCGCCCTTTTCCGAGATGACGAGCACTTGTGGAACGCGAATCATCTCATTGACACGCTGTCCGCCGTTAGCGCCAGCGTTCCCCGGACGGGGACCGTTGTTATCCATCCTCCGAAAACCCATGTTCTTACTTTTAAGAGCCTTTCTCCAAAGTTTAAGGGAAAAAAGTCGACGTATAAAGCGCCTACGCCAACTAGAATCTAAACACCGACGCCGCCGCGCTCGGCGGATGGACTATGACGAAGGAGCGCGTCGGTCAACGCTCTCGCCAATCCCTTTCCATTGTAACGCTTACGCAAATCCTAGGCAAGCGGGTAAGAATTGTAATTCACAATTCAACGATAAATTTTTCTCACATTCGGGCGTCTTTAAGAGAGCCGCGGCCCACTCCTCCAAAAGGATTCTTAAACCATGATTTTTTCGAGTCGGTAAAGGCGTCGTCCTCTTCGACCGGCGCGTTCTCCCATGAGTCTTCCACAGCTTCCACGTCAAGCGAGTCCAAGGAGTCGACGTCGAGTTCCTCGTCCAATTGCGATAAATCCTCATCCCTCCTCGTCATGTTGTCCTTTTCAGAGGAGAAGACAATGTCCGGCGCCGTTTTGAGGAAATCGTTGTCGAAATCTTCAGAATAACTCTCGTCCCCCGAGATCATCTCCTTAAAATCGGGGAACCGGTCAATCTGACCGTCGTGCTGCGTAACGAGCAGACGGATCACGAGAACCGTTTGTTCGAAATCGTCGCCGCCTTCATTGAAGAAGTATCTTCCTAGCGCGTCTGTATTCGCGTCGCTTGCGCCAAGTACGAGGAACTGTCCAGGGCGCAAACCGAGGGAGAAACGAAGAGAATCGAAGAATTTCGTCGGCTGTTCTTGCGTCTTAACCAACTGTCCGTGCTGATAGCGCGTCACCGACTGAGGCGCGCCGTAACGCAAATACGGCGCGAGGTCAAAGAGAACCGAACCGTCGGGGGACTGATCAATCGCGACGCTCAGCGCAGGGGAAACGTTGGAGTATGTTTTACCTTCCAGTTCGCCGTCGACGTTTTTCTCCAAAACGGGAGCGGAAGCGATCGTATCGGAACGCATCACGATTGTGCTTTTCATACCAGAACGCAGGGAGACGGGCTTCGAATAGGAGATCGGTTCCAGAGCAGATTCAACTTTCGAAGCGTCGACTTCTTCCATGAGGGACGCGCGTAGTTCTCGACCTTTAAGCGCGAGGAGTTTTGAAAGAGACTCCGGGGGAGAAGCTCCGAGTAATCCAACGCGAATTCCTTGTTCGTTCAAGGCGATTCTTTTGGAATCGCCGAGTTCCAATTCGTCGACGTCGCGCCACAATTCGCGCACCAGATCGCGTTCATTATAAGGCACGTGCGCAATTAAAACGTCAAAAACGACCGCGTCGGGAGCCAAGCGGAGCCTTTCGATCGACTTACGTTTCTCTAAGAGCGGTTGAGGAATCGGCGCGTTATCCCCGATGTGAAGACTCTCGCAGGAAGCGAGCGCACACGCGCAAAACGCGGCTAAAATTCGTACGAAAGCGGAGAGTCTTGTCATGAATCGTGAAACAATCGGTCGAGGAACCGTCCCATGGAAGCGTAGTAAAACGAGGCGCGACGCGCACACATAATCACTCGGTAGGTTAGAAAAGAATAGTTCGCGCGTCAAGAGAGATCTTGTCCTCCCCTCAAGATTGACGCCAGACGCCGACTAGCTAAAATAAATGGATAATAGGGCGTCGAGAAGACGCCTAGTTGGGGTATGTTTATCATCCGAGCGTCGTTATCGGCGCCGCTACTGAAGGATTGTTGTATTATGACGCTGAATCGCCGAGATTTTCTGAAGTTAAGCGCGTCGTTATGCGCTTCTTCCGCAATTTTGTTGACCGACTACGATTCAACGAGCAAAGGAGCGGATGCGCTCGACGACTTGAAGATCGAGCGCCATACCCTTAACGTCGGCGCGGAACGACCTTTCACCGCCGTCCACATCTCCGACACTCACATTACTTTTAGCGATACACGCGACACGGAGCGAACGCAAAAACTCGCTGAAAGCCGTTCGAAGTACTTTTCCAAAGCCGAGCGCTTTTTTCTCGCTTCCGCAGAATACGCAAAGCAGAAGGACGCGCTCCTTCTGCACACAGGCGACATGATCGACTTCCTAAGCGAAAAGAACTTAGAATACGTCAAGAACTTCTACGATCAGACGGGAAACGACGCACGTTTCGTTTCGGCGGGAAACCACGAATACAGTCATTATTTAGGGGAGGCGAAAGAGGACGAGGCGTATAAAGCGCAGAGTTTTGACCGCGTTCAAAAATCTTTCCCGAACGATCTGCGTTTCGCCTCAAAAATCGTCAACGGAGTTAACTTCGTCGCGTTCGACGACGTTTATCATTACGTGGCGGACAATATTATCGAACTCTTCGAGAAGGAAGTTGAGAAAGGATTGCCGATCGTCACTTTGTGCCACGTTCCCTTCTTCACTCCCGAGCTTTACCGCGTTCAGATGGAAGAGAAAAAGGAACGCTTCTCTTATCTTTTAGGCGCGCCCGACACGAAGCGCGAATCTTCGGATCGGTTCCTATCGTGGCTTAAGACGCAACCCCTTTTCAAGGCGCATTTGAGCGGTCATTTACACTACAACCACGTCTGTCAATTTTCCGATAGAGCTACTCAGTATGTAGTCGGCGGAAATTTCCAGGGTTGCCTTTACGAGTTCAACTTTGTTTGACGTGTCCTTTGCGTCTTGGAGGAATGCTATGAAAGAAGAGCGTCTACGATCGACGATAAGGTTTAAACCGACCGCGCCCCTAGAAAACCTTCGCCGTCGCGCCGTCTTGTATCGCGTTTTGCGCTCTTTTTTTGACGCGAGAAACTTTGTCGAGACGTCGACGCCAACCCTCTCGCGCGACGTAGTCGTCGATCGATTCGTCGAAGCCATACCCGTAAAGCTCAACAAAAGCTGGCGCGAATGCGACGACTTCTCCGCGTCGCGTTTTCCCTCTCCGGAGACCGCGCGTCGAGAAGAAACAACCTTCTACCTGCAAACGTCCCCTGAATTTGCGATGAAACGCCTTCTCGCCGCAGGAATGGACGCGATCTACCAGCTTGCGCCCGCATTTCGTCAAGGGGACAGGGGAACGCTTCACAACGTTGAATTCACAATGCTCGAATGGTATCGCAAGTGGGACGATTACGAATCGGGCCGAGCCTTGTTGTCGCGTCTTGTCTCGGAGACGTCTCGGCTCTTTTATGAAGAAACCTCCATTGAGCCGCAACGCTGGACGACTCAAGAGACGAAGCAAATTCCCTTCGGTCACGCGTTTTTCGACGCAACACAAATTGATCCACATCGTTCTTCAATCTCCGAACTTCGCGCATTCGCCGACGCGAACAACGTTCCCTATCCTGAATCGTACAAGGACGACGCGGAGAAGGACGACTGGATAGACCTAATATTCTCCGAAGTCGTTCAGCCGACATTAGGATTCGACTTTCCCGTTCTTCTCTACGACTATCCCGGTACGCAATCGCAACTCGCTCAAACAGGCCAAGCGGACGGGCATGAAGTCGCGCGTCGCTTTGAGTTGTTCGCCAATGGAATTGAACTAGCGAACGGCTACGACGAGCTTCTTGACGCGAGCGTGTTGCGCGCGCGGATCGCCTCCGTCGCTGAGCAGCGACGCCGCGACGGTTCTGCGGAATTGCCGCGCGAATCGCGACTTCTCGCCGCCATGGATTCGGGACTTCCCCCCTCTTCCGGATGTGCGCTAGGCGTCGACCGTTACCTCTGCGTCCTCCTTGGAACGCGACGCATCGACGACGTCCTCGCGTTTCCAACGGAATTGGCTTGAATACCCACTTCTTTTCCGGAACAAGCGCAATGTCCTTCGAGCTCTCTCCGTATGAAACGTCCTCTACCCCGACGCGCGTCTACCAACCGTCGGAACTCCTCGACGAGATCCTACTAGCGTCCGTGGTTGGAGTCGGCCCCAATATTGCGCAAAGTCTTCTAGAGACATTCGGTTCAGCAGGGGAAACGCTTCGCGCGTCTTTATCCGATCTGCTCTCTATTCCGCATGTTGGAAAGAATTTGGCGCAATCGATTCTGAACGCTCGCAAAACAGTCAATCCGGAAGAGATAGCTCAGTTTTGCGAAAAGAACAATATCTCCGTTCTTACCCAACGAGATTCGCGGTATCCTACGCGACTAAGAACGCTCGACGCTCCTCCTCAACTTCTCTATGTGCGCGGCTCGCTCTTGGAGAAAGACGCGCGCGCAATCGCGGTCGTTGGAACGCGAGGGGTCACCGAATACGGGGTGCGCCACGCTAAGAGAATCGTTTCCAATTTGGCGGAAAATGGGTTTACGATCATAAGCGGTCTAGCGCTTGGAGTCGACGGCATAGCGCATCGCGTGGCGCTTGACGTCGGCGGGCGTACGATCGCCGTGTTAGGAACGGGCGTAGCCAATATTTATCCTAAGGAACATGAGGATCTGGCTGCGCGCATTATGAACAACGGCGCGCTCGTGAGCGAATATTATCCAACGACGAAACCTTTTCGCGGCAATTTTCCAGCGCGAAATAGAATCATCAGCGCGTTGTCGATCGGCGTTCTCGTCGTCGAATCGGGGGCAAAGGGCGGTTCGATGATCACAGCTCGTTTCGCACTAGAGCAAGGGCGCGATCTCTTTGCGATTCCAGGCCCGATCGACAGCAAACAGTCGCAAGGATGTCACGAATTAATCCGAGAAGGAGCGATCCTTGTCGAATCCGCGAACGATATCTACAACGCGCTTCCTAGCTATGCGACCGACGTCGGCATAATCCCTCAAAAGTCGTCCGACGACGACCTTGCCGTAGCGGGAGCTCTAGGGGCGACCCGTGCCGAACTAAATATGATCGCGCGCCGTTCGATTCCCAAGCGCCAATCGCACGTAAAAAAAAGCGGAGAGAAAACTGCCGACGCCTCGGAAGAACGCTCTTTACTTCCCCCCGCTCCCTCGCAGCCGCTTCCCCCTCTCTCTGAGATGGAACGCGCGCTCTATGATAAAATTGGGCAAGCGCCCATTCCATTAGACGAGTTGGTTCGTCTTACGAATCAACCGACGTCAACAGTCTTGGGACTCGTTACCGCGCTTGAATTTAAAGGTCTAGTCCGTCGCTGCGCGGGCGCGGCAGTCACGCGACGGTAAAGTTGCAAAAAAGTCAACTACGCTAAGAGTCCCCTTTTGTTTTTGAAATAGATGAACTTCAAGATAATTTTTGCCTTTCTAGGCGTTGTCGGCTTGCTCCTGGGAGCATGCATGCTCGCTTGCATCCCTTGGGGAACGCCCGCGCTCAACGGCGGCGTTCTGGAAGTTAAAGGCGTCGGCGCGTTATTTAAAAGTAGCCTCATATCTTTCGTCGTAGGGCTCGTTTTCCACTTCCTTGGACGCGGCGCGGATTCCTCGCGCCTTTACTTGCGCGAAGCGTTCGCCTGCGTCTCGTTATGCTGGATTCTCGCGATTCTTCTTGGAACGCTCCCCTATCTGTTTGGCGGTGTGGAGCGCGTTAAAGGGGAGCCATTCACCTTCGCCGACGCGCTCTTTGAGTCCTCCTCCGGGTTGACTACGACTGGCGCGTCCGTCTTCGGCGAGTTGGAAGATCCTTCGACGCTGCCGCGGTCGATTTTGTTCTGGCGATGTCTCACTCACTTCATCGGGGGGCTCGGCGTCGTCTGTTGCTTTGTCGCATTCTTGGGGAAAGGCGCGAGCGGCAAAGCGATCTTGAAGGTCGAACACCTCTTTTCGGGGGCGCTCCCTTTCGTCAAGATCCAGTCCCTTGCGGCGTCTCTCGTCCTCATTTATTTCGTCCTATTTTTGGCGATCTTCATCTGGTTCCTCATCTGCGGCGCGTCCGTTTACGACTCGATTACGCACGCCTTTTCGATTACATCCAACGGGGGATTTAGCACGCGAAACGACAGCGCGGGCTTCTTCTCGCAAGCCGCTGGAGTACGCACGAATATGCTCGAGTATGGGATCGTGTTCTTCATGACGGTCTCGGGAATCAACTTCTGGCTCCTATATTGGGCTTCGCGAGGTTCTTTTGAGAAACTCTTCAAGGACGTTGAATTTCGATTTTATATTACGTCGATCCTAGTCGTGTCAATCTTGGCGACGGTTCTCGGCGTCGTTAATCATAATTTCGTCTTTCGGGGAACGCGGGCGCCTATCGCCAATATTGAGGCGCAACGCGCGCTCGCGCAACAAGGGAAACATCCGTGCGAGCTCGAAGGATTCGAATCGAGGACGTCCAACGTAGTGAACGGACAGTCCGAACCCTCGGTTAGAAAAAAGTGCGTCATCGTTTGCAAGGATTATAACGAAGCGTTCCGAAATTCTCTTTTTCAAACGGTTTCTTTGATGACAAGCACGGGCCTTGCCGTATGCAAATACGAGTATTGGAACGTCGCGACGATGATCTTATTCATCTTCGTGATGGTTATGGGAGGATGCGCCGGTTCTCCGGCGGGGGGCGTGAAGGTCTATCGAATGGCGCTGGCGTTGCGGCTTATCGTCAACGAAACGCAGAAGAAATTCCGTCCGAACGTCGTCAAAATCACGAAGCTTGGCGGACAAAACGTAGAGCCGGAAACAGCGGGCGCCGCGCTGAGATTCATCGCGTCTTATTTCGCGCTCGTCTTTATAACGGCCTTCGTCGTTGCAGCGATTGAACCCGACTCGCTTTGGACAAGCCAGGATCGTTCCCCAGTCGAAAAGCTCTTCGACGTCTTTATGGGAACGATCGCGATGTTCAGCAACACAGGGCTGGCGTTTGGAAGCTTCGGTTCGACAGGAAATTTTGGCTCGGTTTCCGAGGCGTCCAAGATCATCTTTAGCTGGGCGATGATCGTCGGACGATTAGAAATATGGTGCGTTCTCGCGCTATTCTCGCCGACATTTTGGCGCAATCGTTGAACGATATACGAAGGGACGCCGCGCGTTGACGTTCGGCGCCCTTCTTCGCCGTTGACGTTTCACGGATTAACGAGCGCTGCGGCGAGCGTTTTCTTCAGGACGGTCGCTTCTTCGGGGTCGAAGAGTCCGGAAGATTGAACGAATTCGAGCGCGGGCGCCTGATTCTTTTTCATGATATTCTTGCGGATATTAAACATGGCGTAGAGGGGAATCAGGGTCGCGTATCCGACGCACGTTCCGACGAAAGACTCGCCCATAACGGCAAACCCAAGGATGCAAAAAACGCCCCAGAACCACCAGGTCGTGATCGAATGAAGACGCGCGAGCTTATCGATCGTCTCGGGGGCGTTGCGACACGCAAGAGCTTGACTTCCGGCATTAAGAGCGCTCGCGACGGAACATGCGTCGACGCAACCGAACACGTCGGGACTGAGGCGAATTTCCCCCTTATTGGGATCGTAGGCGTTTTCGAGGTAGTCGCATCCCTTCTCGATCGGGAACGACGCGTCGTTTTTCTTTAAAAATGACGCCAAGGCGTCTTCTGCGGCGACTTTCGTTTTGAATTCGCAAGCGCGATCCAAGCGTCGATTCGCGGCGATAAGTTGGAACCAAGCGTAAAGGAGCGCGGCGGCGGCGGGAAGCGCGTAAACAACAGTGGTCGCAAACGAAGCAAAAACGGGCATAATATATCCT
>JBJEXI010000057.1:0-43101 GCA_051885615.1 Thermoguttaceae bacterium
TGTTGATTCTTTACTATGATATATATGAGCCCTGCCTTTCAGTAGGGCTCTTTTTTATTTCTTGTTCCCTCTATCTAATTTCTCCATTGATTCGTTTTTCAAAGCCCTTCAGACTCTCCTGTTTTAGACTTGTATTTTATCAACAGTCAGGTGCATTATGCAAATAACTTGTAATCTGTGACAATTTTGTGAGGCGTATTAATAAAGCTAATGCGGATAATTTTTATTATTAGTAAATATTTAGTGTTTTTTGTTATTCTTTTGTATTTGCAAAACAGTGACTTGCACATGCTTTAATTGTAGCTACACTTGACCTCAAGACGAACATCTCGCTTTTAGGTAGGTGTGAAAAGGATTAAGTATCAAATTTTTAGAAGATAAAAAGGTTCGTTAAGCGTAAAAATGACATTGTTCTCGAGACCTTTCATGAATATTGTTCCTTTGTTAGTTGTCGTAACGTTCGCGTTAGGGCAATCATGTTGGGGAGTCGTTCCTTCAGACGCTCCCTCTGAGATTTCCTCACCGCAAGATTCGGCGTTTATTATTCCTGCGCTCCCAGCCGATCAAAACGCTTCGAGTGCTCAAGAAAAATCAATCTCTCCTTGTCAACCGGCGGAACGCTTGTGGTCGATCGACTTGAAGGCGCTCTCTGATGCTTCTTTTCTTCAATCGATACGCGAAGATAAATTGTCTCCTTTCCTCAATTACGATTTTTTTTCCACCGAACTGACAAGCTCCGTATTACTTTACTCGCGCGACGTTTACTCAGAGATTACTAAAGGAGAATATCTTCAAGCCGCTCAAAAAGCCGCGCTTGAACTCTCCAGGCTAGTTGAAGAAAACGCTCCGTGGAAAATTGACGGTTACAAGGATGGGGGAAGAGCGGCGTTCAATAATCTTCTCTTACTCCAGGCTCATTCGTTGGAGATGGCAGGACGATGGGACGAGGCGCTCGGCATTTATGAGGCTCTATATGGCTTTAATCAAAAGTTAGAGCCTGAGGATCTTGAATGGGCATGGATCCGTCGGAGTTATGCTCGAGAGGAAGCGCCGGAGATGGCTTCTTCATTTTGCAGAATTCTTTCTAGATACGATCTTTCAGTCGAAAAGGTGGAGAGCGTGATCGAGTGCGGAAAGATTTTGCGAGAAAAAGCAAACGCCAACCCTGATGAAATGTGGAGTATGCGACTTCCCATTGGCGAGACGAAGAATGGCGAGTTAGACTTTGAAGCATACCGCGTCTATGCGCTGAGGGATCAATGCGCAAGGGTCGTGTATCCGAAGCTTCATTACGCAATTCCTGTAACCGACAATTTGAGAGGCGCAAAGATCGCGCTACTGACGCGCCTTGCCTTTGACAAATTTGTCGAAGTTATTGAAAAGGATTTGGAATCCTATTTGGAGAATTCTGAAGCATACAGAGGGAAATCCTTTTCCTACTTGAATATTTCTCCGGAGAAAGAGGTTTTAATTGCTAAACAGACGATTGAAATCCTTCGGAAGATGAAAGAACTTCCATTCTAAAATGGAAGGATGTTGGGACTTCCCCCTAGAATTTATAAGATTAGGGGGAATTCGTTTCAACGCCGATTTGGCTTCAATGCTTGTCACGAAGATCCGGTACCATGAGCGCAGCGAAGAGGAGGAGAAATATCGGTACGCCTATCTCACATCTTATGAAATGAAATCTAACGATAAATGCGGCGATAGCGACGTTAAACGGTTGACAATGGACGTGTCGCTTAAAGACGTTATTTCAGACGCGCCGTCCGTCTTAAACGAAGGGGTATAAGACTGGTTGGGGCATAGGATACGCGCAAGAATTCTCCCTCGTTAAGTTCACGTCCCTTTGGAGAGAATCAAGCGACTGGAACGCCCTTGTTTTTGCTCTCTTGAAATATAGGAGAGATCTTTCATCCGAATACCGGTATCATCGGAATGATGGGAACCGGAAAGACGCCATTTTCTCAATCTATCGTAATTCAGCTATACTGAGAAAAAGTGAATAATGTGAAAAGTCCCGATCGTGGGATTCTTATCTTTGATTACAAGGGGGACTGTAACGAGAGCAAAATAATTTTTAAAGGCCACAAACGCAAGGTGTTGAAACCGTATTATCCGCCTTGCAATCCTCTAGAGCTAAGAAAACCGCGCATCTTCAAGTCGCTTTTACCGATTCATGTCGCTAGTACGTTCAGCGAAACGCTCTCTTCCGTCTATCATTTAGGCCAAAGCAACGCAACACTTTGCTAGATTGTATTAGGAGGGATACCTTTCCAAAGGGGTTATACCCAATGAGCCTGACCTCATGGAGTTTGTCCGTTCCGACCTTTTCGAGGTCTATTCTAGCCACTCGGAGGATGGGTCTATCCAGATAGGGGATTCTATGGACGCCGCCTTTACAAGTTGTCAGACTTTGAGCTCTTTGAGTCGGATAGTTACAGAACACAATCCCTTTTTGTTCTACTTAATAGGGGGGCGATCTTTAACGTTTTGACCCCGACTTGCAAAATGTCGTCATTGCGATAACACTCGATCTTTTTTACGCGCAAATGTTGTCTAGAGGTTCTAGCGAGCTTTCAGGGAAACATAGACAGCTTACTAAAATAAATCTGGTCGACGAAGCGGACAATATTCTTTGCGAGGGATACCCTTCGTTGAAAAAGAGCTCAAGGAGGGGCGAGAATTCGGCGTCGACGCCATCTTGTCTACTCAATCTCTCAAGCATTTTGGCAGGGGGACGACGACTTCTCTAAGTATATCTTGACTGGTGCGTTCACAACGTTTCTGATTTAAAGAACTGCGACATACGCTTTGTCTTCAAAACGGAAGCCAACAGCGAGTAGAAAGCAAATTGTTCGGATTCGTTAAGAAACTCCAAAAGCATCATAGAATCGTTAAGATTGGAAACAACCCTACACCTATCTACGTCAAAGACAAAGCGTTTTGGGAGTTGTTTGCCGAATTGCAGACGGCGCGTTGCGACCGCGAGGAGTTGACAAAAAGGACGACGAATTACGCAAGCAATTCAATGCGATTATTGAACAAATGGCGTTCATCTATAAGCGCTCAGGTCTTGAATAATCGTATTATGAGGTGGTGTAACGGCGTTCAAATTCAAGACGTCAAAGAAGACAGAGGAAATCCTGACTCAAATAGAGAGTAGCGTCAATATTCCCTATGCGACTCATGTGAAGCTTTCGTTGGCTCCTTCCTTACGCAAGGAGCATTTGTCGGAGGAATATTTTAAGACGAACAACTTGAGGCGCGAATTAAACCGTCAGTCGATCGCCGGGGACGCCGATCCCTTGTACAAATATTTGTTTGGGGTATGCGCCAGTCGTCTCTAGCGAATGAGAAATACTTCCCGAGCTTCGTCAAAGCGCACTTGGATCGTGGGGCTCATCTTCTTCGAGACGAGTTGAGGTATAGCGGGATCGATTTTCTTGAGTATCTAAGGAGGTGGAGAAGGGGCTCTAATAGGGACGTGGTTCTATGAAAGTACTCCCGTTGTTTCAAGCCAGTCGTTCTTACCGAGACGCAGAAAACGAAGCCTAGCGGCGAGCAGCGAGCGCTGAGAACGCGTAGAGATAAAAATAAGCCTCCCTAAGTCTCACGATTTAGGGAGGCTTTTTGTAGGATACGAGAAGAAGCGACGACTATTACTGAGGCGATTTTTCCATGTAGATGACGTTTCCCTTTTCGTTATGCCAGACGCGGGTCATGAAGTTTTTGATGAGGAAAAGGCCTCTTCCATGGGGACGTTCGATATTCTCGTCGAGCGTTGGATCGTTGACGGCATCTTGCGTAAACCCGCCGCCGTCATCTCGTATCGAAATCAACGCGCGGTTTTGCGTGATTTCGGCGGTCGCCTGGATCTTCTTTGCCGGATCGCGCTGATTTCCATGTTCAATTGCGTTTGCGACGGCTTCGTCGAGGGCAAGACGCACAGCGAAGACGTCTTGGGGATTCCATCCCCTCTTTTCCAGGGCGGCGATCACCTCGTCCAAATATGGGCCGATGGCGCGCGAATCGCTGGAAAAGGTCTTAGTATAACGCCAAAATCCCATTTTATCGTATGCCGCCATGGCGCGCCCTCCATGATCGTTGGTTTTAGATTTGGGAATTGATCGCTTCTACTTCCGTTGGGCGAATCTTAAAGAGCGTGTCGAGCCGCGTAATTTTGAAGACTTCCATAATGTTCGGATTGATCGAGCAAAGGAAAAGCGCAACCTTCGCGAGTTTCGTCTTCGTGTTCAACGTGATGAGAACGCGAAGCGCCGAACTCGACATGAATTGAACGTTTTGGAAATTCACGATCAACCTGTCGGTTCTTGGCGGAAGGGCTTCGAGGACGTTCGCAAGTTCGTCCCCCCACGCTTGGATCGCCAGTTCCTCGTTGAGCTTCGTGTCGAGACAATCTACAACGGCGGCCCTGCCTTCATATCGGGTCATCGTGCGTGCTTTGGGATTGCTCATGTTATCTCTCCTGAAAAAAGACGTCGCGCGTCATCGCGCAATGACTGTTAAGGAATTAAGTTATTTCTAACCGCCCAGACCGCCGCCTGCGCGCGATCACGGACGTCGAGCTTACGTAAAATATTTTGCATATGGTCTTTGACCGTGTCTTCGCTCACCTTCAGCGCCAATCCGATCTCTCTATTGCTCAGACCCAAAACGACGTGACGCAATACCTGCGCCTCGCGCGCCGAAAGGGGATTCGTCGGATTAACGCGCCTCTTTCGCATCAACGTCGAGACTTGACGAAGCTCCCCCGAGAAATCACGATCCGTATATTCCGGCGCGTCCAATTGCTCGACGAGTCCGTAAACAATCTTCGTGAGTTCCGCACGCGTCGCCGTCTTCAAAACGTACGAGTCCGCCCCGACCGCTAACGCGCGCGCCAAATAATCGCGACGTCCCGCGCTCTCGAAAAAGAGGATCTTCCCCCGAAAGCCCTTCGCGCGCAACTTCTGCGCCGTGTCAAATCCCGATCCGTCCGGAAACTCTATCGCGAGAATCAACACGTCAGGGCCCGCGCTCATCGTCTTGTTTATCGTCTGTTCGCACGTCTGCGCGTAATCGACTATCTGAATATTCGTCCCACTGAAAAAAGAGAAGAGCCCCGCGCGCGCAACCGGTTGCGAATCCGCGACCAGAAGACTAATTTGACGCATTCCGAACTCTCCCCATTAAAAAAGACGCCAGCTCTTTGAACCAACGTCTTTATTTTAAAGTTAGGACTCTCTTGAGTCAAGGAAAAAACGGGGCCGCGCCTCAAAAAGACGCGTTTCCGTTCCAATTATTTCTCGTCGCTCGTCACGACGTTGTATAACTGACCGTTGAAGTTCAGCGCGATCGGTTCGTCGAAGACAAGGTATTGAGAGAGCGACTGCCCATTCTCCGCGACAAGCGCGAAATACTCGTCGCTAAATTGTTTGACGATAATCGGCTTCTGTTCCTTCTCCTGTTTTTCTGTAATCGACGAATCGACCCACACGCCGTTTTTAAAGAAGAAGGTTTTCCCCGCGACGGAGCGGATCTTCTCGCGATTTTGCGTCGCTCCGCTACCTTCGAATTCTGGCGCGAGCCCCGTCATACCGTTAGACGCAGGGGGCGCAGCCATGATCCTGGGCGCGGAGTTCATCATGAGATTTCGCCCCCCCTTAATTCTCATCGGCGCTTGCGAACTCATCGCCATTCCCGTGCCTCTCGAACGTCCGCTCATCGATTGGGCGCCCATGGCCGAGCGCGGATCAGAGCTCATCACCGAGTCCATCGTCGCGTTCAACGACGCCACTTCCATTGCCTGAGAGCCCGCTAGGTTGCTCATGCTCTTGAGGGATTGCTTCGCTTGACGCTGTGAAACGCCCATCATGCCGTTGACATTCGACGCTAAATCGCGGAACGAATTTGCCGCAGTTTGCGCGTTCATGCTCGTCGCGTTCAAATTCACTTCGTCCAACGCCAAGAAGGAGGTGTATGGCGTTACCAATCCATGCTTCTTCGCAAGTTCCACCAGCTCGTTAATCAACTCTTCATTTTCCCCGTTAAGGTCCAATTCGTCGATAATTTCGCCGACGCGTCGAGTCGCCCAAAGCTTTTCCACAAAAGCATTTGCGGAGTCCGCGCTCTTTTCGACAAACGAGCCTTCATAGCGCAGCTCTTTCTCTACGTCTCCGACCTTGCCTTTCGCAACGAGCGCGAACGCGCCCGGAGCCGAATAACGTCCCGTCGCCACCAGTTGCTGTCCCGCGAAAAGATCGACTTTTCCCGACGGATAGACCTGATTTGTGAAACGCCCCTCTTTGCCGTTGCGAGTGAAGAGGAGCTCCACGTCAGCTAAAACGGGGTCTTCGATCTTCGAATAGAAGGCTGAGACGCGTTCTTCGATATTTTCGCCGTCTTTGACGTATTCTCCCTGGCCGCGACCGTCGCGGACAAAGCGATCGAGAAGTCGCGCGTTCACGTCGTATCCGACGCCGAAGGAGAAGAATCGGGCGTCCTTCGTGTTTGATTCGCGCGCAATTTGTGCCAGTTTCATTTCGTTCACTTCGCCGACCGTCGGCTCGCCGTCGCTGAGGAAGACTAGGTATTTCGGGTTGGTCGACTCGTCCTCTTTGACGAGATTAAACGCGCGGGTTAAAGCGTCGCCAACGTTCGTGCCGCCCCCTGCGCGGAGTGAATTCGCGAAAGAGATCGCGTCTTGTTGCGTCTTCGCGTCGCAGGCTACAAGCTTGTCGCTATAACTCGAGACGGATGACGAGAAGGTCACGATGCTAAATTTGTCGATATCGCGCAGTCTCGAGAGAACGAAGACGAGAGACTGACGCGCCTGCTCGATCTTTTGACCCATCATGCTTCCCGAGACGTCGATGCAGAAGACGATTGTACGCGGAATCGCTTCCTCCGCGCGTTCGATCTTCGGGGACGCGAGAAGGAGGAAGTAGCCGTCTTCTTTTTCGTCGGGACGATAGCTCAGAATTTTTGCCGACACTTCGTCGCTATTTTGATCGAAGAAGAGACGGAAATCGGTTGATGGAACGGCGTTTTCCATATTGCTTTGGACGCGTACGGACGTCGGGCTTTGTCGATCGACGGCGATATCGAAGGTCGGCGAATAGACGTTTTTAATTTCTACGTCGGAGCGGAGAGCGATATCGAATGAGATCTTCTGGACGGGCTTCGTCGTGAATTTTGTCGCGCCGAGGGGGAAGAGGAATTCGGTAAGACCCGCGTCGGAACGTAGCAACTGCGCGTAGCGCATGGTCACAGTGCGCGTTTCTCCCGCAGGGATCGGGAAGACGCTCGTTTTAAAGAGCCCGAAGCCGACCCATTCGAGAAGGGCGGGGTCTTTCGACTTTCTAACAATTTCTTCGTATTCCTTTCGAGCTTTGTCTGCGTCGACGAGCGTCGCGGGATATTCTTTTCCATTGACAAGGAGCGTCATAGATTCGACGGCGCCGTCATAAGGGAGTGGGAAGACGAAAGCGGTTTCAATAGTCGTTTTTCCTTCGTTTTTGAAGGTCTGCGAGACGTTTACAGAGGCAACGGATCCCTCGACGTTTGCGTCGATTTTTACTTCGTCGATAGAATATTGAGTCGTATTCTCAGGTACAATGACGCGCGATGGGAAGACGCGCGGGAGTTGTCGCGGCACCCTTGATTCGAGGAGGAAACCTTGCGCCCATAATGTCGCGGGCAATAAGAGAGCGACGAGGGCCGCGGCGAAACGGAAAGGAGAAGTGTAACGCATGAGCCAAACTCCTTGTTTGTGTAAGCATAGGGTTGTGAGAGGGAAAAAAGTTAGGCTTTTCTAAAAAAGTTAGCATTTTCTAACAAAACTCTCTTGACGTTTCAAAGTTGTCCTTTAAGATGGCGCTTGTTGGGGATAAGTTCCTCAGCGGCGAAAAAATGATAAGTTTTTCGTTTCCTTTCTTGCGCTCAGCGCTGGCCGAGCTCGTCTCCAGCTCGGTCGCGCAATTTTTTTGAAACCGTAAGAGCTGCGGAAAGCGTCTTGCCTCCATCTGTGATATAGTTAAACGCGATCGTCGACAAATCGCGATTTTTTTTGGAATGAAAGTTAGATTAATCTAAGTCTAACTCCTTGGAAGTTGATTCATACCTTAGTAAAGGACGGTACGTCATGAAGTCGCGATATTCCTTGTTTTGTGGTTTTACTCTAGTCGAACTCCTGGTGGTGATCGCTATTATCGGTATTTTGATCGGTTTGTTGCTCCCCGCCGTGCAAGCCGCGCGTGAAGCCGCCCGAAGAATGCAGTGTACGAACAATCTGAAACAATATGGTCTGGCTTTCCATAATTATCTGGGAACTAATAACGATTGCTTCCCGCCGATGGCGAATGAAACTTCGCGTTCGGCAAGCGCTTTCTCGATTCAGGCGCGACTCTTCCCCTACATGGAAGCGGACGCGATTTCCAAACTGATCGACTACAGTCAGCCCGTCTATCAGTCGGCGGGGATGGGAAATAATGTGATTCTCTACCATTTGACGGATGCGCTTAATTGTAACGTTTCGTTCCTTTCGTGTCCGAGCGATCCCCGAGCGGGCGAAAAATTGCAGATTAATCTCAAGATTCAAACCAACGCGTCGGGCTCCGGAAATCAGTCGGCGGAAACGTATCCTTCGAGCTATTGCGTCTGCACCGGATCGGGACTAGCGCGTATCGGAACGACCCTTGTCGGGGGTGAAGCGACTCTCAAAACGGACGGCGCGTTCTATTACGGTTGCAAAACGCGGTTGGCGTCGATTACTGACGGAACTTCCAATACGATGGTGATGGCGGAATCGACGATCGGCGCAGGCGCTAACGCGACGATAACCGGCGGCTTTGACGAGGTATGCGAAGACGGTGGGCGAATTCGCGAAGTCTATGTTCAGA
Organism: Thermoguttaceae bacterium; assembly: GCA_051885615.1. Lineage (GTDB taxonomy): Bacteria > Planctomycetota > Planctomycetia > Pirellulales > Thermoguttaceae > RUG369. The sequence continues at coordinate 8,904 of JBJEXI010000057.1, forward strand.
ATATAGGGAAGGACGCGTTTGACGTGAGCTATGAAGCGTTGTTTGCGACGCAACACGCTTTGTTGTCCTGCACATGGGGCCTCGACCGTTGCGGAACTTGGCTCTCCGGGGTACCAAGCTACACGACCTTCGGCGCTTTTCTTCCCCCGAACTCGCATCTTGCGTCATGTTCGTGGATGAATTACGGGTACTATGCGAGCCGTAGCTATCATTCGTCTGGCGTCAACGTCTTGAAGGCGGACGGAAGCGTTTTCTTTGTGAGCGATACGATCGCGCTTGACGTCTGGCGCGGCATGTCGACGATTTCCGGCGGCGAAACGGTCTCCAACTGACGCTCTTTAAACGCTTTTTGCGACTCAATGCAAATCAGAATTTAATTAACAATCCGAGATAAAAACGTTGTCATCGAAAGGAAAAAGATATGAAAGGCAAAAAGATTCTCTTTAACGTAAGCGCTGTTTTCGCCTTGTCTAGCGTCGCGTTCATTAGCTCGACGTTTGCTCAGCATCCCGGAGCGCAAGGGGGGCGTCCCGCGGAAATGGGCATGGCGGCGCCGGAGAAACCCGCGACGTTCCAAGCGGACGTCGAACGCGCTCTCGTCCCGCGCGGCGAAAAGATCGGACTCCTTCTTGCGACGCATGGCGCCGGTTCTCCGCGCTGGACGCAAGTTACCGAATCCCTTCGCGATCAAGTTCGCGCCCTCGATTCCAAAGAGAAGCGCTTCGCCGCGATTGAAGTCTGCGACATGGAATTCAATTTCAAAAACGATATTACCGAAGGTTTCAAACGCCTTGAGGCCGTTGGTTGCGACGCCGTCGTAGTCGAGCCCGTCTTCATCTACCCGACGAGTCACGTTCAGTTCGACCTTCCGACCGCGCTTGGCGTTTACGGCGAAAAATCCGCCCGTGAAGGCGCGCGTGAAGAAGGTATGCGCGTCTTGAAAACCAAACTTCCAATATCTCTTACCGCGACGCTTAGCTCTGGCAATCTCCTTCGCGATTACGTCGTCTCCGAAGCGAAACGCTTCTCGAAGACTCCTGCGGACGAACGTCTACTCGTAATCGCTCACGGCGACGAAGATTATCGCGGCCTTGTCGAAAAGCAGACGAAGAGCGCGCTTGACGCCGCCGCCGAACTAGGCTTCGATTCCGTCGGTTGCGCCTTCTGTGAAATGGGACAGACCTTCGCGACCGAAGTTAAGCCCGTGATCGAAAGGAACACCAAAGACGGCAAGAAGACGGTTGTCGTCGCGATCTATCTCTCTTCTTCTGCGAAAAGTTTCATCGAAGGCCTTGAGAAACGCGCCAAGGCGATGAATATGGGAGAAGGCGCGAATCCTTCTCTTGAAGGACTCGATTATGTTCTTACCGACAAAGCGCTCGGCGACTTCGAAGGTACGGCTCAGCACATTTACGAAGCCGCGATCGAAGCGAGCTTGAACTAACGTACGCCTTTTCCTTTGAACGAGACCTATTGTGGAGAAGCTCTATAGAAACGCGTCCGTGTGGGCGCGTTTTTTTCGTTCGGGGAACGTTGTTGAAACCGGTGCGCCGATTTCTATAATAAGCGTTGAAAAGAGAGCGTTTGTGCGCTTTCGCCAACTGCCTTCGGTACCAAATCGGAGATATAGGGAGCAAAGATGAAGTTACGAATCACATTTTTCGCCGCAGCTCTTGCGGCGATCGTCGCGACATGCGCGTCCGCGAGTTTGGCGGAGGATTTCTCCTCCCTCTCCCCCGCGAAGTTGCGCTGCGAGTATTTAACGAACCCTACGGGCCTCGATTCCCGCGCCCCGCGCTTTAGCTGGATCCTTGAGACGTCGGACAAGGAAGCGATCGGTCAGCGTCAACAGGCGTATCGTATTCGCGTCGACGCGACGGAAGCCGCCGCGAAAGAGCTGCAAGGAAAGCTTTGGGACACCGGCTGGGTCGAATCCGACGCTACGGCGCAGATCGCTTACGCAGGAGAAACTCTCAAATCGGACGCGTCGTATTATTGGACTGTTCAGGTGAAGGATCAGGACGGGACGCTTTCGAAGGCGTCGGACGTTCAGACGTGGACGACGGGCCTCTTCGATTCGAACGATTGGAGCGCGAAATGGATCGGAATCGGGTATCTTCCTGAAGGCGAGACGAATCTGAATCAGACGAGCGCGCGCAATCCCGAGACGAATCTGATGATCGAGCCGCAGCTTCGCAAGACGTTTGAACTCGATTCGGAACCGACGCGGGCCATGCTTTTCGTCGCGAGCGTCGGCTATCACGAGCTCTACGTGAACGGCGAACAGGTCGCGAGCGAATCGGTCTTGGCGCCGAACGTGACGAACTATAAATACCGCGCGCGCTACATTGCGTACGACGTCGCCCCTTATTTGAAGAAGGGTAAGAACGTCGTGGCGCTGTGGCTCGGGCCCGGTTGGAGCGTTCTAGGCGAATTGCGCGTTCCGACGCGTCCTCAGACGCCGATCGTTCTCGCGCAATGCGACGTTCAAACCGCAGACGGCAAGACGATCCGCGTCGTCTCCGACGAAACGTGGAAAGGGAGCGAGAGCTCGCATTTCCTCACCGGCGCGTGGACTTTCGGTCAGTTCGGCGGCGAACATATCGATATGAATCTTGTCAATCCCGACTGGAACAAAGTCGATTTCGACGACGCCGCGTGGCGTTCCGTTACCGTCTTCTCCCCCGAGCTTGAAATTACGGCGCAGACGAGCCAGCGTAATATCCTTACCGCCCCGATTCATCCTAAGAGCGTGGTCAAGGTGAAGGACGGCGTTTGGCGGGTCGACATGGGCGTGAACTTCGCGGGCTGGACGCGCGTAAAACTTCACGGAAAGCCCGGCGCGACGGTGACTTTCGATTATTCGGAACGCGCTCAGGAGACGCGAACGTTCGGCCTCTTCAGCTCGCTTCGTCTTGACAAAAACGGAGACGGCGTTTTCCAGAATAAATTCAACTATAGCTCGATGCGCTGGATCACGATCACGGGCGTCGACGAAGAGCCGAAGCTCGACGATATCGTCGGTTGGAATATCCGCACGGACTACGACGTCGCTACGGCGTTCGAAACGTCCGACGATCTTCAGAACTGGATTTACAACACGGGCCGCTGGACCTTCGAGAATCTTTCTCTTGGCGGTTACGTCGTCGACTGTCCGCAGCGCGAACGAATGGGTTACGGCGGGGACGCGCATGCGACTTCGGAATCGGGTATGTACAATTACAGTCTTGAATCCTTCTACTTCAAGTGGATGGAAGACTGGCGCGACTGCCAGCGCGACGGGGGAAACGGGTCTCTCCCGAACACCGCTCCGACGTACTTTGGCGGCGGCGGCCCGGCGTGGGGCGGTATCGTTGTTACTCTTCCGTACACGTTCTATCTCCAATATGGGGACACGCGCATCCTCGAAGAAAACTTCGAGCTGATGGAACGATGGCTCGGATTCCTCGAATCGAATGTGAAAGACGGTCTCCTCCAACGTTATGGCGACGTATGGAACTTCCTCGGCGACTGGCTCTGGCCTGGCGCTCCCGACGGCCCCAACAGCGACACTCCGCAAGCGCTTTGCTTGAACAATTTCTATCTCGTCTTCAACCTTGAGACGGCGGCGAAGGTCGCGCGCGTGATCGGTCGCGAAGATCGCGCGAATGAATGGGATCGTATGGCGCAAGAGACGCGCGACGCGATCAACGCGAAGTATTATAAAACGTTGGAAGGTTCGTATCACGACGACGCGCAGGCGATTCTCGCTCTCGCGCTTTTGTCGCACACTCCCGCGACGGCGGAGGACATGCGCCGCGTTGAAGAACGCCTTGACCGCGCGATACTCGTCGATTCGAAGGGGCATATCGGCGCGGGTATTACCGGCGGCGGCCTCCTTTTCCGTTATCTGCGCGATAAGAACCGCAACGACCTTGCGTATTCGACCCTGAAACAAACCGAATATCCCGGCTGGGGGTTCATGCGCGAACACGACGCTACTACCTACTGGGAAGCGTGGGAACTCGATCGTCCCGGTCACTCCCTCCTGCATAGCTCGTACCTCTTCCCCGTCGCGTGGTACATTTCCGGCGTTCTTGGAATCCAGCGCGACGCGGAGACGGTTGCATTCCGCAAGTTTACGATTCGTCCTCCGAAGGCTAGCGAAACGGATCTGACCTCCGCGAAGGGGTATTACGATTCGATCGCGGGCCGCATTTCGAGCGAATGGGCGAAGCGTGAGAGCGGGATGCGCTTAGCGGTCGTCGTTCCGCCGAATACGACGGCGACGGTCTGCGTTCCTAAGACGGCGGCGGATAGTTCCGTTGAATCGACTCGCGGCGCGAAATTCGTCTCGGAAGACGCCGATTACGCGATTTTCAGCGTTCCGTCCGGATCCTTCGTCTTCGAAGAAGCGAAGCGTTGATTTGAGGGGTGCCGACGATAAAAAGCGAGGGGAGCTCCTTTGTGGCTCCCCTTTTTCGTTGCGCTTTATTTGGCGACGGCGAGATTATCGCAGATTAAAAAGCGCGTCGGTCTTCAAATTCGCCGCGACCTCGGGCTTTTCGGTCGTCTTCACGCGGCAGAAGACGATCGAGCCGCGCGGAATTGACTCGGATACGACCGTAAGGGTTTGATTCGTGCCGTCGGAAACGCCGACCTTAATCCAACGCGGCGCTTTCGTATCAGTCTCGCCGGGGGTTACGACGTAGAGATCTCCAGCGGGAATCGTCGTTTTGTCTTGAGCGCGTAAAATCCACTCGCCGTTGAGATTGCGGTCGATCCATCCGACGCGCGGATAGAGAGTTGCGAAGCGTTCGACGCCCTCGTCGAGCTGCTCGGTCGTCTTATCGACCTTGAAGTGCTCTTTGGGGAGAAACTCCAGGCGCGATTTTGCCAGCGCGCGCAAACCGGCGATTTTCGAGGATTCGGTTTGGAATCGATCGATCGCAGGGTTGTCGTCGAGTTGAGGAGCGTTGAGAACGCGCAGGACGGGTTCAAGACGCTGCGCAAAGTAGTAATCGCTCGCGCGTAGGTATTGCGCGGTTTCCCTCAGGAAGGCGTATTGCAAAATCGGATCGAGGTCGTCGGTCGTTTGAATTTTCGTCATAAACTCGCACCACTTGGCGTACCATTGGGCGATATCGGTTTCGCGCAAGGAGTCGGGGATCTTCCACGCGAGTTTCGCGAGTTCGTCAAGGAAGGCCTTCTGGGGAGAGACTTTCAGCTGAAGTTCGGGGGCGCCTTCGGGGATGAGTACGGTCGCGACGGATCCTTGCGCGGAGGAGACATATTGGTTTTCTCCCACTTTAGGAGGTTCGACGAGATAGTAAATCTTTTCCTTTGTCGGGGCGTAAGTCCAATATTTCTGCCGCAGTTCCGATTCGATCATAAGAACGATCTTGCGCTGGGTCGCGAGGACGTGCTCCGCGTCATAACGCCACTGGGGGATCCGTTTGAGAAGGATTTTGAGTTCTTCCGGGGCACCTTTGACTTTTGAGGCGGCGTTTGCGAATTCGACGGCGTTTTGGGCGTCCTGCGAGGCGACATGGAATTTTTCCAACTTCAAGCCAGAATCTTGTACGAAGTCGTTCCATTGATCGAGGAAGGCGCAGAGATCGAGGGTTTGCGAGACGGCGACGAAATCGGCGTTATAGGCCTTAGCGAGTTCTCCTTGCGGAACGTTTTGCGCGGGGTCGACGTCGAGATTCGCGCGGTCGGGGGCGAGGAAGAGCTTGAGCTGGTCGAGGTCGGAGACGCTAGAATCGAAGGCGCGGAGTCGTCTAAAAAAGTTGCGATCACTTTCGAGGTCGTTCTTGAGAGCGTCAAGTTTCGCGATCAGAGAGTCGACGTTCTTCACGAAGGACTCGTCGAATGCATTTTGCAATTCGAGCGTCTTTTCTCGGAGTAGGTCAAGTTTGTCGAGAATTTTGTCGACTTCGGGGGCGTCCATTTTCTTTAGGGACGCGAACTCGTTTTCAAGAGCGTTTAACGCGTTTTGGTTTTCTTCAAGGTGCGCGGCTTCCTCGGGGGCGGGCGCGAAGGGGTTGACGTTAGCGTCGATCTCGGGGGTCGGGTCGTCGACGAGGAGAGGAGCGTCTTCATTGGGCGTGGAATACTCCGCGTTTGGCGCGTCGTCGGCGACGGAGTCGTTAAAATCAAAGAGTTCGGCGTTTTCGTCGAGAAGGTCTGGGGAGAGGAGGGAATCGTTTTCCGGTTGAGGTAGGGCGTCGTCGCCAGCTTCAGCGACGGCGTTTCCAAATTCGGGGGTTTCGAGAGTCTGTTCAGAGTCGGGGACTCGTTCTGAAGATGTTCCCGGAAGAAGGGTCGTTTCGGCCTCGGGATCGTCGAGGAGCGCGGCGTCTATTTGAGGTAGGAGATTATCGGGCGTAGATTCTTCTTGACGTTGCGTTGGGTTTCCCATCGCGTTTTCCTGCGCGGGCTCTTCTTTTTGCGCGACTTTTGGATTTTCCGGAACCGGCGGGACGAAGTCGAGTTCCTTTTTAACGCAATGAACGACGCTCAAAACCAGGACGAAGACGATAGCGAAGGGAAGCCCAAAGGCGAGTAGAGCGCTTCGCCTAGAGTGTTCAGCCGCTTCGTCGGCGAGTGTGGTCGCCCATTCGGCGTAGGCGTCGTCTTCAGCTAAATGCGTCTCGTTATTATCGCGTTCTTCTTGAGTCGGAACTTGATCCTTCTTTTCCAGGGACATATTGCTAATCTCCAGATCAACTTTTGCGACGATTCGAAAGTTTCATGCGCGTTGCGCGCAAAAATATGGGATGTTAAAAGGACTAGGCGTCGGCGAGACGCTTCACGTCGACCTCTTGCTCTAACGTGACAAATGCCAAGCGCAGAGAGACCGCGGAGGAGGGGAGACCGTACTGTTTTTTGACGACGGTCTCGTAGGCTTTAAGTTGTTTTCGATATTCTTCCAGACGCGAGTCGTCGGGGAAGTTTTCGTCGGTTTTGAAATCGACGACGTCTGCGGCGACGACTTTGTCCGCGTCGTATAGGAGGACGAGTCGGTCGATGACGCCGCGCAGGAGTTCGCCGGTTTCAGGTTCGTCGGAGAGGCCGCGCTTCGTCTCGAGAGTGAAAGGGCGTTCGCGCAACAATTCGAGTCTCGGGGCTCCCAAATCCGCCGCCTTGGCGAAAGGCTCGGGGGCCGTTTGCGGATCGAAATAGGACGCGTACGCGAGGAGGCGGCGCGCGTATTCTGTAGCGCACAACTTTCTAAACTCCTTGATTTCCCCCGCAGCGCGTCGTCTGTCGTATCGCGCTTCGGGGAGTATCCTTCGCATGAGGGAGTCGTCGGAGGGCGGGGCGCTACGATCGAGCCACTCGGTAAGTTCGAAGCAGGCGTGGAGGCTCTTTCCGCGGACGAATCGACCGGGGGGCGTCCAAACTCTCGCGTCTTCTTTGTGCGCGTCGGTCGGCGTCTTGCGACGATAAAGGAGACGGTTGCGCGCCGATCTTCGGAAGAGAACGGACGGAGCGTCGGCAGCGGCTTCGACGGGCTTTTCGACCTGGACGGTCTCCGCTTCGACGATCGGCTCTTGCAAATCGCGCCCCCAATTGACGCTTCCTTTGGCGTAAAGTCGCTGCGGATTCTCATAGAGGGGCGACGTTTGCTCCAGAGGCGCTTTGGAAGATACCCCGAGACGGAGTATTTCCGCGAAGGTGAGTTTTTTCGAAGCTGTCCCGCGCGACTTGGATTCTTTTTCTCCCTGCTCCTTTTTGATAATTGGAGTTCCGAAGGGGGGAATAATCGCATACAACGCGCGTTTAGGTCGCGTGATAGCGACGTATAAGAGGCAGAAGGCTTCTTGAACCTGCCTCTCGATCGCATCGGAGAAGTATTTTTGGAATTCCTCGGGGATGAGGAAACCGCGTTCGTCCTTTCCCAAATTTTTGAGGACGCAGTCGATCTCTGAGACGGGGGACTCGCGTCCGGCGATAAATCGATTCTTCGAGATATCGGAGATCCCGCGATGTTGTTCGAGTTCGGGGAGTACGACGATATCGAATTCGAGGCCTTTGGAGGCGTGAATCGTCATGACGCGGACGGAAGAATCGGAGGGCGCTTGGGCTTTGTATTCCTGCACTTCTTGAACAAACTCGTCGAGTGTCGCCTGCGGACGACGCGCTTCGTACGAGATTGCGAATTCGACGAACTGGTCGAGTCTTTCGCGCTCCCTTTCGCGTTCGCACAAGGGAACGAGGAGATCGCGCAGTCCGGAAAGGAACGCGCCTAGACCGTTCGTCTCGATCTTTTCACGCAAAATCGAGGAGACGCGTCGACAGGTTGTCGTCGAGACGCTTCCGGTCGCGCCCCCGGCGAAGGGTAATCTGAGCTTTTCCGCAATCGGGGCGATATTTGCGAGACAGAAGGCGTCGACGGAATCTTCCGGATGCGCGGCGAGTCTAACTACCGCCAGAAGGGTTCCGACCGCCGCCGTGTCGACGATCGTGGCGCCTCCTTCTTCGCTCGCGTTGACGCCGAGCTTTTTGAGACAGCGCAGAATATTCGCGAGGTAACGATTGCTTCGGGTGAGGACGCCGATCGAGGCGCGCGGATATTTCTCGTGAAGTTCCTTAATTCTTCGCGCAGCATAGGCGATGTTGAGCGCCTTCTGAAGGGCGGACGGGGATTTCTTCTGAGGATCTTCTTGCGGAACGTCCCCCTCGTCGGGGGCGAACTCGACGCGCTCGACCGCGTCGTCGGGAGCGGACTGCGGGAATTCGACGACGCGCCCGCCTTCGTCGTTGGGCTCCGCAAGGGGAAGCCACGCGTTTTGCGCGAGCGTGCGCGCGTCCGAATAGATGGGAGCGGTTTCAATCGACCAGAACCCGTCGATCTTCTCGTTCTTCTCCGCCCATTCATGCGCCTCAAATTGCGCGGCCCACTTGCGTACTGCGGCGCGTGTCGCGTCGGCGATCATCTCGTCTTCCGGGGACTCCGCCATTTCAGGATTCGGAAACGCGGGATTTTTGGGGAATCCCTCCGGATCGAAGACCTCGTTGACGGCGTTGATAACGATGGGACAGCTTCGCCAGTTTTTCGAAGACGGATCCGTCTTCACGTTCTTGAGTTCCGTTTCGATCGCTTCAAAGATTTCTGCGATTCCGCCACGCCACCCGTAGATTGCCTGCTTGACGTCGCCGACGCAGAAGAAGGTCGCAAGCTTCTTCACGTATTCGGGATCCTTGGGATCAAGACTCTCCGGATCGACGGAGACGATATTCTTTGCGAAGGGACGGAGGATCGACCACTGTTTGTACGAGGCGTCTTGGAACTCGTCGAGGAGAAGATGCCGCGTTTTGACGTCGAGTCGGTAATCTGTTTCGACGTCGCGTCCCCCCATTCCCATTGAGGCGAGTTTGAGCGCGAGATCATCGAATCGATACGCGCCGGAGTTCGTCTTGGAACGGTTGAAGTAGAAGGACACGGCGTCGAGAAGATACCACAGGGACGAGAGCTCTTCCAAATAGCGCTTTTTCACATTCGACGCGGCGAGGAGCGCGAGGTTCTTGAGCGCGTCGCGGAACGCGCCTTCGAGGCGAACGCGGTAATATGAGATTTCGGCGTCCTCGTCGTCGTCTTTGAGCGCGTCGAGGATTTTTTTGATCGGCGCGGAGGAGAGGATATCCTTCCAGTTTTCTTTTTCAACACATTCGAGGAGCTTGTCGCGCAGATTGACGCAGCTTGCGCTCGGCCCCGATTTCGTTTGAGGCGTTTCCGCATGGAGGAGCGCGTCGACGCACTCTTGAGCGGACGCTTCGGGAACTATGTCGTCGCTGAGACGGAACCAACATCCCTTTTTCGAGTTGTTGAAGACGTCGACCGCGTCGAGAGCGAGGTCGTAAATCTGCGCTTCGATCGAACGTTTCGTCTCTCCTTTGAAGAGCAATTTGGCGAGCGCGTGGGCGCGTTTTCCATCCGTCTGGCGAAAAGCGGCGACGAGAGCGGAGCGCAGAAGGGCGTTATTCTCTGATTCTTCAATGATCGACCAGCCGGGCTGAAGTCCGATTTCAAAGGCGTATCCCTGCGCAAGCTGGATGAAGAAGGAGTCGAGAGTACAAACGCGCAGGCGGTTGATCGATCGAGCGACGGAGACGGTCAGATCTCGGAGGGTTTCCCAAGAAATTGCGTTCGGATCGCCGACAAGTTCCTTCGAAAGCGCGCGCGCTCCTTCACTTGTCGCACCCCCCTTCCCGAGTCGCGCGAGAATTCGGCTCTGAATCTCCCCTGCGGCTTTGCGCGTGAAGGTCGTCGCTAAAATCGAGTCGACCGGAGCGCCCGCGAGGAGAAGCTTCAAATAGCGTTCGCTCAGTCTATAAGTTTTCCCCGAGCCTGCGGAGGCGCGTATGATCAGATGCTTGAAAGGAGCTTCGTCAGGCATAATGCGCGATGAGTAAAAATGGATAATTTTTAACGGTTGCAATGACGTCTAAGTCGTTAATAGACTAGACTTTACGATTGTAGGGAAGAAAGTTGAATAGGACAATAGCAAAAGCTCCGCAGACGTAAGAATCGCGGAGCTTTTACGAAATAACACGGAAGGGGAATCTATGCGATTCGGCGGTATCGTTAGTTGAGGGTTTTGATCTGTTCGTCTGCGATACTGGAGTCGATTTTTTCGAAGGTTTCGGACGTCTTTTCGTCGAGCGTCGAAGCGGTCGGATCGAGTCGGTAGACATAGAGGGCGGCGACGCCCAATTGGTTGGCGAGGGGAATACCATCGTCGGCTCCGAGGACGAAGAAGGCGGTCGCGAAGGCGTCGGCTTGCGCGCACGAGAGGGCGTCGCATGAGAGGGAGACGACGGAGACGGAGCCGAGTCGCGGCGAGTAGTCGTTTTCGTCGGCGAGATCGACGGGTTTGCCGGTGCGCGGATCGACGAAATGGGAGAAGGTAGTCGTTCCAACTTGCGCGGCGTTGTTATAGTCTCCGCTGGTGGCGAGCGCGGCAGTCGAGTCTTTCCGGCGAGGTTCAGGACGCGATAGACGTCGGGTTTTCCGAGGTCGTCAGCCTGGCGAACCACTTTAGGTTTCTGAACGCCGAGAACCCACGGCAAGGGTTCGCGCGTTTCGACGTCGAATTTTTCACCGGCGCAACGAACTTCGCCGCCGACTTCAACCATATAGTTTTTCAGTCCTAATTCTTCGAATCTTTGGCCCGCTCGGTCGACCGCGTACCCCTTAGCGACGCTGGAGAGGTCGATCGTCAAAGCGGGATCGGATTTCTTGAGCGCGGGGGTCGGTTCGAGACGGACTTCAAGCTTTTCGTAGCCGACGCGAGCGCGCAAGGCGTCGATCTCTTCGTCGGAGGGGAATGCGGCGAGAGGGGACTTGTTGGGGCCGAAGCGATAGAGGTTGACGAGAGGCGCGACGGTGACGTCGAAAGCGCCGTTTGTTTTTCGCGAGACGTCGAGGGCGAGATCGACGATCTTGGCGACGTCGTACGAGACGTCGAACCAGTCGGTGGAATCGCTTTTGTTAAACTTGGAGACGTCGGAATCGGCGCGGTATGTCGACGCGGCGAGATCGATTTTGTCGAGTTCGCGCTGAACGAGCCGCGCGAGAAATTCTTCGCAGGAAGAGACGGCGGGCTGGTCGGAATTTTTCCCCGAGTCGTCGGCAACGCCGTTGAGATTGAGGGCGACGAGCGTTTCTGGGGTGGCGACGACGGAAGCGTTCCAGGTCGTGCCCATTGTGACGCCGCGGATTTTAAAGAGTTGACGTGAGTCTTTGGTCGCTTCTTCTTTGAATAGGTACGGCTTGGCGAGGAAGACGACGAGAGCCAGTATGACGAGAGCGCGTATGACGACGCCTCCCTTTGAGGATTCTTGCTCCGACGCGTCTTGTTGCGTCGCCTTGTCGTTTTCTTTCGTCGCCATATTAACCTCAATCTAAGAGTGAAATCGCGCGTGTAATTAAGCCGCAAACGCGTCGCGCGAGGACACGTCGCGGCGTCGTAAAGGCGTGTGTTAGAGGATGAGCATCGCGTCGCCGTAGCTGAAGAAGCGATAGTCTTCTGCGATCGCCTCTTCATATGCGCGTTTGAGGAGCGCGTCCCCGCCGAAGGTGCGCACGAGAATGACGAGCGTCGATTTCGGAAGGTGGAAGTTCGTCAACATCGCGTCGACGGTCTTGAACTGATATGGGGGATGAATGAAAAGATTCGTCTGTCCGGAAAAAGGCTGGAGTTTGTAGGCGTTCAATCCGGTGGAATCGATCGAACCGTCGGGATTGACGTTGCTGGCGGATTCCAGCGTTCTGACGGAGGTTGTGCCGACGGCGATCACGCGTCCGCCGCGAGCTTTTCGGTCTTCGAGTCTTCGTACGACGTCTTCGGATATCGTCGCGAATTCGGAGTGCATCTGGTGTTCGGCGATCTTCTTGACCGTAATGGGCTTGAATGTGCCCGCGCCGACGTGAAGGGTGACGGCGCAAACGTCGACGCCGATTTCGGCGATATCGTGAAGCAATTCTTTTGTGAAGTGGAGACCGGCGGTCGGAGCGGCGACTGCGCCCGGTTCGCGCGCGTAGACAGTCTGATAATTGTCGCGATCCTCGGGAACCATCCTTCCCGAACGGATATAAGGGGGAATCGGAACCCAGCCGACGCGGTCAAGGAACGAGAACGTGTCTTCCCCTTCTTTGAGGACAGGACGCACGATCAGAGTTTTCGCCTCGGTGTGAGCGACGACTTCTAAATAACGCGTCATGCCGCCGCCGGTGGAGCTCATGAGTTCGATCTGTTCTCCCGGTCGGAGATAGCCGCGCGTTTTGGACATGATCTCCCAGAATCCGCGCGGGTCGTATTGAAGGAAGAGGCCTTCCCATCGTCCGCCGGTGCTTGCGCGACGTCCGATGAGTCGCGCGGGGATGACCTTCGTGTCGTTGAGTACGAGAGCGTCTTCGGGGCGCAGATATTCGACGATATTCGAGACGCGTCGATGTTCGATCGTTTGTTTTTGACGATCGACGACCATCATTCGCGCGTTAGCGCGGTTGGCTAACGGGGTCTGAGCGACGAGTCTTTCTGGGAGTTCGTAATCGTACTGATCAAGTTCGTCGATTTCCGGTTCGTTTTTAGGCGCGTTTGAGGGGACGACGTCGACCTTGGGCGCCGCTTCTTTCGGAACGTTTTGAGAGGGCGCCTGGCCCGATTGGGAGTTTGAGTTTGGAGCGCTTTTGAACGCCGAAACGATCTTACTAAATAAACTGCTCAAGGCCGTGATCCTGGAAATCCGAACGTAGACGCGACGCCGCGCGTGTTAGGAAAAAACAATATTTCAAACTCTGTCTATTATAACGGGGGTTTCGGCTTGTAAAAGGAGCGGTTGATATTTTTGGAGCAGCCTGGAGGAGGTTTGGGGCGCTTGGCGTCGAATGGACGCGCTTTAATATATTTGATAACATGAAGAAGGTTATTTAGAAAGTCTTATTTCTGATAGCGCGTCGGCGTTTGCGGGGAGATCAGGTTGACAGAGCAGAATAAGGGAGACGCTCGCGTACGGGTCGGGCTTGTGATTCTCGAACTTTCGCGCGGCGGTGCGGAGAAGGCGCTTTTTGAACTAGCGACGCGCCTTGATCGGAGTCGCTTTGAGGTCGTCGTCTATACGATTAGCGGACGAGCGCGGGATTTGGAAGAGTCGTACCTTCCGGAACTTGAAACGCACGGAATCGAGACGCGAAACCTAGGACTTCGGAGCGTTTGGGGCGCGTCTTTTGCGCTCGGGCGACTTGCAAAGGCGTTTCAACGGGATCATATCGACGTCGCGCAAACTTTTATGTATCATGCGAATATTCTTGGTCGCGTCGCGGGTCGACTTGGGGGAGTACGGTTGATTTGCGCAGGGATACGCGTCGCGGAACGAGACGGACGATTCCGTCTTTTGGTCGATCGATGGACGCGTTTTCTTTGCGACGCATGGATTTGCGTCGGCGAGTCTACGGCGCGTTTTACTCGGGAGACGGGACGGATTCCGCGTTCGCGCGTTTATTCGATTCCCAACGGCGTTTCGCTCGACGGACTGGAATGTCGCGCCGCGAGGGAAGGAGGCCGGAAACTGATGATCGCGATCGGTCGTCTCTGTCCTCAGAAAGGTTTCGACTGGCTGTTGGCGACGCATAAAAGATGGCTGACGCCGTCGACGCGTCGCGACTGGGAGCTTTGGATTGTCGGCGCGGGGGAGGATCGCGAGGCTTTGGAGCGCCTCTGCGAAGAGGAAGGACTCGGCGATTTCGCGCGGTTTGTCGGATGGCGAAAGGACGTGCGCGAGCTCCTTTGCGAATCAGATCTTTTTCTTCTTCCCTCGCGATGGGAAGGGATGGCGAACGCGCTTCTCGAGGCATGCGCGGCTGGACTTCCGACTCTTTGCATGGAGGTCGAAGGGACGCGCGAGGTTCTCGGCGAGTCGTGCGACGAACAGATTTGTGCGCCGGGGAACGCGGAAGAATGGGGGCGAAAGCTCGAACGATTAACCGACGACGCGGATCTTCGAGCGAGACTTGGAGCGCGAAACCGAGACCGCGTCGCGCGCGAATTTACCCTCGACGGCGTCGCGAGACGCTATGAAGATCTTTGGACGCGACTTTTGTCGGAGCGAACGCGCTCTAATTCTTAACTGGGAGGAAGAGAGAGATGGTTGCGCGGAGAGTTGGGAAGATATTTTTTTCAGCGATAATGATTTTGCTTTTGTCGACGCCCGCGAGGGGCGCGGCGGAGAATGAGATCGTGAAGATTGCGAACGCGTACGAGGCGCAGTGGCAGGAAGTCCGCGCGCTGAGGATTCAATACCGTCGGGAAAGTCGGACGCGAACGTCGACGAACGTCTTTAAAGAGTGCGATTGGGAGATGGTCGGAGATCGGATGAAGTCTCTCGAGGGGAGAACGACGACGTTTCCCCTCGATCCGCTCAACCCGGACTCGAAGCCGTTGACGGCGAACGTCGTGTCGCTGAGTTACTTTGACGGAGAGAAGACGTATGAACTTTCCGAGCCCGCTGATCTGTGGCCTCTCGCCGAAACGCGTCTCGAAGACTTCGAGGCGCTTCGTCGTCGCGGATTCCGCGCGTCGATTTCCAATCGCTACAAACATTGGCGCTTCTGGTTCTCGTGTCCAATTCCGCGCTATTTTTCAACTCCTTCCGAATCGGAGCCGATCTCCCTTCCCGATCTCGTTGCGAAGTATCCTTCGAAGATTCTCAAGCGCACCCGCGCGTCGAATGGCGACTCTCTCGTGCAGCTCGAAATTCGAGCCGATTCCGTTCAAGGGGACTACGAATCTTTTTTCGACTCGTGGACGATGTACCTTTCCCTGAACGAGTCGAAAAAATACGCGGTCGAGGGGTATCAGCTAAACGTTCGTACGAAAAAGAATCCCGACAAGAAAGTCGTGTCGGAATACGCGGTGGACAAGTTCAAGGAGTTTGGCGAAGGGATTTGGATTCCGACGAACGTGGAATATCGCGAACATAGCGCGGGTCAGCGCAGTTCCCTCACGAAGATCGTGATCCGCGGTGTGTCGATTAACGTGCCGTCTCCGAATTTTGTCGATTTTCACTTCTTACCGGGCATGGTCGTGCGCGAACAAAACTGGCGCGAAGGGGAAGAAAAGCCGACAATCGTGACGCATGTCTGGGGAACCGACGCTCCCGAGACTACCTACGCGAGCGACGAAGAATTTTGGAAGTTCTACAATAAGGAATACCCCTACGTAGAGCCCGAAGTCGAAGCGCCTGAAGGGGGCTTCGGCAAAGAAAGAAATCGTCTTCTCTTTTACGGCGCCCTTGCGACCCTCATGGCGTTCGTTGGGCTTGTGATCTATATTCGTCGCGCAATCTCCAGCGACATGGAAGAAGAGGAACTTTATGCCGCGCAGCAGGCGCTCAAGAAATCCCCGTAATGCGGCGCGTCCCTTTTTCCTCCTGTCAAACGCCGCGCGCTACTGATCCCACTCGTTTGTTTGTCCCGGCAGTTCGGAGTTGAGGGACGCCCAGAACGGGTGTTGTCTGTCGGCGCGTGTTCTCGCGTCTTCTAAGATCACGCGCGTCGACGGTTCGACGCGTCCGTTCTGCGGCGTGAGTTTCTTTCCGTTGAAAAGAACCTCGATCTTCCGGTCAAAATCGACCAAATCAGGGGAGAGAAAAATTACCCCGCGATTGGCGCTCGAAACGACGCGAACTCTATTGTTGACGACTTTGAAAAACTCTGTCTTCGCCGGACGATACATCGGGCCCAAGCTTCGCGTATAGAGGGGATCGACCATCGCGCTTGCGGGGAAGTCGAAGAGCTCGGCGCACCAGAAGAAGTTGTCCCACGGTCGCGCGGAATACGCGACGCGTTCGTCGGGGGATATGAATGTCCGCGAGCGTACCCCCATCCACTCGAAAATCTTTGTCGTCTCTTCCGCAAAGGTTTCCTGGCCGCGCCCTTTGTAGAGGACGTACGTCATATCGAAGGGTTTGGAGAGATCCATACCCCAGTCGAGCGTTTCGCGACTTGCGATAATCTTTCCGCCGTCGAGCTCCCCTCCGACGCCGTAGACGGGCACAAACTGCGCGTTTTTCTTCAAAATGGCGGTCATGTATTTCGCTTCACCGCAAACCGGGATAATTCCCGCCCACAAGTCTGGCCTACCGAGCGCGACGTCCCAAACCGCGTCGGCTCCCGTGTAGAAGCCCGCGAGGAAGATCCTGTCGACGTCAATCGAAAAAGTGCGCAACGCGTCGCGAAGGCAATAGAGTGTCGCCGCGCATGGAACCGCCGAAAAATCGTATGGGATCCCCTTTTCCGTCCATCTCGGTGCGATGACGATATATCCGTAACGCGACGCCTGTCCGTACCGTTCGTAAACCTTTTTTCCTTGAGCGTTTACTTTTTCTGTCCACGGTCCGCACCACCAGTTCAGTTGGTTAATTGGTTCGGAACGCTCACCATGAAGAGAGACGATCGCCGGATATTTTTTATTCGGATCGTATTCTGGAGGGAGCTGAACGCAATATGTGAACGTTTTCCCGTTCTGGAAAGAAGGGACGGAGATTTCGTATTGGGCGGGCGTCTCCTTCGCGGAACGGGGCGGGCTCTTCGGCGGCTTCATATTCTCGAGGATGAGACTGACGAATTTCGGGGTCGCGGCTTCTTCGCTCTTGATCTCTTTCCATAACTCTTCGCGTTGCAAAGGTCGCGACTCGAGGAGATAGCGTCGGGTAGCCTGTCGGACGCGATAAAGGGAGGCGGTCATTTCGATTCTCGAGTCGGCGCCGATATTTCCGACGAGCCATCCGGAGAGGCCGATAGCGAGTCTCTGCGAGTCGTTTAGCGAGGAGTCGACGAGCGCCTGCTCAAACGCGGCGAATCTTCCGATCGTGTTGGGCGAAAGTTCACGCTTGATTTCGGAGCATAGGGCGGAAAGACTCTTTCTGAGCTCTTCGTCTTCGAGTTTTTCGACGAGTTCGTCGATTTTTTGGATGATTTCGTCGCGTTTTTTGTCTTCCGCTTCGAATTCACGCCTCATTCTTCTGAGCGCTTGCAACTTCTCGGGGGAGACGCGATCCTCTTCGAAAGCGGCGATGAGTTCGCGCACCTTCTTATGCTGTCCTGCGGCGCGGCGCATCTCGAGCTCGTTGATGAGACGTTCCGCCGACATTTGCTTGATAAGACGCAGAGCGACGTCGAGTCTCGAACCGTTCGATTCTTCTTGCTCGAAATCTTTAATAATTTCCTGCAACTCTTCGACCGCTTGTTCGTAGAGCGCGGCCTGAACGTAGAACTGGTAGACGCGGAGTCTATCTTCGAGTGAGTTCGGATCGATCTGTTTTTTGATGAGCGCGGAGAGTACTTCGCGCGGCACGACGTACGGGGAAAGGCGCATATCGAGATTATGGGTGAGACCTTGGACGCGCACGTACGTCGGGGCGATTTCAGTGACGCCTTGGACGATGGTTGCGTTTCCTGCGGCGATAACGCGACGCCCGAAGAGGTCGAAATCCTCGACGACGCGCCATGCGCCGAGGGCGGCGACCTTCTCGTTGGGGTTTGTGTTGACACGTTGCGAGATTCTAAAGACGTCGGCGGCGGCTCCGGATTCGTCGGGGATGAGGTCGGCGACGTTGTTTTTCGGAATATATATTCTTCTCAACTCGTCGTCAACGGCGAGAATTTTTTCCGACGTGACGGGAGAGGAATCGCGTTCCGTCCGCGATTCATTCGTTTCTGCGACGCTCTTCGTTGGGAAGATAGAGCCGATGAAGAGTCTTCCGTCCTTCATGACGACGCGCGTTTGAGCGGCGTAAGTCGCGTTGACTCCGAGAGTAAGAAGGAGTCCGAGCGCTACGACGAACGCGCGCGCGGCTCCTCGGCTTGTTTTCAAAATCCGAATCATAACTTTCCCTTAAACTAGGGCGCAACGGCCCATAGGTATTAACGGCAAGATTTTTGGAAAGATTCAGCAAAAGACGACGCTCCGCATTAGGTTCGTTATTTTACGCAAAGCGCCGTCGACGAGCGTCATAGACCTCTTTTTTCATATAAAACTTTGAATCGAACTTGCGTTAAGGTCGTCTTTTCTTTACTCTCTGTGAGTTAGTTCGCGAACGCCCATGGATGGGAGGAACGAGAGATGAAGATAGAAGACGAAATTGAACAAGGATTGAAATACGTACGCGAAAAATTGACGCGTCAGCTCGCCGAGGGAACGGGGAGTTGTCGCGACACGGCGGATCTTGCGTTGGCGGCGTTGGCTTTAGTGGCGGCGCGCGAGGGCAAGCGTCAGGGAGGGAACGCGCCGATACGAAGCGCGGATCTCCGCGTCGCGCACGTCGAAGAGGCGGATGCGGAGCCTCGAATTCTATCTTTTGAACGCGAACTTGCCGCGCTTCGCGGACAGTTTGCAAGGACGCAAGGAGGCTACGGCGGGCCGTGTTTGCGTCTATATGTCGGCGATTGAAGCCGAGCGAAAAAAAAGAGGGGCGTCGCGCAATTAAGCGCGGCGCCTTTTTATTGGGAAGGACTATTCCGGGAGGATCAAATCTGCGTCGTCCGACGCGCTGACGTTTGGGGCGCTCGAGTCGACGGGGTGCGCGTTGCTTTCAGGGGAAGGAACGCTTTGTCCGAGGAGCTCCAAGAACTTTGCTTTTGATCGGCAGAGGATGACGATCCTTTCGAGGATCTTTTCCGGAGCGCCATTTGAGAGGGCGAGCTTATGTTGGGCGACGCCGAATTTCGTCGCAGGGGTCAGATCGGCGCGTTGCGGTTCTCCGGAAAGAGGCGTCGGTGTGAAGAGGACGCCGTCGTGCGACGCGAGTCGCGACGGATTTGCGAAGACGAAGAGAGGAATCGTGCCGAGGTTGAAGTCGGTAACGATCTTTCCATCGTATTCGACGCCCTGAATCTGGCCGTTTTTGAGAACCTTGACGCGTTTGGCTCTTCCCGAAGGCATGACGCGACCGACTTGTATGGAGAGGGCGTAGACCGCGCCGTCGCGCAAGAGAGCGACGGAACCGTCGGCGGCGACTTGTTCAAAATTGCCCGCCTTGGTGTAGAACGTTGCGTTCGTTTCGGGGTCGAAGACCTGGAACCAGAAGGGTTCGTCGAGGGCGAGCGCCCAGTCGGATGCGGGAGCGTCGACGAATTTTGTCGGAGCTACGGAGAATCTTTCAAGATCGGCGCGCTCCCAATCTCTTTCTCGTCTTCCAGAGACGTTGCGGTTGACTTCCGCATCGATCCAACAGGCTGCGAGGCGCTGAATTTCGGCGTCCATGGCCTCGATGGAAGAGCGTTGCTCGGGCGTAAGGAGAACGGAGTTGATTTTTACGGCGGCGACGGCGAGACTTTCTTGAAGGAGTTTTTCAAGGTTCGAGTCGACTTGAGTTGGGCCCGTCGCTGGCAACGCGGGCATGACGAGCTGCGCGCCGGGAACGTCCAGTTCGGCGATGTCGATTCCCTCGGGGAGCGGATCGTTTTCGCCGATGATCGCTGTAAACTCCTTGAAGAGGGGTTGACGCGAGAGGGCGTTCATTTCGTCGACGTCGACGGAAAGATCGACTTCTGAGTTACGAAACGCGGGGGGCGGAAGCAGGGACGAATTACCGAAAACCGCTTCTTGGGGGAGCTCCTCGACGCCGTCCGTGACGGTGGCGTTTTGTTTCTTGTCGGCGCTTTGAACGTCCTTGTCGTCGACGGTCAGGACGAGAGGTTCCGCTGTCTCATCCTCGTCGTTGGCGAGCGTGAAGTCGAGATCGTCCTGTTCTTGGGCGAAGGCGCAAGGAGCGCGCCAAAGAGAGTCGACCGTCTCTCCAAAGGGTAGGAAAGCGGCGACGCTTAACGACGCAATAACAAAGGCGAAACGTTTCATAGTTGTGGTTGACTCCTTATTCATGAAGGGAGCGCGTCATTCGCGAGCGAGCCCCATGGAGACGAGTTTTTCCCATGCTTCGTCGCGTTCTCGACACCGTGCGATCCCTTTCCACGACTCGTCCCCGAGTTGCATAAACTCCTCTTTCGAAGCGGGAATTTTCCCTGCGGCGGCGAGTCTGGCGATCGTTTCTTGATCGAGCGTCGACAAGGTCATGGCGCCGAACTGGTAATCCTTAAAGGCGGCGTACGAGATGGGGAAGAGAGGCTTGATAATCTCTTCGCCAATCACGGTCGCGTATTCTCTAATTTCTAATTGAGCGTGTTTTTCCATTCTCAGGGCGAGGAAATGGAAAAGGTTGTGGAGGTCGCATTTCCAGTACGCTTGCGTGTACGTCGACAGGGGCAGATCCTTTCGGGCCTGTTCGCGCGCGACGCCTAATTTGACGCGTTTTTCGTACAGCGCTCGCGCGGAACTGAGGAACGCGTCTTCGGAGGCGGACAACTCGGCGCCGACTTGCGGATCGATGAACCCGTCGCTTCCCTGGCGGTTCGACGCGGCCTGCGTTCTCCACGCGTTCGCAAGGGTTGTCGTCGCGGAATCGATCGCGACGGAATATCGCGTCGAGTATTCGTTGACGGACGCGGTTCGATGTCGGATCCATTGTCGCCAAACGTCCATCGGGACTCTGACGAGGAGTTTGACTTCGGCCATCTCAAAGGGGGTCGTATGGCGATGCCGCATGAGGTAGCGAATAAGGGTGCGGTCGTCGGAGACGGATTTTGTTCCGACGCCGTAGCTAACGCGCGCGGCCTGTACTACCGAGTCGTCTGACCCCATCGCGTCGACAAGGCAGACGAACCCGTCGTTTAATAGAGGAAATTTCTTCCATCGTAGCGCTTCAAGCGCCTCTGTGTTGGCCGCCATGGCGACTCCTCCTCCCTTAATTACGATTAAACGTATGAGAAAGTTGCGATCGATATGACAAAAAGTTGATTTTATTCGGCGTCGGGGATCGTTTGTAGGGCTTCTAGGAGCGTTCCCTTCGAATATAGCCCTTTCAGAATAATTGGCGCGGTCGGATTGGCCGGATTGAAGATCATGAGCGTGGGAACCTGGCGCGCGCCGCACTGATCGAGAAGCTCGTTAATCGCCAGCACGTCGGGGGTCTGAGCGTCTTGGTTCGTCCAGTCCGCAGTGAGGGTGAGGATATTTTTTCGATCAAATACCGCTTCCACCTCGGGCGTATGTAAAATGGTTTTTTCTAAGAACTTACAGTTTACGCACCAGTCGGCGGTGAAGTCGACGGCGACGCATCGTCCGTTAGCGAGCTCGCGATCGAGGGTCGCACGATCGAAGAGGGCCCAATGATCTTGACTGAGGGCTCCGTCTCGCTGCGCTCGAATTGCCCAACGCGTCGCCTTCGCGGCGCTCGCGCTTTGCAACGTCGTCTTAACGGGGTTGTGCGGGAAGTTAAAGGAGAAGAGCGCGACGACGAGTAGAAGGGCGCTCGAAACGATCCAACTTACGCGTTTCTTGCCCGGATTCTCCACTTCAAATTGGAGACGTCCGATATTCCAGCACGCGAACCAAATCGCGAAGAGGAACGCAAGGGTTGGCAGCTGCATTTCCAGCGGCGCTGAGTAGAGGATCCAAACGACCGCGATCAAGAGGAAATACCCCATCGTTTTGCGGAAAGTATCCATCCATTCGCCCGGTTTGGGGAAGAATTTCAGCAGCTCGGGGAACGCGCCCGCGACGAGGAAGGGAGACGCCATCCCCAATCCGATGAGAAGATAGACGGCGACGACGAGGCCCGTCTGTCCCTGACGCGTCATCTCGCTCGCCCAGTCAAGCGCGGGGCTTAGGAGAGGCGCGCCGCAAGGGATAGCCAAGAGGGTCGTAATAATTCCTTTGAAGACCGCGCCAGCGGGGCCTTCCTTCGAGGCAAGTTTGTTAGAACGTTCTCCGCCGAGGAACGCCGGAGTCTGAAGTTCCCAGACGCCCATGAGACTAAGCGCCATCGCAAAGACGATCGCGCTCATAACGATTTGGAAGAGGGATCGCGTGAAGAGGAAGCTCAGTCCAACGCTCGCAAAGGCCAAGGCGCCAAAGACGAGCAAGACGCCGAGCGCATACCAGACGTTGAGGACGAACGCGCTCGCGCGACTGCGCCCCGCTTGCTCAAAGAAGGAGAGGATTTTGAGGCCGACGACGGGAAGAACGCACGGCGTCACGTTCAAGACGAGCCCTCCCAGGAACGCGGTCAAAAGGAGGACAAAGAGCCCGCGCTTGGTTTTTTGCGCGCCTTCGACGACGACCCCTGCTTTCTCTTGCGTCGCGGCCCCGTCCCCTTGCGCGTCGGCGTTCTCCGCCGCGTTTCCTTGCGGTCGAACGATCGCCGCGAGAACGTCCTCGACCGCAGCGTCGGCGTTGTACTTAACGCTGAAACTGACGTTTTGAGGAACGCACACGCCTCCCTCGCCGTCGGAGCACGCGAGCGCGGAGATTTCTCCCGAAACTTCAAGAGTCGTCAGGTCGGATGGCGCGCTCTTCGCATAGATCGGCGCGATCCATTCGACGCGCCCGAAGAGCTCTTCGAGCGTCGAATCGTACGGATCTTTAACGAAGAGTGGCGCGGTGGCGAGACGGACGTCGCCGATTTCGAACGCGTCGCTTTCCTTCTTCTCTATCGCAACCTTCATCTTTTCAAAGAGAGTGGGAGCTCCCCCTGCGCCTTGAGTCGGGGTATAGATATGCCACCCTTGAGCGACAGGGGTTTGAACAGATAAAAACGCGACGAGTTCAAATCCTTCGCGCCCCCATTCCGTCGGATTTGCGGCGACGGAAGCGGGAACCGGCGCGACGCAACCTTCCGCCGTCAGCGGTTCAACGGCAGCTGCGTCGGGCGTCGTGGGGATATCCACGGAGAATTGCAAAGGAGAAAAGGGGGCGCCTGAATCTAAGCCGACGTTTTGGTCGAGGAAAGACTGAGCGCACAGAACGCTTGGCGCTGAGAAGAGGGCGACGCATGCAAGCGCGACGATCGCCGACGTCAGTGAAAATAAGCTTTTTTTCATCCGAAATCTCCGTTATACATTGATAGCGCGACGAGGTTGAGCGTCTCCCCGCGCCTTCATTCTACCGACGGACGCTTGCTTGTACACGTCCCCCGAGCATAGACAAAAAGACCCGTCGCGGCTTATTCGGCGCGCGAAGGGTCGTTGGACGTGCGTTAATCGACGATTTTGAGGATCATACAAATTCCATTTTGCGATCTTTAAGTTGCTTCTGAAGTCTTGCAACGATGGAACTATGCATTTGACTGACGCGACTTTCGCTCAAATCGAGCGCCGCGCCGATTTCCTTCATCGTC
This sequence comes from Thermoguttaceae bacterium, assembly GCA_051885615.1. Classification (GTDB taxonomy): domain Bacteria; phylum Planctomycetota; class Planctomycetia; order Pirellulales; family Thermoguttaceae; genus RUG369. The sequence goes on from JBJEXI010000057.1 coordinate 32,625, forward strand.
ATCTCTTCATAGTAGTAGAGGATAATAATCATTCTTTCGTTGCGATTGAGTCCGCGGGTAACCATGCGGATGACGTCGGATTTCTGCAATCTGCTCGTGGGATCTTCGCTATTTTCATCTTCAACGAGATCGATTTCGCTAACGTCCTTCGAGCCGTCGGTTTCAAACCATTTCTTATTGAGACTGACGAGATTCACGGCGTTAGCGTCGTTCATAACGCGTTCGAGTTCGTTTTTATCTAGATTAAGATGTTTAGCGAGTTCGTCCTGAGTGGGCATTCTTCCGAGCTTGCTCGAGAGTTCCTTATTCGCTTCAGAGAGTTTTCTTGCGCGAGAGCGGACGAGTCGCGGAACCCAGTCGGTACTGCGCAATTCGTCGAGCATAGCGCCGCGGATACGCGGAACGCAATAGGTCTCAAACTTGACGCTTCGCGAAGGGTCGTACGCGTCGATTGCGTCCATGAGACCAAAGACTCCTGCGGAAGCGAGATCGTCGACGTCGACTTCGTCGGGTAGGCGCGACCAAACGCGTTCAGCGTGATAGCGAACGAGCGGCAAATATTGCTCGATTAGCTCGTTGCGTAAGGTTTGATTAGAACGATCGACAATAAAGTCCTGCCACATACGGGCAACCGTTTCGGGATCAGACTGAGTCGCGATCATATATTCCTCCTTGGCGACGTGGAACGTACGCGAACGTCCCGCCAGACAATTAACCAACGTCCATGTTGAACTGAGTCAAGAACCGCAACGTCGTCGGTCTCCAGATCGACGCGACAACGCATGGGGTCACAATGCGTTTAGAGCCTCGACGACTCGATAAAACGCGAGTGAAGCAACTTTCGGGGTCTTACAACCGCCGTTACTGCTATTATCGTCTCAGACATTAAAAGGTTTAGAATTTAGCGAGATTTTTGCAAAAGAAACCGTAGTTTTTTCGAGAAAGCGCCGCAAGGGTCGCGGCGCGTCGAAACAGGGGGGAAACTTTAATCAAAAGCAAGAAAAATATCGAATTTTTTACTGCCGAGGAAGCGTTTGTGCCTTGAGTGTTTTAACGTTGGGGGGCGTCTCAACGGTTCTTTGGGGCGTCGCGAGGGGGGGGAGAGTCGCCCCTTGAAGAGTGCGCAAGCCCGCAGGCGCTGAGGGAGTCGTTTCGGCTTTGCCCTTGGCGCTTTCTTGACGGCGACGATATTCGTCAGGAAGAACAAGGACGGGGGGCGCGGGCTTCACGGGGCCGGTCGAGGCTTCCGGGGTTACGGTTCGCGCGCTTGCAGGATCCTTTTGTTTAGAGTCGTTAGTCGTTTGAGGGACGCCTTCGACAGGGGGAAGGGATTCCGCGACGCCTTGGATCGGGGCCTTGAGAGTTTTGGTCTCGGAAGGTTTGGTTGAGTCTTCCGTCGCGGGGGCGCACGGATCAGGAGTCGTTCCGTCGTTGACGATCGCGGCGGCGTTAGCGGCGGCGAGGGCGTCTTGGCGGTTGGAGCCCGCAGGGCGCAACACACGAATCAAGACTGGCTCGTAAACGATACGCGCGACGTAATGATCGACCCATACGCCCGGTTTCGTCTCTTCACGCTTGAGGTCGACGACTTTGCGCGGTTCGATTCCACGCACGTAATGATATTCATAGATATTGCCGTCGGAACCAAAAATCGTCCCGGATTCGGTCAGGCGATCGTTCGGATCGCCAGGATTTCCCGTCAAGGGATGGGGAGAATCTCCGGAGTCGGTTTGCGTTGTCGTACGCGACGCGACGGGAATCTGGTAGATCTCCGGCGTCATAAAGGAAGCGTAGGGTGAAGAATATGTTGTAACTTCACCGGAGGAACCCCAAATTAAAGCGCCGCGTCCGACGTTGTTGAGACAAGACGCGTTCACGTGCGGATCGTATGCGCGCGCTAGCGGTTGTTCCGACGTTACGCCGAGACTCGCCGCCAGGAACGCGAACGCGACGACGCGTCGTTTTGAGCGCTTATTTCGCATATATAGCGTCATATAAGACCCTTTAGCTTGAATAATATGCTTATCTTTTTTACCCTGTTTATCTTTTCATCTTGTAATATATATAACAAAAAAGATTGATATTTCAAGCGAAGATGGAATAATCGATATAATTCGACGCGAAAAGACAGATTGTTTCGGTTTTAACGAATATAAAGAGGGACAAGGCAAGAAATAAAAATCCCTCGTCGCCGACGCTAGGCCTCGAGAGGGTAATAGTCGACTCTTCCGGAAACAGACTACTCGTTGGTCGCCTCTTCCTCTGCGTCTGGATGGGACGTTGTTTCCTCAAGAGACGGAAGATTTGACTCCGAGGAAGTTTCTTGTTCCGTTTTTGAGGAAGTTTGCGGATCGATACTTTGTGCGCCTCCGCCAACGATAGCGCCGAAGATCGATCGATGAAAAGCAATCGCCACGAAAAAAATCGAGGCAAGAAGAAGCCAGTAAAGCGTCGCAAGGATCGAGAAGTGCGAACGGGTTCCCTTTTTTCCCTTCGTTTCCCACTTTGTTTCGCAAAACTTGCATTTCATCGTCGAGTGCGGCAAAAGGCGAGTCCACTGCCTTCCACACCTAGGACAAATATAATAGTACAGTCTCATAAGTTGATACTCTAGAAAGGTTATGAAACGCCAATACGCGCACGAAAACTCCCTGCGTAGGTATTCTAACCATACGCGACTTTAGAGCAAGTATCTTTGTCATTATTTGCGGATATTTGTACTAATTTTTGGAAAAAGCTTCCAGAGGATTTGCGTATAGACGGTATTTTAGATTTCAGCGTTACTCGTTTTCCATAATGAACCGCTCGGCGTCAAGGGCGGCGCAAGCTCCCGAACCAGCGGCGACGATCGCCTGGCGGTATCGCGAATCAGCGCAATCTCCAGCGGCAAAGACTCCTGGAACGCTCGTCGCGGTAGCAGAGACCGACTCGTGGAGGATGAAGCCGCTTGCGTCGAGTTTGAGCGCGCCATTCAAAAACTCCGTATTGGGACGACGTCCAATCGCGACGAAAACGCCCGAAGCTTCGATTTCCAACGGCGCTTCGTCAAAGTCTAGAGTATTCGCGAGTTTCACGCGTTCGACGCCCTTTTCGGGCGAACCAAGAATTTCCACCGGAACGCGATTCCAGAGGAGTTCGACTTTTGAATTCTCGCGGAGTCTCTTTTGCATGACGTTTGACGCGCGGAGCTGGGCGCGACGGTGCGCGAGGTATACTTTGCTCGCGAACTTCGTCAAATAGAGCGCGTCTTCCGCTGCGGAATCTCCGCCGCCGACGACAAGAATAGGGCGTTTATAGAAACGCGGCAACGAGCCGTCGCAGACTGCGCATGCGCTCACGCCGTTGTTCTTAAAGAACTCTTCAGAGGTTAAACCGAGCCATCGCGCGGAGGCTCCCGTCGCGACGATTACGGAACGCGCGAAATACTCGTCGCCGTTCGAATCGACGAGTTTGAAAGGTCTCTTGGAAAAATCAACCTTCGCGACGTCTTCCGAAACGACGCGAACGCCGCAGTCCATCGCTTGTTTGCGCATGAGTTCGACGAGGGCGGGGCCTGAGACGCCGCGTTTTGAGGCGTCGTCGTCGAAGGTATCGTAAGGAAGCGCGTATTGACGTTCTTCGTCGATAGTCGTTTTCAAATATTCACGCAGATCTCCAGCAGGAAATCCTGGATAGTTTTCAACATAAGTCGTCGTAGCGAGCTGTCCCATGGGAAGTCTTCCAGCGTCTTGATTCTCAGGAGTGAGGGCGCCTTCAAAGAGGAGAGGCTCAAGCGCGGCGCGCGCGGCGTAGATAGCCGCCGTCCATCCAGCGGGACCGCTTCCAATAATCGCAACGTTTTGCGTCTTGACTTCGTTCATCAGGATCTTCCTTTCTATAGAATTATGCATAAACGCGCGTCCCTTATAGGAACACGCGTAAAGCGTTTCGCGATAGGAGCCGCGCGTCAGAGAGTTGCGGGAGCGACGAATTCGAGGGGGAGTCCGTCGTCTTCGAAGGCGGCGGCGTTTTGGATTTCCTTAGGCGTTGCGACGCGATTGATCGAGGTTGGAAGCTCTTCGAGCGTCTCGTCTTCTTCTGGAGCGTAGGGCCCGAGGGACTGCGCGTTGTTGTTAGGTCGCGTGTATCCGCCAACCGATTCTTTCGGCGAGTATCCCTTTGCGGAAACCGATCCTTCGCAGGTTGGGGCTTCGCTCAGCGGCGCGCAAGTCGGAATGTCGCAGGAAGGAGTCGCACAACTTGGCGCGGCGCAAGAGACGCCGTCGCTCGACGGGGAGGCGTCGTACGATTCCAGATCGAGGGTTTCGATCCCTTGGAAAGGAGCGGTTTCATTGTAAATCGGTTGCGCGAGATACTGACCGTTCGCAGCTTGGACGTAGTTGACGAAGGAGGCGTCGTAGGGGCCTTGGACGTTCTGATACGCTTCGAGATCCTCAAGAGGAATCGCGTCTTCGCAGGCGTCTTTGCCGCGTCCCGTGATCGCACCCCATAAGGAAGCGAGGGAGGAGCGCATCTTGCCTGTCTTAAGAGCGCAACTCTTCTTGCCGAAGAGTCTGGTCGAAAGTTTCGACGCGCTCGGCAGGAGGGAGTAAGAAGAGCCCGCGCCTATTTCGTCGTAGGAGCGCGTTGCGTCGAGTTCGTCGAGAGCTCCTTGATACGCGTCGCGCAGATCGGCGGTCATGAATTCTTCATCCGCAGCGGGTTCATAGTAGTTGCGCTCGCGAATTCTAGCGCCCGCCGCCGTTTGACGGTAGAGGGGCGAGGAGACGCCGCCGGCGGGCGAAAGGGTCTGCTTGCCGAAGGTTCCCGAGAATAGGGAGCCTTTACAGGTCGTGCGATCCCACACGAGGGAGCTAGGCTTATGCGCGATCTTGTTCGTGAAGACTCGCGCGTCGTCCATGATCGGATACATCTTCTGCGTGATTTCTTCCGCGTTCTTGATGATGTTTCTGAGGGATTTCGCCGCGTCTTCCCCCGCGAGAACGCCGAAGGTCGAGTTCGGATCTTGAATCTTTTCGTTAAGGGTTTCCGCCAACTCGGCGATATTGTCGACCGCAGAGCGGATATTGCCGATCGAGGTGCGCACGTCTCCCGCCGCGCTGTTAAGGGCTCCCATCATCTGAGTTCCGTCGTCGGAGAGGGCGGAGGTGAAGACGTCCAAATTATCAAGGTTTTTATCGACGAGATCAAAAGTCGTCTGAGCGCGCGCCAAGGTTTCGCGCACGTCAGCGCCGATTTTGCTCGCGTCGCCGATGAAATTCTGAGCGCTCGAACTCAACTGATTCATTTGTTCGAGGAGTTGAGGCGCTTCGCTTGTTGTCTTGCGGATGTTTTCGACGATTTCCTTATCCGAGACGACAAGGTCGAGATTGTCCGCGAGGGATTTAATCGACGTCATGGTGCCGGAGAGATTGTCGAAGACGCCTTGAAGACGCTCTTTCTTATTATTCAGTTCCGTATCGTCGCCGAGGAAGGCGTTGATATTCTGCATGAAGAGGGTGACCCCTTCGCTCGCTTTGTTGATATTCTGCAACGCTTGCGCAAGATCGCCTTCTATATTGCTGACGGTTCCCATCAGGTCGCCGGTGTTCTGACCGGGAATGAGGTCGTCGGCGCCGATTTCGAAAACCTCGCCGACGTAGTTCGGATCGTCGACGAACTCGATCGACGCGTCCCCCAGAAGGGTGCGATTGATCTTTGCGTATTCGTTCGAGTAGATTTTAAACTGCGGTTCCAGCTCAAAGGAGACGTGAACTTCCGAACGATCCTCTTCGTCAATTAGCTCGACGGAATAGACGCGCCCGATTTTAATACCGTTTTTGAGCACGAGGGAGTTTTGACTTATACCGCTTCCTTTTTGGAAGACGATCGTCATTCTCTGACCGCCGCTAGCGCCGACAAAGAAGCCCTTTTCCGACCCAAAAAGAATGGCCATGACGAAAACGCCGGCGATGATTCCGATGACCATCATTCCGATGAAAAATTCCATTCTTCGACTCGACATTGCATCCTCCTTGCGCTGAGCGTCTTAGCTCCCGGCAAAACCTGTATCCTTGCGTCGCCGTCTGGTCGACGCGAACGAGCGCGTAACGCGCGTCGTTACTAGTCTTATCGTCTGCGCGAGTAGAATATTTAGCGATCGTAGGGATTTTTTTGATTTTTCCTCAAGTTTTTCCTCCCATATCCCGCAAGCGGTCTCCTGCTTCGCCTCTGATGAATTGAGAGACGCGGCGATCTTGCGAGCGCCAGATCTCTTCCGCCGTGCCGTCGAAGATCATCTGCGGCTGCGTCGGTTCAAGCATTGAGTGAGGATAGAGCATGACGAGGCGGTTTGCGACTTTGACGGCGGATTTCATGTCGTGCGTGACGAGGACGCCGGCGACCTTGTGTCTGTCGCGAGCGTTAATCATGAGTTCGTTGACGACGTCGCTCATGATTGGATCGAGTCCTGTCGTCGGTTCGTCGTAGAGCATAAGTTCCGGCTCCATCGCAAGGGCGCGCGCAAAACCGACGCGTTTTCTCATGCCCCCGGAGATTTCGCCCGGCGTCTTATTCCAAACGACGCGTGGATTGAGTCCAACTTCTTCGAGAAGGAATTCGACGCGCTCGTTGATCTGTGCGCGTTTGACGTTCTTCTGATGTTGTCTTATGGGGAAGGCGACGTTTTCGGAGATCGTCATACTGTCGAAGAGCGCGGCCATCTGGAAGACGAAGCCGTAATGCGAGCGCGTTTCGGTGAGTTCTTTGTCGTTGAGGAGCGCGAGGTCTTTCCCCTTGAAGAGGACGCGACCCGAGGTTGGAGACACGAGCCCGATCATTGTTTTGAGGAGAACCGTCTTTCCGCAGCCGCTTTCACCGATGACGGCGACAGTCTCTCCCTGTCTGATCCGTAATGAAATGTCGCGTAGCACCTGGTTTTCTCCGAAAATGACGCTCATCGAGTCGATCTCGATAAGGGGAGGGCGCCTCTTCAACGTTTTCTGCGTTCCGTCGGGGGCGACGTAGAGAGAACCTTCAATAGAGTCGTTCTCTTGAATTTCAGGATTCGTTTCTTCTTCTGGAGTTCTCATTTTTCGCCATCCGCCTTAATTGTTGGAGTTGAGAAGTCGCGCGTCAAACGACGGACGCGGTGGCGCCGCCGAGGAAGATCTGCTGAATTTGATCGAGAGCGACGGCGAGGAGCAGATCGAGGAAGAGGATCGAGACGAAGGATAGCACGAAGGAACTTGTCGCGGCCTTTCCCACGCCTTCCGCGCCTGCGCCGCATCGGAATCCCTGATGACAGCAGATAAGGGAGATTGCGGCGCCGAAAAAGATCGATTTGAACATTCCCGCGAAAATGTCGAACATGCTTACGACGTGTCTCGAATATTCCCAGTAATAGCTCCAGTCGACGCCCAAAAGTTTGATGCTGAAGAATGCGCCGCCGATGACGCCGAGGAGGTCGGCGAAGAGGGTAAGGCCGGGGATGAGGATTAGGCACGCGAGGAATCGAGGCACGACGAGATAATGAACCGGATTGACGCCCATGCTCGAGAGAGCGTCGATTTGTTCGGTGACACGCATCGTTCCGAGTTCAGCGGCGATGGCGCTTCCGACGCGTCCCGCGAGCATCGTCGCGGCGAGAACGGGGCCGAGTTCTTTCACGAGGGAGAGGTTGATCGCCGCGCCAATCCGCGTTTCCATGCCGATGACCTTGAATTGCGGATAGGATTGCACGGCAAGAACCATGCCGATGAAGACTCCGGTGAGCATGACGACGGGAAGACTCAGAACGCCGATATTATAGAAAGCGGGGGTGAGCGTTTCCCGCCGCGGCCCCTTGGCGATGAGCCAAAAGATGGTGGAAAGGGAAAAGACGGCAAGATTGCCCGCCAACGCAATTCGTTTTGAAATGGCGCTTCCCATATTGGAGACGCCGTTCGTAAAACGTCCCCAGGCCCACCCTTGTCGTGCGTTCGTGTCTCTCTTCATCTCTCGCAACCCCGCGTTGAACCGCGATCTTCGTAAACTAACGCCGTTTATAAATCCAAAACGGCTCCTTTTTTCATATCGACCACAGCGCCGTCAACTTTATATAATTCGTTAAAAGTAAAATAATCGGCGTTGTTCTGATAAATCGTTTTTACATTGTACCTATTATAAACGTGCGACTGCTCTTTCAAGCGTCGCGCCAGAATCTTGAGCCGTCGGAAAGGCGTTTTGAAGCGCTCTTGCGCGGTGGAAAAAGAATTTCTATATTGGCAAGGGCGCTTTTTTGAAATCAACGCCTAGATACTGAGAAAATCGTTAAAACCGGAAAATAGCAAATTTTTTGTTAATCTTTTAACCGTTGCAGTCGATGCAATCAGTATAAACGTCGTAACTTGTTGCTTGGCATGAGGTCATTGACAAGAACTCTAAATCGAATGAACGGATTTTGTTCGAAGCGACGTTGATGTTGGAAGGGACGTCACAGGGAGTAACCCCATGAATAAATCATTCCGCGCGTTTGCGTCGACTACGTGCGCGCTTTTACTAGTCGTAGGAACGACCGGCTGTCAGACCGGTTGGAGCTTCCACAATCCTTTTGCGAAGACTCCAAAGGCAGAACAAGCGAAGGCCCCGGACGAGTTGGACGAAGAATTCGACGCAGAGAGGGACGATCGTCTTGCAAAGATCGACGACATAACGCCTCCGCCGGAGAATTATACGGTCGGAGAGAAGGAATTGAAGTCCGAACGCAGTTATGCGCAGAAGGGTCGTTACGACTCTGGCGAAGAGGAAAAAGCGCTTGCAAGCGCCTCTGAACCGAAGTCGGAGAGCGTTGATTCGGATTATCGTACGCCGAGTTTCGCGAAAAACTACCAGGAAACGTCGCAGGCAACCGTCGCGTCCGCTGAGACGACTCCCGCTTCGAGCGTCGATAGCGCGACTATGTCCGCCGTGCCGGAGAGTTCTCTAGCGTCGACGCAAACTCAGGCTTCTCTCGCGACGCAAGCGCCCCTGCAAAGCGTAGGTTCCGCGAGTCCCGCCGCGCTTGTCGCCGCGTCGACTCAGCCTTACGCGCCGCAAAACGCGCCGATTCAGCAAAACGCGCTCATTCCTGATTCCGCGACGGCTCAGAAATACGCGCTCGACGCGCAGAACGCGACGCAAAACTACGTCGCTACGCCTGATCCGTACGCGTCGCAAAATTTCGCCGCCGCTCCCGATCCGTATGCGACACAATCGTACGCCGCGAATCAACTCAACGCCGTCCAACAAAGCGCAATGACTCCCGAGCTCAGCGCGACTCAGCCGTACGTCGCTCCTAACGCCAACGCATATTCGGCGCAGACCGCCACGCTTGCGAATAATAGCCCCGCGACGTCAACGGTGAATTCTTCCGCGCTCCAAGGCTTTGGTTCCGCGACGGGAGGTTTGCCCAGTCTTCCCGACGATTTCCCTTCCGCGAATAATTCGATCGCGCAAGTTAGCGGTTCGACGCTCGCCAATTCCGGACTCGCTCCGCAGCGTCAGCCCGAGACGGTCGCGCTGAACTACGACCCTCTCGCGACGTCTGGAACGTCGGCGACCGGATTCGGCTCAGCGGTAGGTTCGGCGTCCAATAACGTCGGCGGCGCGGGCTTGTACGCTCCTCAAACAACGACGCCGGGTTCAACGTTGGGAGGTTCGCTCTACTAAGCCGAGACTAGCCTGAAAATAGCGGAGGGACTTCATTTTCGCGGTGAAGTCCCTCTTCTAATTTCATATGTGGGAGTATAATCAAAACGAATGTTACACGCGGACGAATCGTTAGAACGATTAAGTTTCGCGTCTTCAAATTGTGTCGAAGCGCGTCGGCTATGCGCGCACTGAGTAGGAAAGACGAAGGTTATGGCGACGTCAGATCTTAATAAGGAACGAGCTCCGGAGGACGCTCCCGCGCGTTCTCTGCATTTCATCGAACAGATCATCGAAAACGACAACAAAACCGGTCGTTTCCAACAACGCGTCCATACGCGTTTTCCTCCCGAGCCTAACGGATATCTACATATCGGTCACGCGAAGTCGATTATTCTCAATTCCGGTATGGCGAAGGAATTCGGCGGCCTTTTCAATCTCCGCTTTGACGACACGAACCCGGCGAAAGAAGACGTTGAATACGTTGAATCGATTAAAGAAGACGTGAAGTGGCTCGGCGCCGATTGGGGCGATCGTCTCTTCTTCGCGTCCGATTACTTTGAGAAGATGTATGAATACGCGATCCAGCTCATTAAGAAGGGAAAAGCGTACGTTTGCGACCTTACTGCGGATCAGATCCGCGAGACGCGCGGCACGACTACCGAACCGGGTAAGGAAAGCCCGTGGCGCAATCGTTCCGTCGAGGAAAATCTCGATCTCTTCGAACGCATGAAGAACGGCGAATTCCCGGACGGCTCCAAGACGCTTCGCGCGAAGATCGACATGGCGTCTCCGAACTTCAATATGCGCGACCCGGTCATGTATCGAATCG
>JBJEXI010000058.1:0-10003 GCA_051885615.1 Thermoguttaceae bacterium
GCCAAGGTAACCCCATTGTATTCTAACAACGATCCCTTTCGATAATTCAGATTGACGATAGACAGATTATAGTCAATAACCGTTCGATAGTAGCGCGTCTCGGCGTCTGCAAGTTCTTGTTGAGCCTGGAGAACCTCATACAATGTTGTTTTGTTGATTTGGAAGGAGCTGTTTACCGCGCGAACTTGTTTTCTCGCCGCGCGTAAGACGGCCAAATAATCCTCGATTAGGTGGTAGTTTCTTTCCACGTCGCGGTACAAATCTGAGAGATTATGAACCAGTTCTAGTTCCTGTTCTTGAAGTATGGCCTTTTCACGCGCTAAAGCCAGTTCCGCGTTGCGAACGGCGGCCATTTCCCGGCGAAAACCGAGGGTTATGGAGGAACTGATTCCTAAAGACCAGTTTTGATAATCGCCTCCCGTTAAACTTCCAAACGCATTGCTCTTGGTATTGGAGGAATTGATCAAGTCATGTCCAAGTCCATGAAAGCGATAGGTGCCTTGCAGATCGACCTGCGGCTTGAGGAAGTTTCTTTGGGCAATGAGTTCCAATTCGCGCTTTTTAACCGTCCACTTTTGCTTACGAAGTTCCGGAGCTCGCGCGAGACTTTCTGCGACAATTTCTTCCCAAATATACTGGACTTTCGCGATCGTAGGTTCGTCGACGGGTTTAATCAGTCGTCCGTCTGTTGGGGCAATGCCGATCATATAGCGTAAGAGTTGCTCGGTTTTATACAAATTATTCTGAGCTTCTTGCGCTGAAACCTTAAACGACTGATAGTTTTTCTCCGCTTGCGCAAGGTTTTGCGCGGTTCCTTGAGGACGACCGATCTTGCTTTGCGCGTTTACTGTCCTCCATGATTGAAGAGCCGCTTCGTAGCCGGCGGACGCCGCGCTCAGATTTCTATATGCGTAATAGAGGTTCCAATACGTTTCTTCTATATCTTGAAGCGTGTTACGAACGCCCATTTCGAAATCGACAAGAGCTATGTCGGTATTGATTCGAGCTAACACGACCCCATTACTGGAGCCCATGGTTCCGTTGGGGCCCGCGATGCGGTTGTATTCGACTCCAGCGCCTCTAAAGAGAGGTTGGGTAAAACCTGCTTCCACATAACTTGTCCAGTCCGACGACCACAGACGATTGGACGCGTCGCTCCAGTCATACCCAAACCCCGCGCCCGCATAGACGTTGCCGCCCGTAGCGACAGTTTTAGATAATGTAGACTGAAAAGTTCCTGCGTCGGTGTGGGTGCCCACCGTTTGCTGATAAGCTGTATTGTAATTGCGCGGAATGTCTGTTTGCTGCCATGAAACAGTGGAACTCCACACAGCGTCAAATGCTGACAGAGCAGCCTGAACTCCCGCTGTTGGGTTAGATTCAATAATAGCGGGATCCCAAACCGTCATTGCCGCATTTGGGGACGATAGAAGAAGGGTTGGCGTACCACTCACTCCATTAGCGCCAAAGTTTACGCCGCTTAATTGACGCAAGACCTTGCTGTTTTCCAAGGCCATTTGACGCACTTCGTCGAGTGTGAGAAGCCATTCTTCTTTAGGATCAGGATTGTCCAGAGTTAAAGGGGCATGCGCGTTTGTTACGTCGTCTAGACTGGGAACTGTTTCATCCGGGTATTCAATGCGAGTAGCCTCGGAAACATATTGTTGCTGAGCGTCTCCTTTCGAATGTAAAAACTTCGGCTGTTGCGGTTGGCATCCTACCGACGCAACGCTGGCTAAGACGCTGGCTAGAAGTGATAATAACGTAGAACGTCGATTCATTGGATTGTCCCTGTCCGATTAAACGACTTTACCGATTTTATGAAAAGCATGACGCCCTTCTTAGTATAAGACGAACCTTTTCAATGTTCTGGAATACAATAACTATTTTGAGACAATGAGTAAACCGCAAATTTTAAATTTTCCCCAATAACTTACAAACTCATAGATAACCGTAAGTTACATGCTCTTGAGAGAAAGAGATATTCCCATAGACGGAAAAAAGAAGGGAAGGAGAGGCCTGTACAAAAAAAGAGGCGAATTGCTGCAAAGTCGCCTCTTCGTAAGGTTTGATATACCGAATAGCAGGGATATATCAGTTGTAGTAGTTCATATGGTTCTGGCAGGGGACGACGTTGGAATCCGGGATCTCGCGAATCCAGATGTTGCGGAATTGCGTCGTATTGTTGTGATCCTGAATCTGAATCGGTTCGCGATCCGCGTGAGGTTGATATTGGGGCGTCCTGTGGAAGAAAGTGTCGCCCTTGATTTCCCAGTGATTTTGAACAACAACGCCGTTGAGTAAGACGGTGATTGTGGCGGGGCGAATAACTTCAGCAACGTATTCAGAACCGTTTTCGTCTTTCTCCGTACGCAGAAGAGGACGCGTGAAGATCACGTCGTAGGTTTGCCATTCGGTGGGCTTTTTCACAGCGTTGACGTATGGAGGAAACTGCTTATAGATCGAACCGCACTGACCTTCGTAATAGGTCGGGTTTTCATAGGAATCAAGAACCTGAAGTTCATAATGATTCATGAAGAAGATACCGCTGTTACCGCGTCCCTGTCCCTTTGCGTTAGGATCGGTAACGGGAGGACATGCAAATTCGAGATGAAGCTGGCAACTTCCGAACTTCTCCTTTGTAAAAATAGAACCAGCGCCAGGATGCGCGGTCAAAACACCGTCGGCGACGTCCCATTTACCGCCTTCCCATGCGTCCATGTTGGTTCCGTCAAAGAGAATGATGGCGTCGGAAGGAGCGTCGGAGGGCTTTTCACCGGGTGTAACCACCGGCGGTTCTTTCCAGTCAATACCCATGCGGAAATCTCCGCCGCGGAACTCTCTATTATTATCCTGGGCATTAATGGGCGTGACTGTCCAAACAAGACCAAGAACAGCGGCAAGCGTGAATAAAGCTTGTTTCATTACTTTGTTTCTCCATAAAGTTGACACTGTTTCTACGGCATTCTAATGGAATGCGTTGCAAATTTTCCTTATTATTCTTCTTTTTCCCTTTTAATCAAGCGCTTAGGCTTTGCACAACGAGTTGAGTTTATTAAAGTTGTTGTAATTGACAACGTGATTTTCGGAGCCTCTTTTTGTGAATTGATTTAGTTGCGCTTACTCTTTAGATGGTTTATAATCCAGTTCGGGGAGCAGTTTGTGAAAATAACGGGCAGTGTTTTTGGCATGCGTTCCTTCTGAGTTTCAGGGCAGGCGTAGCAATAAACCTTTTCATCGAGCGGAAAGATAATAGCGTCGCTTAACACCTTTGAATGGACGTCGGTCGAGTATTTCCTTCCTTAAGACGAAAGAAGATGAGAGTGATAGTGTTATGAAAGATTCCAGAAGATCCTTTTCGACGATTTTTTCTGATTATGATTTCTATCTTTTAGGTGAAGGAAAATTACTGAAAAGTTACGAAAAGCTTGGAGCGCACCGACGGGAAATCGACGGAGTAAAAGGAGTTAATTTTGCCGTCTGGGCTCCGAATGCGACTGCCGTGTCCGTTGTGGGAAGTTTTAATGATTGGAGTCGAGAAGCTAACTCGATGCATAAGCATTATCCGTCAGGTTTATGGGAAACATTCATTCCTGGAATAGAGGTTGGGGCCCTCTATAAATACAGTATTGAGACGTGCGAAGGGATTTCAGAGCGTTCAGATCCGGTTGGCTTTTATGCGGAAGTTCCGCCCCATAACGCGTCTTCTTTTGTCGACTTGGATAACTATCAATGGGACGACGAAGAATGGTTGAGAGAAAGACGGGAAAGCGCTGCCTCTTGGGGGCGGAAGCCTATTTCCATTTATGAAGTGCATTTTGGAAGCTGGGCAAGATCGGCTTCCGAACCTGAACGTTTGCCAACATACCGAGAGATTGCGGATCAACTCGTCGATTATGTTAAAAAGATGGGGTATACCCATATCGAATTTCTGCCTCTAGCTGAACATCCATTGCTGGCGAGTTGGGGCTATCAGGTCATAGGTATGTACTCCTTGACCAGTCGTTACGGCTCTCCTGAGGACTTTATGTACCTCGTCGATCTTTGTCATAGGAATCATATCGGCGTGATAATGGACTGGGTTCCGGCGCATTTTCCGAAAGACTCTCATGGTCTGAGACGATTTGACGGAACGGCTTTGTATGAACATGAGGATCCGCGTCGCGGCGAGCATCGAGAATGGGGTACCCTGGTTTTTAACTATTCTAGAAACGAGGTTCGGAATTATTTAATTTCTAACGCCCTATTTTGGATTGATAAATACCATATTGACGGGCTAAGGGTCGACGCAGTGGCGTCGATGCTCTATCTAGATTATAATCGCGGTTCGAATGAATGGATTCCTAATGAAGACGGAGGACGTGAAAATCACGAGGCCGTTGACTTTTTGAAAGAATTAAACGTCCAACTTCATCACGAATATCCCGGCGTGTTAACGATAGCGGAAGAGTCGACGACGTGGCCAGGCGTTTCTCACGCCGTCGCCGACGGAGGTTTGGGATTTTCTATGAAATGGAATATGGGGTGGATGCACGACGCTTTGGATTATTGTCGTGAAGATCCTCTTTTCAGAAAATTTCATCATAATCAAATGACCTTCAGTCTTATGTATGCCTTTTCTGAGGCTTTTGTACTACCGATATCACATGACGAAGTGGTGCATGGTAAGGGAACGTTTATTGCGAACGCTCCCGGCGATTTATGGCAAAAGTTTGCTCTGGCCCGATTGTTCTATAGCTACATGTGGACTCATCCCGGCAAAAAACTTCTTTTCATGGGATGTGATTTCGGACAATGGAAAGAATGGAATTTTGACAAAGGCCTGGATTGGGGATTGTTGAAATATGACGGCACGCATGGAGGCTTGCAGCGTTGCGTCGCCGATCTTAATAAGATATATGCCAACGAGAAAGCTCTTCATCAATTTGACTTCGATTGGCGCGGCTTTGTCTGGATCAATTGTAGTTACTGGGAAGAGAGCGTCTTTGCTTATCTTAGAAGGGCAGAGGATCCTCGAGATCAACTTCTTGTGGTTTTAAACTTTACTCCAGTTCCACGAAAGAAGCGTTTCGGAGTTCCTCTATACGCAGATTTTCAGGAGATCTTTTGTTCTGATTCTCCCTTTTACGGAGGAAGCGGGGCAGGAAACGGTCTCCTTAAATCAGAAAAAATAGAGTGGGATAACCAACCTTATTCCGTCGAGGTTTTACTACCGCCACTCGGCGCTTCTATTTTTAAGCCCGTTTGGGATGAAAAAAGAGTTGACTTTTGAAACGCTTTCCGGATATAACTGCGCAGACGTCGTCTGTGGTGGCCCTCGACGTCTTGAACTTTCATGCGATAATCAAGAGCGTTTTGCCTTGTTTACCTAACGGTTCACGAGTGATTATGATACATCGGATAAGGGAGAGTTCTGTTGAGATTCGCGGTTTTTAGCGACATTCATAATAATCTAGAGGCATTTAAGACGACTCTAGAGGATGTGAGAAAGCAACAAGTTGAAAAGCTTTATTGTCTTGGTGATCTGTTAGGGTATGGACCAAAACCAACCGAGTGTATAGATCTCATGATGAAGGAGTTGAAAGATGGATTCGTGGAAGTTTGTCTGCTCGGCAATCATGATCAGGCGACTCTCTATGATCCTGAAGGATTTAATCAAATAGCGGAAGACGCTGTTTTTTGGACTCGTGACGTCTTGGAGTCTGCAAGAGGACCACGCGCGAATGCGCGTTGGGATTTTTTGGGGGAGATCAAGCGAGAATATAAAAAGGGCGATTTCCTATTCGTTCACGGTTCTCCTAGAAATCCACTCAACGAATACGTTTTCCCTGAAGACATTGACGACAAGAAGAAAATGTGTTCCCTGTTCTCTCTTGTTCCGAAGTATTGTTTTATGGGACATACACACGTTCCCGGAATCTTTTTAGATCAGTCTGTGGGCGAGGATTATAAGTACCTTTCTTACGCAGATATAGAGGCTAACTATGGCGGAAGGTTCTCTCTGGGCGACCGTAAGCTTATGATTAATGTCGGCTCGATCGGTCAACCTCGAGATCAGATATGCGATTCTCGATACGTAGTCGTTCAGTACGATAAAGACTCGCCAGACAATTATGTAGAATACCACAGGGTTCCTTACGATGTCGCTCGAACTCAGGAAGAGATCCAGCAGATTGACGCATTGGCTAAACATCCCTTCCTGTGGAGACGTTTGGAAAAAGGTAGGTAATCCGTGTTTTGACGCGTTGCCGAATACCTGTTTTAAAGCATTTAGTTTGCATTTAGCGTTGCGAACACTTTTGGAAAAGAATAGAATTATCTAGTAATATACAAATGAGCGCCCCGAAACTTCCACCAATACAACCTCCCCAGATACCAAATTCAATGAAAAAGGAGGGAGGACAGGCGAATCCGCCCAAATCAAATTTCTTTTTTATTCTGATGATGACCTTTCTCCTGGTCTGGACCTTCCAAGTTATGACAGCCAAGAAGCCTGTTACCACTGATCCTCTTGGCGTTGATTCTTCAGTTAAGAAAGAAGCTCCAACTCTTACGGATGATGAAAAAGCGGCTCTACCGGAAGAGTTTCTCAGCGAAGGGACGAAAGCCGAGTCTATCGTTCCTGAGTTTGTTACTCTCGGTTCGTTAGAAGAGGATAGTCCATATCGTTTTTTGATCACGTTAACGAGTCGCGGCGCGGCAATCACGAGAGTCGAACTTAGCGATAAATATTACAGAGATAGCGTTGATAAAACGGGATATTTGGGTCAAATCATTGCCGACGAGAGTTGGGCGATGAGAGAATCTCGAGTTGGACTCCCCGGCGTCGGTATTCAGGCGGTTGGAAAAGGCGCTCCTGTTGAAAAGGCTGGTTTAAAACCTGGCGATCGTATCGTTGGCGTCGTTAATGCTATAGAGGACGTCCAGGATATTAACGACTACGGCGATTTACGAGAAGCTCTTCTCAAGACCAAACCTGGCGACGTTATTCGACTTTTAGTATTTGACGTCGACGTACTGTCGCAGAATGAAAAGTATCAAAAAGGACTCGAGAGGCTGTCAAGCTATAACGAGAGCGACGACTCTTTAACCTCAAGCGCCGAGTTTATCAACGAGTTGGGCTCTCCTCGATCCGTTGAAGTGACTTTGGTTGATGCCCCTCTGTCTATTTTGAGACCGAGTGGAATGGTTTGCGACTATAGGGATTATGTCGAACTCGCAGGGTTGCAAGGAACTTCGGTTGAAAATACCGATCTTCTGCATATTTTAGACGAAGAATCGGATTCTCAAACCCCCGTTCGCAAACTCAATACGGAACCCTGTTCTTTCTTATCCACTTTCTCTCGCATTGACGGAGATTCACTTGAGTCTTGGGCCCCTGTTAGCAAGGGGGAAGGTCGATCGGCTAACGTTGCCGCGATAAGGCCGACCGCTTTGGACAACGAGTTAGGCGGAGTAGCATTGCGTAATTCTAACTGGAGCTATGTGAAGGAAGAGTCAAGCGAATCGGTCGCCGTTTTCAAAAAAGTTCTATTGGAAAGACAATTGCGGGTTGTCAAACGTTATGAACTTGTAAAAACGGCTGATAACGCTACGGAGAAGCAGTCCAACGACGCGAGCGACGCTTCTGGGGTGAAGAATTCCCAGGCGTATCACATTAAATTGAGTTTTCAAGTTCAAAACTATAATCCCAACTCTTCTAGAACGGTGAGCTTTATGATGGATGGTCCTAGCGGCTTGCCAATGGAAGGCGCGTGGTATTCCTCCGGGAGGAAAACTGGGCCGGGTTGGGGATCTTATGGTTTGAGGGATATCGTTGTCTCGTCGAACAATCGTCGATCCTTTGACGTCGTTAAATGCTGGGACGTCGCTCAAGACAAAACACAGCAAAGCGACGAGTTAAAGTTGGATTTTCTTGGCGTCGATTCCCAATATTTTCAGTGCACGGCGATCCCAGTCTACTCCGACGTCGACGGTTCAGACAGAAGATTTGCGTTTTCCCCGATTCGTATAGGTACGCGTATCCCCGAGCATCTGAATTATACGGACGTGTCGTTCCGACTGAAAAGCGACGATCAAGTTCTAGCGCCCTACGGTCAGGAAGGCGATACCTATACTCAAGAATTTACCATCTTTATGGGGCCAAAAGAAAGAGATTTGATGGCTGATTACGGCCTCAGTAAGACTATTGTTTACGGGTGGTTCTGGTTTGTCTCGATTCCTCTTGTTTGGATATTGCACTTCTTCCATGACTATGTTGTTTTCAACTATGGTCTTGCCATTGTTCTGCTGACGATCTTAGTGCGTCTGTGTTTGTTCCCCTTGAGCCGTAAACAGGTTCTTAGTTCGATACGAATGCAAAAGCTTCAACCTGAGTTGACAAAATTAAAGGAGAAGTACCAAGATAATCCTCAGGGAATGATGGTTGCTCAGCAGGCATTATTTAAGAAGTATGGAGTTAATCCTCTAAGCGGATGCTTGCCAATTTTTATCCAGATGCCTATTTTTATCGGTTTATATCGGGCTTTGTCGACTGACGTTAGCCTATTTGGAGCGCCTCTTTTCAGCAAGGGGATTCGTTGGTGTTCCAACTTAGCGGCTCCCGATATGGCGTTCGATTGGAGTGCGTTTTGGAATAATATTGGTTGGTCGTCCTTCAATATGAGCGGGCGTGGATTCTTGTCCCTATTCTGTTTGGGCCCTTATTTGAATCTCTTGCCTATAATCACGATCGCTCTCTTCCTCATTCAGCAAAAGTTCCTCGTTCCTCCTGTGGTCGGGGACGACGCTCAAGCGAGGCAACAACGCTCTATGAGGCGGATGATGACGTTCATGATGATCTTTATGGGATTCATGTTCTTTAAAGTTCCGAGCGGTTTGTGCATCTATTTCATTATTTCAAGTTTGTGGGGACTTCTCGAGCGTAAGATGCTGCCGAAACGAAGCTTAGAATTAGAACCTGTAAGTGAAGGTGAAGATTCTCCTAGCTCCATTACCAACGTTCGTTCCCGTAGAGATAATCGTTCTGGCGGGCGTTCTTACACCGTCTATGAATCAAGACGAGATAAGAAGGGAAGGCGGATTGTTAAAGAGGCGCCGACTCCTCCGAGTTCTCTCAAACAGTTGTGGCGAGAGGTCGTAGAGCGAGCCAAGGAACAGCAAAGGTTAGCAAAGTCTGAAGAAGAAGGACGTTCTTTCAATCAAAAGAAAAAGAGATGATCAATGAAAACTCAACGTCAGGCCTCCAAGCTTGACGTTGAGTTTTTCTTTAAATGCGAGTGAGTATATGACAGGGGTATTTCCTAACGTTTGTCCAAATCCCTTATTGAACATTGTCTTGTACCATCCAGAAATTGCGGCAAATACTGGCGCGGTGGGAAGGACATGCGTCGGATTGGGAGCGAAGTTATGGTTGGTTGAGCCTCTTGGGTTTCAGATTGAGGATCGAAAAGTTAAAAGAGCGGGGTTGGATTATTGGCCTTATTTGAATTGGGAAAAAGTGACCAATTGGGATATGTTGCTCAACCGTCTTCAGTCTGAATATCCTGATAAAACGGATTTGCGCTTTTTCTTTTTGTCCAAAAAGGGACGTTTTGAATATACGGACATCCAATTTCAACGTGGCGACGTTTTAGTCTTTGGGCCCGAGTCTACCGGTTTACCGGATACCTTTTTAACAGATTCGAAGACGACGGTGCGGATTCCTATTCAACCAGAGATCCGCTCGTTGAATTTGTCGGTAAGCGTTGCCGTCGTAGGATTTGAGGCTAGACGACAGATTTTTAACGCAGGGCTTTGACAATAAAAAAACGCCCTGCGGCGTCTCATTATAGAAAAGCAGAACAAGAAAATAAAAAATGGAGGATAACGGGCTCGAACCGATGACCTCATGGCTGCCAGCCATGCGCTCTCCCAACTGAGCTAATCCCCCATACGGGTTAAAAAAAGTGGAGGATAACGGGCTCGAACCGATGACCTCATGGCTGCCAGCCATGCGCTCTCC
>JBJEXI010000058.1:10103-10399 GCA_051885615.1 Thermoguttaceae bacterium
CAACTGAGCTAATCCCCCATACGAATCCACATACTCCGTATACAGCGAACTATTTTACCCCATGTCGGCTCTCTGTCAACACGCTTTCTAAAAATTTGGTGCGTCTCTTCAACGGCTCTCGTTATTTAAGTCTATATTTAGTTCAATATTCTTTTTCGGTCGTGCGGATAAGAAATAAATCATCATTTGAGGAGATGTGGATTTTTGCTCCTAAATCGGCGATTATACGCGATAAATGGGTTCGATGGTAAAAATATATATCTGGACTATTTAACGCCGTTAGAATCGCGTTTGGA
>JBJEXI010000059.1:0-2134 GCA_051885615.1 Thermoguttaceae bacterium
TGTGTTGATTCTTTACTATGATATATGAGCCCTGCTTTTCCGTAGGGCTCTTTTTTATTTCTTGTTCCCTCTATCTAATTTCTCCATTGATTCGTTTTTCAAAGCCCTTCAGACTCTCCTGTTTTAGACTTGTATTTTATCAACAGTCAGGTGCATTATGCAAATAACTTGTAATCTGTGACAATTTTGTGAGGCGTATTAATAAAGCTAATGCGGATAATTTTTATTATTAGGAAATATTTAGTATTTTTGCTATTTCTTTGTTATTTTTTTATATTTGTAAATCAATGACTTGACTCGTGCTTGAATTGTAACTATACTTTACCCATTACGAACATCTCGCTTTTAGGTTCGTGTAAATAAATAAGTATAAACTTTTTCAATAGGAGAGTATGAATGGCTTCTTTGAATAATGGTTTTTTCCCCGAAGTTTGGTTTGTATCGTGGCATAATTATCTAGACCAGTCTAATGGAGCGTCGATTTCCACTCGGTCTCTTTTACTAGCTTTGAGAAAGCATGGATGGAACGTCGAAACTTTTTGCGGTTCCTCGTTTGATAATAAACCGATTAATGATCTGTCCTGCCTCGATGTAATCACTGGCACGTCTTTGTTGGACGTCAGAAAATTTCAGCGTGAGATTCCGTTCTCTTTATCGAAAGTTGACGATAACTCTATTCAATCGATGATTTTTCTTCCGGACGAGGGAACTCTTCAAAATGGAAATGGAACGAAGGCGCTGACTATTTCAAAAGAATTTTTATCTGTTTTTCGAGCGAAGTTGAAGGTTCATGCCCCTGACGTCATTATTACCTATGGGGGCGCTGTCTGTGGAGATAAAATACTCGCGATAGCGCACGAATTTGGGGTAAAAACAGTAGTGTTGTTGCAAAATTTCTCGTATTTTTCCCTCGAGTACTTTAAACATGCCGACTTGGTGATCGTGCCTTCCACATACAGTCAAATGGTCTACCGGAAAAGATTGGGTTTAAGTTCGATTGCAATATCGCCGCTAATTGACGAAGAGCCTTTCGAACAGTGTTTGCCCTATTCATTTTCCTCGAGACCTTACGTTTTATTTGTGAATCCTAGTCCTAATAAAGGCGTCGCTTGGTTTGCTGGCATTTCGAGAGAAATGAGGCGAGTACGGCCAGATATTCATTTTTTAGTTGTTGAAGGAAGTTCTGGCGCTTCGCTCCTCTGCAATCCTGAGTGGGATCTTCCTGCGCAAGGAACTATATTTTATGCATCAAATACAAGATTTCCGGAAAATTTTTACGCGCAGGCGAGACTAATTATTGTTCCTTCCTTCTTCGACGAATCATTTGCTCGAGTAGTCGCTGAAGCTATGTTTTCTGGAACGCCTGTTATCGCGTCAGATCGGGGCGCTTTGCCTGAAACTGTAGGAGACGCAGGACAAACTCTCTCTATTCCATCGAAGTATACGCCCTATCATCTTAATCTCCCGACTTCGGAAGAAGTCGCTCCCTGGACAATTTCTATTAAATATTTGTGGGATCATGAAGACGTTTCTTTAGAATGGAGTCGTAAAGGACTCGAAAGAGCGAATTCAATGTGGAGAAAAGAGATTGTATTAAATCAGTATGTAAACGCTTTCTTGGATTTAATAAGAAAGTGATAGTTCGTTTATCTTTACAAAATTCTATACAGGAGGCTCTTTCTATGAAGAGTTATAGATTTAAAGACTTGAGTGGACGCTTGTCCTTTGAGTCTTTGGAGGAACGTAACGTATTGTCGTGTTCGCTTGCTGGAGCAATAGCGGCGCCTCCGTTAGACGCGTCTGTCAGCGCAGAAGTTGCGACCGTACAGAATACGGGAGACTACGAAGCTACTCTGTTGGCTAAGCAGATTGAGGCGGCTATTCGAAACGAGTCTTGCAGTGCGACGTTAAAAGTGGACGCCGCTTCCGGTGAAGACTCGCCATATAAGTGCGATGGAGGGAGACTTTCAGTCTCCGAAGGTTCTACGGATTCATCCTCTGAGTCGGACGAGGATATAATATCGTTCCTAAAAGAGGAAGCGCATGTTCCAGATAAGACCGAGAGACTAAACTCTAATGCGGTAGCCGATGAGTCGCACAATTCCTTGGTAGTTGTCCCGTTGAGTTCTGTTGC
>JBJEXI010000060.1:0-39726 GCA_051885615.1 Thermoguttaceae bacterium
TGAAGCGACGACGGAAGGCGAGTTATCAACGGACGGCGTCATTAGAATCTCCTTTATGACGGCAATTACAGCGAACGGAACGCTTTTCCAGCGGCGGCGATTGTCTCATCGACGATTTCGTCGGAGTGAACCGAGCACGTGAACATCGTTTCGAATTGACTGCACGGCAAGTAGACGCCGGAATCGAGCATACTCCAGAAGAATTTGGCAAAACGTTTCTTATCGCAGCGCGACGAAGAATCCCAATCTTTGACGGAGTCGTCTTCCTCAGAAAGGAAGAAGATTGTCGACATGCCGCCGATATGAGAGACGGAAACTTTGACGCCTGCGGCGGCGGCTTCCTTTTCGATTCCCTTCGCCAAACGTGTCGTCGTCGCGTTAAGTTTCGTATAGAAATCAGATTCCGCTTCTAAGACTTGCAGAGTCGCGATACCAGCCGCCGTCGCGAGAGGATTGCCGCTTAACGTTCCCGCTTGATAAACCTTTCCGACAGGGGTCACGGCGTCCATAATCTCTTTGCGTCCGCCATACGCGCCCACGGGCAATCCGCCGCCGACGATCTTGCCGAGCGTCGTAAGATCAGGGGTAATACCGTAAAATTCCTGCGCTCCTCCGCGCGCGACGCGGAAACCGGACATCACCTCGTCGAAAATCAAGACGGAACCGTGCTTTTTCGTCTCTTCGCGCAGCGTTTCAAGGAACTCGCGCGTACCGGGAACGCACCCCATATTCCCCGCGACAGGCTCGACGATTACGCCCGCGATCTGATCGCCGTTTTCCTCGAACGCTTTTCGGACGCCTTCGACGTCGTTGTAATTGAGAAGGATCGTGTCCGCAGCAGTACCCGCCGTAACGCCGGGAGAATTGGGAACGGCAAGCGTCGCGCACGCGCTTCCCGCCGCGACAAGAAGACTGTCGACGTGGCCGTGATAACAGCCGATGAATTTCACGATTTTGTCGCGACCCGTATAGCCTCGCGCCAAACGAATCGCGCTCATCGTCGCCTCCGTCCCCGAATTAACAAGGCGAACGCGTTCGATAGAGGGAACCAAGCGAATAATAAGTTCGGCAAGCGTATTTTCCGCAAGGGTCGGCGCGCCAAAGCTCGTGCCGTGCGCTACGGCGGCGTTAAGAGACTCGGCGACGCGTGGATCGCAATGGCCCAGAATCATGGGGCCCCAGGAAAGGACGTAATCGATATAGCGATTTCCGTCGACGTCATACATCCATGGTCCTTCCGCGCGTTCGAATACCACGGGGGTTCCCCCGACGCCGCCAAAAGCGCGCGCGGGACTATTGACGCCTCCAGGAATCAAAGTTAACGCTTTTTCGAAAATCTCACGACTCTTATTACGATTCATCGCCTAAGCCTGCCTTTTTCTTTCACTCAAATAGTCAAATCGCGCGGCGTTGTCAGCCCGCGCTCTTCGCGTCAGTATACCACGCTATAACCATCGCCGCAAGGCTTGACAAATGCAACCTCTTTCAGCCTTGAAGCTTACTGATACAATGAAAGGAAACATGACGCGCGTGTCCGCGTCTCTTTTAGTCTAGGAATCGATATGTCGAACGACGCTATCCCCTCTTTTTCTTCTCCAATCTTTCGCGAACGCGTCCTGGAAGCCATTAAAAGCGAGCTCAACGAAGACGCCGTCCGCTCGGCGTTCGCGCAAAACGAACGCTTCTGTCTCTTCTCCGACTCCTTTGAGGGAAACGGAAAGGGAATTGAAATGGCGCTCGAATTCACGGAATCACGGAATTCCGCGGGTTCTCTCTGCCTGCCGATTGAACTCGCGTCAAATGGAGAAGGAATCTTTCTGGGAGAATGGAAGGTCGACGTTTCGGTAGACGGGCGGAAACTTGCCCCTGTCGAAAACTGGGAAACCTTGTGCGTGGATCTGGATAAGTCGTACGTTTTCTGCGAACGATCTCTTTTGCTCGAAGGCGGACGCCGCCTTTCGAGACGAATTCTTCTCTCGTACGCAGAAAAAATCCTTCTCCTTGTCGACGAACTCCTTCCCAGCGCGGAGGATCGCGCCAATCCTGTTCCCCGAGAACTGCGCGCGTGCTTCGACGTTCCTTCTGAAACGAAGGTTCAGAGCGCTCCCAGCGCTCCTCTTCTTTTGTTCCGCGCTCAAAACGCGCCGTTCACTACGGCAAGGGACGAAGCGGAAGAACCGTCCCAGGGCAAGACGCCAACCGAGCCGTCAACGCCTGCGTCGATCGTTTCACGCTTATTTCCGCTGGGGCTTCCCTCTTGCGATCAGAACCTATCCGCGCTTGGGAACTTGGAGTTTAACGCAGAGTCGGGGAAAGTTTCTTTTCGAGTCGTCTCCCCAACGTCGACGCTCTTCTGTCCTCTCCTTTTCGACTTTAACCGGCGTCGAGCGCTGCGCGACTTCTCCTGGACGCCTCTCACGGTAGGGGAAAACCTAAAGGTCGCCGACAAAAAAGACGCGTTCGGCGCAAAATTACAACTCGGAAAGGAACAGTACGTCCTTTACGCTTCGACGTCGGAAAGACCCGCCGTTCGCTCAATTCTAGGTCGTCATCTTCTTTCCGACTTTCTCTTCGGTAAATTCATTTCAACTCGAGGCGTTTACCCTCTCGTGGAGATTGAACTCGACGAGAACTAAGCGTAAAAAAGACGCGCGTCTTTTAAAAAGCGCGCGTCTCAATCGCTTCGCAAATTCAGTTCCAAACGCTCTTCAACGGCCAAACGGTCGCATTCGCTCCCTTGGCGCCCTGAACGCGTAATATCGGCGCGTCGTTTTCCTCTTCAGGAACGAAACATTTGGCAATTTGAGAAAGTCCGTCGTTCGCAAAAATTTCGAGAGAAACGCGATCGAGGAGCAGCCTTAATTTCACGTTCCCGTCAACAACGTCGAGGGGCGCGACAACCCCGTCGTGGGTCATCTTTTTTTCAGCGGGATCAAGCAAGATTTTGCGTCCGCGCAATTCCACGACAACGGGCTCGTCGCCAAGCGCAATTTGCGCTTCGCAGTCGAGAAGCTCGTAATCTTTCAAATCGCCCTCTTGGGGAACAAGCGTGAAATCGCTGTCGGATCCAGACTTTTGAAGTTGCAGAGCGTTTCCTCTCAAGGTTTCAACTTCAACGACGGGGTTAATGCAAAGACTCGGACCGTCCGCAGTCGAACGAAGAGTCAACTCGCGAGGAACGGTGAACTGCTGATTGAAGGGGCTATCGGGATAAACGCCTCCTTGCATCCATGAAAACTGAATACGGCGTCCGGGCGTGTCGGAATAGGACTGCGCGGCGTAGTCGTTGCCGCCCCATTTAGCGTCGAGAGGCGCGGTGCGGCTCTTAAACTCGCGTCCGTCGAAATCGCCGACAAGATATTTGCCGTTTCCGCCCCAGAAGACCCAGGCCTTATTATTCTCGTCGCCGTCGATCGCCAGTTCGAAAATATCGGGACATTCGGAACAACCAAGTCGCTCAATGCGGCATAATTCCTCCCACTTCTTCAAGTCCTTCGACCCAAAGAGCGCGTAGTCCTCGCCGTCGAGATAGAGAGCGCAGACCCACTTCTGAGAGGGTTCGTGCCAAAAGATTTTGGGGTCGCGGTTTCCGCCGATAAGATGCGGAATCGTCGGATTCCCTTCATATTTTACCAACGTTTTACCGCCGTCCAGAGAATAGGCAAGCGCTTGAGAGGCGGGCTCGCCGTAGCGCATACTCGGACCGTTGTAGGTAAACATGAAAACAAGAGGCGCCGGGCCGTTGGGATCCTTCTGAAAACCGGTCGTATTGTCGACGTCGACGGCGCCGCTTCCTGAAAAGATCGTGCCAAGTTCGTCGGGATAAATCGCGTCGGCGACTTCCGTCCAGTGGAGCAAATCGGGGCTTGTGGCATGTCCCCAAGTCATATTCCCCCAGTTGACGCTCATCGGATTATGCTGGAAGAAGAGGTGATACAGGCCGTCGTAGAAAACGAGTCCATTCGGGTCGTTCGTCCACCCAACGCGCGGCGAAAAGTGGAATTGCGGCCTATATTTTTCTCCGTACGCGACTTCGCCATGATGGAATTCTTCCTCGAATCCAAAGGACGCTAATTCGCAATCGGCGGGAATTCGTTCGACGACGACATGGATCTTTTTACCGCGATACGGCGCCATATCGACATAGGAAATGAAGTCGCCAGGTTTCTTCTCGTCCTCCAAGGAAGAAATCGCCGCAGTAAATTCGCGAACGACCTTTCCGTCGCATTCGATTCGAATCCACGACTCCGCGCCCCCCGTTTTGATCGGCAAAGTCAAATAGCGCCCCGAGACGTTTAAATCGCGCGTCAACTCAACAAAACCGCGACGTTTATCGCTAAAGGAAATCTCGTCGACGTTGATATGTCCCCAACCGCCGGTCGCTTCGTCGACAATGCGGAAAAAGGCCGTTTTTCCCTTTAAATCACAGACGTTCCACGAGTTCCACTCTAAAGCTTCCGTTCCCCCGGGAACAAGGTTGGGCCCCGCCGCCTTGCGAACTACTTCCCCGTCGACGACGAGCTCAAAGCTAACGCCGGGAACCCCGCCCCCGCCGATCAAGAAGTTGATATAATCTCGGGCAATCTGGAATTCGGGAGAAGTCATCTTTCCGGTTGCGACGTCGCCGCCATAAAACGAATTGACGAGACCGTCGCCGATAAAGCCGGAAACTTGCATTTGTCCGGGAAGCGTTCCTTTCGCGGGCGCGGCGCCAAAGGCATTTCCTTCAACCTTCCAATCGCCGTAGTCGTTTCCGTTAAAATCAGCAAAGATCGTTTCGCCTTGCCCCGCTTTTTGAATCGCGTCCTGCGCTAGCGCCGCGCTGAAACTACTCGACGCCGCTAAAACGCCGAGAGTCCATAACGCAACGCGCCGTATTCCGGTATTCCACTGCATTGAAACCCCACTTTCTCTAGACAACATACGCTCATAACGATCGCACTTCGATACGATCCATTGTAAGAGGAAATATAACAGATTATTCCGCAAAAAACAAGAAAGTACGATTAACGACGGGTCAAAACGCGCAATTTATCCAAAGTCGGCTGGAAGAGGCGCAAAAAGAATCCCACGGCAAAGGCGGAGATCAGCGTTCCTTCTCGAATCCCAACCACTTTCGCAATAAGTAGAAAGGAAATCAACGCGGCAGAGACGGTGAGGAACGCGTCGAAAGTAATCTTCATGACGCCCGTCTTCAATTTAATCGCATTTGCAAGCGTCTTGACGACTCCGTCTCCTGGAAGATAGAGAACGTCGGCGGCAAACTCGCACGCCAAGCCCATGGCGACGAACGCGCATCCTACTACGACTTCCATGACCTTAAGAGGATAAAACGAAGCGGGAAGGTACGCGCACAAAGCCATGCTCAGGTCGATCAGGACTCCAAAAACAAAGGTACAGGGAATCTGTAAGAACTGAAGTTTTCCAAAAGCCCGTCCCTGTATCGCCCATTGGACGAAGAAGAAGAGTAAATTGAGTAGGAGCGTCGTCGTTCCGAAAGTAAGTTGAGGTAGGTAGTCCGATTCGATCGAAACGCAGTGCGCCACCCACGCGACGGACGAGATTGGGGACGTTCCAAGATTACTACTCGCCGTCAACGCGACGCCAAAACTCACCAAGCAAATTCCGAAAGCGCAAAGCGCCACGCGCTTCGCCGCTACGAAACGACTCGACATAATCTACAACTCCTTATATGATAAAAGCTATTGATTCTTAATTCCTATCCTTTGTCATATTCGTCATAAAGGAAGGGACGCGGCAAAGGGCGCTAATAGAACCGTGCAGACGCCCGTCAATCCGATCGCGAGCCCGCTGAAGGCTCCTTGCGTCTCTCCTAGTTCGAGCGCGCGCGCCGTCCCCATCGCATGGGAACTGACGCCTATTCCAAGCCCTTGGGCAAGGGGTGTGACAATCCCCAACCGACTCATTAAAGACGAACCTAAAACATTTCCCATGATTCCTGTGAAAGAAATAGTTCCACAGGTAATCGAGACAATTCCGCCGAGCTCTTGCGTTACGTCGGCGCCGATTGGAATCGTAATTGATTTCGAAAGAAGCGTCACGTACTGCTCGTATTCAAGGCTAAAGGCGCGTGAAATAAGCCAGACCAAAAGGAAGTTGCAAAGAACGCCAGCCATGCATGCGCCAAGAATCGCTCGCCAATTCGCCTTGACCAATTCGAATTGACGATATAGAGGAACCGCCAGGCAAATCGTCGCGGGGGTCATCAGAAGCGAGAGTCCGGAGGTCGCCTGTTGATACGTTTTGTTGTCAATTTTAAACACGATCAAGCCAAGGATAGAACATCCTATGGAAATGAGAATTGGATTGACAAAAGCGCTTTTAAAGCGTCGCTGGAGAGCGCGACCGATCAAATACGTTCCAACCGTTACGAGCAAGCATAGATAACGACTTTCGCAGGGTAGAACTTTCAAGGCTTCCCAAGTTGAATTCACTTCTTTCCCTTCTTCGAAAAACGTATGATCCATTCCGCAGCGCCGCTGGCGGCGACGCCGACGAGCGCAGTTCCTACCGTTGCGAGCAAAACGACGGGAATCGCCACGCTTTTAAGGGCGTCAAGAGAATCAACGATCCCCACCGCCGCGGGAACAAGCGTCAGAGGAAGTAATTCCAGCAAGATATTCGAAGCGTCTTCAATCGCCGAAACCCGAATAATCCCGCACGACAGACAGGCAAACAAAACGACAAGCCCGTAGACGCTCGCAGGTATCGGCGCCGGTATTACCGCCCGGAGGAGTTCGCCGACGAGGGCGACGGCCAAGATGATACTAAATTGTAGCGCATACTTCATTTCATAGCCCTCAAAAAGAAGCCTAAGCTTTCCTTCGAAACGAAGCCTCGAAGGCAAATCAAACGGCATAAATTCTTACCATTTTATCGCCGCGCCCCTATTTACAAGGGGGGAGATTGATTGTTCCTACCATTGTCGTCAAAATCCCTATAAACCTATTTTCAAAGAGGTATAAAAACCTTATAATAAGGCGTACTTCGTTTTAATTTCGCGACTTTAGACCGATTGCGCTTGGCGTAAAAGCCGTTGCGACAATCGCAGAAAGGCGGCTCATGACGATTCGATTTGTATATTTTGACCTGGGAAACGTTCTGTTGCACTTCAGTCTCCACAGACTCTGTTTTCAGTTGGCGCAACTCTCGAACAAACCGGAAGCAGAGGTCTGCGACAGTCTCTTCAAAGATCAGAGATACCGCGTTTATTCCTGCGGAGAAACGACGACTCAGGAATATTACGACCAGGTTTGTTCATCACTGTCAGTCAAACCGAACCTTGACGACTTTTTGAACGCGCTGAGCGACATTTTCTGGACGAACGACCTGATCATGCCAATCCTCAAAAAGCTTGCGAAGCTGAATTTTCCTCGAGGAATTCTATCGAACACAAACGACGCGCACTGGAGTTACGTGGAAAGTGCCTTTCCCGAGATTTGGAACGCCTTTGACGCGCACCGCGTCGCAAGCCACAAGGTAAAGACGCTTAAACCCTTCCGAGAAATTTACGAGGCGGCTTTCGCGGAAGCCAAAACAGAAATTCCCGATCTTCAGCCTGGCGAAGTATTATTCATTGACGATTTGGAAGGGAATATCGAGGGGGCCGCAAAGTTTGGCTTCCAGACGATCCGCTACGTAGATTTTGATAGCTTCCTTGAAAGTTACAAACAGACGAATTTGCCGTTGCCGTCGCGTTACAAGGACGCCGACTGGAAAGAAAAACAGCAAGCGTGGACGATCGACAATCAGCCCCAAAACGAAGCGTCGTCGGACGCGTCGGCGCCGGAAGACGACGAAGAGGACGAGTGAACGGGCTCACGGAAAGGGACGTTTTTACAACGCCCCTTTTTCATTGCCTAGGGAACTGCCAAATTGACTGAAACAGGGATTGACGGACGCGATCGATCGTCGGCAAGCCGAAACGGACGCCGCCCCCTCAACCGTTCGAATGGCGAGAAGTCTCGGAAATCCAGGGGGGAATGGAACGAAAACCGATCAAAAAGCGTCGACGGGATAAAAAAGAGTCTTATTGGCGTCAATTATGCATTATTTTTAGAAAAAAGTACGCGATTCGACGTCTCGCCGGCGCAGTTACGGCCTTGGGCACGTCCGACGACGTCGCGAGTTTTCGCAATCGTAATTATCAGGACGGCGCGGTTGAACGCGTCGAGCCGCGTTATACAAGATCAAAAGATCAGGAGTTCAAGAATGTCTAAGAAAAAGTGCGACGGCGCGTCGGAAGCTAAAAGCTGCTGCGGAGCCAAGATCCTTCCCCTCGGCGACCGCGTTGTTGTTCGTCGCGATGAATCTGAAGAAGTTACTGCGGGCGGTCTCTACCTTCCTGAAAGCGCTAAGAACAAGCCTTCGCGAGGCGTTGTCGTCAGCGTTGGCGACGGACGTCTCCTGAAAGACGGATCCCGCGCTCCGCTCGCCGTTCAAGAGGGCGATCGCGTTCTTTTCCTCTCTTACGCCGGCGAAGATTTCAAATTTGGCGACTGCGAATTCCTTCTCATGCGTGAAAGCGATATCCTCGCTATCATCAGCTGAGTAAGTCGCGCTCTTCTTGCGCCTTGTCGCGTAATCTAAACTAAAATTCAACGATAACACATATTTACATATAAGGAACAATATTATGGCGAAAATGATTGCTTTCAATCAAGACGCTCGTGAAGCGCTCCGTCGCGGCGTGACGAAACTCGCGCGCACCGTCAAGGTTACCCTTGGACCTCGCGGTCGAAACGTCGTCATTCAGAAGAGCTTCGGTTCTCCTCTCGTGACCAAAGACGGCGTAACGGTCGCCAAGGAAGTCGACCTTGAAGACGCTTACGAAAACATGGGCGCTAAGATGGTTCGCGAAGTCGCCTCCAAGACGAGCGACGTCGTCGGCGACGGCACCACCACCGCCACGATCCTCGCCGAAGCCATCTTCAACGAAGGCATGAAAGCCGTTGTCGCCGGCGTCAATCCTTTGCACATGAAGAACGGAATGGATAAGGCCGTTGAAGACGTTGTCGAACAGCTCAAAGCCATGTCCATCTCCGTCAAGGACAGCAAGGAAAGTATCGCTCAAGTCGGCGCTATTTCCGCCAATAACGACGCCGAAATTGGCGCTCTTCTTGCCGACGCTATGGAAAAGGTCGGAAAAGACGGCGTTATCACGGTCGACGAAGGAAAAACCCTCAAGACTGAAGTCGAATGGGTCGAAGGTATGCAGTTTGACCGCGGATATCTCTCTCCCTATTTCGTCACCGACGCCCAGAAGATGGAATGCGTCCTCGACAATCCCTACATCCTCCTCTTCGAGAAGAAGATCTCTTCCATCAAGAGCTTCATTCCCGTTCTCGAAGCGGTCATTAACAGCGGTCGTCCGCTCCTCATCATCGCGGAAGACGTCGACGGCGAAGCCCTTGCCACCCTCGTCATCAACCGTATGCGCAACAACCTGAAGATTTGCGCGGTCAAGGCTCCTGGATACGGTGATCGTCGTAAGGCGATTCTCGAAGATATCGGAATCCTCACCGGCGGCGAAGTCCTCTTCGAAGCGCTCGGACGTTCTCCCGAAACCCTCACCCTCGCCGATCTGGGCACGGCCAAGACCGTCGTCGTCAACAAAGACACGGTCACCATTGTCCAAGGCGGCGGCAAGACCGAAGAAATCCAGGGACGTATCGCTCAGTTGCGTCGTGAAATCGAAGTTTCCACGAGCGATTACGACAAAGAAAAGATGGAAGAACGTCTTGCGAAACTCGCCGGCGGCGTCGCTAAGTTGAACGTCGGCGCGGCTACGGAAGCCGAAATGAAAGAAAAGAAGGCTCGCGTTGAAGACGCTCTCCATGCGACTCGCGCGGCTGTTGAAGAAGGCGTCCTCCCCGGCGGCGGCGTCGCGCTTTTGCGCGCCGCGTCTCTCGTCAAGCCCGCCGAACTTGAAAACGACGAAAAGGTTGGTTACAACATCGTCCTTCGCGCTTGCGCCGCTCCTATCACGCAGATCGCCGACAACGCCGGAAAAGACGGCGGAGTCGTCGCTGAAAAGGTTCGCGACGGTCAAGGCAACTTCGGTTACAACGCCCTTACCGACAAGTACGAAGACCTCGTCGCCGACGGCGTCATCGACCCCGCGAAGGTTACGCGTTCCGCTCTACAGAACGCCGCGAGCGTCGCGTCTATGATGCTCACCAGCGACGCGTTGATCGCCGATTTGCCGAAGGAAGAAAAGGCCGCGCCGGCTGCGCCCGATATGGGCGGAATGTATTGATCCGCTAAACGCTAAGCGTTCGAATCACCGTCAGGGAAGCGTCGTTACGACGTTTCCCTTTTTTATTGAAATAAAACTAACATGAATCGAACGTTTATTTCATACACAATCATAACTTCCTCAAAAAACCGTAAAAATTTTCGGTCGACGCCTTGCCAAAATTAAGAAAAGCGGTATACTAAGAACAATTCCAAAATTCAGCTGTCAATTGTGCAAGCTTTCGAATCATTTCTGTGATTGGCTCACAATTGTGGATATAAATCCAGGCTAACCACACACCAGCCTGCGATTATTTAGGGGAGCGTTTGAAATCGAACGTTCCCCTTTTTTTGCGCTCCTATATCTTTTTCTATTCCTCTCCCATTGATCTTTCCGAATTGAACGCTTTCTTCTTACGTGCGCAAAGAGCGCCGTTAATCGCCATCTAGCAGTTTCGTTCTCTTCTCGCGCTACAACGTCGTTTCCAAATAAAAAACCGTCGAATCTTAAGACTCGACGGCTTCTTCTAGGAATTCTCAAACAGAAGAGATCAAAGCGCTATAATCACGCCTTCTTCCACTTCCATTCGCCCGGAACCGGAACGGAATTTTCGTAAATGAGTTCGCCTTCCGCAGGTTGCGCGGGAGCGGTGGTATCGGGAAGCACGGGCGGAAGGGCGTCCCAGAACTTGGCGGGATCGTTGGCTTCCAATTCAGCGACGAGATCATACGGGAAGTCGTCGACGCCATTTTCGACGGCGTCATCCCAACTGATTTCAGCGCCGGAGTACGCGGCGTAGCGCCCCAAAACGGCGGTCATGGAGGAGTGAGCAGCCCACCAAGCGTCATTGTGCTTGATATCTTCGCGGATGTACTTCGCGTGCTGAACGTGTTCGTTCTTATACGGATCGGGATTGTCGCCCTGGAAGCGCCAAACGCTTTCGCCAGCGGCGTTGTTGACCCAACCGGCGCCCGCCATACCTTCAGTGCCGTAGAAGGTTTCGCTGACGTTGTTCCAGCAGTTGCCCTGCTGACGGCACTGGCTGAACATCTGAGAACCGTCGGCGAAGGTGAATTCGCAAGCGAAGTGGTCGAAACGATGACCAGAGTTCTTGAAGCGAGGGAACTTACGGACTTGACGTCCGCCCATCGCGTTGCAGCGAATCGGGTGCGCGTTCGGGCTATTGGGATCGCCGAGGCTGTGAACCCAGTTTCCAACGTCGATGTTATGGCAGTGCTGTTCGATGATGTTATCGCCGCAGAGCCAGTTGAAGTGATACCAGTTGCGCATCTGATATTGCATTTCGGTATCGCCGTTCTGACGCGGACGTTCCCAGATGCCGTCGCCGTTCCAGTAGACGCGGCTATACATCAAGCGACCGATCTTACCGGCTTTGATCTGTTCGACCATGCCGATGTAGGGGTTCTGATAGTGACGCTGATAACCGCAGACGACCTTGAGGTTCTTTTCATCGGCAATCTTGGCGGCAGCGAGCGCCATACGATAACCGCGAGCGTCGACGGCGCAAGGTTTTTCCATGAAAACGTGCTTGCCGGCGTTGACGGCATAGGTGAAATGAATCGGGCGGAAACCAGGAGCCGTCGCGATGATAACGGAATCGCACTTGTCAATCGCCTTCTTGTAAGCGTCAAGACCAAAGAAAACGCCGTCCTTCAAATCATAGCGATCGTCGTCCATTTCAGAATACGCGTTCGCGGCAGATTTCGCGGCAGACTCGAAAGCGTCGGCAATCGCGACAACTTTGACGTTGTCGCCGACGTCAAGACGCTGCTGGAGAGCGCCGCGACCACGACCGCCGCAACCGACGAGCGCAAGCTTGATAAGATCGCTACCGGAAGCGTTCGCGCCGCGCGCTACGCTCATGCCGCCTACTACGCTCGCGCCCGCGAGGACGCCGGTCGTCTTCAGAAAATCACGTCGTTTCATTATTTTCAACTCCTGAGTTAAATGGATATAGTACGTCGCTTCCGCATGACGTCTGCGACGCCACAGTTATCGGAATTTTCTTCAAGTTCTCTTTAACCGTTGGCTTTACACAAATTCTAGCGTTTAGGCTATTTGTGCGTCGTTTGTTTTAATTTACCAATTACTACGGCCAATTTCAAGCGTTATTTTAAAAAATTTGCCAGTTTTTTGGAAATTTACCAATTTATTACTCGCTATCGCAATTAAACTTACGACGTCGCAAAAGGCCCTTCATCCCTCAAAAAAAACGAGGATACGGCGTCTTCAATGTTGTCGCCGTATCCTTGCGGATATTACGCCTTCCTCCAATTCCATTCGCCTGGTACGGGCACGGAATTTTCGTATATGAATTCTCCCGCCCCTGGTTGCGCGGGGGGAACAGAATCGGGAAGCGTCGGGGGTAGGACGTCCCAGAATTTCGCGGGATCATTCGCTTCGACTTCCGCGATAAGATCATAAGGGAACTCGTCGACTCCGTTGGCAACCGCGTCGTCCCAGGAGATCTCCGCTCCGGAGTACGCGGCGTAGCGTCCTAAAACCGACGTCATCGACGAATTCGACGCGAACCATGCGTCGTTATGCGCAATATCTTCGCGAATATACTTCGCGTGATAGACATGCTCGTTTTTGTAAGGATCGGGGTCTTCTCCCTGGAACTTCCAGATCGTCTCGCCTTTGAGGTTCTTAACCCATCCGCAACCGGCTGTTCCTTCGGTTCCGACAAACGTTTCGCTCACGTTAAACCAGCATTTTTCTTGATGTCGGCATTGACTGAACATCTGCGTTCCGTCCGCATACGTAAACTCGCAACAGAAATGATCGTAACGGTTCCCCGCATAGAGATATCGGGGATATTTCCGCACTTCTCTCCCCCCCATCCCGTTGCATTTCACAGGATGCGCCGTCGCGCACGTCGGATCGCCAAGGCTGTGAATCCAGTTTCCAACGTCGATATTGTGACAATGCTGTTCGACGATGTTGTCCCCTGTTATCCAGTTAAACGGATACCAGCACTTCACTTGATACTGCATCTCCGTCATACCGGGAAGTCTCGGGCGACGCGTAGGATTCCCCTGATTCCAGTAAACGCGGCTATACTTCAACTGGCCGATCTTCCCTTCCTTGATCTGCTCGAACATGCCAAGATAGGGATTTTGATAGTGACGTTGGAAACCGCAGACGACTTTTAGATTCTTCTCGTCCGCAATACGCGCCGCTTCCTGTACCATTCGGTACCCGCGCGCGTCGATCGCGCACGGCTTTTCCATAAAAATCTGTTTACCGGCGTTGACGGCGTAGGAAAAATGAACCGGTCGAAATCCCGGAGGGGTCGCAAGAATCACGGAGTCGCATAACTCGATCGCCTTTTTATACGCGTCAAGTCCGAAGAAAACCCCGTCTTTAAGATCAAAACGCTTGTCCCCCGTTTGCTCGAAAGCCTCTACGGCAGACCGAGCGCCCGCTTCGAAAATATCGGCGATAGCCACGACTCGCACATTGTCGTTCACGGCCAGACGCTGCATCAACGCTCCGCGTCCACGCCCCCCGCAACCAACGAGCGCAAGCTTAATCTCGTCGCTACCCGAAGCGTTCGCGCCGCGCGCAACGCTAGGTAATCGACTTGCCGCAAAAAGGATTCCCGCGTTTCTTAAATAATTTCGTCGTTTCATCTCGGTTCCCTTAGAAGATATGTGAAGCGTTCTGACCAACAGAACGACGCGCCGCAAAACGCGCGTCGAACAAGACGACGACAATCATATCGAAAACGGAATGAGATTTCAACTATCGACAATTAAATTGCGGTCAAATCTCGATTCGTTAATCGAGAAAATCCCCTTCTTTAAGGAGACGCGGCACATACTCTTCCGTCATATAGCTGATACTGCGGCTCACAAGCGCTTCGACTTCCAACTTGAATCCATTTCGAAGCATCGTGTCAATTTCACGTTGCCATTCTTTCTTGTGCACGAACCACGGATACTCGGCTATTTGCTTCGCGCGTTTACGGTCGACGTCGTTTAGAGAAATTTTTACCCCTTCGGAGAGTCCGCAGCGTTCGAAATCGCGGCTACGAACGCCGATAAACTTGGCGTCGGGAGTCGCCATTCGCTCCGATTCGTACGCAAGATTGATCGAGCCTTGTTTAACGACGGAATAGATATAATACCCCCACGGGTCGTTGTCAAGAAGACAAAAGATCGGCAGTTTGAGTTCCGTATGCAAGCGGTTTAAAAGACGTCGAACGCCTCGGGGAGGCTGTCCGTTTCCGTGCGTTAAAATACAGTTGTGCTTTTTCCAAAATTTATCTTCGTTAAAGCGTTGCCAAACTGTATT
Source organism: Thermoguttaceae bacterium (assembly GCA_051885615.1). Lineage (GTDB taxonomy): Bacteria > Planctomycetota > Planctomycetia > Pirellulales > Thermoguttaceae > RUG369. Next base: position 14,579 of record JBJEXI010000060.1, read on the forward strand.
TTTTTCGACATGGAGAACGAAATCGGCGGTACATTTCTTAAATTGGATCACCGACGGTTCGACAATCGACGGAATCGCGTATCCGCCCGATCCCATCCGCGAACAATCAATCTCGTCGCCAGAATCGACGATCGTAATATTGCCGACCATATCGCCGCGTTTATCCGCGAAAAGGTGCAGCTCTTCGCGTAGCGCTTCAAGGAGAACTTCACAATCCTCGATGACGGGGTCGCACTCGCCCTGGTCGTGGAAAGTAGGTTCTTTCGTTCCCTTGACGTCGTGCTTGAGCATATAGTAGAGACCACGAATGCTCGTCGTTTTGCCCATTTCGACAAGGCGTTTGGCGCCTGCGGCAACGAGCGCCGTTTGCATAAAACTCTTCGCTTGCGAGAGATTGAAGAGCTCGCGATTCGTCGTTTTCGCCCCCATCTGAAGAACGCGCTTCTTCTCGTTGAAGGAGACGTTGCTTAAAGATCGCGCGGGAATGGCCAGAACGGGTTCGGAGTCTTGATCCACAAGCGTCGTAATCTTAGACGCAAGATTATAGACCTTGCCAAGGGTGCGCTCGTCCTGTGGAGATAATTCAACCGGCCCGGTGGAATCCTCAAAAAATTGCGCGCCGCTACGAGTCGACTTCTTTCGCGATTTAGCCATTCCTTTTTCGTCCTCTATCGCAAATACCAGAGTTCCGCGCGCATAATGCGCGCCCAAAGTCCTTTCATTTTAGTCGAAAAACGTATTCTGCCAATAGAAAGCGCGGGAAGACGGCGAGGAGAAACCAAAAAGAAACGCGGGCGAATAAACCGTCCGCGTTATCATTATCTCTAAGAATCAGGCGGTGAGAAGATAATTCTCAAAGAGATCAGCCGTCGATCGAAATCTGGCACTTAGGATTGATCTTCTTGAATTCTTCCCACATCTTCTGAACGGCGTCGGAGGAATCGCCGAACTTCGTGCCCTTGACATAGAGCTTACGAAGATTCTTGAGCTTGGCAAGCTTCATGAAGCCTTCCGCGGTGAAACCGGCGTTATCGCGCAGGTCGATCGTCGTAAGCGTTTCGATCTTGGCGAGTTCGTCGATCGCGGCGTCAGTCACGTCGCCGGCGGCTTGGATCTTAATCGAGGTCAGGCCCTTCATGTTTTCCGCGATAGACTTAACGGTGGAATCAGGAACGGGAACGGAGAAGAAGCTGAGGCTCTGCATGTTGCTCCAAGCGGGAGAAGAAACGAGAGCGTTGATCGCTTCGGGGGAAACGGCGAGTTCGGAAAGCTCGACGGAACGGAGAGAATCCATATCCTTCAGAGCTTCGACGCCCGCGTCGGACGCGCTCAAGTCGCGCAATTCAAGACGTTCCAACTTGAGATTCGCAAGACCTTTGATTCCGTCGTCGGTGAAGCCCTTGCTACGGAAGATTCTCAAACCGGTGAGAGACGGGAACTTCGAGAAGAGTTCGGCGCAACCGTTGTCGATCTGGCAGTCTTGGAATTCGACGAACTTCAGATTCGGAGCCGCAGAGAGCTTATCGACGCCGTCGTTAGTAATATAGAAGCGGAAGTAGACCTCTTCAAGAGATTCCATACGCGCCAAATACTTCGCGGAAGAGTCGGAAACGTCGGTGCAACCGCGAAGGTCAACGCTCTTGAGGGTGGTCGACTTCGAAATCTTGTTGACGCCGCTATTCGTGAAAGAGTTGTAATAGGCGGCAAGTTTCGTGAGTTTCGGGAACTCAGGAATCAGCGCAAGGTCGGCGTTTTCAAGCTTCAGGTCGCGGCGAATGTCGAGAGATTCGAGTTCCGGGAAGGTCGAGAAGAGCTTGAGCGTTTCGACGGTGATCTCGGAGTTCTGAACGCGGATGCTCTTAAGTTTTTTGAGATCCTTAAACTGCGCGAAGAGTTCGTCGGTCACGTTCGACCCGAGGCACGCGAAAGATTCCAAATCGCCGAGGCGACCGAACAACTTCATGTCCTCGAGATTCAAATCTTGGGATTCGGCGACGATACCGATAATCGCGCCGTTCTTCGCCGTCTTGACGGAACCGCGCAACTCTTCGACGCGAGCCTTAGCCGCGGCGATATCTTCCGCGGAAGCGAGAGGCGGATCGAGAGCGGGAGCTGCGGGGCGCGGCGCCGGGGCGGCGGGACGCGCTACGACGACGCGCTGCGCGTGCGTAGCGTCGTAAACTTCGGCAAGTTTCTTAATCGCCGGATCAACGGCGTCGGATTCGCCCGTATAAAGCGTTTGGTCGGATGTGTCCGCGACAGACGGCGAAAGCTCGTCGGCCTTATAAACCAGGACTGTGCCCGTCACATTGGAATAGTCGTCGTTGCAACCGCCGAGGATCGCCGCCGCGCTCGCGACAAGAAGCGCGCTCGCCGTAATCTTCAAACTTTTCATTTGGTTAATACTCCTGAATCACGCCGCCCTACAACATGCCGGCGCCAACTATACTACAAACGCCTTCGAAGTGAGCTTACAACTCCAACGCGCGCCATATAAGCGATCAAACCGCCCCAAAGCGACGCTTTCCTACTCAAAAAGAATCGCCCGGAACGTCGATGACCAAATTTTTCGTAATTATATCAGATTGTGACCCAAAGAAAAGCGCCGAGATTTTAACAATTCGCCCATTTTCTCTATCTTTTGTTTCTTAACGTCTTGATTTGACGATTATCAGGCAAGCGCTAAAGCCAATTTATCGCGAAGTTCCGACTCGTCGATTTCCGTAACGAGAAACTTCTTTTGACTTGCCAATTCCCCCGACGCGAGGGAAATTTGCGACTTGCGTAGTTTTAACGACTTCGACAAAAAGTCGACAATCGCTTTGTTCGCCTTCCCTTTTTCCGCAACTTGCGTCACGCATACCTTTAGCGCGCCGTCTTGAACGCCGCGTAATTCGTTGCGCCCCGATCCTGGCTGCGCTTTGACGGGTAGATAAACTCCCTCGGCGCGCGTTTCTAATTCAATCGACGCAACCAAGCGCGGATCAGCTGGTGATTTTTCCTTTGCCATAAACTTACTCTACAAGAATTTGACTTATCTTGCGCCCTCAAGAAAAACTCGAAAAAGTACAAAAAATCTCTTCGTTGAAAAAAAAACTTGCAAACTCGAGCAAGAAACAATATACTCTAACGGTAGTTTTTCGTCATTCGCTAACAGTTAGCGGATGCGACAAAGTATACCTTCAGCGCGCGCGCTCGTCAACGGTCGCGCGTACCAAACGCGGAGACCGATCCGCTTCGCGCAGGACTATGAAAGTCGGCTCGTCCGACTAGGAGCTTTTTCCAATGAATAGAAGAGATCTGTTGAAGGCGTTTGTCGGCGGCGCGGCCAGCGTTGGCTTCGTCAACCTTACAGAAACTGTACTTCTGGCTGACGACGCGAAGACTTCCAGTGAACCAATTAACATTAGCGCTAATAAAGGCAAAGGCATGAAATACGATAACGACTTTTTCTACAAGGACGGCGTTTTCCAGCAAGACAAGGCGTTCCAGGCATATTATGAAATGTTCGAAGAGATGAATTATTCCATCGCCGATTCTCTTCGTTCGAACCCGAACTTCTGGGTTGCCGATTTCGGTCTTGGCGATTTTGCGCACGTCGGCATGGGCGGCATCTTCTTCTTCAACGACAAAGAATTCCGTTATTTCGGGCACGACATCTATCTCCTTCCGGGACAGATGATTCCTGAGCATCGCCACGAAGCCGCCGAAGGCCTTCCCGCGAAGCACGAAGCTTGGCAGGTTCGTCACGGCAGCATCTACAACTTCTCCTTCGGCGGCGAAAAGACCCCTCAAGTCCTCGCTATGCTCCCCAAGAGCCAGCTCGACGCCAACGCGATCTCTTGCTTTAACTACAAGTATATGACCGTCGGCGATCAGGATCGTCTCGGCGAACTCTGCGCTCCTCACTTCATGATGGCCGGCTCCGAAGGCGCCGTCGTCACCGAATACGCTTGCTATCACAGCATGGACGGCCTCAAGTTCACCAATCCCAAGGCCCATCCGTAATAGTTCGCACTCCTGACGAAACGCTTTTAGCGCGTCTTCCCCTTTAACTCTTATAAAAGGTCTCAAACTATGCTTAAAGAAGGACTTCGTTTTAGTCATATCGGTATTCCGACTCAGGGTCGCACCGATCTTCCCACCTATCTTGAAGGCGCTAAAGTCCATATTAACGACTTCAACGACGAACCCTTCTCCGTCGAATGGCTACAGTTCGAAGAAGGTAGTTGCTTCCCCGAGATTCTCCAGAAACAAGCGCATGTCGCTTACGAATGTGATAATCTCGAAGAGGCGATGAAGGGATATAAAGTCCTCGTCGAACCCTTTGTCGCAATGCCCGGATTAAAAGTTGCCTTCATCGAAGCCAACGGTCTGGGAGTTGAACTCATGGAACGCTTCTGAGTCTTGTCGCTCCATAAACCATAAAATAAAAGGCGCCGATTCGTCTCGCATGAATCGGCGCCTTTTTTTATCTGTCTGTCGCAATCGTTTATTTCTCAATCAAGATATTGTCGATCAGACGCGTGGCGCCGATACGCACGGCAAGAAGAACAACGACGTTTCCGCACACGCGTTCCATTTCTCGAAGACTCGTCGGATCGCCGATGTGCATATAATCGATCTTCGCGCTCGGCGCGCTTTCGATAATCGCCCGCATCGCTGCGTAAATGACGCTCGATTCACGCTCTCCCTCGGTAATAAGACGCTTCGCCTCTTCTAACGCTTTGTTCAATACAACCGCTTGTTGGCGTTCGTCGTCGGAAAGATACTGATTGCGGCTACTCATTGCCAGACCGTCGCGTTCGCGAATAATCGGACGCATATCGATTTCCGTCGGTACGTTCAGATCCGCGACCATCTTTTTAACGACTTGAACCTGTTGATAGTCCTTCTGACCGAAGTAGGCGACGTCGGCGCGCGTAATGTTAAAGAGCTTCAACACAACGAGAGCGACCCCGTCGAAGTGAGTCGGTCGAAAAGAGCCCTCAAGGAGTCCGGTGACGCCTCCAATATGAACGGTCGCGTCAAAATCGCGCGGATACATATCGGAGGGTTTCGGCGCAAAAATGAAGTCCGTCTCAATTTTTGAAAGGAGATCAATATCGGCGTCAAGAGTTCGCGGATATTTGTCGTAATCTTCTCCCGGCGCGAACTGCGTCGGATTGACAAAATCGGAAACGATTGTGACGTCGCATTCGTTCTTAGAGGCGATAGCGAGGCTCAGATGCCCGAGATGCAAGGCTCCCATCGTAGGGACAAGTCCGATCCTTTTGCCTTGGCGGCGTAATTCGTCCACACGACGGCTCATCTCGCGAGGATCGGTAATCAAATACGGTTTAGGTTCTTCATTGGCGGACATAACTATATAAACTCCCAGACGCGCGTTCTTGCGTCAGAATTTAAAGAAATTAAGGTTGTCGTTACGCGATCGATTCCATTCATACTCGCCGGGATCGACGCCGATATGTTTCAAGCCTTTAGCGGTCAATCTTCGCCCTCGCGGCGTTCGGATCAACAACTCGCTTCGCAAAAGATAGGGTTCTACTTCGTCGACGAGAGAGTCCGGCGCGACGTTCATCGTGTGAGCGACAGCCTCGACGCCGACGGGACCGCCTTGGAAGACGCGCCAGATCGTTTCCAAAAATTTACGATCGAGCTGATCGAGCCCTTCTTCGTCGATACCTTGCATCTTCAACGCGGCCTGAGCGACTTCGCATGTCACAACCCCGTCGGATTTCGCGTCGGCGTAATCTCGCACCCAGCGAAGGCGATTATTCGCTAAGCGAGGGGTGCCGCGACTGCGTCTTGCGATTTCGAAAGCGGCGTCGTCGTCCAATTCGGCGCGTAATTTCTTCGCGTTTCGTCTGACGATTTCGGCAAGCTCTTCAACAGTATAAAAATCGAGATGCTCGCGCATTTGAAAACGGTCGCGCAGAGGCGCGGAGATGAGACCGGTGCGCGTCGTCGCTCCTATGAGAGTGAACGGCTTGAGAGGAATATTCAACGTGCGCGCGTTGACGCCCTCGCCCATAGAAACGTCGATTCGAAAATCCTCCATCGCAGGGTAGAGGAATTCTTCGACGGTCTTCTGCATACGATGAATTTCGTCGATAAAGAGAACCGATCCCTCCTGGGCGTTCGTTAAGTATGGGACAATATCCTTCGGGGCGCGCATCGTCGCGCCGTTGGCGATCTGAAAATCGACGCCCAATTCGCGCGGGATGCACATAGCGAAAGTCGTCTTACCGAGGCCCGGAGGACCGTCGAAAAGGATATGTCCAAGAGTCTCGCCGCGCTTCTGAGAAGCTTTGACGGCAATCGCGACGCGTTCGTATACGTCGCGTTGTCCGACCATGTCAAACATGCGCGTCGGACGTAGCGCCGCGTCGTCCTCGGGCATGTTCGACAAAGTAAACGAATCGACGTACGTCGATTCCTGCCGCGGGTCAACGGGGGATTCGTCGTTGAAATCCCCCCCTAAAACAACTTTTCTCGACATTGCTAGCCGCCATTATCGCGTCTTCGAAGAACGCTTTAACGATTGTTCATGTAGATTGCTTGAATCAGGTCTGCGGAGTCCTTGAATTTCTTCTTTGAATTTTCAAGAACCGAATCGATCATTCGGCGCGCTTCCGCTTCGCCGTGCCCAAGAGAAAGAAGAGCTTCAAAGGTTTCCGCAACGACGTCCGAAACGTCGGATCCGCCTTGAGAAACGAGTTCCGCTTCATTAGGACGCGCCGCCATCAACGCAAATTTAGGAACCTTGCGACGCAATTTCGCCACGATGCGCTCGGCGGTCGCCGGACCGACGCCGGGAAGGCGCGAAAGGCTCTTCACGTCTTGTTCTTCGATCGCCGACGCTATTTCGCGCACTGGACGCACCATCGCCCGCAACGCTTTCTTGACGCCAACCCCGTCGACGCTGCAAAAGATCTCAAAAAATTCTCGCTCCACCTCGGTCAGAAAGCCCAAAAGGCGCGGCGTCAGTCGTCCCTGACCGGGATTGCCGTCGATATACTCGATCGTAAAGAGAGAGATCGTCTTCTGAAGTTCCCCCTGAAGTTGACGACGCGTAAACTCCGGTATCAACGTCTCATATTCGAAAGGCGGAGCCTCGATTATCGCCCGCTCGTCGTAAAGCGCGACGAGCTTGCCCGTGATTTTCACTATCATGCTATCAGCTTTCTCTCAATCCGTTAAAAGAAAGATCAATGAGTCGAATCACTCCGCGAGGAGTCCGTAGTCGACCAGAGAACGGCGCAAACGTTCGGTCAGCGCGGGCTCCAACTCCGTCATGGGGAGACGAAGCTCGCCGGTATCGCGTCCGAGAAGTTGCATCGCTTTTTTCACCGGGATGGGGTTCGTCGCCAAAGAGAGCATATCGCGGCACAACGGCAAGAGGCGATAATGCAGACGGCGCGCTTCTTCAAGATTGCCTTGATTCATCGCTACGCAAAGCGCGACAAGATCGTGCGGCGCAAAATTTCCCACTACGGAAACAACGCCCTTCGCTCCCAGCGACATGAAGGGAAGCGTTAAACTATCGTCGCCGGAAAGAACTGTCAAATCGGTCGCCGCGACGATCTTGGACGCGGCGTCCATCGATCCGGACGCTTCTTTTACCATCGCGATATTCTTGAGTTCGGCAAGACGAATGATCGTCTCGGGATCAATCGCTTTTCCGGTGCGCCCAGGAACGTTGTACACGCAAATCGGAAGATCGACAGACTCGGCGATTTTACGGAAGTGGAGATACATTCCTTCCTGCGTCGGCTTATTGTAGTAAGGGGTGATAATAAGGGCGGCGTCAGCGCCTGCCTCGGCCGCGTAGCGCGTAAGCGAAAGAGCTTCCTCCGTACTGTTGGAACCAGTACCCGCGAGAACTTTCGCGCGACCCGCAACGAATTCGACGGTCTTGCGAATCACTTCATGCTGTTCTTCATGCGTCAACGTTGGGGACTCGCCCGTCGTTCCCGTAGGGGAAAGAGCCGTCGCGCCCGCGTCGACAAGAAACTCTACCTGCTTTGCTAAAGCGTCAAAATCAATCTTGCCATTCTTGAAGGGCGTCGTCATCGCGACGGTTAAACCAGCAAAATCCTCTGCGCGCGTTTTCATCTACTTCTCCCTAATATAATAAACGTGACGCAAACGCGACGCCTAGACTCTCGCGCTTGCTCACTCGCTTTTTCCCTTAACGACGCGCTTCAACGCGCGCCCGGCGTCATGATAATCTTGACGGTTTATTATATCCGCTTTTCGTTCTTTGTGACGCCCCAATCATAAAAAAAAGCCCGACGATCTTCTCGTCAGGCTTTAGTACCGAACCTCGGACTCGAACCGAGACGCCCTCGCGGGCAATGGATTTTGAATCCATCGCGTCTGCCAATTCCGCCAGTCCGGCTTTTCCGAACGGTTACCCGTTACTTCAAACATTCTATCAGCTCTTACGACGTCGACAAGAGGATTTTTCACTCCTTTTCTAAAAAACTCCGTCAAAGCCGCGCCGTTAAGGTTTGAGATTGTTTTTTACATCGAAAAAGATTACTTTCGTCCCACGCTCTCACTTCTTCGTCACCTGAGGAGTCACAATGAATTCCAACGTCTTTGAGCTTTCGGTTCTTCCCCCCGGCGGCCCGCCAAAAGCGTCTAAAACGTGTTCCGAAACAGGACGCGCCTTTGCCCCTGGCGAAAAAATCTACTCAATTATATATTACGACCAAGGGGAACTCGCGCGCAAAGATATGTGCGTCAAGGCGTGGAAAGGCTTCCGGCGTCCAGAATCAACCCTCGCATGGTGGTCGTCCCGCGTTCCTTCCCATCGCTCGTCAGACGACCGTAAAAAAACGCGATCCCCAAACGACGCCCTTGTATCCCTTTTCGAAGAGCTTCTCTTCAAACCGGAGGAAAAAAGCCTCCTCTACGCGCTCGCCCTCCTTCTCGTCCGACGCCGCGTCTTTCGTTTTGAATTTGAAAACGCGCGCGCTCAGCAAAAGCCCTCCCAAGAAAACGCCCGTCAAGACTCGATCTTCGTCTATTCGTCCCGAAACGACGCATGTTACGCAATACCCGTCGTTCGCATGACCCAAAAGGAAATGGACGACGTTCAAAACAGACTCGTCGATATCCTGGACAACCCAGATAATATTCGCCTCTCGACGCATTTCGAAACTCCCTGTTCCGGCGATCTTGTCGCTCCAGAAGAATAATCCGCGAAACGCCTCCGCTTTTTAAAAATATTGAGCTTGTCGCGCGTCGGCCAATAGGTTATGATGCGACTTTAGTTACCGGCGGTCTCGAAGTACTTCGCCATGGACGGCGTCTGTCGTTACGACGACGCATAATATCGATCAGCCGTTTCGCGCTCCAGGATGGAACGCGCACGGCGCCGTTAGAACTTGAAAAACCAACATGTCAACGCTCGCACTAAATTCGTCGCGAAGCCGTAATACGTCCCCTAAAGGGCGTTTTACGTTCAACGCTCCCTACGCGCTTACTTGCATTTGCTTCGCGACGCTCCTACTCTTCGGTTGCCAGACGACCAAAAAAGTCTCGCTCCCCAAGGTTGTCGGTGAAAACCCAACGACGAGCGAACTCTTGGAAGCAATTAACGACAATAGCGCTAAGATAAAATCTATTTACGCCACAAACGCCTCTATCGGAGTCCAAAACCAACCTGGTTGGGCGAATTGTCGGTTCCTGTACGAACGTCCGAGCAAGTTCAGGCTTGTCGGAACCTCGGGGCTCCTTGGACGCGTCGTCGACTGCGGTTGCGACGGCGAAAAGTTCTGGTATTGGAATTCCATTCAGGATTCCGACAATCTCTACAGTTGCAAAATTGAAGAATATTCTCAGACGCCCCTTGCGGAAGTCATTCCCGTCGACCCAACGTGGTTCCCTGAAGCTTTAGGAATCATGGAGATCAAGGAAGAAGATCTCGCCGACGAACCGAAAAAACAAAGCGACGGTTCCATCCTCCTCACCGTCAATTGCAAACGGGCGGAAGGCGTCTACAAGAAGCGAGTTTACGTCGAATCGGGCACGGCGGCGATCACGCGTCAAGACGTTCAGAATCCTCAAGGGGAAACGTTCATCTCCATTCTCGTGACGGAACCGCAACTGATCGAATCCGCAGGGGTCGTCATGCCGAAAAAGGCGTCGATACGTTGCTTGCGAACCGGCGACGTCCTGCTCATCGATCTTGGAACCCCTGTTCTCAACGATTCTTCAAAGATCGAAGCGACAGTCTTCCAACTCCCGACCGATATCAACGCGAAACAAGTCGATCTGGGCGAAAAAAAGCAAAACGCCGCGCAGGCAAAAGAAGAAACCGCGCCGTCTCAAACGGAAGCCGACGCAAACGCTTCCGCGTCGAATTACACTCCGGTACGCTCCGACGAACTGAACCAGAACGACGGCGCCCAATTCGCGCTTGACGCGACAGCTCCCGCGTCGAGCGAAAAAGAAATCGCGGAAAACGCGGGAATCGTCCCCTTCCCCAACGCCCTCGCCCAGAACTCGACGCAATTGACCGCCGCGCAACCGGAAACGCGAATCGCAATGACGACGCGGCAATACGCGCCGCCGCAACTCGTCCTGCCCCCCAACGGGGAGCCGGAAGTTCTCCCGGCGTCGGATTCCGCCTTCGCTCAGAGCCTTTTAGTGCGCCAAAACGGAACGTCGTTGAGCCCGGATCCAACGGAAAACGCGGGTTCGGTTCTTAACGTTCAAGGTCAACTTGCGGCGACGACTCCAAACGTCGCTCAGAACGACGCCAATCAAGGGTTCGCGTCTAATCTTGCCGCTCAGGATTCTGTTTCGGCAATAAATCAAAACGTCGCGCAGAATCTTGCGACTCAAGGCGGCGTTCCAGCGCAAAGTCAAAACGCCGCCGCTCTCCAAAATCAGGGACTTTCGTCCAATTTTGCAGCGCAGGATCAAGCGTCGAACACGAGTCAAAACGCCGCGCGGAATCTCGCGACTCAAGGCGGCGCGTCAGCGCAAAACCCCAACGCAACGACTCTCCAGAACCAAGGGCTCGCGTCTAACCTTTCAGCGCAAGGTCAGACGTCGACCTTGAAGCCAAACGCCGCGTCGAATCTCGCCCCTCCGGCGCAATCCGCCGCGCTAAATCAAACCTTTACGCCCAATACGGCGGCGCAGGGACAGTCCGCGACGCCTTACCCAATATCGCCGGGTTCCGTCACGCCCCCCGCATCCTCGGACTCGCTCCTCGACGAATGGGGCGGAGTCGATCCGGAAGCGCTCGACGCGGAGGCAGAACCGTCGGTTCCGGACGATTTTCCCGATTTGCTCGATTTCTGAGCTTCCGACGCGTCAGTCGACCTCAGCCTTAGAGGGGCGCTTAAAACAGACTGTATTACTCACGACGGGGTGACGACCGTTGAGTTAGGATCCGACGATAGGTCGGATCCTTTTTTTATGAGAGGGTCAAGAAAAGTTTCCAAATTAACAGGGGTTTCTTGTTGATAGGGCGCGTCAAGGGGACTATAATATGGAGAAGGAGCGCCGCGTCTCTAGGTGAGGAACCGCGCGACGCTTGCTCGTTATTGTTCGGAGGATCGTTATGCAGCCCCAATCCGTCGTCACGCCCGCTGTGCGCGCTAGACTACAAAAATGTTTTGAGTACGGCAACCAGAAGATGCAAATTGGCGATTACGACTACGCGACCGAAATGTTCGCGCAGTGCGTCGTCGGCGATCCCTCCAATATTCTCTATATGAATTCGTTTATTGCGAATTTACGCGTGAAATTCGGCAATCAAAAGAAAAAGTCGTCCTTCGGCTTTCTCAAGAAGGCCGCGCGATCCGCTCCGATCGGAAAACCGAAAGACCTTGATTCGGCGATGAAGGACGGCGTTGAAAAACTCAAGCGCAATCCGTGGGACGCATACGCTTACGTCTCCATGGGGCTCGCGTGCCTCGACAGCGGCTTTGACGACGCGGGGCTCGCTTATCTAAAGCACGCGGTGGAAAGCGCGCCGGAAGACGTTGAGATCAACCGCACCGCCGCTATTGAGTTGGGCGAACGCAAAAATTATGAAAACGCGATTCTCTGTTGGGAACGCGTTCTGAAGGCCAAACCGGACGACGTCGAAGCGGGCAAGAAGATCAGCGATCTCATGATGGAGAGAACGATCAACCGCGTTCAAGAGGCGCCGCGCGGCGCGAAGGAAGAAGAGCGCGACGAAGAAAAAGAAAAGCTTTCGGTCGAAGATCAATGCGAAAAACGTTTGCGAAAGAACCCTCAAGATCGCGACGCGTTCCTCGATCTTACGGAGTACTTCTTCCAGAAAGGAAACTATCGTAAAACGGAAGACGCCTGCAAACGCGCGTTGAGCGTCTTCCCCGACGACGATTACTTCTTCCCCAAACTATTGGAAGTCCAACGCGCTCGCGCGTCCGCCGAGTTCAACAAGTTGGCGGAACAATACAAAAAGAATCCGACGGACGCCCTCAAAGCGAAATGCGTCGAACAGAAAAATCTCCACGCGCAAAAAACGTTCGAGTATCTTCAGTACCGTTTGAAGAAATCCCCGAACGAAGCGCCCCTCCATTGGGAAATGGGTTCCTTCTTGTTGCGTCACGGGAAGTACAAGGAAGCGATCGGAGAGTTGCAGAAGGCGAAGGTAGACGAAGGAATCGCGGGGCAGTGCCTGCTTGCTCTTGGTCAGTGCTTCCAGCAGATTAAGCAGTATCCTCTTGCAAGTCTTCACTATGACCAGGCGCTCGGCAAATTGAACGAGCAGAGCGAGGATATGAAAAAGGCTCTCTACCTTGGAGCGCGCCTTGCCTTCGGTTTAAACGACCTTGCGAAGGCAAGCAAACTAGCAAATCAGCTCGCGGCGATAGATTTTTCTTACAAAGACGTCGGAGACCTACTGGACAAAATCGCACAAAAGAGTAATAATAAATAGAATCAAAATTTTGCGTGGAGCATTCAGGATCGGTTCGCTCTCACCGAGGAAGGTTCCGCGCGGGGTTGTTACGTCGTCTTGCCGACTATTAAGTTAAAATAGAGGGGAGGCGTTGGAAGCCCAGGCGGTTGTCGCGTCGCCTTCAGCAAGAAATTACCGTCTCTCATTGAGTTCGGATAGAGCGACGCGTCCAAACGAGGCCGTGCCGATAAGGCGCGTCCGGCGTTTCGTTCGATCTAACCCATCCTTCGACGGAACGCCGCTCATCGGCTTTGTTTCACCTAATTCGTTGTTCACCTATTTGTACTACGATAACCATGCCAAATATTAAAAGCGCTAAAAAACGTCTTCGACAGAATGTTGTCCTTCGCAAACGCAACCACGCCGCTCGCTCGGTCGTTCGCAATCGTATTAAGAATCTTCTCAAACTCCTTCGCGCCGGCGATATCCCCGCCGCCGAACAGCAGTATCGTAGCGTCTGCAGCGCCTTAGATCGCGCCGCCGCCAAGAAACTCTGGCACAAGAATAACACTTCGCGCAGAAAGTCCCGTTTGGCTCGCCTCATTGTCAAGATCAAGGCTCAGAAAGCTAATTCCTGAACTTAGACTTTTTGGTGTTCGCCGTTGCGCGCTGTGGTAATCGAAACGCGTTAGATTCCATCCTTATTTGACGCGTTTAGCTTCTGCGAAAAAGAGTAGCCGTCGCTTGGCAGGGGTTTGCGCCTGTTGAGTGGCGGCTTTTTCTTTTCCCTATTTCAGCGCTCTCGCGCTTGCGCGAACTTCACTCTTCTTTCCCACTCAAAAACGCGCTCCTCCCCCAGAGAAACGTTATAATCATGCAAATTACTCTTTCCAAGCTCGCGGATCTCATCAACGCAGAACTCGTCGGCGATAGCAATATTCTCATCGAAAAAACCGCGCCCCTTCATACTGCGGACGACGTTTCCGTTACCTTTGCCGAAAAACCGGAAAAACTCGATTGGGCGACCGTAACGAAAGCTCGCGCCGTTGTCGTCGCCAAAACCGCAAACGCCCAGATTCCCGATTATATCGCCCAATTACGCGTCGACGACGTTAAAGCCTCTTTCGATAAATTAGCGCGGTTTTTCCACCCCTCTTGCGAACTTTTGAAAAGGGAAATCTCGCCGCAAGCCTCTATAGGGGAGAACGTAACCTTAGGGGAAAACGTCGCCGTAGGCCCCTTTGCCGTCGTTAGCGACAACGTGACGCTCGCCGACGACGTCACGATCTTCCCAGGCGTCGTCCTCCTACCGGGAGTCGTCGTGGGCAAAGGAACGACGATCTATCCCAACGCCGTCGTTTATGAAAATTGCCGTATCGGCGCAAACTGCATTCTTCACGCGGGAGTCGTCCTGGGCGCTTATGGATTCGGCTACGATTCCTCTTCGGGAGAACACATTCTTGCCGCTCAGTACGGCTCGGTCGTCCTTGAGGACAACGTCGAGCTTGGCGCGTGCGCGACGGTCGACCGAGGGGCATACGACGCGACGTATGTCGGCGAAGGCACAAAAATCGACAATCACGTCATGCTCGCTCACAACTGTAAAGTTGGAAAGCGCAATATGATTTGCGCGAGTTGCGGTATCGCGGGGAGCGTCGTCACGGGAGATTATGTCGTGATGGCGGGTCGAGTCGGCGTTCGCGATCATATCTCGATCGGCGACGGCGCTGTGATCGGCGCGATGGCCGGCGTTATGGCGAGCGTCCCCGCGAAAGTGAGAATCGTCGGAATTCCCGCGACCCCCGAGATGGAACAAATGCGCAAGCAAGCGGCTCTTACGAAACTTCCTGACACACTTAGAGAAGTACGTTCCATCAACAAAGAGATCGCGAAACTTCAGGCGCGTCTCGCCGCGCTCGAAGCGGCTCAGAACGCCCAAGAATAATTGGCGAGAGAACCGATGGCAGACGCTCAACCTCTTACCCTTTCCCAAGACCTCTCCCAAATCAAGCGAGTCGGATTGATCGCCGGATGGGGACGATATCCCGTCGTCCTCGCTAAGGCGATTAAGGCGACCGGTCGCGAGGTCGTTTGCTTAGGCGCGCTTGACCATGCGGATCCCGAACTCGAGGATATTTGCGACGTCTTTCGCTGGGGAGCGCTCGGAAAATTCGGTTGGGCGACGCGATTCTTCAATCGCCATAACGTGAGTTACGCGACAATGGCGGGGAAGATTCACAAGGTGCGCCTCTACGATCCTGGTTTTTTATGGCGGCAGGCGCCCGACTGGTACACGATTCGTTGCTTTGCTAATCATTTCCTATTCCGTAAAGCGGATTGCAAAGACGATACGCTTCTTCTCACGGCGATACGCGCCTTCGAAGCGCGCGGCGTCACCCTTCTACCCGGCACGCTGTTTGCCCCGGAGTTACTCATGCGTCGACAATTACTTACCAAGCGCGTTCCTTCAGCCGCTCAATGGCAAGACGTTTTTTTCGGTTGGAAACTCGCGCGGGAGATGGGAAGACTCGACGTCGGACAAAGCGTCGACGTTAAGAATCAAGCCGTCCTCGCCGTTGAGGCGATCGAAGGAACCGACGCGGCGATCCGACGCGCCGGAACGCTTTGCAAAAGCGGCGACTTCGTCGTCGTAAAAGTCGCCAAACCGGGACAGGATATGCGGTTTGACGTCCCGACGATCGGCTTAGGCACCGTCCAGACGATGGCGGAAGCGGGAGCCTCCGTGCTCGCGGTTGAAGCGAAGAAAACCCTCTTTATCGATCCCGAAGAAACGATCCGTTTTGCGGATAAGCATAAAATCTCTATCGTCGCGCTTCTTGAGGAAGACGTCGACGCTCCATCCCCAGAGAAGCTTTTCGCTACCTCTGTCTTTGAACGCGCGCCGATACCGGCGGCTGTTCTCACCGACGCCGCGACGTCTCGCTCTTAAATCGGCGCGATTCGACTCGCGGCGCCATTTGACGCAAGGAGATTCTCTATGAAATATCGTTCTTATCTCGCGGCGGCCCTATTCGCCTCGCTCCTCTTCGTCCTAACCGCTTCAAACCTTCGCGCCTTTGACGTCGTCAATCTCTGGCCGACTACCCCGCCGGGAGACGACGCGTCGCAATACCAAGATCAAGGCGGCCCGTGGTATACCCCGAGAATCGAGTTCTGGCGTCCTGAAAATCAAAGGACGCGCGCGTGCGTTCTCATTTGTTGCGGAGGTTGTTACAACGGCGTCGCGTATGAAGTCGAAGGAATCATGCCGCGCGATTTCTTCCTGGAAAAGGGCGTCGCCGTATGCATGATGTGGTACCGTACGCCTCGACGTCCAAACGTCGAAAAGCACTTCGCCGCTTGGCAAGACGTCCAACGCGCGATTCGAATCATTCGTTCAAACGCCAACGATTGGGGTATTGACGCGAATAAAATCGGCGTCATGGGATTCTCTGCAGGGGGGCACCTATGCCTCATGGCCGCGACGTCGAGTATGACAAAGACTTACGAACGCGTCGACGCGATCGACGACGTCCCATGCAACGCTAATTTTGCGATTCCCGTCTATCCTGCCTACGCTCTTGAAGACGGCGTCGACAATGAAAATACCGAAGGCGGAAACGACGCGCCACTCGTCAAAGACTTCCGATTCGACGAACAAACGCCCCCTATGTGCTTCATCCACGGAGACGGGGACGGATATTCCGCAATGGCGTCGGTCATGGCTTATCGCCAACTGCGTAAGATGGGAATACCCGGCGAGATGCACGTCTACGCCTACGCAAACCACGCGTTCCGCAACTGCGGTCCCGACGCGCCGATCCTCAAATACCCCCAACGCGTTTATGAATGGATGCAAACTATCGGCGTCGTCGACGCGCCCGAATCGGCCAAAGTTCAGCATTAGTCTTAGCGCATAAACGCCTTAGTCTGTTTGAATCCGACTTCCTCATGGGAGTCGGATTTTTTTATCTACCACGCTAAATGCTAGATAATCATAAAGGAATTTTACACTTTATGAGAAATTTACACTTATAATCGAAAAAATTTCATGGTTTTGCGTTGTCAAAAGGCCATATTGTTATTACAATATAAAGGTACGAAAAAAACCACAGCGAACTACGCTAAAAATATAAATAGTATTTGTTTATTACATATGTCGCGTCGCGCGGCGGAAAACGTCGCGCTTTCGTGCAATGGAATAATTCCCATACCCTCGTCGTTTCCCTGTTAAGTAAAGGAGACCTCTTATGAGTCTTTCTTCTTCCGTGCCTTCAACCTGCAAACGGGGCTTCACACTTGTTGAACTCTTGGTTGTAATCGCTATCATCGGTATCTTAATTGGGCTTCTGCTACCGGCGGTTCAAGCGGCTCGAGAAGCTGCTCGTCGTATGCAGTGCACAAATAATCTCAAGCAATTCGGACTCGGCTTCCAAAATTATCACGACGTCAACGGCGCCCTCATGGCGGGTACCAACGGAGCCAACGGCTTTACCTGGGCGTGAAAAATCCTTCCCTACATCGAACAAAACGCTCTATACCAGACGATCGATTGGAATAATCCGACCTATGCCGGAACGACCAACAACGCGAACGTCTTTAAAGAACAAAACAGAATCGGCATGTTCAGTTGCCCAAGCGACAATCCCGGAGCCGTCATTTCAGGCGACACGACGACCGTTTATAACGACCGTTATCTCGCCAACTACCTGGTCAGCGTCGGCAGCACCGGGTGGTACGACACGATCGGAACTGTCATCGGTCAGAACTATTGGGTTGAAAAGCTTGACGTCAACGGCGCCGCCGAGCACCATGGAGCGTTCTTCGGCGGTCACTATCAGTCAGGCGCTTACGGAACGTATCAGCGCTGGTCCTGCGCGACCGACGGTCTCTCCAACACCGCGATCATGAGCGAAATCTTGATCGGTCAGAGGGACGACCGCGGACGACAAGATACGCGCGGCGCTTTCTGGCGCACTTGCCTCACTCCCTTCTACACCCACTACAATACCCCGAACTCCACCTATCCGGACAAGATGCTCTACAACTACTGCCGTTGTAAGGATCTTCCCGATATGAACCTTCCGTGCAAAGACTACAAACTCACCATTACCGCCTCTAACGGCACTTCGCAAGACGTCGCATGGGTCGCGGCGCGTAGTCGTCACTCCGGCGGAGTCAACGTCTGCTACGCCGACGGTTCCGTTCACTTCGTTAGCTCTACGGTTGACGCCGACGTCTGGCGCGCTATCGGCTCTACTCAGGGCGCCGAAACTGTTCAGACCCCGTGATATACAGAGGTGTTTTTCATGACCAAAAAGAATTTCGTCGCCGGACTATCCGTTCTGCTTCTCCTGACTCTCGTTTTTACGACAGGATGTGCTCCTAAGGAAAAACGTTGCGTTCTTACGGGAACGGTGACGGTCTCCGGCGAACCGTTGCCTTCGGGAATCCTCCAGTTTACGGCCCAAAATCCAGATCCAAAGAAATCGGTAGTCGGTGCGACAGCCGATATTATCGACGGAAAGTATACTCTTCAGGAAGGTTACGCGCTCCTTCCCGGCGATTACACGGTCAGCGTCGTCGCGAACCTGTTCCGCAACAAGAAGACGGGAGAGCTTGTGGATCCTAACGACCTCAAAGACGGTTTAATCGACCCCAGCGCAGTTGAAAGCGAAGATATTATTCCGCCCGAATATGGCGCAAACTCCGAACAAGTCGTTACAGTCGGAGAAGATAAGACGATGACGTACGACGTCGCCATCCCGTAATAAAATCAATTAAATCATATCGAAGAGCGTCGCTTGAAAGGGCGGCGCTCTTTTTTGTACAAAAAACAAAAAATTCATGTTCTACAATTGGACTTTTTAGTCCTCGTTGTTTATAATGTCAAAAAATGAGGGGAAGTTTTCTGCGATAGGAAATTTTTTCTCTTTACCAGAGAAATTTATATAAAGACTCTATTAAAACATAGTATCTTTTGTATAATTCCCAAAAACTCTGAAGCAAAGTCTGTTGGTTTTATTACGGCGCCTGCAACTTTGTTCCAAATAGGTCCATTCGTCAAGAAGGGAATAATAGATGAAAAAACAAGCCAGTAAAATCAGTCGTCGTTCCTTCCTTGCCGCGACGGCGGCGGTCATCTCTGCGCCTCAATTCGTTCCTGCCAACGTTTTAGGGTATGACGGCGGGGTTGCCCCGAGTAACAAAATCAATCTTTTCCATATCGGATTAGGAAATCGCGGTAATGAACTCCTTGGAGGATTCCTCAATAACTCTAATTATCATGTCTTAGGCGTGTGCGACTGCTATAAAGCTCACCTTGACCACGCCAAAGGCCGCGTTAATCAACGTTACGGGAACGAAGACGCCGCCGGTTACGCGCATTACGAAGACGTCCTCGAACGCGAAGACGTCGACGCTATCGTTTGCGCGACCCCCGATCACTGGCACACGAAGATTTCCGTCGAAGCTTGCCGCGCCGGTAAAGACGTCTACTGCGAAAAGCCCTTGACCCTGACTCTCCAGGAATCCCGCTTGATCGTCCAAGCCGCGCGCAAGTACAACCGCGTCTGCACCAGCGGTAGTCAGCGCGTTATGGAAGACTACGGTTACATCGCTCCCATTATCCAAAGCGGTTGCATCGGCGAAGTCAAAGAAGTCTTCGTCGGTTTGGGCAATCCTCCGCGACACTGCTATCTCCCCGAGCAGCCGATTCCGGAGGGTATGGATTGGGATCGTTGGCAAGGACAAGCGCCTCTCGCGCCTTACAACAGCGAACGTTGCTCCGGCAGCTACGGCGGCGGTTGGCGTAATTATACCGAATACGGAAACGGCTTCCTCGCCGACTGGGGCGCTCACAAGTTCGGCGGCGCCATGTACGCGCTTGGTCTCGACGCCGAAGAGCCCGTCGAGATTCTCCCTCGCGGATACAACGGCTCCGACTACGTCTGCGCCGTCTTCAAAAATGGCGTCAAGATGTATCACGCGTGGAACGGTCCGCACGACATTACTTTCGTCGGTACCGAAGGCGAATACCGTCACGGGCAGAAGATGGATCCCCTCTATCCTGTCGAGGTTCGTCGTTATTCCGGCGGCGCCACGAACATCGCCGACGACTTTGCCTTCTGCGTTCGTAATCGTCTTCGACCGTTCCAAGACTTCTTCTACGGAGCTTGCACCGCCTCTCTGTGCCAGCTCATCGCTATTGGGCACAAACTCAATCGTCAGCTCAAATGGGACGCCGCGAATTGCCGTTTCATCAACGACGAGGAAGCGAACAACCATGTCGCTCGCGTCCAGCGTTATCCTTACGTCATTCCCGTCGTCTGAAGTCTCCCGACATAATCGGTTTTTTCAAAAGAAAAGCGCGCGGAGATTACTCTGCGCTTAACATACAGAAATAGAGACGAATACATGAAATTCAATTTGAAAAATTCCGCGCTGATCCTTACAGCGTCCCTGTCTCTCTGCGCCTTTGCCGCGCCGAGCTTTGCCCAAGACGCCGCCGAAACCTTCAAGGCTACCGTCGAAAAAATGACTCCAAGCGATTGGACCAACGGCGATCAGATCAAGGAAATGGAGAACGCCCAGCAAACGTGGATGAATCTCTGCCTCCAGCAGGTCGATCAACGCGAAGCCACCCTCTCGCTCATGAAAGACGCGCTTGGCAAAGATTATCCGACCGCGACCAAACAGTGGCTCCTGCACCTTATCGGTTGGGTTGGCGACGACTCCTGCGTCGACCTTCTCGCTTCTTTCCTCGCCAGCGACGAACCCGCGCTCTTCGATGAAGCGGCGCGCGCCCTCATCCAGATCGGTTCCGAGAAAGCGGTCGCCGCTCTCAATGCCGCGAAGGAAAAAATCGACGATCCTAAAAAGATCGACGGCTATCTCGTCAACCTCAACGTCGACCTTTCCATCGGCGTCGAAACCGAGCTTCCTCAGTCGCTCCCCTACGTTTCCGACAAAGAATTTGCCGACTACATGGCCAAATTCAACGACCTCTCCGACGACGATAAAGCCCGCGCTTTAGGCGCTATCCGCGTCAAAGACGATCCCGCCTATCTCGAAATCGCCCTCGATTCGCTCAAGTCCGAAAACGAATTCGTTAAGCGCGCCGCTATCCTCGCTATCGAAAAGATCGGCTCCGGCAAGAACTTCGACGCCCTTTACGACGCCTTCGCCTTCGATCGCGGTCTAGTTGAACGCGTCATGGCGAACATTCAAAGCGACGACTTCAACGCCGCTCTCGCCGCCGCTCTCAAGAAAGAAAAGAACAACGACAACCTCGTTTCTCTCGCTAACGTCGCCAGCCGTCGTTACGACAAAGAAGAGGTCGCCGCCCTGCTCGATCTTGCTAAGAAAGACGACTGCGCCGTTCGCCTCCAGCTCCTCGCCGCCGCTGAAAAGCTCGCGTCCAAGAAGAACATTCCCGATTTCGTCAACGCGTTCCTCGCTATTCCTCAAGGCGGCGATCGCGACCGCGCCGAGCAAATCATCTCGAGACTTTGCGAAGGCGACGCGACCCCTGTCGTTAAAATGATGAATAACGATAACGGCGCCCAAATCTTCATGCTTTTGGGACGTATCGGCGGCGACGCGGCCCTCGAACAAATGGAAAAGGGTCTCGCTTCCGGTCAGCCTCAGATGGTCGCTCTCACCATCCGCGCCATGAGCAATTGGCCTAACGCCGTCGTGTGGGAAAAACTCCTCAACGCCGCCAAAGATCAAAAGCTCCCCGAGCAGCTTCGCATTCAAGCGCTCCGCGCCTTCGTCCGCGTTGTCTCTCTTCCTGACGACCGCGACGGTATCGACATGTCCGACGCCGACAAGCTCGCCAACTTGAAGACCGCCTTCGAGCTCGCGACACGCGACGACGAACGCAACCTCGTCCTCGAACGCGTCGGCGCCGTCCGTACTCTTGATTCCGTCCGCTTCGCCCTCTCCAAGGTCGACGAAGCAAGCCTTTCCGATAAGGCGATGAACGCCATTCTTGATCTCGCGCACCAGGATTACCTCCGCAAGCAAGACAAAGAACTCTTCAAGAGCGCTCTCGACGTCGTTATTGAAAAGGGTAACGATCAGCAACGCGACCGCGCGACCGGCTACAAAAACAACATCAAATGAGTTGAATCCGTTGACAGATTTCTAAACCAAACCGCGACGCTGCTCTACGCAACGTCGCGGTTCTTTATTGTCTAACCTCCCTTTTTCACTATAATGCTACGAAATTGTCTCGCGCCTTTTCATAAAAGGATTCAAGAATGTATTTCGACGTTATATCCAGACTTCGCCAATCCCAATTGAAATTCGTCGTCACGGTCTCCGGCGGCGGTTCCGCGTTCCTATCGGATTATCTATCCGTCCCCGGCGCGTCTCAAACATTTCTTGAAGCGCGTATTCCGTACGCTCCTTTAGCGACGGACGACTTTCTAGGATTCCACCCGGAAAATTACACCTCGGAACGCACGGCGCGACTCCTCGCCGCAGCGGCTCTGCGCCGCGCTCAAGTTATTGCGCCAGACGCCGATCCTCAGTCGCTCCTGGGAGTCGGAGCGACTGCGGCCCTCGTTTCGGAGCGCCCCAAAAAGGGAGAACATCGCGTTCACTGCGCCGTCGTATCGCGTAGAGGAACTTTTTCCGCGTCAATGACCCTCAAAAAGGACGCGCGAACACGCGCCCAAGAAGAGCGAATCGCCGCTGATTTCATCTTCTCAACCCTAATGAAAACGCTGAAAGAAGTTGGGAGCGAATCTCAACAATTTTGGATGGAACACAAAGCGCCTCTCACCCTTCGAACGCTCGAACCCCTCTCGTGCGAGGACGTCGCCGAATTCTCCTCCGTCCTCGTCAATCCTGAAGCCGCAACCTTCCTCTACGCGCCGGAAGACGCTACGGGGCGAGCCCTTCTCGCCCAAAATGGACGCGTCGCTCCTCTTCCGCTTAATCCTCAAAAGAACGCCCCCTACCTTCTCTTCCCCGGTTCTTTTAACCCCGCGCATCGAGGGCACGCCGCGATCGCCCAAATCGCTTCGTCGCGCCTCAATCTCCCCGTCGCCTTCGAAATATCTGCGCACAACGTCGACAAGCCGCCCCTCGATCCGATGGAATTAACGCGCCGAGCCGCCCAGCTCAACGACCTCGTTCCAAACTCGACTCTCTGGATCGTCAACGCCCCGCGATTTCTCCAAAAGGCGCGGATTTTCCCCGGCGCGGTTTTCATCGCGGGAACCGACACGATTTTACGTCTCGCCGACCCTAAGTATGAGAATAATAGCGTCCCTCAGCGCGACTCCGTCCTGGAAGAACTTCACGCTCTGAACGTCCGATTCCTTGTCTTTACGCGTAGAATCAACGGAAAAATACTCTCCTCCGATACGCTCGCCGACATGCTCCCCAGCGCGCTGCGTCATCTCTGCGAGTTTCTTCCCCAAGACGTTTTTATCGACGACGTTTCTTCTTCAGAAATCAGAAAGATTGAGAACGAACGCAGACAGAAATAAAAAAAGCCCTCGTCCATCACGGGGGCCTTTCACATTATGCGTTCTTTTTCAATCGGTAAAATAGACCTTCGTACCAGGAACAAGGAAGATTTTCAGCTGCGAAATCTCTCGATTGCTAAAGATAAAACCGCCATTCTCAGGAACGTCTGTTCCGATCAGTTCCGCGCGATTCGTCCCCTGAAGTCCGTGACCTCCCGAAAGGCCGATCCAATACGCGCCAAGTGGATTCTCCGGAGCTCCGCCCGGAATCGTGATTTTGGCCCCGGAAAGATCGACGGCGTCGCAAGAGGGCTTTTCAATCAGCGTCTCAACGGCGCACGTTCCTCTGAAATTCGAGTCCTGACGCGGAATACCGCACTTGAATCGTCCGGCGTACAGGCCGTTGAAAGTCAGCAAAAGTTCTTTGCGCGACGCGGAGATTTCCGCAGCGACCGGGCCGCGAAATACTTTGAGTTGCGCTCCGGGGGGAAGCGGGGAATCCGCGGGTAGTTGCACGCCGTTGATAACGGCGATCGTTTCGGGAGAGACGTTATACTCCTTCGCGATCGATTCGAGAGTTTCGCCGGGCAACGTTTGACGCATCGGTTCAAGAATCGCACGTTTCGGGTTATAGAAGATTTCAAAAGCTAAACCGTCGAGCGTCGCATTGATCCGCGCGACGACGTCTGTCTGTCCTTGAGCGACGTAATATCGTCTAAGCATATTAAGGGCGACGAAAATATCGCGCGCTTGAGCGGCGGAGGCGACGTCGCGCGCACCTTTTAACGCAAGGTTAAGCGCCGCCGGATAGTTTTTCGCGGCGATCAGCTCGGAGAGGGTAGGAGTCGCGGCGGTCGCGCACGCGGCGGGATCCTGGGACGCTTGAGCGGGATCGGCGCAAGCGACGGAGCTCTGCGTCGCGGGCGCGGGCGTCGTCGCGGCGGGAGACGGAGAAGCGGAAGACGCCATTGAGGCGCCCGCTTCCGCTAAGGTTCGCGGTTGCGGAGCCGGATTCTCTTGAGACGGTTGTTGGGGCGCGGGGGAGGGCGACGATTCCGCGATTCCCTCCGGCATAGGAGCGACCGACGGCGCGACGTTCCCACTCTGCGCCTCGACGGCGGGCATTGCGGCGACGTTCAAGGAATCAGACGCGTTTTGTTGCGAAGCCGTCTCTTGCGCATGATCGCTAAGAAGCGCGTTCGCCTCGGAAAACTCCGCGCTCTGAGGCGGATCGGCAAGCGTCGTCAACGACTCGTCCAAACCGTCTCCCGAGCCGTTGAAGATCGGATCGTCGAGAGGGCTGTCAGATAGGTTCTCGGGCGCGGCGAGGGGATCGGCGACCGCAGAACTCTGAGAAAGGGGAGAATCGTCGGCAGGAAGGTCAGGGTCTTGCAAATCCGTCGCAACGCCCGCAAAACGAGAACGAACGGGGGAGTCGACCGGTTCGCCGCGTTCTTCGAGGATTCGCGGGCGAGAGGCGGGAGAAGCGATCTGAACGCGCGATTCCGCGCATAGGGAGTCGTCGCCGCCGTTGGGAAGACACGCGTTCTCGTCGACGGGCGAGACTGTCAATTCGGGCTCGTCGACTTTGGCGCGGTATTTAGCGGGCGCAATACAGAACTTGGCGAGGGAAGCTCGAAGGGGACTTAACGGGGGCGGACACGAATCCCACGCGCTTTCGGGAAGAAACGTCAAAGCGCCAAGCGTCGCGAGTAGAATCATAGCAAGCCATGCGACTCCCTTTAGCATATTATCCGCCACGATAC
>JBJEXI010000061.1:0-2130 GCA_051885615.1 Thermoguttaceae bacterium
CTCAAGAGCGTCGAAATTCCCGGCACGGTTGAATCCGTCGGCGAGGGGGCCTTCTGCGAATGCTCCAAACTCGAAGAACTTCATCTGGGAGCGGGGATTAAAAAGATCGAGTTCGAAGCCTTCTTGCGGTGTAGCTCGCTCAAGAGCGTCGAAATTCCCGGCACAGTTGAATCCGTCGGCTGGTACACCTTCAGAGAATGCGCAGGACTCGAAGAACTTCATCTGGGTGTGGGGATTAAAAAGATCGAAAAACAAGCGTTCAGAGGCTGTTCTTCTCTCTATAAAGTCGCCCTTCCCTCAACGCTTGAAGAACTAGCGCTCGACGCGTTCGACGAAAGCGTCGACCTCGTCGTCGACGACGGTATTTAGGAAGACGTCTTTGTCGCGCGTCTTTCGCCTCGTCGTTAAGGAGCTTCCCTTCCTCTATTTATGACGTAAGCCCGCAGGTTTCATGGCCTACGGGCTTGCATTTTATTAGAAAACGACTATAATGAGGTTGAATCTTTCGTTCTTACCCTCAATATTACGGATTTTCATTGAAAAGGGATCTATCATGAAAAACGTATTGGATTGTCTGACGTGGGAACATGTAGAAGTAGGCGTTCGCATCACCGGTTGCGACAAAAGTTTCGAGGGAGCTCTGGAGGTTCCGGTTCTAATTGACGGACGTCCGGTCGTCGAAATTGGCGAGATGGCATTCGCAAAATGTGAAAAAATCACCTCCGTCGTCCTCCCGGATTCGGTCGAAGTCGTCGGCGAGTACGCCTTCGCCTGGTGCTCCGGGCTCGAAGAGCTTCGCCTGGGAGTTGGAATTAAAAAGATCGAAGAACGCGCTTTCGAGGGCTGTTCTTCTCTTCGCAGGGTCTTCCTTCCCTCAACCATTGAAGAGCTCGGAGTCAACGCGTTTGACGAGAGCGTCGACGTCATTGCCAACGACGGAACCCTGGCGTCAAGCGGAGCCGGTCTCAGGGAGCATGGTTCGTTCTATTCCGACGCGAGTCTCGAGAAGTCTGAAGACGCGTTGAAATATCTGAAGTGGGAAATCACGAAAATAGGCGTTCGCATTACAGGGTGCAACATAGCCTTTGAGGGAACGAAGACGATTCCGAGCCGTATTAACGGAATCGCCGTCGTCGAAATCGGCGACGGCGCGTTCTATCATTGCCGTTCGATCAAGTGCGTCGAGATTCCCGGCTCCGTCGAAGTCGTCGGAGAGGAGGCCTTCCGCAAGTGCGACGGGCTCGAAGAGCTTTATCTGGGCGCGGGAATTAAAAAGATCGAAGAAGGAGCTTTCGTGCTCTGTTCTTCCCTCCGCAGGGTCGTTCTTCCCTCAACCATTGAAGAGCTCGGAGTCAACGCGTTTGACGAAAGCGTCGACCTCCTCGTCGACGACGATATTTAGTGAGACGTCTTTGTCGCGCGTCTTTAACCTCGCCGTTAAGACTTTTCCCTCCCCTCGCCGCTATGAATGACGCAAGCCCGCAGGTTCCATTACCTGCGGGCTTGCGTTTTATTAAAAAACGGTTAAAACGAGATTACCCTAGTATTGCATTGAAAGGAGACCTAATCATGCAAGACGTATTGAAATATCTAACGTGGGAAATCACGGAGAGGGGTGCGCGCATTATCGGGTGCGACGAAAAATTCGAGGGCGCGATGGAGATTCCAAGCGCCCTCTGCGGAGTCCCGGTCGTCGAGATTGGTAAGGAGGCGTTCTCGAGACGTGATTCGCTCAAGTCCGTCGCTATTCCAGATTCAGTCGAAGTCGTCGGCGAGAAAGCCTTCGCGCATTGTAGCAGACTCCAAGGGCTTCATCTGGGAGCGGGGATCAAAAAGATCGAAAAAGGCGCCTTCTGGTTCTGTAGCTCGCTTAAGACCGTCGCTATTCCGGATTCAGTCGAAGTCGTCGGCGAGTGGGCCTTCACCGACTGCTCCGGACTCAACGAATTGCGGTTAGGAAGAGGGATCAAAAAGATCGAAAAATGCGCCTTCGTGCGGTGTAGCTCGCTCAAGAGCGTCGAAATTCCCGGCTCGGTTGAATCCGTCGGCGAGCAGGCCTTCAGAGAATGCGCCGGACTCGAAGAACTTCATCTGGGAGCGGGGATTAAAAAGATCGAAAAAGGCGCCTTC
>JBJEXI010000062.1:0-2088 GCA_051885615.1 Thermoguttaceae bacterium
CGTTGGAAGCGTTTGGTCTGACGACGCCTCTATCAACGTGACAATTAGTCATTGGGCAGTCGAACGGAAAGGGAATGCGACTGCCCAGGCGATAGCAAGCGACGGTTGTTCTGTTGATATGTTAGCCAAAGATTGCGGTTTGACTGTAAGTGAGTTCAAAAATTGGTTGACTATCTCAACTGCGGAAAAAGATTACGTCGAACTGTTTGACGGCTCGCACGTGGCTCCGAAGTATTTAACGTCTTCCGACGTGCTGTCATTAAGCGGTCAGTTCGCTGTTCCGAATGTTATGTACATGGCTTGGTTCGGGGAAGTTGGGGGATTTGGAAAGGCATATATGAATTGGAGTTCGAATGTACAAGAACTCAAAAGCTTAGGTTTTAAAGTTGAGGTTTTTAATAACGACGACTTTAGTGTGAATGATAGTGACGCGTATAATGCGCGGCAGAGTTTCTTGAGCAATCTAAGGAATTATTCCCAGAATAAGAGCTTACATGACTTGTATATGATGGGACATGGCGGAGAGGAGAAACGTAATTCGGAAAATTCTACCAAAAGTAAACCTGCGACCATCGGAAGTTCTGGGTCAAGATCGGTCTCTTTTGGTCCACAATGGTCCGTACCCTATGTCGATTCATGTTCAGTTCAGAATCCTATAGGCGCTCCGGATGCTGCGACTCGTCCCTTGACTTCAATTAGTTCTGCCTTGAATTATCACCTGGGAGCATTAATTATTCACGCGTGCTATGGCGATAATTCGGGCGCTAGGAAACTTGTGACTTCGGAAGCTGAAAATGGTATATTTGTGGGATGGGAAGGCGTCTACAATCCTTTGACTGACGACCGACAGCCGATCGCCAAATATTGGGGCTGGAAGCATCTATTAACACTCGAGCTCCCGGGTGGCGATGTTACCTACAAATATCGTATAGGGGGAAAACAGACGACCCAGTATTTTGAAGTATCCTATTCTTTTGAAATACGGGATACTTTAAATGAAACAGATCAATCAAATGATTGAAGATGACGCAGGAACGCTATTTTAACTGAGAAATAGACTGGGGATTGAGGATGAGATTCGTCTGTTTTATTTGTAGAATCATTATCGCGGGTCTAAAAAAATTCCCCTGGGGATGGACCGTTATCGTTATGTTGTCGTTGATAACGATTGGAATTATACTGCCTTCGTGCGATATGGGAGTAAACGCCCTCTGCTATGTTTTTGCCCCTCATTATAAGCAAATGATACTTCACCATGATTTTAGGGATTTGCTCGAGCGTGGAGAGACGCTTGAAGCCTTAATAGTTCTTAGAGAATTTGAGAAATGGGATAAATTAGCAACAGATAGGGAACGGAAGAGACGTAGGAAAAGCCAAAGCAAGAAATCTGTTGAGTTAGGGTATACTTACCCCACTGAATATCTATTCGTTTATGAACTCCTGGGCGATTATGATAACGCGTTGCCGTGGCTCGAACTGGTCAATGAGATCCCAGGACAAGAGGAGAAAATGATAGGAGGATTTCCTCTTCAAGACTACAGGGGGGCCTACCTGCTGGGGGTGAAAGCGCGAATAGATTACAAGCGGGGCGATAGAAAAAAGGCGTTTATGGATTACGTGACTCTCTATGAAAAATATTTTGACAATCTAGAGATTGACCCGAATATTTCTACAAGCACATACATGGAGGGGATAAAATATCTGGTAACGAGATATCACGATTGCGGTAACCAAGATTGCCGCTCATTCTATCGCTATACTTCCTGTTTTGACTATCAGGCCTTCCTGGAATTTATGGTAAGAGAGTATGATGATAAAGGACGTCCAGAAGATTTTCAAGAAGCTATAAATTTTTATCAGGCGTTGACTGATGAAGAGGTTTTTGCCAAGTGGCTTGAAGCGAGGCGAGTAAGAAACAAAGGAAAATATCCGTTCCCAATTGACAGTGTGACTGGTCTCTTGGAACATCTCGCTGAAGACGAGCAGAATAACTAAGCGAAACGTCTTTGAAGGTGAGTAATGAAATATTTTCGAATTTTTTAGAATTACTTGTTGACGAACTTCCGAGTAGCGCTATATTATTACCTG
>JBJEXI010000063.1:0-2072 GCA_051885615.1 Thermoguttaceae bacterium
AACCTACCTTGACGAAGGCGGAGAGTTAATAAACGGCGCGGCGGACGTCTATTACATGGAATACGCCGAAGGGGCCGCGTACTCCGGCGACTGGAATAAGGTTGACAACGCGCGAATCAAGACTAACGCGTCTATCACAATCGACGAGTCAACGCAATTTAACGTATTTACGATAGAAGAAGGCGCGATTGTCGAACTAGTCGACGACGTTCTTGTCGGCGCCGAAAAACCGATTGTCAACGGCGGAGAAATTCGAGCGGATAATCGCGCCTACCTAGGAATCCCGAAAGACGAGCCCGTCGACGCGGCGACCTTCGAGAATATCGTTATAGTCGAACGCTCCGCGCATTTAACCGACTTTAAAGCCTATTCGGACGTAACGGGGAAGGTAACCTTCACCGTTGCGGCGTTAAATCCTGACACGCCCTTTTTGATAGAGGAGTTGACGCCGCGCGGATGGTCGACGATCACAACCGAGGGAACGAGCGAAACGACGGCCCAAGCGTCCTATCCGGGGCTTGTCGTTTACCGCGCTTGCGACGGTATTAATTTTCTTCAAGACGTCGCGATCGTCCCGTTGCCTGTATGGATAACGACGGCATGGGCGGAGAATCGCGGGGGTGGAGAAGCCGCCGGAGGGAAGGCGTGGAAGGTCGGCGCGTGGGCGGTCGACCCTCAGACGACGAATTAAAGGAGTGGAAAAGTGGCAACGATAAGCATAACGCAGAAACAGACGCCGACCTTTAGGGCGATGATTAAAGACGACGCGGGGGGCCTCTTCGACGTCAATACAGACTTGGCGACGACGGACGAGTTGACCGCCGAAGGAATCGCCGCCGCGCCGATCGCCGTGACAATATACCGTTCTACCGAATCGCTGACGCCCTACGAGTCGGATATTGAGAACGCGGAGATAGTCGCGGGGTTTGATTCGCTCGCGATTGATTCGAGCGCGTTTCTAGAGTCTGATACGGTTCAGACCGACGGGCTTAATTACAATTTTCAATGGACGCCGGAAAGCCGAGCCGTCTTTCCATTTGACAAGGTCGGCTACTACTTCGCGGACTTTATCGTCTACCCGAAGAGCGGCGCGGCGATCGTCTTTAGAGTGGGGGTTATCGTCAAATGAACTATTGCGAGTATTTCGCGGACGAACTCAAGAAGATTTTCCCATCCTTTGAAGTTTACTCGAACATCGACCCGACGCGCGAATTTGTCGGGAATCCTACCATAGAGTTTAGCGAAGTTTCTAGCGAGACGATTCGCTTTATCACAGGGAGCAAACGAAAAGAAATATCTCTCAGCATGGCGGCGCGGGCGGCGGATCAGGAGAAGGCGTTTAAAATCGGACAGCGCGTCCGCTCTGTCGTGGAGTCGCTGATCGAGGACTTAGTTGGGAAAAATATCGACGGATGGATTGAGAGCGACGAGGGAGTCGTCCCCGACGCTCGCGGGATCACGCTAGGAGAATCCTTTTATTGGTACATGGATTTTAAGATTTTAGAGAAGAAGGAGTAAACACATGGCGGTACAACAAGCTAACAAGTTAATGATCGGACTTTTCCCGCAGTCGAAAAGCGGGCAATCTTTTGCCAAACTTTCCGACGCGAGCTATAAAAAGCTTTTGTGGTCTAACCAATCCGTTATTCCGCAGAGCTACGACTTTACCAACGTCAACAGGGCGGGGACGACTGTAGAAACGGTCGAGCGGGCCTTCATCACCGACTTGGCGAAGGTCACGAAGTACGCGAGCGGGAAGGTGACGCCGGGCAATATCACATTTGCAAGCGTCCTTACCGCCGACAGCGAGAGCATCATCGCAAAGCTTCGCGCGATCGACGCCGAAGACCCTTTTCTTTGCCTCTTGATGGTCGGCGTGTACAAAAACGGCGAAGTTGGTTCTAGCGTCACGTACGACGTCTTTTATAGCACGGCGGGAATTCTGACGGAAGACGGGAGCGCGACGGCGGAAGCGGGCGCGAATTTTACAGGAAATTTGGCTTTTCAGCCGTCGGGAATTCCCGTCGAAACTATCGAAAATAACGGGGCGTCCTTGACGTGGACGCCGGAGG
>JBJEXI010000064.1:0-9564 GCA_051885615.1 Thermoguttaceae bacterium
ATCTGGAAGGCTGAGTGCGACGGCCAGTGTCGTAAACAACCCGCGCGTCAACGTCTGACGCGCAACAGATGCGACGTCAAAATGGCAATTCTCTGGCCAAAGCCAAATAAATTCCCAACTGACGACGTCATTTTAACAGCTCTTTTATTTTGACAATAGAATTTTTGATACGTTTTTTTTTTTGGACATTGTACTGCTAGTTTGTAGATAGTAACGATTTTACTATTCACAAAACTGAACGTTTGACAATGTTACGAAATTATTATTGAGAGACTCTAAATATGGGGCGAGACATTCAAAAAAGAAAGGACGCGCTTGGTAAAACACGTCCTTGAGGTTGAGAAAGACGAGAGAGGGCGTTACTAGAAGAAGAGTTCGATTTCTTCGTCGAGATCGACGAAAACTTCGTCGAGAAGCGCGGCGCTGACGACCGTGTCGTCGATCCATATCGAGCTTCCCTGGCTACTCGTCACTTTTCCTGAGAGAGTCGACAAGCCGTCCGGAGTGAAGGTTGAATTTTCGACCTCGAGCGTCGACGAAGCGTCGAGCCAAATAGCTCCGCCGTTTCCGTCGCCCCCTGCGGAGTTGTACGAGAAGGTCGAATCCTTGACGACCACGCTCGAATTGTCGACCGCATAGATTGCGCCGCCGCCAAGTTGCGCGCTATTATTCTGGAAGAGGCAGTCTTCAACGATCAATTTCGAACCGCCAAAGAGGGCGATCGCGCCGCCGTGTTGCGACGTGCGGTTGCTCGCGAAAGTGCAGTCGACGACCTTGACCGTCGCGCCGTCCTCCGCATGGATGATCGCGCCGTCGATAGCGTGGTTCGCGCCGAAGAGGTTCAAGCTTACGAGCTCAAGGGTCGCGTTCTCGCCAACGACTTCGAAGACGTTGCGTTTCGAGTTCGGCGCCTGCATTTCCAGACGGTATCCGAGATTTGACGCGTCGATTCTCACGTTTTCCGTGATGACGACCGTCGGCAAGTCGACTGTGAGCGAAATCTTCGTCGACGAGTTTCTAAAGACCTGAGGATCGAAGGTCACGGCGATTCCTGGGGGAATCGCTCCCTCGGCGGCGAGCGCCTGGAACGTCTCGACCGCTTCGCGCCATGACGTCTGACCGTCGTTCGGATTAATAACGTCCTTCTTCGTATCGACGACGAGCCCCCCCGGAACCGTCATATTCCACTCGGACCAACCGGTTTCATCGACGGCGCGGACGCGCAGATACTTGTAGTTTTCTCCGTTGACATGGGTGAGGGAGAATGTTCCGTCTCCGTTGGCGACGATCGTTCCCTGAGGGAGGTCGCCCCACGCGGAGTATTCGCCGTCGGTTCGATAATACTGAACGATGAAGTTGTCGGCGGAGAGGTTGGCGTCGGCCTTCCAAGTCAAGAGGAGATCGCCGGTTGTTTCGTCGACGGAACGCGTAACGTTAGTCGGCGCGTCAAGGGTATCGGCGCGGGCAAACGCGACGGACTGGCGCTCTTCGTTGGGATCGGTCGCAAGGACTTTGTAGTTGTAATTCTGAGCGGCGGCGTCGGCGGAGAGGACGAGCTCGGCGGAGTTCGCGCCGTCGACGATTTGCCAATTCGTCGGATCGTCGTTCGTCGAATAATACCACTGATATTGGAGTGAATCGTCGATACCCTGAACGGTGACGGCGCGGAGAGTCTGAGATCCGTTGGCGAGATCGTAGGCGTCGTTTTCGACCGTGAGGCCGACGGGATTATAAGTGAATTCGGCCTTTTCGATTACCGCGCCCTTAGCGTCGACGGCTAAGACGCGGTACGTTTCCTCGACGCCGATCTTCGCCATATTGACGGAATAGGATAATTGAGTACCGTCTTCGGAGAGGGTCGCGCGGGTATCGCCGACGATTTCTCCGTCGACGACGTCAAAGGCGGTCATCTTCACCCACTCGCCGTTGGCGTTGAGCTTCTGGACGGCGTAGCGCGTCGCGTCGGGAACGGCGCCCCATGTCGTGACGAAGGATCGCTTCGTGGTGACGTAGGGGTCGTTGAGTCCGAATTGCGGAACGTAGGGGTCGACAATCGCTTCGACGGGGCCGCCGACGCAGAGTCCTACGGCGTCGGCGATCGGAGTCGCGACGATCTTGATCGGGTAGGTCGCGGCGTCGGGAGTGAATGAGGTCAGCCCCTTCGCTTCGGTGATTTCGACGTCCCCGGCTTCGGTTACGTAGCGCCATGAAAGATCGTAGTTGAGGGAGGCGTCGGCGCGGACGACGACGTCGAGCGAGTTTCCGGCTTTGTAACGCTCAGGCGCGTTGAGAGCGACGGAGGCGAACTTGAAGTCTATGGAGTCGAGAACCTTCCCCTTGGCGTCGTAGGCGGAGACGCGGAAGTCGGTCGTCGTGCCGGGGTAGACGTTTGAGACGGTGAAGACGGGCTCGGTCGTACGCTGGTAGATCGCCATATTCCCGGACGGAGCAGGCTTCCAGATGTAGTATTTAGCGGCGCCGTCGACCTCGGGGGTTACGATCTGGAGTTTTTTCAACTCAGGATCGTAGTTCGTTTCGACCGTTTGATCGCCGGAGTAGACGAATAACGTTTCGGAGACGGAACCTTCGGAGAGTCCGGTTCCAGTCGCGACGACTTTGACGTCGTACTGGGGATTTTCAGGGGCGTAGGTAAGAAGTCCGCAGGCTTCGGTAATTTCGACGTCGCCGTCGGGGGGCGCGTAATACCAGGCGATATCGCAAGAAGCGTCGTCGGAGCCTATAACGCTAACGCCGAGTTCGTCCCCGCCGACGAACTTATTGACGGAGCGGACGATTCGCACGGGGGCGAAGGAGGTTTGAATGTAATCTCCTGTGAGACGCCCGTTTTCATTCACGGCGCATACGCGGATTTCGTAGGTATTGCCGGCGTAGAGTCCGTTTATGACGCACGAAGTATCGGTCAATCCTTTGTTATACTGGATCCACGCGCCGTCGCGATTGATTTTTACGGAGTATGTCGAAGCGCCGTCGATCGGATCCCACGAGAGGGAGTATTGATTATTGGTTACGCCGGTATTGGCAAAGGAGACGGAGTTTTCGAGCAGGGCGTTGAATGGTTCGACGATCGTTTCGACGGGGTCGCAGACGTAGAGACCTTCGGTATCGGCGATCGGGGTTGCGACGATCTTAATTGGGTAAGTCGCGGCGTCGGGAACGAACGAGGTCATTCCCTTCGCTTCGGAGATTTCGACGTCTCCGGTTTCGGTTACGTAGCGCCATGAGAGATCGTAGCTGAGGGAGGCGTCGGCGCGGACAGTAACGTCGAGAGCGTTTCCAGCCCTGTAGGTTTTCGGCGCGTCAAGAGAGACGGAGGCGAACTGGAATTCTTCGGTTTTGAGAACCGCTCCCTTGGAGTCGTAGGCGGAGACGCGGAAGTCGGTCGTTTGTCCAGGTTGTAGATTACTTACGGTGAAGACGGGGTTTGAGCAACGCTGGTAGATAGCCATATTCCCGGATTTTGGAGCGGGCTTCCAGAGATAATATGCAACGGCGCCGTCGACCTCGGGGACTACGACCTGGAGTTTTTTCGCCGCGGGATCGTAGTTTGTTTCGATCGTATAATCGCCGGAATAGTCGGAGACGGAGCCCTCAATCTGGGCGTTGGCGAGATCGATAACGTCGTCTTGCTCAAGCTTAGCGGAGGCGGTCTCGACGATCTGCGCGTCGAGGGCGTCGACGCGCGCAGACCATGGGGCGGCGGAGAGGAGCTCGCGGTTTTCAAGGGATTCCAAGCAAAGAGAAAGGGGCTTTAAGATTGATTTTGTGCGAGTTTTCATCTTAGGCGAATTTCTTTCTACACGACGAAGCAAAATGAAGGTCGTGAACGCTCGACCTTACTTCTTGGCTAGACGTCGCGATTGGAGTTTTAAAAAACGTAGTAAAATGATTTATTTCTTTCCACGACGCGAGTCGTGGAGAAGTCGGGTTATCGAGGGCAGACCCCCTAAAGCGACGTAAATTCCCCTAAAAATTTGCGTCGCTCACAAAGAAGAACTTCTCACGCATGAAAAAGGATGAAAAGTAATTCTCGTATTCCATGAAGGGTGTTCGACGACCGGCGTCGAAATCAATCCGTGCGTCGACGATAGACGCGCGCAGACGCGTGAGAATTTCAAGTCTCTGATCCAGACCTGAAATTCCCAACGAACAGACTCGCTTTGCTAGTATTGCTACTTTAGCCGTCCGTAAGACGCGTTTATGAATTTTTCAACGTTAATGAACGCCAATTGTGACAATTGGGCCCGCAGAATAGGAAAGGACGGCGTATGAAACGCGCCCTTTCCTACAAGGACAAACGCCATGATTAGAACAGCATGATTTCATCTTCCAGCTCGATAAAGGCGAAATCGAGAAGCTCGGCGTCGACGTCGAGAATCGCGATGGACGCCAAATTCGTCGTATTGACGGTTCCCAAGCCGCCTATATTCGCGGGCGTGTTCGAGTCAAACGCGACGTCCGCGAGGGACGCGCCGCTTCCTACGGCGACGTAGAGCGCTTCGCCGTCTGCGGCTTCGGTCGCGTTCCCGACGAACTCGCCGCCGACGAACGTCGCGGAGGAATTGCCCGCGACGTAGACTGCCCCGCCGTGCGTCGCCGACGTGTTGTCAAGGAAGGAACAATTCGTGAACGTAGCTGTCGAGCGGAAGTTTAACTCGACCGCGCCGCCGTAAATGTACGAGTAGTTTTGCTCAAAGATCGTATTCGAAACGAAGACCGTCGAGCTGTTGACCGCGCTGATTACGCTACCCGTGATGGCGGCGTAGTTCTG
Source organism: Thermoguttaceae bacterium (assembly GCA_051885615.1). Taxonomy (GTDB): domain Bacteria; phylum Planctomycetota; class Planctomycetia; order Pirellulales; family Thermoguttaceae; genus RUG369. The sequence continues at coordinate 4,790 of JBJEXI010000064.1, forward strand.
GTCGAACTTAGAGTCCTCGATAATCAGCGTCGCGTTGTTCACGTAGACTCCCCCCCTGAAAAGCCCCGTCGAGTTGACGATCCTAAACGAGGAGAGGGTAAGGGTCGCTCCTGCTTTTACGATGATCGACCCGCTCGACGCGACGCTGCATGAAGCGTTCTCGAGCGTCAACCCCGCGAGCGCCGCGTTCCCTTTCGCCCCCGTGACGGTGAAGAGTTGACTCATCAACATGGACGCGTCAAGAACGACGTTGAACCCGAGATCCGTAGCGTCGACGACGAGCGAGGTGTCAATGTAGAAACTCGTGGCGGCGTCAAGAACGATCGTATGATTTTCCTGGGTGAAGACGTTCGGGTCGAAGCAGACCTTCGCGCCGTCGGGAAGGGTTCCCGCAGCCTGCTCGGCGAGGTAATTGGAGACCGCCTCGCGGAGCGAAGTCACCCCGTCGTTCGCGTCGACGACGTCAAGAAGGGTGTTGACGCGGAAGGGCGAATCCTCGACGGGAATCGTCGTTTTCCACTCGGACCAACCCGTCGCGTCGTTGGCGCGGACGCGCAATTCCTGGTATTTCTCTCCGTTGACATGCGAGAGCGTGAAAGTTCCGTCGCCATTAGCGACGATCGTTCCCTGCGGGAGGTCGCTCCACGCGGAATATTCGCCGTCGTTTCGATAATACTGAACGACGAAGTTGTCGGCGGAGAGGTTGGCGTCGGCCTTCCAGGTCAGGAGGAGGTCGCCTGCGGCGGCGTCGACAGATCGGATGAGATTCGTCGGCGCGTTAAGGGTTTCGGCGCGGGCATAGGAGACGGATTGACGATCTTCGTTGGGATCGGTCGCGAGGACTTTGTAATTGTAATTCTGAGCGGCGTCATTGGCGGAGAGGACAAGCTCGGCGGACGTCGCGCCGTCGACGACTACCCAATTCGTCGGATCGTCGTTTGTCGAATAATACCACTGATATTGGAGGGAATCGTCGACGCCTTGGACTGTGACGGCGCGGAGAGTCTGGGCTCCGTTGGCGAGATCGTAGGCGTCGTTTTCGACGGTGAGGCCGACGGGATTGTAAGTGAATTCGCTCTTTTCGATCACGACGCCCTTAGCGTCGATGGCTAAGACGCGGTACGTTTCCTCGACGCCGATCTTTACCATATTGACGGAGTAGGATAATTGAGATCCGTCTTCGGAGAGAGTCGCGCGGGTATCGCCGACGATTTCTCCGTCGACGACGTCAAAGGCGGTCATCTTCACCCACTCGCCGTTGGCGTTGAGCTTCTGGACGGCGTAGCGCGTCGCGTCGGGAACGGCGCCCCATGTCGTGACGAAGGAGCGCTTCGTCGTGTCGTAGGGGGCGTTGATACCGAATTGAGGAGCGTAGGGGTCGACAATCGCTTCGACGGGGCCGTCGACGCAGAGGCCTACGGCGTCGGAGATCGGGGTTGCGACGATTTTGATCGGGTAAGTCGCGGCGTCGGGAGTGAATGAGGTCTGCCCCTTCGCTTCGGCGATCTCGACGTCCCCGGATTCGGCGACGTAGAACCATGAGAGGTCGTAGTTGAGGGAGGCGTCGGCGCTGACGGCGACTTCGAGGGAGTTCCCGGCCTTGTAGATCTCTGGCGCGTCGAGAGCGACGGAGGCGAATTTGAAGTCTATGGAGTCGAGAACTTTTCCCTTGGCGTCGTATGCGGAGACGCGGAAGTTGGTCGTCTGTCCCGGTTTTAATCCCGTTACGGTGAAGACGGGCTCCGTCGTACGCTGGTAGATCGCCATATTTCCGGAGGTGGGAGCGGGCTTCCAGAGATAGTATTTGACGGCGCCTTCAACCTCGGGGGCTTCGACTTGAAGAGTTTTCGACGCGGTATCGTAGTTCGTTACGATGGTATAATCGCCGGAATAGACGAATATGGCTTCGGAGACGGAGCCTTCGGAGAGTCCGGCGCCGGTCGCGACGACTTTGACGTCGTACTGGGGATTCTCTGGGGCGTAAGTAAGAAGACCGCGGGCTTCGGCAATTTCGACGTCGCCGTCGGGAGTTGAGTAATACCAGACGATATCGCAGGACGCGTCGTCTGAGGCTAAAACGCTAACGCCGAGTTCGTCCCCGGCGACGAACTTATTGACGGAACCGACGACGCGCACTGGGGCGAAGGTAGTTTCTATATAATCCACGGTAAGGCGTCCGTTCGCGTTCATGGCGCATACGCGGATATCGTAGGTCTTTCCTGCGTAGAGTCCGTTCATGACGCACGAGGCGTCGGTCAAGCCCTTTTTGTACTGGATCCATGCGCCGTCGCGATTGATTTTGACGGAGTATGTCGAGGCGCCTTCGATCGGATCCCATGAGAGGGAGTATTGATTATCGGTAACGCCGGTATTGGCAAAGTAGACGGAGTCTTCGAACTGGACGTTTGAGAGATCGATAAGGGAGTCTTGCTCGAGTTGAGCGGAGGCGGTCTCGACGATCGGCGCGTCGGGAGAGTCGACGGTCGCGCACCAGGGCGCGACGGAGAGGAGCTCGCGACTTTCGAGGGATTCCAAGCGGAGGAGATGGGGTTTTAAGGTTGGTTCTTTGCGAGTTTTCATCTTACTACAAGCTTCTTTCTCTATTACGGAATATTGTGAATACAGAGAACGTACGGTTTAGGACGCTTGTTTCGGATTTCACAATTGGACTCACGAATAGTAAAATAATATGGGGTTAAACGCTTTCTACGACGAAACGCGTGTAGACGTTGAATCACACGCCCCAGGAGCGACGCAAATTTTCCTGAAATTCACATCGCCAACGAACAGGGGCTTTTGACCCCGGAGAGAAGGGGGAAGGTAATTCTCGGAATTTGTGAAGTCGGCGTTCAACGACCAGAATCGAAACCAACCCGCACGTCGAGACGGGCGCGTCGCGAATTTCTCCAAAGCCTACTCAGAAATTTCCGACAGGCGCGCCTATCCGAACAGCTCGTTTTAATATTTAGTGAACCGGAACCAAATTTTCTATTAGCGGCTCAAATTTGGTTATGAATAAACGTGGACGTCAATTGACGTTAAATAGGGTGAACGACCCCTGTGAAATAAGGGAAAGGACGCGCTAGGGGAACGTCCTTTCCCCACGATAAAGAACCCTTAGATTAAAAAAGGGCGATTTCGTCTTCCAACTCGAGAATAGCGAAGTCGAGAATTTCGGCGTCGAGGTCGAGAATCGCGTTGGACGTGATATTCATCGTCTTGATAGTTCCTTCTCCGCCCAGATCCGCAGGGGTGTTCGATTCAAACGCGACGTTCGTGACGGAGGCGTAGCTATCCTCGTCGACGTATACCGCTTCGCCGTTCGCGTCGTTGGACGCGTTCCTGAGGAACTCGCCTCCGGAGATCGTCGCGGAGGCGCCGCCGGTAACGTAGATCGCGGAGCCGCGCGTCTGCGCCGCGTTGTCGCGGAAGGAGCACTTCGTGAACGTGCCGGTCGAGTTGGAGTCTAAAACGACCGCGCCGCCGTAACTAGACGAGTCGTTCAATTCAATGATCGTATTCACGACGACGACCTTGGCGTTGTTCACGGCGTTGATCGCGCCCCCCGAGATTTCGGCGTGGTTGTGATCGAGGGTGGAGTCCTCGACAATCAGCGTCGCGTCGTTCACGTAGATTCCGCCTCCGAAACGTCCCGTCGATTTGGTGACCTTGAACGCCGAGAGGTTCAGCGTCGCTCCCGCAGTCACGCCGATCGAGCCGCCGTTCATCGAGCTTAGCGACGCGTTTTCGATCGTCAGACCCGCGAGCGAGACGTCGGCCTTCGCGCCCGTCACGGTGAAGAGCTGATCCTTCGACTTGGACGCGTCAAGAATGACGTTGAACCCGAGATCCGTAGCGTCGACGACGAGCGTGGAGTCAAGGTCGAATTTCGTGGCGGAGTCAAGGACGATCCGATGATTTTCGAGGGTGAAGACGTTCGGATCAAAGTAGACCTTCGCGCCCTCGGGAAGGGTTCCCGCCGCGTATTCCTGGAGGTAATAGGAGACCGCTTCGCGGAGCGAGTTGACCCCGTCTTTCGCGTCGACGACGTCGAGACGCGTGTTGACGCAGAGGTTCGGGTCGTAGACGGGGGTGGGAGTCTCGTTTTCGGAGACGGTAAAGTTTGACCACCCGGTTTCATTGACGGCGCGGACGCGCAGATTCTGGTATTTGACGCCGTTAGGATGGGTGAGCGTGAAGGAGCCGTCGCCATTGTCGGTTACGGTTGGGGCGGGTAGATTGAGCCATGCGTCGACGACGGGGCCGTCGTAGGAGTATTGCAAGATGAAGTCGGTCGCGCCAGGCGCGTTCCATGTAGCGCACAGTTCGCCTGTCGTTTCGTCGACGGTCACGACGAGATCCGTAGGGGCGTCGATCGTATCGGGACGCGCGTAGGAGACGGAAATACGATCTTCGGCGGCGAGGTCGGTCGCGACGACCTTATAGTAGAGTCCCAGTTCGGCGCCTTCCGGGGTAAGGAGGTATGTCGACTCGGTCTCTCCCTCGATAAGGGTCCAATCTTCGGGAGAGTCGGCGGGGGCGCTATACCACTGATAGACGGGTGCGTCGGCGCCGGATAGGGGATAGGCGACGAGGAGAGACGCGTGATCGAGAGGATAGGCGTCATAGTCGACGACGAGTCCCATAGGGGTGTATTCGAAGGTCTCGGAGACGATCAAATTTCCTTTGGCGTCGAGAGCAAGAACGCGATATTCCTTGACGACGCTCGCGTCGGACATGTGGACGGTGTATTCGAAGGCGGAGCCGTCGGTCGT
>JBJEXI010000065.1:0-38449 GCA_051885615.1 Thermoguttaceae bacterium
ATTCTCTCCCCGTCTCGAATTTCGACAATCTCAGCCTCAAGGCGAATGAAAAGCAGTTCCCGAAAGGGATGAAAGCGCTCGCGGACGATATCCGCGCCTTGGGATTCATACCCGGTCTCTGGACCGCCCCCTTTGGCACGGGCTCCGAGGAGTTTTATAACGCGCATAGGGATTGGTTCTTGCACAATCCCGACGGAACGCCCATGTCGACGTGGAACGGACGCTACACGATCGATCCGTCGAACGGCGAGGCGATCGCGTGGTTGCGTCATTATCATGACGTCGCGTCGCACGAATGGGGTTACGAATTCTTCAAGATCGACGGAATGTCGGGTGGGAACTCGGGGTATAGCGCGCATTTCTTCGAGAAGCCGAACGTTCGCGCCGCGTTCAAGAATCCGGACTGCGTCGCGCCCTTTGAGCGCTGCGTTCGCGAGCTCCGCGCGGGAATCGGCGACGATCGAGTCTTCCTCGCCTGCCAAGGGCACTTCACCGGCCCCGAAGCGTTGTACGCCGACGCCGCGCGAACCGGCGCCGATATCGTCCACGCGAATCAGCCCGTCAAGTGGGAAAACGTCCTTCAGCAAGCGGGGCGCACCCTCAATCAGAACTTCGTGAACAACATCGTCTTCATCTCCGACCCGGACACGGTTTTGGTCGGCGATCTGCCCCTTGAAGAAGCGCGTGTCACCGCGACGGTCGTCGCTTTGCCGGGTCAGCAAACCTTCTTCGGAGACTTCCTCGACAAACTTCCCGCCGAAAGAATGAAGATTCTCCAGCAGACGCTTCCGGTCTGCGACGTGCGCCCCGGCGCCCTCTATCCCTACTTCAACAACCTTCCCGTCTGGGATCTCAAAGTGAATCGTCCCTTCGGCGACTGGGACGTCGTCGCCCTCTTTAACTGGACCGACGAAGACGCGGAGATCCCCTTCACCCTCGCGGAAATCGGCGCGAAAGAGGGCAAATACGTCGCGTATGAATTCTGGACGTCGACCTATCTTGGCGCGTTCGCGGAAAAGACGTCCCTTCAAGTTCCCGCGCACGCCGTGCGGCTCCTCGCGCTCCATCCGCGCCTGGATCGACCGCAATTCCTCTCCTCCGACCGACACCTGACGCAAGGAGCCGTCGATCTCCTCAACCTCGAATGGAACGAAGAGGAAACGACCCTTGCCGCGACCTTTAAGGTGATCGAAAAGAACGCGACGACGGCGCGATTCCTCGTCCCCGACGGCTACAAAATCGCCTCCGTTGCCGTCGCGACAGACTCCGACGCGACGGTTCCTTTCGAATACGACGGCCCCGACGCGGACGGCGTTCTCGCCGTGAAACTCTTGGGAACGTCGCAAACGTGCGACGCAACGGTCTCGATGAAGTTTGAGAAATAGCGTTTCAAGAAAGGGCTGCGTCCGGTAAAAATACTACTGAACGCAGCCCCTATTTCTTTTGTTAGCTCAAGAGTTTGCGGTTTTATAACCGTTGTCCCTTGAAGTTGCTCGACAGCGCGAGATTATACGTCGAGACTTTCTTGACGCATAAGAATCTCGAACCTATTAAGCGACAGGAGATCTATTGAATGGAGAAACGGAATACGGACGATCTAGCGCTCCGCCGCTAAGACGAAACTTGCGACTTTTTTATTCCTTAATCTGCTTCTCCATTTGCGATTCTCGTAACATACTTTTTTTGTTCATCGGATAAATCGTAAATTGAAAAAATATATTCGTCAATGACGCGCTGCGTTGAAGTTGAACCGTTCAAGACGTCGTCGACTAAAGAAGAAATTTCGTCGTTCTCTGCCTCCGTAATTTCAGGAAAAAGCAATTCAATCAAATTTCCCTTTAGAACCTTAACTTCGCCAAATAGTTTAATATACATAAACTGAAATAGCGACGAATTGAGGAAAGCCATAACGGCTTTTATGCTCATAGAGGGGATAACAGGAATGAGTATATTGGCGCTATTCAAAAACAGACTAGAGCTGTTATCATACGCAAAGGTTAGTCGATTAGAAATAAATTTATAGACGAGCTTTTCAGGGGCGCGATATATTTCCTCTTTAGCGACTTGTTGGAGATTTGCTCTATCATAAAAAATATAATTTTGAACCTCCTTCAAAGTATAGGGTTGTATTTCTTTTCCCGTATAGATCTTCTCCATTCCCGCAAGACATTTTGAATGTAGTTTTTTCTTATTATCCCCGGTAACGACGCCTATCGCCCAAACGCTGTTTTGAAGCGAATATTTTCCTTTGTGTTTGACGGTACGAATGATTGAAAGATCCTCGTTTGAGAATAGATTGAAAATCAGATTATCTGTTTCATAAACAGTATCTAAATCAACTTGACGTATATCGTCGCCAGAATGAACTCTGAAGAAGCGCTTATTTACCTTTATTCCACATTCAATATCGACATATCGGGTTGCAACCCCTGAAAAACTATCGTCGTATGTTGTAATACTAACAAGGCCCGCGACGTTAAGAATAAATTGCCGTATGTCTTTGTGAACTTTGACATTGAGAATAGATTCAGGAAACAAAAACCGAATTGTTCCATTTTCCGCTAATTGTTGAAACGCTTTCACAAAGAAATATGAAAATGTTTCTTTCGACGTTATTTCTGGGATATTGCAAAATTCGGCGCTCATTGCGCCCCATGGCGGATTTGTCGCTATATAATCAAACTTCTTATCAAATATCGGACGCTGTTGAATAACCGAATTCCCCATCAGATAATCAAGACAATAAATTTGAGGAAGAAAAGCGACGTCCCTATATTTTAGTAGCAAATTGATTTTACAGATCAAAACGGCGATAGCGTCGTTATCCGCCCCAAATAATTGAGTTGGATTTTCTACGGTAGTGCTCAAAAGGAAAGCTCCGCTACCGCAACAAGGGTCTAAAAAACATTCGCCATGCGAAAAATCGAAATCCTTCGCCATGTTGCGCGCTATCTTTGGCGGCGTATAATATGAACCTTTTATATTTTTCTTTCCCTCTTGCAAAAAGAATTGATAAACAAGTCCTAATAAATCAAACTCGTCGTTTGGTATAACCGCCGTTGTGAACTCGTCTATTACAGCTACGTCGGAATATTCGTCAATCACGGAGGCTACATGTTCTTTGTCTAAAATCCCCGCTCTTTTAAGCAAATTGATTCCTAATGAAAGAAGAACCGACGTAATATCCAACTTCTTTTCGTCTATGGAATCCAGTGTGTTTTTCAAGAAAGTGATATTATTTTTGTTCCTAATATATTCCAATGGCAAAACGCGTTTTTGAGATTTCCGTTTATTCGCGCGTGTTGTTAAACGCCCTGTTGACGAAGTCTTTAATTTACCCCAGTTTTTGGCGGCAGCGTCAGAAACGCCATATTTTATTATTTCAGAATGAGAAGCGTCCTCTTCTATTTCCACTATATCGTCACCCCCACAATTCAAGGCTGTTGTGAGCTTTTCAAGACTCTCCATTGCAACAACCTCCCCCTTGCCCATTTTGGCTAGAATATTAGCGCTGATATCCGCCGCCATACGCATTTCTGTTTTAGTCATGCCTTTGTCAATCAAAGTAGTTGCCATAGCTTGTTATAGCGGTATTGCATGAAAAATCCCTCCGGCGCCGGCTACCCAAAGTCGTTGAACAGTATTGCGCAAAACGGCGTGTTTTTCAATATTTTATCATCTTTTCGTGACTTCATCGCGCCCGGCTCTTGCAGTAAAGCATAATATCCGTTTTATCCCCCTCGTAGGCGTCAACCAGCGTTATATCATACAAAGCCCTTGGAGCAGAAATGAATCGGAGCGCGGCGTTTAAAAAATCAGCCGGTAGTTCTCGTTGAACTATCGGCTTTTTTTCGTGAAACGTCGCGTTGAGAAGGCGAGGAGTCCAAAAGAAAACCCGTCGTTTCTTTGGGAAGCGACGGGGCGAGAGACGCGACCTGCGCGAGATCAGACTCAAAGGGCGGGCGCCTCTTCGACGTCGACTTCGGTTTCAGATTCCATAAGCGCGTCGAACTCGGGAACGGCGTCGTCGGAGACGGCTCCTTCTTCGACGACGGTTTCGATCGCTTGCGCTTCCGGTTCGGGGGCGGTTTCGTCGGCGCCGAGTTTCGTCCAGATGATGAGGGCGAGCCCGACGACGAAGAAGAGGAACATGGCGGCAAGGATATTCTTAACGCCCTTAGACGCGCCCTTAAATTCGCGCCAGATGAAGACGCCCCAGATCGCGGACATGAGCGTCGCGCCTTGCCCCAGCCCGTAGGCGACGGCGGCGGAAGCGACTCCCGACGCGATGACGTTGAGCGTCATGCCGATCGCCCAGACAAAGCCGCCGATCCAGCCCCAGAAGTGATCGCGGAACGCGCCTTTCCAGAACGCGCCCTTCTCAACGGGCTCGCCGACGAGCGGTTTGCGCATAAGGATCGGCATAACGACGCAGTTGCTCAGGAAGACGCCGATCGCGAAGAAAACGTTCCCGGTGTACGCGGTGAGTTTGCCCGATTCGAGAACCGCGCCCTCGGCGGAGAGGTTCGCGAGCGTGACAGGCCCCAAAACGTCGCCGTTTTGCACAAGCGCGAGGGAACGCGCGACGAAGAAGTAGAAGAGGGACATGAGGAGCCCGCAAAGGAGCGAAAGGAAGAGCCCCTTGCCTGTCTTTTTCGAGACGTCGACGTTTTCCGCGCGTTCCGCGTCCCGTTTGCGATAGGAGACCGCGCTAAGAATGATTGCCAGCGCGATGAGCGCCACGCCCAAGAAGAGGAGCGTCGCGTTTCCCGAAGCCGCAGGAGCCGCAAGGAAGTTCCAGATGACGCCCAGAACGAGCGCAAGTCCGATCCCGACGGGGAACGCCACCGAAAGCCCCGCGATATCGATCGCCGAGACAAGAAGAATATTCGCGATATTGAAGACGACGCCCCCCGCGATCGCCCACATGAGCGCGCTGCAACTCGCCTGCTTCATATCCTCAAGGAAAGGTCGGCCAAATTCGCCGTTCGATCCGAGCGTAAACGCAAAAAGGAGCGCGGTCGCCAGCACGCCGACGACGTAATCCCAATAGAAGAGCTCATAGCGCCACTTCTTATTGACGAGTTTCTGCGCGTTCCCCCATGATCCCCAACAAAACATCGTGCCGACGCAGAAGAGGACCGCCAAAAAATAAGTCGGACATAAGTACATAAAACACCTCTTATTCTATGGAAAACGCCCGCGCGAGACTCAAAAGACAAGCCTTGACGTCGCGGGAGTCGAACGTCGAATCACAAAGAAAAAGTCTTGAGTTCGCGGCCTTCGAGGAACGCTTCCGCTTCGCTCTTCGTGAAGACGCTCCCTGTCGCGGAGCTGTGCCTGACGCAACTCATCCCCTGAGCGGTCGCGCGTCTCATGCATTCGTACGCGTCCCCACCGTCGAGAAGACCCGCGATGAAACCCGCGTCAAACGCGTCTCCCGATCCGGTTCCACCGACAAATTCCGTTCGGAAAATCTCCGCGCGGAAACGTTCTTTCTCCGAATAGTAAATCGACCCTTCGTCGCCGCACGTGATAACGCACGTCCGCGCCCCGGCGTCGACGAAATAACGCGCCTGATCCGTCGGATCCTTGAGCCCCGTGATCGCGTAACCTTCGTCGTCGTTGGGCATGAAGTAGTCGACGTAAGGAAGAAGCGGTTCAAGCGCCGGCCAATACGGACGATCACCGTAGAGCACGACGTCGAGCATCGTTTTGCCCCCCCGCGCTTGGAACGCCTTGAAATACTCCGCCGTCTCCTGGCTCTCCAAATGTTGCATCATGAGGAATCCGCCGACGTAAAGAATTTCCGCCTCTTGCGTCCACGCGGCGGGAATATCGGAGACGGCGAACTGCGCGTTAGCCCCCGTCGTGCTCACGAAGCGGCGGTCTTCGTTCTTCACGTTCACGATCAGCGAGCAACCGGGGCTCATATTCGCGGCGCGACGCACCCCGGAAACGTCGACAAGAGGATTCGCGAGAGATTTCAGAATATAATCGCTGAACGCGTCGTCCCCGACGCATCCGGCGAGCCCCGTCGGAACTTCGAGTTTCGCAAGATTGATCGACACGTTCGATGCGCATCCGCCAAGAGAAAGCTCGACGCGGTCGGTTTGAACAAGCTCTCCCTGCGCGGGCGCGTGGTCGATCGGGGCGCACCCGACGTCGGCAAAGAGAATACCAGCGGATAAACAACGAATTTTCATAAAAGCTTCCTCATGGAATGAAGGGTTAAGACGCGTTGGCGCAAGTCAACGTCGCGCTAACGCCGCGCGTCCCAATCTTTGACAAGTTTATCGACGGCGTCGTAGCCGCTTTTGACGCACGCGGGAAGTCCGACTCCGTCGAGCGCGGATCCGGCGAGCGCGAGACCCGGCTGCGCGTCGAGCGCGCTTTGCAGGCGTTTGCGCCAATCAAGACGCCCCAAGTAATATTGCGGCATCGCGTTGGGGAAACGCGCGACGTCGACCGTCAGGGGTTCGCCGCGAATCTCCAAGAGTTTGCGCGTCTCCTCCGCGACTCGACGAATCAGATCGCTCTCGTCGAGATAAACCATCTCCGGAGCGCGGGCCCCCCCGACGAAGACGCGAAGGAGCGTCGTTCCTTCGGGTGCGCGCGTCGGGTATTTGTAACTGCTGAAGGAACCGGCGATGACCCCGTTACCCTCCGAAGTCGGAACGACGAACCCCATGCCTTTGACGGGCCTGCCGATCTGGTCGTCGCGATACGCGAGGTGAACGATCGCGACGCCGGTATGATCCGTCTGACCGTAAATCGCGGCGACGTCCTTCGCGGAATCTTTGAGCGCGTCCGACGCGGCGCCGGAATCGGTCGCGAAGAGGAGAAGATCGAAGATCTCCGATCGTCCTTCTGCGTCGTATAAACGCCACCTCCCGTCGTCGAGGCGTTCGGCGCGAGCCGCGCGGCGCCCCAATTCGATCTTGTCGCGACCAATGCGATCCGCGAGGCGCTCGGGAAGGGACTGCATCCCTGAACTAAGGGTGATGAAGAAGGAATAGCGCGCCCCGCTCTCCTCTTCGCGCTTAACGCGCCGCGCCGCGCGTTGCGTCTTCGTCATCGCCCAGATTAACGACCGCGACTCCTTTTCCATCTGCGCGAAACGCGGGAGCGTCGCCTGAAGGCTCAACTTCGCGGCGTCACCCCCGTAAATTCCCCCCACAAGAGGCTCGATGATACGGTCGAACGCCTCTTTTCCGAGTCGGCGCTTCGCGAACGCGGCGAGGGACTCTTCCTCCTGCGATTTCCGACGCGGCAGAAGTAATTCGAGCCCGCAGCGGAGTTTCCCCAGGGGCGACAAAAGGGGCGTCGTCACCATCGGATAGAGCTTCGTCGGCGCCATCGTCATGAACCCGTCGGGGAGCGCATAGAGGCGCGAATTACGCACGACGAAGGTGCGGCGAAAACGGTTGTTCGTCGACGTCAGCTCTTCCTTAAATCCGAGTTCGCGGCACAGGTCGATTCCCCACGGAACCGTCGTAATAAAGTTGTCGACGCTCAGTTCGCAGAGGAACCCGTCGACTATGCGCGTGCCGATCACGCCGCCAACGCGTTCCGCGCGTTCCCAAATCTTCAGGTCGGCGTTCGGTAGACGTTCCAAAACGCGTTTCGCCGCCGAGAGACCCGTTATTCCCGCGCCCAAAATAGCGACTCTCGGTTCGCCGCGACGCTCTTCTTGTGCCGTTTCTTCACTCATTTCACGAAGCCTCGTTTTCTTCATCTTGAATAAAGCTTTATTGTACCTAGGCGGAAAATCCGAGTCAAGAAAATAGAGAGACAAAACCGCAACTCATTTTACTTTTATTATGAGGCTTCCCTCCCAGATAATCCCACTTGACAATTTGTACTATATGATATATTGGGACTCAAAAAAGTTGTTTTACTCGGCTATTAAAAACGAGAGGACTACGTCAACGATCACCACTTAGAGAGATAGGCGTTATCATGAGACGCAACACAATACAGCAGGCGCTGACCCTTGAAGCGGTAAAAAAGCTTTGCAACCATCCTAAGGCTGACGAAGTTTATGCGGAGGTGGTTAAAACCTGCCCGACGATAAGTCGCGCGACCGTTTATCGCAACCTCTCGACGCTCGCAAAATATGGCGAACTTCTTAGCGTCGAAATTCCCGGCGGAGCCGCCGTTTACGACCATAATACTCACAAGCATTGTCACGCGCGTTGTTTAGCTTGCGGACGCATCTTTGACGTCGAATGTGAAGACTTTGAAGATTTGCGCAACCATATTAAGGAGACCTACGGTTTCGAGATCGTCGGTTACGATCTTGTCTTCAAGGGCTACTGCGAATCGTGCGAAAAACCGCGCGACGACGAAAAATCCAACTCCTGATAAAACGGTAAATTAAATCGACTGAGCGCGTTTCGAATTGGAACGCGCTCTTCTCTTTTAGGCGATCTCTTTCACGTACTCGACTCCTTCGAGAGCGTCAAGTTCGTTGAGAATTAGCGCATGATCGCGACGCCTTTCCAGATGGAGCAAGAAGGTCAGCGTTCCCAACTCGTTATTAAGGGTCGTGAGCTTTCCGCGTTGCATCTCCGTCGCTTCGTATCCTTCTTTCTTGATGAAATCGGTCAACGCGCGCAGCGAGAAAGCGGCGTTGTATTCAAGATAGATTTCCATATTCTTGGAATGTCGTTTGATATAGAGATCAAACTTTTTCAGGACGACGAGCGCAAACGCGACAAAAGACGTTCCAACGACGGCGCCTTCATAAAACCCCGCGCCAATCGCGATCCCCAGCGACGCCGCGACCCACAGGCCTGCGGCGGTCGTGAGGCCGCGAACTTCGTTTTGCCGCGTCACAATGATCGTCCCTGCCCCAAGAAAACCAATTCCGCTGATGACCTGCGCTCCGAATCGCGTCATATCGACGTTCGGCGCCATCTGCTGGATATACTGGTTCGTCAGCATGAAGAGCGTCGACCCGATCGTCACGAGCATGTACGTCATGAAGCCTGCGGGGCGATTCCTCAATCCGCGTTCGATCCCGAGAACGCCTCCGACGCAGAGCGCGAAAAAGACGCGAAACGTGATCGCCGCAAGACTCAAATCGCAGTCCCCGCTAATCGGTTCAAAAAATTGATTCGTCATTCGTCTTTCTCCTCATAATGCGTTCAATTATAGAGTAGTATGCAAAAGAGGGGAAGAGTCGACAAAAAAGGACGCCGCGCGTAGCGACGTCCTTCATTTCATTTGGCGGAACGAACCGACGGAACAATCATTCCGCGGGGACTTCAAGAGGTATTTCGTTTGAGGTGGAACTGATCGTGACTTCGAGGGGCGAATTCGCGGGGTTCGTGTATTCGTCGGGTATGAGAGAGAACGCGTTGACGTAACGAACGTCCATCGTCGCGGGGTTCTTCTTCATTTCCTCGGTGATAACGACGGGATTTCCTTCGTCGTCGACGGCGCCTTCGCGGATCTCATATTCCATCTTAACGACGCCGACCCGATAGGTTCCCGCAGGGGCTCCCTTGAAATCGCCGTGCGTGGTGAGTTCGGCGCGTCCCTTTGCGTCGGTCTTTCCGCCGACGGCCCATTTGAGCGCCGGATCGTCCGACTGAAGAGAGAGCGCCGCGTCGGCTAAGGGCGCGCCGTTCTGCGTGACGACGATCGTCGTCTTATACAATTCCGGCATCCCATTGGGCTTCGACTTCCCGCCGCACCCGAAGGTCAGGAAACAGGACGCGACGAGCGCCGCGCAAAAACAAAGTTTCTTCATTACGCAAAGACTCCTATTCTATCAAAGCGAAGTCGTTTCGCCGCCGTTCTTCGTGCCCATAGCGCCCCAAACGCCGAAGGGGGATTTTCCGCTCGTAACGCACGTCGCCGTCGAACCGTTCGTGTCGATCGTGTCGGAGACGAAGGTCACCGAACCGTCGACGCGCGCCACGTTCACGCCCCCGGAGTGATTGCTCGAAGGAGCGAAAGCGCCCCAACCGTTCTGAACTTCCCAGCCGTATTCGAAGGACGGGAAGTTTGGCGGAAGGATCGTGTTAAATCCGGAGTAACGGCAATGACCGAAGCCGAACATGACCGCGCGATAGCTGTCGACCCAACCGACGCCGCCGCCTCCCGTGAAGGTGACGCCGTCCGTCGAGTAGTTCCCCTTATTCATCACGGAAGACGCGCACCCCGCGCTCTGCGAACCGAGAGACGTCGAGATGAGCAAGATTCCTTTAAGTTGCGAGCGAGGACGACCGAGCCCTTCGCTGAACGCAAGCGTGTTGCTCGTTCCGTCTGTGCACGACGCGATGCTGCCCCAATCGCAGTTGCTGAAAACGCCGCGTCTGTAAGGGCTCTTCGGAGGATTCGTGACGTCCGCCGTCGTCCCGGTGCCGATCACCGCGTCCCCCATGTTGTCGCCCCAGCAGGTCAGGTAGGAGCCGCGGATATTTCCATACGTTCCCGTACCGCCGTCGTCGGAGCTCGACTGCGCCGTTCCATCCGAAGGACACGTCGTATTCGCTATCGGACCGCCGCGTTGCGCCATTTTAAAGACGTCAAGATGATAAAGAGCTTTGTTCGACGCGTTGCGCGCTTCTTCCAAAAATTCGTCGTACAAAGCCTGCTGTTCCATATACGGGAGCAGGAAGACCTGCGCGCCCGTGCTCGCGGGCCCCCCGGATGTGCGTTGAAGCCCGAGAAACACGCCGTTGCCATATGGGAATTTGCCCTGATTCGCGTCCGCGTAATTCTGTAGAGCCAATCCGTATTGCTTCAGATTGTTCGTGCACTGCATACGACGCGCAGCCTCGCGCGCCGATTGAACCGCCGGTAAGAGCAAACCGATCAAGATACCAATGATCGCGATAACGACCAGTAATTCGACCAGAGTAAAACCTCTGCGTCCTTTAAGTAACGTCGACATGTGATTCTCCTTACTTTTACGAGTATACAGAGCGAAAAGAGATCGCGAATCGATACTATTAAATCAGCGAATCAACTCCTGACTGCACCTTATTGTAAACAATTTGTAAAATATTCAAGCATTTTTGGAAATATTTACAAATTCTATATTGTGGATAAAAACTAATTAGCCTAGAGCCCGCCGAATTATTTACTACTAACTACATACGTTCTCTCTTGACGATTCCGTTTACCGCGCGCGCCCATTCTAGACGAATCCTCGCATTTTTCTCGTTCTTCTTCTCTTAACGGAAAACTTTTGCGTATAATGAAAGCGTCGAATTCAACGCGTCGGCGTCTTGCGTCGACGAAGCGCTGACGCTTCAAAAAGAAAAGGGATTGAGAATGAAAGCGGTTGATCTTTTCGCGGGCTGCGGAGGACTCTCCCTCGGGTTCCAAAAGCAAGGTTTCGAGGTCGTGGCGGCCTTTGACGCATGGGCGCCCGCCGTCAAATGTTACGCCGCTAATTTCGACCATCCAATCTTTCAGACCGATCTCTCCGACGTCGACGCCTCCGTCAAGCAGATTCGAAAGTTCCGCCCCGACGTCATTATCGGGGGGCCTCCGTGTCAAGATTTTTCGCACGCGGGCAAGCGCGCCGAAGCGGGACGCGCGGCGCTCACCGACGCGTACGCGCTCATCGTCGCCGCCGTCAAACCGAAGTTTTTCGTGATGGAAAACGTCGACCGTGCGCGAAGGAGCCGCGCTTACGCCAACGCCCGCGCTATCTTCAAAAAGGCGGGCTACGGGCTCTCCGAAGTCACACTCGACGCGAGCTTGTGCGGCGCTCCACAGAAACGCAAAAGGTTCATCTGCTTCGGGAAACTGAAGGAAGAGGACGGATTCGCGCTCGACGAATTCGCCGCAGGCCTCTCCGAAAAATCGACGACTCTGCGCGACTATTTCGGTGATTCCCTAGGCTTCGAATTCTATTACCGCCACCCGCGCAACTACACCCGGCGCGCCGTCTTTTCGATCGACGAACCCGCTCCGACGATGCGCGGCGTCAATCGCCCGATCCCCAAAGGCTATCCCGGTCACCCGCAAGATTCATGCCCCGTCTCCGAATCCCTTCACGCCCTCACGACGCCCGAAAGAGCGTTGATTCAAACCTTTCCCCCCGATTTCAAATGGGTCGGAACGAAAACGGCGATCGAACAGATGATCGGCAACGCCGTTCCCGTTAATCTCGCGCAGTACGTGGCGAAAGTAGTGAAGAGCGTCGCGTCGAGGAAAACGCCGCGCAAACGCGCCGAAAATTAAAGCGCGCTTTAAAAACTCGACGTTTATCGCGTCTTTCTCAAGCAAGGTTTAAACCGCGTCGTCTCGAATATCTGACGCGCCGCGAATTACGACGCCGCGCGGCGCGTCCCCTTGCCTTTTCTTCAAGAAATGATTATAAAACGCGTATGGAATTAGGGTTCGCCCTCGAATCCGTCAGCCGTCATTCTTCTTTGGAGGAGCGTCACGTGCCGCGCGTCAGTCTATTTTCCTTTGAATATTTCACCGAGATTCTCTCCTCTCCGCTAGTGAAGCCGCTAGCGCAGCGTCTGCATCCAGCGGCGGTCACTGCGGCGTTGAAGGGCGTTTTCGACGACGTTTCGCGCGAATTTCGCGGCGTCGTCAACGAACAACGCCTCCCCGACGTCGCGACCCTCGTCGACAAGGTTGTCGAACGCCTAAGAAAGGCGCTCGAGGATTCGGAACCCCTGGCGATCGACGCGCGCGGACGCCTCTTCCCCAACAAGCTCGAACGGCTCGCGGACGCCGCGTTGCACGAACGCGTCTGGGTCGCCGCCGAACCGCGCACGGAACTCTCGGCGCGGCAAGAGGAACGTCTTAGGAAAAGCGTCCCCGCCAAACTCGCGCGCCTTGCCGGAAGCGAAAGCGCTCTGGTCTTTCCCAACGTCGAAGCGGCGCGCGTCGCGCTACTCCAGCGTCTTTATGAGTCGGATCGCGAACTTCTCGTCGCAAGGCGCGATATGTTCGAACGCGAAAATAGAGAGCGCCTAGAAGATTCGTTGCGCATCTTCCCGAATTTGAGACGCGTGGAAATCGGCGCGGGCTCCGCAGTTGATCTTACGGATTACGAAGAGGGCGCGACGCTGGAAACCGGGCTCGTTTGGCGGTCGGTCGACCGCGCGAGCGCCGAGGGACGATTCGTCGATTCGGAAACGATCGCCAAACTCAAGGGGACGAAGGGGCGCGATTTCCTCATCGTAGAAGACGTCGAATTCGCCCCTATCGTCGATTTGGACAAATACTTCTACACGTCGACGCCGACCGTTGGCAAACGCCTCAAAAACGGCGCGGATATCGTCCTATGCGACGGCGCCCAGCTCATCGGCGGACCCAATTGCGGGCTTCTTTTCGGACCGAAAGACGCGCTCGACGCGCTCAAATCGACGGCGGCGTGTCGGCTTGCGGTCGCCGATCGCACGACCCTCGCCGCCCTCTCGAAAACGCTAGAGCTCTACGAAACGCCCGATCTGGCCTTCGCGTCTATCCCCGCGCTCAAGATCCTCACCGCGTCGATCGCAAACCTCGAAAACCGTGCCAAACGACTCGCCGAGATCCTCGAAACCTTTCCCCAAGTCCAGATTGCCCGCGCTGTCGAAGGACGATCAACCCTCTGCGTCAACGCCCTATTCGGCGCGTTCCCCACCAGGCTTGTCGAGCTCCGACCGCGCGGCGTCTCCCCAGCCGAACTCGCCTCCCTCCTCGAAAAGGGCGCGCCAAGACTCCTTGCGCGATGGACCCGCGATTCCCTCTTCCTCGACATGCGAACCCTACCCCCTGAGCTCGACCTGGTCGTCGCCGAAATCTTCGAAAAGCTCGACCTTCCACGCGACGAGAACGCCGCCGCGAAGACCAACAACGCCGCCTCATAACGCTCCGTCGTACCGTTTTACCACGAACCTACCTTATGCCACGCGTTTTACTCCCCCTGCTCCTCGTCCTCTCCCTCCTTCTGCCGTCGTGCCGCGACAAACGACGCGAACGACGCCGCGCCGCGCAGCCAAACGTTGAAAAAACGCAGGCCCCGGAGACGACCGTCGCCCCCGTCGACGACGACGCCGAAGAAACGACCGGCTTCCTCGACGCCCCCTACCTATTCCTCCCCGCCGACAACGCCGCGCACGTCGAAAAATCGCCGCAAATCGACGCCCTTCCCCTCTGGAGCGCGACCGACGCGCGCAACGACGCGCAGCCGCGTCCCGAGTTCTCCGCATGGGCGCAATTCCACGTCGGCGCATGGGCGCGGCTGCGAACCGTCACGCGCGCGTTAGAAAACGGAAAGCCGATCGAATCCGTCACCGAAACGCGCGTCGCCCTCGAAAGCGTCGATATGGAGAAGAAGGAATACACGCTCGTCTATGACGCCGCCGTCAAGCTCGGCGACGTCAGCATCCCGCGCCCATCCGAGCGACGCGTCTTCAACTTCTGGGACATGAGCGCCGACGAAGACGAACGCGTCGAAGAAGGCCCGACGACAACCCTTCTCGCCGACGGACGCGCGATTCCATGCCGAACTCTCCGTTTCTTCCGAGATTCGGATCGCGTCCACGAACGCGTCTCCATATGGTATTCGCCCGTCGTTTACCCTTACGTCCTTCAGAAGGAAATCGTCAAAACGGCGCCCTCTTCCCACGAGAAAAACGAAACGACTATTTCGCGCGAGCTCTTTGTCGTCGACACGATCGTCGAACCGGAGAACGCGGCGCGAGAATTCCCAAGCTACACGACGCGATTCTCCGTCTCCTCCTCTGGACGCGATTTGGTCGGCGCCGCCCTTCGAGCGCAAGAAACGCCGGGGGGAATCCTGCGGGAGCGTTCTGCGGAAAAGTCGGGAGAGAATGACAAAGCGCCCTTTGAATCGGAAACGACTCTCGTCGATTATTGGATTGGAGAGTAGATAAAAACAAGAAAAGAGAAAAGGCGTCCTTTCACGGGGACGCCTTTTTTAAAAATACGCGTTGGTTAGTTCGTCGGATCAGGTGCGGGGGCCCATCGTCTGAACTTCTTCTTCGATCTCGGGGCCGACGTCGAAGGATTGCTCGTTCTTACCGGAAACGACGTCGATCGTCAGGTCGGTAGTCGTCGCTTTCTTGTATTTCGTATCGATATGTTCGAAGACGCGTTCTTCTTCACTAACTTTCTGAGACCAGATGCGCGCTTCTTCAGGATCGGCTGGGCAGCTTGGCTGCGCTTTGCGCGTTTCGCTTTCCAACGTTACGGTCTTATAGACGACGACGGCGAAGGAACCTTCGGGGGCGCCGTTATACTTGCCTTGGGTCTTGACAACGCATTTTCCTTGCGCGTCGGTGCGACCGCCGACGAGCCACTTAAAGGTCGGCTCGTCAGGCTTAACGAGCTGAACGATCGCGTCTTCGCAAGGCGCGCCCTCTTGAGTGATCGTAATAGTCGTCGGGAAAAGTTTCGGCATATCGGCGGGCGCCTTGGGGCCGCCGCATCCCTGAGCGACAAGCGCCGCCAAGATCGCAATGGACGCAAACAACATCTTCTTCATCAACATACTCCTTATAGGGAACGGTATACGCGAGAACGCGGAGCCGAGTCGCGCTATCCGACTCGCGCCGCGTTCATTATCGTAGAAAAGAAACGTCAAGTCAAGCGTCAGAGAGAAACCGTCTCGCCGCCTTGAGGAGACCCCATCGCACCCCAAACGCCGTAGGGAGATTTGCCCGAGCGGACGCAACGCGCGTTCAAGTTGCCGCAATCGACCGTGTCGCTCACGAAGCGCACGGAACCGTCCGCGAGACCGACGTTCACGCCGCCGCTATGATTCGACTGCGCCGAGAAGAATCCCCATGCCATACCGTCGCAAGGATAAGGATAGAGGCACGAAGGAGAGTTCGGGGGAAGCGCCGTGACGACGGAAGACGTCGAAGCGCGACCGTCGCTCCAAATCTGCGCGCGCCACGTGTCGGTGCTTCCTAAAATCGAATTCGGATCGTTCGGATCGAGCGCTTCCGTCAAGCACGGACCGGGAACGCCTTGACCGCCGTTGCCGATCGGACCTTCAAAGATACCGTTCGTGCGATAGACGCCACCCTTCACTCTTCTAGACTGATTCACGTCGCTGACCATTTCGCTAATCGCGATCGTGTTGCTCGTGCCGTCCGTTACGAAAGAGAGATTGCGCCACTTCATCGGGGCAAAGAAACCGCGACCGCCAACGCGCGCTTCAGATTGCTCGAAAGGCTCGTCCACGTTGTTGTGCCAACCGGAGTCGCCGAGGCTCGTGCCGATGCTGATACGCGCGTGACCTTCGTGAGAACAGGGTTGAGACGCGTTGGAGTCTGAAGGACAAAGGAGCGTCGAAATCGGATCCTCGTTCGGGAACCAGCACGCCGTGCCTTTGCCGACGCTCTTCGCTTTTTCGCAAACATAATCGTAACGCGCCCCCTGTTCCATGAACGGAAGAAGCGCAACCGTCGCGCTCGCGTTACCCGCGAATCCTTGGTTTGCGCCTTGCGACCACGTCATGTTGAAGAGCGCGAAACGCGACGCGGGAATACACCCGTTCGTATCGTGGTAGTTATGCACGGAGATCATGTATTGCTTCATGTTATTCGTGCATTGCATACGTCGAGCGGCTTCGCGAGCGGCCTGGACGGCGGGAAGAAGAAGACCGATCAAGATACCGATAATGGCGATTACGACCAAGAGTTCGACGAGTGTAAAACCTTTACGTGTTTTGGACATATCAATTCTCAAGTACTAAAAGCATATAGGGAAACGCACAACAACGAGCGTTCTTTCCATTTTGTTGATTCGAACCATTATACAGAATCGACGCCCGCCAACCAAAAGTTTAGAAAAAGAACACGCGCGGCGATTGCGAGGCAAATTGCCAATAAAAAAGCGGCGCGCCTTTTCAGCGCGTCGCTGATTGCTCGTTTGCTAAGTTAAACGTCAAAGAGTCGTCGTCTCGCCGCCTTGAGGAGAACCCATCGCGCCCCAGACGCCGTACGGAGATTTGCCCGAACGGACGCATTGCGCGTTCAAGTTGCCGCAGTCGACCGTGTCGCTTACGAAGCGCACGGAACCGTCCGCGAGACCAACGTTCACGCCGCCGCTATGATTCGACTGCGCCGAGAAGAATCCCCACGCCATACCGTCGCAAGGATAAGGATAGAGGCAAGAAGGAGAGTTCGGGGGAAGAACTGTGCTGATAGACGTCGTCGTCGCGCGACCGTCGCTCCAAATCTGCGCGCGCCATGTGTCGGTGCCTCGGTTGATCGAATTCGGATCGTTCACATTCAACGCTTCCGTTATGCATGGACCGGGGACGCCTTGACCGCCGTTGCCGACCGCGCCTTGGAAAATGCCGGTGGTGCTATAGATTCCCCCCTTCACTTTCGTAGAATACTGCACGTCGCTGACCATCTCGCTAATCGCGATCGTATTGCTCGTGCCGTCCGTCACGAAGGAAAGATTACGCCAACGATAAGGAGCGAAGAATCCGCGCGACGCCACGCGACCTTCCGCCAATTCGATCGCTTCCTCTTCGTTGTTGTGCCAACCGCCGTCGCCGAGGCTCGTACCGATGCTGATACGCGCGTGACCTTCGTGAGAACAGGGTTGAGACGCGTTGGAGTCTGAAGGACAAAGGAGCGTCGAAATCGGATCTTCGTTCGGGAACCAACACGCCGAACCTAAGCCCGCGTTCCTCGCCGTCTCACAAACATAATCGTAACGAGCGCCCTGTTCCATGAACGGAAGGAGCGCAACCGTCGCGCTCGCGTTGCCCGCGAAACCGGAATTACCCCCTTGCGACCACGTCATGTTAAAGAGCGCGAATCGCGCCGCAGGGAGGCAATTGTTCGTATCGTGGTAGTTGTGCACGGAAATCATGTACTGTTTCATGTTGTTCGTGCATTGCATGCGTCGAGCGGCTTCGCGAGCGGCCTGAACGGCGGGAAGAAGAAGACCGATCAAGATACCAATAATGGCGATCACGACCAAGAGCTCGACAAGCGTAAAACCTTTAGTGGCTTTCATCGTAAAATACCCGTATTCCATAAAGTTAAAACGACAATAATTATACAACTAAGTCCGTCTGAAGTATTCTGTTGAGTAGACTAATTATAGAAACGAAACAAGTGAATGCAACGTTATTTCTCACAATAAAATTTAAAAATTTTACTGTGAGAAATATAATCGGCAAAGATGCGCGTCTTTCAAGAAATAAAAAACCGAGCCTCAAAGGACTCGGTATCGGAATATTCAAGTCGTCTCCTATCAGTCGACGTATTTGCGCAGATAAACTGCGGAAGTCTGCCCGAGCGTGTTTCCGCAAAGCTTGAGGAACGACGAACCCGGTTTCACGCCCCCTTCGCGCGATACGTTGACCTGGAAACTCGCGTCGGGCTCTTCATAACCAAGCGTCGGGAAGAGCTCGTCGTTTTCGAGCGCCAAGAGACTCGCGACCGTCTGGATCGCCCCGCACCCTGCGCCGGGGTTGCCGATATGTCCGGAAAGCGAAACGACGGGGATGGCGTCGCATGCGTCCCCAAAGACGTCGCGCAACGCCAGCGCCTCTGCGGCGTCGAGCTCCACGTCCCCGCGCGCCGCCGCGTTGATATGTCCGATTTCTTCCGGACGAATCCCCAACTTCGCCACGATCGCGCGAAGAGACGTCGCAAACGCCTCGCGAAGAGACTCGCGATTCGACGCCAAGGAGCGTCCGACGCCGCCAAGATCGCGCGCATGACGAATCGACGCCCGACACGCGCCTCCGAGAACCTCCGCGTAAATCTTCGCGCCGCGTTCGCGCGCAGAATCGACGCTCTCGATCACGAGCGCCGCCGCTCCTTCGCCAGGTATGGAACCGCAACGCCGCGCGTCGAACGGTCGGCACGGCGCTACGCCCGCCCCCCCGTTTTCGCGGAGCGCTTCTTCGGATATTTCGCCGTATTTATACGCGTCGACAAAGCGATACGACTGCAATCGCGTTCCCGTCGCGCCGACGACCATCGCGTCCGCCGCGCCGCGCTTGATCGTCTCGACCGCTTCCGCCAACGCCGCGCCAAAGGACGCCTCGCGATTCGTCACGTCGTACGCGGGGCCATAAAGCGCGTTGTAAATCGTGATGTGGCTCGCGGACATATTCGTCAGATATTTGAGCTGCCACAGGGGCGTCATCTTCGTCAGCCCTTTGAGAGGCCATTCGCTAAAATCTAGGGAAGAAACGCCGTCCTTAGAGACGCGGCACGCGGCGACGGCGTCCGCCAATTCTTGAGGAGTCGTGACGATGAAATCGGACGCAAAAGAGACCCCGAAACGCCGCGAAGGATAAAAATCGCGCGTCTGCGCGGACTGAAGAGCAAGCTGAGCGGCGGCGACCCCCATCTGGATCTCCCGCGCCATGAGTTTGCAACCTTTACGAATCGCCTTCTTTTTCGCGTCGTCGAGCGTTCCAAAATCTTGGATCTTACCGGTGAATTCCGTCGCCGGCGCTATCGTCGTTACCGGAAGAGGGGATGCGGGGGAATTTTCGCGCAACCCGGATCGTCCTTCGCGGCACGCCTGCCAAAAAGAATCGAGAGTCACCCCCAAGGCGCTCGCCACGCCTATCCCGGTTACCGCTACGCGTCTTGACGAATCTAGGTTCTTCATATTAACTTCGTTCATTACCTCGACTAATCGTGTCCCTCAGCGCATGCTCCACTCGTCCAACACATACGCGCCCCAACGCACGCTACAGGGTCTTGTTATTATACTACGCGCCGGTGATTCGTAAAGAGCGCCGGAACCGCCCTCTACGCGCGACGCTACCCTTTGTCGAGAGAAGAGTTTACGGCGTCGAAGTCGGCGACGTCACCGGAGGAATCGTCGAAGGAGCCGTCGACGAACCGTTCGGCGCACTTGGCGAAGAGTCTGCCGGGGACGCGACGGAAGAACTCGGCGCCGCAGACGACGAAGAGGACGGCGTGGAAGAAGGCGCCGGATCAAGCGCTTCCGGTATCGGGTTGCTCTCCACGATTCGCGCGTTGAGCTCTTGCGGCGTTCCGCTTTCGCGCAGCGTCGTCACGTCGATCACGTACGAGCCGCGCGGCGGAAGACCGTTGATCTCCCAGCGGATCCACGACTTATCGTTCGCCTCCTTCACCCACTTCGTCGTCGGCTCGACGATCGTCGTTCCAGGGGGCAAGACCAACTCGACGCTCGTATACTGCGCAAAGTCGGAAAGATTCATGACGACAAGCTGATACGTCACGGGCTGCCCTTGAACGAACTGTTGCGGCGCGCGAATCGAGAGCGTGACGGGCGCGACGTACGTCCAGGTGTAGAAGAAGACGCGGCTGTCGACTTCCACTTGACGAAAGCGATCGGTCGCGGGGCGCAAGACGGTCGCTTTGATCTTCGCGGTTCCGGCGGTTCCGCGCAGCTGAGAGAGCGCGACGTCGGCGTTGCCAGACGCGTCGGTCGTCACGGCGACGGAGTTGAGCTTATTCGGACCGAGCCCCGCGTCCCCGGAAAGGACGTCGTAACGCACCGTCCATCCGTCGCGCGGCTCCGAAGTGGAGCGTCGAACGACGGAAGTCGAAAGCTTCGTACTCGTGTTCACCATCGCGAGACCCGACTGCGGAAACTTGAACGCCGCGTCGACCCAATGAATCTGCGCCGTCGCGCGTCTCTTATCCCAGTTGCTAATCGTATCCGACATGACCGAAACGGAACTCGTCCCCTCCTCCGTCGAAGAGACCGACGTCCACGACTGCCCGCGAAGAATCGTCACGTCGTCCAGGCGCGTCTCCGTTCCCCGATTGATCCGCCAAAGTTGATCCGACGTCGTCGTCGTGAGCGTCTTCGAATCCTCCTTCGCCTTACGCGCGTTCTTAATAAGGGGACAATTCAAACAGCTCTCATATTCCCCCGTGAAGATCTTAGGCGTAAACCCGTCGCTCGGATTCGACTCCATAAAAGCGCCCGTCCCCGAAAGATCCCACGACAACTTCTCCCCGACGCGGAGATACTGCGAATCCTCGCCGATGTAACTCGCCACGACGATCACCTCCGTTCCGACGGGCGCCGCGATCTCCGCGGGCTCCACGACGAGAGCGGGGCCCGGTCCGTTCCACTTCTTCGGAAAGAGCGCGCCTCCGTTGGGACGCTGCGTCGACCATACGTATTCTTTGAGATTGATCCCCGCGTTCTTGGCGTTCGTCAGTTCCTCTTCCGTCGGTTCCCACGCCTCTTTACGATTGGAAGACCCCAGACTCGCGCGCGCGATCGCGTCCTGCTCGTCCTTTTTCGACGCCTTGTCGATCGTAGAGCGTCGCTTTGCGAAAATACCGTCCTCGGAAAAGAGACAACATTTATGATTCTCAAGGGTCTCGCACCCGAAACAAAACGCCGCCAGAAGGAGAACCAGCGCGACGCGCCAACTTCTCGACGCGCGTGAACAACCCCTCAAGACGTCTTCGCCTTCTCGCATCTCCATTCTCCTTCTTCATCGATTCGTAATAATCACAATCAACCGCGCGGCAAGCGCAACCGACTTTGTCAATATATATTATACATATTACTCAATTTATTCGACCCTACATAACCTTCCTAGAATAATTTTCGCAAAGAAGAAAAAGGACATAAACGACGTTATCGCTAGAGTCTTTACAAGAAGCGCCGTCGCAATAATCGCTATCTTTAAAAAGAAATGAAAAATCGTCGCCCCCTTTCGAAAAACGTCCCGATACATATATTAATAAGGGCGCGTTCGCTGATCGCGCTAGTCAAGAAAACATATAATCTTCGGAGAAGACACGTGGCTCAGGAAAAACAAGAAGCGGAAGGTAAACAAAGAACCTTGTCGATCGTCTCGCTAGGCTGTCCTAAAAATCTCGTTGACGCGGAATCGATGGCGGGGCGTTTGCAATCCGCAGGCTTCCAATTGCTGAAAGACGCGGAGGACGTTGATCTTTTGCTGTTAAACACGTGCGGCTTTTTGCGCAGCGCCCGCGAAGAGGCGGAAAAGTGCGTTCGAGAAGCGCTCACCGCGAAGAGATCGGGCTCGATCAAGCGGTTGATCGTCTCAGGGTGCGCGGTCGCCTCCGACGGGGAAGAACTTGCGAAGCGTTATCCGGACGTCGACGCGTGGATCAGTCCTTACGACGAAGGATTTATCGGGGAAATCGCCAAGGGCCTCTTCGCGGAGGAAGGCGACAATAATTCGGCGCGCGAGGCGCAGTCTTCCGCGCTCAAAATCCTCGCGCCAGAGGAAGCTGCGGCTGCGCGATTCTTCTATCATCCCACGCGCAGCCTCGTCCTCGACGACACGAAGCGCAGCTCCCTTACTTTTCCGCACGTCGCGTACCTCAAGATCGCCGACGGGTGCGACCGCTTCTGCACATATTGCACGATTCCGAACATTCGCGGGCGTTACGTCAGCAAACCTCTTACGACGATCCTCGACGAAGCGTCGCGTCTCGCCGACGCGGGGGTGCGCGAACTCGTTCTGATCGCGCAGGAAACGACCTTCTGGGGCTCCGATCTTTACGGCAAACCCGACCTCGCTCGACTCCTCGAAGCGCTCAAGTCGCGAAACCAATTCGACTGGATCCGCGTCCTCTATTCGTATCCACTCTTCTGGGATCAAAATCTCGTCTCCCTTTTCAAGATGGAAGAGCCGGGAACGACGTCGATCCTTCCGTACGTCGACATGCCTCTGCAACATTGCAACGACGCGCTCCTCAAGAAGATGAATCGCCGCGCGGACAAGGCGCAGACGGAAGAGCTCCTTTCGCGCCTGCGCGAAGAGATTCCCGACCTCGTGATGCGCACCTCCTTCATCGTCGGATTCCCAGGAGAAACGGACGAAGCGTTCCAGGAACTCCTGGCGTTCGCCGACAAATACAGCTTCGAACGCGCGGGGGTTTTCGAATTCTCTCCGGAGCCGGGAGCGCCCGCCTCTAAGTATCCGGATCAAGTCGACGCGGACGTCAAACGTCTTCGTTACGAACGCCTTTACGCCAAACAGCAGCGAATCTCTCACCAGTACGCGCGTCGACTCGTGGGAAAAACGACGGACGTGTTGCTTGATTCCTACGCGCTTGCGGAAAACGGAGAGCCGATGAGTCACGTCTGCCTTGGTCGAACCAGAGCGGACGCCCCCGACGTCGATCCGATCGTCTACGTTACCGGACGCAACCTCCAGCCGGGCGACATGATTCCATGCGAAATCGTTGAAGTCAGTTCTCTCGACCTCGTCGCCGTCCCCGTCGATCCGGACAAGATCTACGTTCCGAAAGACGAACGCCGCAAGGCGCACGAGAGACGCGAGATGCGCGAAGAAGGAGGTTCGAAGAAAAAACGCTCGAAGAAACGACATGGACGCGCGAACAATTAGTTTTTCAGCCCATAAATAAAGAAGTCGGAGAGGAGCTATTCCCTCCGGCTTCTTTTCTCTCTACGTCCTGCGGGAAACGAAAGCTTCGTTTGGAAAAACTCTTTCAAAATTATCTCAGTGGCGACGGGCTACTTCGGACAGGAGAACGTTATAAGACGTCGCGTCCCTAATTTTAAAAAATGCAGAGGTTCTCCGTTTATCCGTCTTTTATTTCATATTTTCATATCGAAACGAACAACAGAACCCCATTGGGCCCTCTTCTTAATCTAGACAGAAAAACAAGCTCCGCCCAATTGAGACGCAACGGGATAACGGCCCGTTTCGAATCTTAACGCTTTCGTCAGCCCAATTTAGATAGAAAGTACTGAAAAAGTCCCCATAAATATATGTAGCCCCCCTGCATAAAGACCGTCAATCCCAATATGTTGACCATACAAGCAGGAATAAACCAGCGCAATTGTACTGTGCGCCAATGAAATAAATGATAAATGATATCGACAACTCCCAGAAACCATGTAACGTGAGTCAGATACCACAAAACCGCAATTAGATAATCGCAAGGTCTAAGCCAGTGAAGCCATGGAGCGTCAAACGCAAGCTCCGCAAGCAGAAATAATCCAACGAACCAGAGCGGAGGAGTGGCGATCATATTGATCTTTCTGAGCGTGTTCATAAATCACCTCGCACGTTCTTTTGTAAAATAATATCAAGTTAGCTTGAAGCTTGAAATTCGCATATTAAAATCTCTTTTAAACCAAACGACGGCGTAACACGTTCTTCAAGGTTGCGCCAGAGATTTCAATATTCATTATTAACGCTTCTGAAAGCTTGGTAGACGCGACGGAATAACGGCCCGTGTCATATCTTAACACTTTCGTTATCCCAATTTCGACAGAAGGTTATGAAGAATCATCCAGAAAATCTCGTATCCCTTCAACTTAAAAAAGAACTTCAATGCGAATATATTGACTAAACAAGCTGGAATAAACCACCACAATTGGAATGTTCGCCAACGAAATAAAAATAAATGGTATACGATATCGAGAACTCCCCAAAACCATGCAACGTTAGTCAGAAGCCACAAAATCATAAGCAGAACGCAGTAAGGTTTAAGCCAGTGAAGATGTGACGATAAATACGCAAGATCGAAGAGTAGGAAAATTTCGACGAACCAAAGCGGAGGAGCGGCGATCATATTGATTTTTCTGAGCGTGTTCATAAATCACCTCGCAACGTTCTTTTGTAAAATAATATCAAGTTAGCTTGAAACTTGAAATTCGCTTATTAAAACCTCTTTTAAACCAAACGACGACTCAACACGTTCTTCAAGGTTGCGCCAGAGATTTCAATATTCACTCCAAAGAGCTTCAATCAAACGAAATCGGATAACGACGCGAAGACTCATGTCGTTATCCTTGTTTCTAGAAATCAAATAGGATTTCAGTGAGAATTCCCCAAAGGTACAACCAACCGGCCAGGCCGCCGAAACAGGCCAAACCGATAATATTGGTAATGCAAGCTGGTATAAGCAAGCTTCGTTTCGTTTCCTTGCGCCGCCAAATTAAAAGTCGGACGACGTCGGCAAGCGCCAAGACCCACAAAGCAAACGTCGCAAGCCATAGATACCCAAAACCATTCTGTGAAATCGGAACATTATGAAACCATTTCGGAGGAAAGAGGGCGAAATAAAACGCCGCATGCGCCCCCATCCAAAAGAG
Source organism: Thermoguttaceae bacterium (assembly GCA_051885615.1). Lineage (GTDB taxonomy): Bacteria > Planctomycetota > Planctomycetia > Pirellulales > Thermoguttaceae > RUG369. The sequence continues at coordinate 25,042 of JBJEXI010000065.1, forward strand.
AGGAGCGTACAACCATGTTAATCTTTCTAAGTTTATTCATAATTACCTCGTAGCCTTCCAAAGTGAGATGAGATTTTATCCGCTTCAACGATATTTAAAAAGAATTTTACTTCTGAGTTCGATGCGAATTATTTCAAGACGCCTTTAGAGAGAATGAACCAAAGACTCGAAAAACCGCCAAACGCGACAAGTTCGAATAATGAAATTCCCGACGTACTGAAACAAACTTGAGACGACCCAATCGCGTCTGCAATACAAGCTCGCTGGATATACAAAAACTGAGTGAAAGCGATGGGAGCCATAAGAATAATCACTATTCGGGATTTCTCCATTCTTTACGCTCCCCAAAATTGTTAGAGAAAGGAGTCTTTCAAGACCCCTATTCCTTTTCATCTACAAGCCTAACCGAGACCTCTGGCATAACGAGAAGCCGTAAGCTTTAAGCGGTCTTTGGTTTAGAAATCAAAAGAGCTCTTCGAAAATACTCCGACATATCTTTCGTACATCGAACCATTGCCAAAACACGCCAGGCCAATGTATTAGCTATACATGCAGGAATAAACCATCACCCCTTCAATTAAATAGCGTCATTGAACGAACAGCCCCCTTAGATCCTCTTTCATAGTCGCGTAGTGAAACAGAACGAGCGATAACAGGCTAAAGGCATTGCCGCTAAGAAAGCCCCTTATCGCTCGCATTTACGTTTCTGAGACGCTTCGTTATTTTATCTGACAGAAGTATTTCACCTGAAGACGACCTTTACGCACCAGAGGAAAACAAGAGTCAGTCCCAAAAGATTGAAGAAGCAGACAGGAATAAACCAGCGCAATTTCACTTCACGCCAATTTATAGAAAACCGAATGGTATCAATAATTCCCCACCCCCATAAACAGGTAATCGCGAGCCACAAATACCCGTAGACGTCCCTCAAAGTCGGAAGATTGCGCGTCCAATGAGCGGAAAACGCAAACTCCAACGCTACGAAGACCGATACCAACCAAAGGAGAGGAGCGGCGATCGTATTGATCTTTCTAAGCTTACCCATAAATCACCTCGCAACTTTACTTCGAAAATATTCGTCAAGTTGATTTTGCACGTAAGAATTGGTATCAATACCAGCTTCAAGTTCAATTTGACGTTCTTCGTCAGTTTGTTCGTCGTCAAGATCGGCGGAGTGTTTAATTCCCTCAACCGATAGGAAAGGGCGCGCCTATGACGAATCATTTCCAATCGAAAACAAATTTCAACAACAAACGACTTCTATGCCTATTCTTGCGCCTCCTTCAACAGTTCTATGTTGCATTATACATAAACACATCTTAAAAAAACAACAAACAGTTAAAAAACAGCGCTTTTTACTTGAATTTTACATTTGCTATATACTCACTTTACTTAATATTTCAAAATAATAACGTTCGCAAAACATTACAATAAACAAGAAGTACCCCCTAATCCTGCATTGAGAGTTTGAGTTAGTTAAAAGGTTCCCCAACGAAACGTTCGTTTAAGAAAAGTGGCGCGAGAAACGCGAGATGCGCGAAGAAGGCGGTTCGAAGAAAAATCGCTCGAAGAAACGACAAACGCGCGGACGATTCGCTTTTCAGCCCATAATTTTCAGCCCCATAAATAAAGAGGTCGGAGAGGCGCTATTCTCTCCGGCTTCTTTTTCCTCTACGTCCTGCGGAAAACGTAAGCTTCATTTTGAAAGACCAACCTTCTTCATTTATCCACTCTCTGTTCCGTTTCTCCAAAAAAAGAGAGAGTCCTAAAGGATTGAAGCTGTACCTAAAACGAAGAGAATCCCCCTTAGAGAGCTCCTTCGTAGTCTGCGGAGAAACAAGAGTTGGAGGGCAATTTTCCCGGCATAATGTCGTTGCGTCCACATTAGCGACGACTCTATATTCTTTTATCTCCGTTCTGAATCACGCCGATTCTGATAAAAATCGGATACAAATAGCTTGCCCCAAAACAGCGCAGCGCCTTCGGACCGGTTATTGCAAAGCCTTCCTTTCGGAGCTTCATAGCATTTTCCAACGCGATATTTGCGGTGGCTCTCGTGACTGACTTTTCCTTTCTACTGAAATATATTTCATTCCCCTTAATGGAATAGCGGAATCGAAGTCCCTTTGCCGTCCGAAAAGAATAATCCTCAAATGCGATCAGCGTATTCCACAGCAGATCCTCCAACCCCTCTTTTCCTTCAGTCGCCATCGCTTTCATAATCTTTTCCACTTCCCTTTTTCGGGCGCGGTACTTCTGCAAATGTTCCGCCAAAAGCGTTCGTTCCTCCATCTTATACACCGTCTTGCGATAAGGAAGATAGCTCTGCACCGACGCTCGGCTAAGGTTGGTCAATTTCTGAATTTCCGTTATACTTTTACCCTCTCTGAAGAGCGCGTTAACCGCCTTGCTGATTTCAGTCTGATATGCGCCGGTTGTGATCAGAAGCTTTCTAACCTTGAGGGGCGTCATCGAAAATTCCTCCGCCAGATCCTTGAGTTGCATACGCCCCGTTTCATCCTCCATTCCCTGCGGCGGATTCAAATACGCGTCTGCCACCGCTTCCATGAGCCGCTGAGCCATTTGATCAGAATCGTACTCAGGTTTCTTTTTGGGTCTTGCCATTGCGTCCCTCCTGATACTGTTTCCGTTTCAATCTAATTTACAATGCGCATAAAAGCAAGTAAAGACGTCTCTCGCCGCTATATTATATCAATCAAAGAAAGTATCCGGTCTGTTCGGAGCCAAGATTTCTTACAGGTCAAGGCCGCCGTCATACCTTCATTTCATGCAGATTGACGTTATCGTTCGTCCAACCAAGAATCACGCGGACAGCTTCTATCTTATCTTCTCTTACTTTAAACTCTACGTTTCTGCCGTCTTGCCGTCCTGTTCTTGGATTCTTCAGCTACTTTACGAATAGCAGGTTCATACGGATCGTGTAAATCGCCTTCACCTCCGAGCGTTTGTCTGTTAAGGTCTTCCTGACGTCAACTGTAGACGCTGCGAGTACTGTTTCAACATGTTCAACAGGAATTTGTTCATAAAACAAGCAAGCGCAGTCACATACGTCGGCGAGGCGTCGCCGTACGTCGATACCTCGCCGATACATCTCATAATGGCTATATCGTAGCTTGGCCCAACATGGAGGGAGTCGAACGCCTGAGCAACGAGTCGACGCGCTCTCCTGTTATCCCCGCTACATTGATAATCCCTCTCTCGTTTTCTTTTTACTAACAACGAGGGCTCGCTTCCGGTCGTGCGCCGAAAACAACATGACTTTCCTAGTCTTTGTTATTTCTTCACAAGGCGCTTTATTTGTCTTAGGGATTGAATTATCCCCTCAGGCATAGCATTAATCATACGTTTTTTGAGGCCGTATGCTTTTTGACACGCTTTACATAGTCCGTCTTTCTGAAAATTAAGTCGAAACGGCTCGTCCTTTTGCAGCTTTGGTTTGGGCGTCAAATATCTCGGATTACTCCGTTTCATCACGTCTGATTCTTTTTCAAATAAATCAATGTCCTCAAGTTCTTTTAACAGAAAATCCCCTGCCTCAGAATGGACAAACGCAACCGAATTTCCTACGGGATTGTAACCTGGGTCGCCTTTATTTATACCCCATCCGTCGCCAATTGTAATATCAGAATGGTGTTCTTCTCCTTTAAATCGACAAGCATAACAAGCTTCCCTTTTCATATGCTCAAAGGCGTATCCGTATTCTGTCTCATAGAATTCCTTGCAAAAAGTCTTTCCATTCTTAAAAACGGCGCGAAGAAAGGGAGGCGTCCAATTAGGATTTTTATACCTGACAGATAATTCGACTACGTTTGATTTATTCTTTCTTTCAAGATACTCAATATACTGTTTGCCAACCTCGGCAGGAGTCGCTCCGCCGCAAACCAAATCTATCGTTATCAAATTCCTATGTTCAATCCCCTTATTATGCAGGATAGACAGAACAGATGCGATATTACACGGAAGCCCAATAAGAACTACTGTCCTTCCAGATTTTATATCTTCAAAGATACCCCCCCCATCGAATTTGCGTATTATCAGCGTAAATATACTTCGAGCCAAGAAGTTTTTGAAGATCTTGTTCCGAAGTCGCGCGAATATACTCCGCTCCCTTAAAATCGGAAGTATACGCTACGCCATAAACAACTCCCTGCCTCTGAATTACGCGTTTGGCAATTGACGCGGCAAATCCTCCTGACGAGGACTGGCGTACCGCGTTGACGTCTTTCAGCGAACCATAGTAACACTTATCCATCGCAACCTCCTATGAAGATATTGATAACATTGATAGATTATAAATATTATAATAAATCCAATATCCTCTTTCCAGGCGCTTCCTCAATATTCTCTTAAATCTCACAAATCTTAACCGCGACAAGAAATAAATCAAATTCTTCCACGAATTCGTCTAAAGAGTCGCGCAGGTTTCCCACGACGTCAGGTAAGATAAACGTATTTTAGACTTCAATCCGTTTGCCCGACGTTGCTCCGAACAAGCTCTACGACCAGAAAGACGAACGCCGCAAAGCACGCAAAAGAAAAGGCTCGCCGCCTCGCGCTTATTGAAAGGCGACGCGGTGTAGTCAGGGGCTGGGAAGATTGGACAAAGCGTCGACAAAGACGACTTTTAACGCCGAGAGACAACGGGAGTTCCGCAGAGTTTGCCCCGTCAACCCGATTACGCCCACGGATCGTTTTCCTTTGGCGGACGCACGTCGACAAGGAGATACTGTTCCCAGAGAAACCATTGTCGAGTCGAAGGCTTGAGGCGTAGCGTCATAGGTCGCGGGGAGTCGGCGCCCCCCGATCTCACAAAGAGCTTTAAATAGCCGTCGTTATAGGCGTCGCGACTATGCGCGTTTTCCGTAAAAACGGCGGTGTACGGAACGTCCGGCTGATAATTGTTCTCCGGCGTCGCGCCCTGCCAATAGGATCGCGGAACATAATCCTTTCCTCGAAAACGATCGTCCAAAAACGAAACGTTTTGTCCGTTAATCTCTTTTGGACCATTGAGAAAATCCAGGATCTCCAGCGCCGCGTTCTTGTCGGAGGGATAGAGACACAGCGCGGCGACGGTCAATACTGCGGCATACTGGGGTTCCGTGAGAGACGCCTCGGGGAACGCTTTCACTTCCTCAAGATTACGCGGTAGTCGTTCGAGCGTCGCCAGATACGTTGCGGTCGACGCACCTCCCGCCGGGACGCTCGAAGAAGAAGCGAGTCCCCCGACTGGAAGCCCCTTGCTCTCCATGAAAGTCTTCGCCTTATCGAGGGCCTTTCCCTCCAATTCATGAACCGCTTGAGTCGCCGCCCGACGCGTCGCTTGCATTAACTTATTTTTCAGTTCGTCAAAGAGCGCCATCTATCCCCCCTTTTTGCCAAATTCTACAGTACCGAGTTCTTAAAGACAAGAGGCGCCCCAAAAGACCGACGAAAAAGTCGATCCTTTGCAACGCCTTAGACGATCTTGTCTCTAAACACCCCGTCTTTTAGTCGCGCAAGGGGGCAGGCTGCCGACGATTATCGCGAGCGGAACCGCCGGAATCTTTCACAAGAGGCGTTTCACAAACACGTTCCGTTTATTCTGTCGCTAAAATATTATAAAGCGAAGACTTCATAAACAGCGCATATCTGAATCGTTCGCTACCAATATATCGGAAGATAAATCATCCTATCAGGGGATAAATAAGACCATGGATACGTCGCCGCGATCACAACGAGAATACTAAAGCAGTCTAATACGCTTAGAACGAAACGTCCTTTTCGGGAAATCCCATTCTCTCTAAAAAACCATAGGGACGTCGTACTCCAAATCGCAACGATCCAGAGTAGGAAAACGGCGTATTGGAAAACGGCGACGAATGGAAGAAGAGCGGAAATAAGGTTGGAAAGAGGGAATATACGAAAGTGGAGTCCGTAAAGCCATAAAATGGAAACGAGTCCCATCTGGAGGATAGGCGTCCAGATCAGAAAATTCCCGCGCCATTCTCGGCAAAGCGCCGAACACGATTCCAACATCTCTGCAAAACTCCCCGGCTTGAGAAGTTGTGACGACGGCTTTTTCTTCAGGATAGAACCGACCTCTTTTCGAAGGGCGTCGGGCAAAACGCTTCCCGTATAATCATGAACTTGGCAATCCTTCAACGCGATAAAGAGACGCTTCGCATAGTGAAAGGGAAACGTCCCCGCTCTCCATGACCGACTCGGCGCGATAAAAAATTCCTCGTCGTTCACGACTCCATAGAGGAAGGGCTTTTGGAAGATCGCGTCCGTCGTCTCAGATGCGTCGAGCGCTCCCGCTTCTTCCAACGATTGCGGCAAGCGACCATGACGCTCCTTAAATTCCGCGCAGAGCCGCGCAAGGCGCTCCATCCGTTCGCGCGTTAGAGCCTCGCGCTCCTCGACGCGCCTCCTTCGCCGATGTGTCAGGCAGGATATCGTAAAAAGCGCTACGTAACCGATAACGTCCGGAATAAACGATCGACAGATATTGAACTTGCGATACGCGCCCCTCTTATCCGATATCTTCTGCGCTATCTGACGCGTCTCCCAATCGCTTAACGTCTTCACCCGACCGTCGCTCGTCACATATCGAACGCCCATGCCAAGGGGAAAAGGAAGCGGAAAGCGCTTGATCGACGTCGAAACAACCTGCATGTCGTATCGTTCTCTCCACTTCTGAAAATCCGCGCCTTTCGTAATACAGTACCCGTTTTTAAAAGGGGACGTCTCCCCGTTGGGATCATATTTCGACGCGATCGCCAAAAGCTCCTTCGCTTTCCTTTGGGACGACCTCTGCCAGCAGTTCTCTTCGTTATACCCTAGCGGAACAAGAAGAGAGAACCCCGTTCGAAGCGCCAGAATTATCGCAAGAATCAAGAGGAAATAGCGTCTTACGAATATAAGAATAGCTCTTTCCTTAAATTTCATCATTGTCATGAGAATCAGCCTTATTCTACGAAGCGTCGCTTCACACGACGTGAATTTGATTACGAAATAAGCGAAAAAGTCGACTTCTCCATCAACTTTTCGGCGGTCGCCGTCAAGAGAACCTGAACGCTCCATAACAGAAGTCTCGCCAACGCTTTCGACAACCTATAAACGCCTATCGTAACAAGACGTCGAAGTCCATTAAGACACGAATATTTTAGTTGCGCTCACAAAGGAATGTAGGTAGTCCAATATTTCGGCAAAAAGGGCCAATGATAAGTCGCCGCTATCACGACTAAAATACACGCAAAGTCTAATGCGCTTATCCAGAGACGATCTTCTCGGGAAAATCCATTATCTCTAAAAATCCATAGAGACGTAGCGCTCCAAAGCGCTATCAACCAAAGAAGAAGAATTGGATACTGGAAAGTTGAAGCGCAGAAGCCCATTCCAAAGAAGTCGAAGAAGACGTCCTCTTGGGGAACGCAATAGCCGAAGAAATATAGCGCGACGAGTCCAATCTGAAACAACGGCGTCCGAACTAAAAAATTCCCGCGCCATTCTCGGCAAAGCGCCGAACACGATACCAACATCTCTTCAAAACTCCCCGGTTTAATGAGTTTGGACGACGGCTTTTTCTTCAGGATAGAACCGACCTCTTTTCGAAGGGCGTCGGGCAAAACGCTTCCCGTATAATCATGAACTTGGCAATCCTTCAACGCGATAAAGAGACGCTTCGCATAGTGAAAGGGAAACGTCCCCGCTCTCCATGACCGACTCGGCGCGATAAAAAATTCCTCGTCGTTCACGACTCCATAGAGGAAGGGCTTTTGGAAGATCGCGTCCGTCGTCTCAGATGCGTCGAGCGCTCCCGCTTCTTCCAACGATTGCGGCAAGCGACCATGACGCTCCTTAAATTCCGCGCAGAGCCGCGCAAGGCGCTCCATCCGTTCGCGCGTTAGAGCCTCGCGCTCCTCGACGCGCCTCCTTCGCCGATGTGTCAGGCAGGATATCGTAAAAAGCGCTACGTAACCGATAACGTCCGGAATAAACGATCGACAGATATTGAACTTGCGATACGCGCCCCTCTTATCCGATATCTTCTGCGCTATCTGACGCGTCTCCCAATCGCTTAACGTCTTCACCCGACCGTCGCTCGTCACATATCGAACGCCCATGCCAAGGGGAAAAGGAAGCGGAAAGCGCTTGATCGACGTCGAAACAACCTGCATGTCGTATCGATCTATCCACTTCTGAAAATCCGCGCCTTTCGTAATGCAGTACCCGTTTTTAAAGGGGGACGCCGCCCCGTTGGGATCATATTTCGACGCAATCGCCAAAAGCTCCTCCGCTTCTTTCTTACTAGGTCTCCATATATGAACGTCTTCCCCCGTAACGCATGAAAGAAGAATCCATGGTCCCAGCGGCGCCAACAGCGCCGTCGCAAGAATCAAAAGGAAGTAGCGTCTAATAAAGACGACGACCGCTCTTGCCTTAAACTTCGTCATTGCCATAAGAATCAACCTTATTCTACAAAGCGTCGCTTCGTGCGAAAAGACCTACACACGAACGGAATTTACACTCCGTTCCCGAAAAGACGTCATTGCATTCCGTTACGAAGATCCTCTTCACTTTCTAGAGGAACGCCATTTCCGTTAAATGTATATTCGTGCATTAAATCGACGTCGACGCGAAATATACGGCCAGCATTCCTTACGCCATTCCGGTGACAGATTTGGACAACAGAAGCGCAATTAACAAGTCCCCCAGCATATTCTGAACTTCCAGCTTCACTTGCGCTATTATCCCACAAAACAGTCTCAAAATCATAAAGATCTGAACAAACGCCATGAACAGAAATACCAGTAACTCTAGGGCCATTATCGAATATTGTTGCAACTTCAACACGGTCAAGCACACACCGACAATGTCCTAAAGATAGAATTAAATCTCTTGGCGCCCCGTTTCCATAAGCAATATTCACAGGGACATTCTCATACACAAAGCTTGCTCTTTCATCTTGCGGATTTTCATTGTAATAGTTTGTGACCGAAGAAACCATGATGTTATAAAATGAATCCATCAACGAATTAGTAAATCCGCTTGATTCACAGATCTTTTCAGAGAAATGTGATTCACTATTCCAACGATAGGCGTTAATTTCCCCCGACGTTAAATCAGGAGAATCAATACCCAAACCATTTGATTGAGAATACCCGGAGTCGTTAACCCCATAATCAAGAGTATAAGAATTACACCCAGAATATGTTCCCTCCAACGTCTCTCCCATGAAGAGCCCTAACAATTCATTGGAAATTGGAAGTATCCCCCATGAACTATTTCCATAGGCGCTTAAAAGTTGAGTATGACAATCTTCATACTCTTGAGAACCGATTACAACATTTTGGAAAGAGATTAAGACTTCATCGTTTTCTAATAAACCGTCCGAATCAGAATCAAAGCCGACGTCTATGACAAGGTCATTTACTTGTCCAGGGCGCCGATTTTCAAAATTTAAGAAGCCGACAACAATAGAAGTTGTATTGTTAGAAAATGTTCCGGAAGATGCTGTCAACAAACAAAGTCCATTATTAGCGGTAGCTCGCCACATAACATTTTCTTGAGCTTCCTCTGAAACCCCTATTTCAACCGAAATAACAGCTTCACTCATAGAAGAATCATATCCCGCAAGGACAATTCCCCCGTTCGAAAAATTTTCATAATCAGAACGTTTGTTATCCTCGAGAGCAGTCCTTGCGTCATTTTCTAAACGCTGGACGGTTCGAGTCGATCTATTGGAGGCACGATGGGAATCATACACGCGCGCATAGTACAGCTCGCCTAATTTCACTGTTGCAATATCGCAAAACTCCTCGCCGCCATAGGGAGAAGTGTTGTCTTCCACACGAACGGAAAGCGATGTTGGAGAACACATTAATTCGGCGTTATTCGCCAAATCGTCGTCATATTGCGACGTAGTGTAGATATCGCCAGTATTCTCGTCTATACTGTACCAATTGCGTTCATTGCCAGAAAGAATTGAATATTTCAAATTGTCGCTATTAGCTACGCTATGAACTTGCGCAACTAAGGTACGAGACGTCCTTTTCGAAATTTCCCAAGAATGAAAAACATCGTCATTAACAATTACAGGCGTAGGCTCGTCGAGACTTTTCACAAATTCGGGAGCTTGATGAATCATGAAAGCGACGTCTCCTTCTGCAATATCAACCCCGTAGTTATGCGCTCCGATGTAGGCGTCGTTTATTGCAATTCTCACATTTTCGTCCGTTTCGAAAACGGAATCGCCCAGCGCGCGGATCCATATCTCTCGCCCTACGACGCCACTACCAATCGAGAATGTTGAAGCAACATGATTCCCGTCTATCTCTGAACGAAGTTCATAATCTAATAGCGCCTCAGCCTCCCCCACTAACGAAAGATCGACCGTAATTTGATAGCTATCGTCTAAAGAGTAATTAGGATATTGCTCCTTGAGAGACTTACCTGTCGCATTGAGTGTTCGCTCAATCTTAAAAGAACCAGACAGATCGCTTAGGGTAAGCGAACCAGAACAGGGTTCTAGAATATGACCGTTTTCCTCAACAGGCTTCGTCAACGCCAAATGCCATTGATCGTCGTCGATAATCTTGAACGACGCGCTAGTCGTTCCATATTCAAATTGATAAACTACGCTAGGCTCGCTAGAACCGCCGCTACTTCCGCTTCCGCCGGAATCACCGCCCCCGCTTGGATATGAGTAAAAAGCCTCAAAAGAAATAACAACGTCCTCGATTACCTCCCGGTAATTATCATTCTTGGGAACAAAATAAAACGTTGGACCTCCGCCAGAATAGGTTGTTTCACCATAATTCCACGCCTGGTACGCATCCTCGTAAGCATAAAATACGTTGTAATCACGACCTATCGTCGCGCTACCTGCAAAAGTTACGCGTCCTTCTATGGGATTTGGTAATGTTGGAAGCGTCACAGCGAAAAACGAAGACTCCTCGGGAATACCTCCTCCGCTCCCTTCGACGCCTGAACGTTCTATGAAAGACACGACTCCGTCCCCGCTTGTCGCCCCATTTAAAGTTCCCGAAGAGGTGCAAACGATAGAAGGTATCTCGACTGTCACAATCTCAGCTCCGCCACCGCTGGAAGCAGAGATTACGTTTTCAGCCGTTTCATTATTCAACTCCATTGAGTCTTCATCCAACTCTGCGCTCATTTCCGAAAAAGCGACTTCTTGAACCGAAGAAAAATCAACTTCCTCATCGACGTCGTTAGAAGTAGCGTCAAAAGTTTTTTCATATGTCGCAACAGAAACCATCGAGCAATTCGCAGCTTCTTCAAAAAGAGACTCACTCTCCATCTCTTCTAAAACGGCGTCGGAAAAGGAAATCGCAGAATAAATCGTACGGTTCTCTCCAAAGACCTCCTCTATTTTCGCATTCGACTCATCAGGGACTTCCAGAATAGTATTGGCTGAAAGGAGGCGTCGCGTTTCCAATGTTTCAAAACGAAGCCGTCGAGTACGACGAAATTCTTTCATAGAAGAAGAAAAAGAAAACCGCTCGCTGAGCATCTTCGCTATCAACGCTTTCAATTTCTCTCGAAGCATAATTACCCCCTCGTAAATGTTTGAGATTTAATAAGCCTTAAACACGATTCCTAAATAGCAGAACAATATTATTATTCTTGAAGGATTACACAGTCGCCAGAATAGCTGTCTTCAAGCGCAATCAAACTCAGGCAAGGAATTCAGAAGCCGACTGCGCTCGTTACCAGAATCCTAAAAACTTTATTGTGCATTTTCCCAACACTCCAAATTCAATTTATCTATAAACTCCGATAAAAACGAAACCTCAGAATTTATTCATATAAGGGGTGTTTCCTTTATCGGAGGAATTTGACTTCGAAACGTGCTGGAAATCATACGCTATCTATTATCAAAACTAACGAAATTATCAGACGCATAGACTTCGTTAAGGTTACTTTCACACTGAAAAATTCACCTCCTTCTCTTCTTCTTTATCTTATTTCCGATTCGTACAACAGAAGCCGCACACGTCTAAAGCGCTTGCGTGTTTCCTAGTAGAAGACTTACAAAGAACCTTTCTATTCTCTCCGAAATCAGAAGAGAATCAAAACGTTGCGCATTCTCATTCAAAATTCTTCCCAAACGCTTTGCCGCGTCGTCGTCCTGCAACACGTGAAGAAGGGATTGACGCCACGGTTCAACTTCACGAGTCGTTGGGAAAGCTCGAAAAGAGGGAGTAAAACGCGAAGGTATTGACAAGCATGCGTCGACGCAACTCCGGCTCACGTCTCCCATCGTCTCAGGTATCGCCCCGCGGTCCGAAGCAATAACCGGCGTCGAATTGAACGCGGCCTCCGCGACAAGTCGGCAAAAGGTTTCCTTACATGTCGACGGAACAAGAAGGACTCGCGTCTTCTCCCAGAAACGTCTCGAATCGGAAACGGTTCTCATCACGCTGAGATTCTTTAATCGCCGAACTTCGGAAACGCCTACGAGGCTTGAAGCCTTCGCGCGACCTTCGACGAGCAAAAACGGAATCTCCGGATGAGTTTGACTGATCTCACGCGCCAGACCTAAAAAGAAAAAGACGCCCTTCTCGACGGAAGGATTCACGAGAGTCACATATTTTCGCTCGCCCCCCTCAACGTATATCTTTCTTCGATTGATCAATGGCGGAATTACATAACAATCGATTCCAAGACGCTCTTTATAGTATCTTCGCGTAAAATCTGATGGAACGACTACCGCGTCAAAATATGAAAAGAGAGACGCGTCGCCATAAGAAAGATTATGCAGGAAAAAAACGTTCTTTATCCCGCGTTTTCGAGTCTCGATCGCCGCCAAACGGACAAATCGATATCCCCCGTAGGTCATGCAAATCTCGGGCCGCGCCTCTTCCAAAAACTCATTCAAGAGAGCGGCGTAGAGTATAACAACAAGCTTAGAATATTCTTCTCTTGAACAATTAAACTTGGCGTTCGTAGGGAAAAAAACAGTAGAATTCACGCCCTCGTCTTCAAAGACAACGACGTCGCAAAGGAACTCGATTCCGCCTAAAATATAACGACGGGTCTCCACTCTATAGGGAATACGCTTCTTCTCCAAAAACTCAAAGAAGGCAATTTTTCCCCCCGATCCCGAATCGAAGAGGGGCCCGCAAAGTATTGAAACGGCGTGTCCCCGACGCGCGGCGCCGAGACAAACTTCTCTCATAGAGATCGCGGCGCCGCTTGAAAAATCAAGATAATTATGAAACGACGTAAAACAAATTCGCATTATACAACCCGTCTCATCCATTTTTTGTGAACGAAAACCGTTTTCAATCACGTCTTCATCTTATCAATAATTATAAATAGATTGTTTTTACGTTTCAACAACAATCTAAATCATATCATTATTTTTTCCAAATTTTTACAA
>JBJEXI010000066.1:0-37733 GCA_051885615.1 Thermoguttaceae bacterium
ACCGCATCGTCGACCTCTGCCGCACTCTTGACCCGACGCGTCTCGTCAACTGCGCTTCCGGATGGACCGATCGTCAATGCGGCGACGTTCACGACATGCACAACTATCCCGGCCCCGGCATGTTCCCTGCGGAAGAAGATCGCGCTTCCGTCCTCGGCGAATACGGCGGTTTAGGCCTTCCCGTCAAGGGACACTCCTGGCAGGAAAACGGCAACTGGGGTTACGTCAGCTTTGAAGACAAAGACGCGCTCTTCAATCGTTACAACGAATTGAACGCGGGCCTTCGTCCTCTGATCGAAAAGGGTCTTTCTGCGGCGGTCTACACGCAGACGACGGACGTTGAAATCGAAGTCAACGGCTTCATGTCCTACGACCGCGAAGTTCTCAAGTTCCCCGCCGAAAAGATGTTCGAATCGAACACCTCGCTTCGCAAGTAATTCTCGGCTTAATCTAACGCGCCGCGTCGTCAAGAACGACGCGCGACGAGAAAGTAAAGCGCCCCCCGCGGTTCAGTCGCGCGGGGGCGCTTTTTTATTTGAGGAATCGGTCGCGCGAGAGACGCGTTCGAAAGTCCAAGTTTCGACGTCGGGTTCGCGGAACCGCGCCCCTTCCTCCTTAAAAAAAATCGACGCGCTCGAACCAACGCGACGTCGACGCGCCTATTTGTTATACTATAGGTAACAGAAACGCGCATGGAGACGTCGCGCGTTTTCCATCCAACTCACACTGGAGAATATTTATGAAACGCCTCGTTTTTCTTCTTTTCCTGTTGACGCTAACCCTTTTTCACGCGCCAACCGTTCAAGGAGCCGCGCCTGAAACGACGTGGCCGGGACAGGTTTCAGATTGGTTCGGCTATGAAGCGCACGATTTCCAATTTGACGGACGCGCCGCGAAAGTCGTGCTTCCTCGCGAAAAAGCGCCCGGTTCGCCGTGGATCTGGCGCGCGCGATTCTTTGGACACGAACCCCAATTTGATCGCGCAATGCTCGATCTTGGTTACACCCTCGTCTACGTCGATTCCGCTCCCCTCATGGGTTCCCCCCAATCTGTCGCCCTGTGGCAACGATACTACGAATGGCTCCGCTCAGAACTTAAACTCGCCCCCAAAGCGAATCTCGAAGGAATGAGTCGCGGCGGTCTCTATACCACGAACTGGGCGTTCCAATATCCCGACGAAGTCGCCACTATCTATATCGACAACCCCGTCCTCGACTTCAAAAGCTGGCCCGGCGGGTTCATGACGGGTATGCGCAGCGACGGCGACTGGAAAGACGTCCTCGCCAGCTACGAACTCTCCGAAGAAGAAGCCCTCGCTTACCCCCTCAATCCTAAAGACAACAAAGAAGGTTGTCAACGCCTCGCCGAGCATGGAGTCGCGATCTTCCTGGTTTGCGGCGACTCCGATCGAGTCGTTCCCGGCGACGAAAACTGGCGGCCCTTCAAGGAACTCTACGAATCATGCGGCGGCGAGATCGAACTCATCCTCAAACCAGGGCAGGATCACCATCCTCATTCCCTCCCCGACCCGACGCCTCTCGTCGAATTCGTTAAAAAGCACAACAAATAATCTCTCGCCTCGACAAGAAATATTGAACGCCGCATAGCCCCTAAAAGCTACGCGGCGTTTCTCTTTGTCAGTCTGAATAAAACGCGGTAAACGACCGGGTCAAGACGTTCGACAATGAACGTCAGTTGACGGCGAGGAGACGCCCAAGCGCCTCGAAATTCTCTTTCTGGAGGAGATCGCGCGCAAAGCTCGCGAACTCCAAAGAGTTCATTCCAGCTTCAACCTCCGCAGCGCGATCCTTCACAAATCGCTCTGCGGCCTCTCTGGCTATCTTCATGTTCATCGTCTTCTCTGTCTTATTCGTCGTCGCGCTCATTGAATATGTTCCTTTATAGTTTGTCGCAGATGACTGCTCTAAAACCAATCCCCAATCAGCGTCGGCAATTCTCTTCCGAGGTTGTCTCGCGACGGGTTCTCCGTCAGTATACCAAGGGAATCGGCTTTTTTCTGCGGGGAAGGTTAAAAAAAAGGAACTAGATATCCGCTCTTTTGTCCTTACGGCAACTATAATCCTTCTATTCCGTTAAATAGGAACTCGCTTCGCGCACAAAGATTCCCCTTTCATCTTATTTTATACAAATTCAATATTTTGTCAATATTTCTCAAAATACCCGTCTATAGCGTCACTAAACCTCTTTTTCTCCGAAAACCGCCCGCAAATACCTCCTCACGACGTCCTCGCGCGAAAAAGACGCCGCGATCTTCTCTCTTCCACGAACTCCCATCTGCGCGCGCGTTTCCCGATCGAGCGCCAAAAATCGCTCCAACGCCTCATACGCCGACTCCGCCGATCGCGCTTCGAATCCAAACCCCGTGATCCCTTCGTCGAAAATCTCCGCGCAACCCGGCACGTTCGACGCCAAAATGGGCCTCGCGCTCGCTGCGCCCTCGAGAAGAACGTTCGACAACCCCTCATGATAGCTCGGCAACATCACCGCGCTCGCCTTCTCTATATACGGGGTCACGTCCATCTGATATCCGCAATATTCCACGATTCCCTCTTTCGCCGCTTCCTCCGCCAAAGCGTATTCCGGACGCCCCGTCTCCTGCGCCCCAACGATCAAAAAACGCGTCGTCGGGCGCGTCTCCTTCACCCTCCTCGCGCACTCCACGTATTCGCGGATCCCCTTATCGCGCATCAGCCGCCCGATAAAGAGAATCGTCGCCCCCTCCTCTTCCTCAGGATAAGGAAGCGCCTTAAAACGCGTCAAATCGACCCCGCTCCCCGGAATCTCTTCAATCCGCGCCTTCGTCGCGACGCCCCGACGCTCCGCCCACGTCGCAATCGCCGCGTTCTGACAAAAAACGCGTTCCGCTCCCCTCAGGCCGCGACGATACAAAAACGACGCCAGCGCGCGAAGCGGAAGCGCCCCGTTCAACGCCGAGCCGAGTCCCGAAATCGTCGCGTAATACGGAATCCCCAGTTTCGCGCACTGTCTCCCGCAATAAACGTTCGGTTTGATTGTGAACGTCAACGCGACGTCGGGACGCTCCTTCGTCAACAGCTCCCGATAAAAACGACTCAGCTTCGCGTCGCTAAGCGGATTCATTCCACGAGGCTCGATCGGCGCGGGGATAATCCGGTAATTCTTCCGTTTAAAATACTCCGCTCGAAAATCTTCTTTCAGCGTTAAGATCACCTCCGCGCCGCGAGCCGCAAGCGCGTCCACAAGTTCGCGTTTGAAATCGTACAAGACGCGCGACTGGTTAATCGCAATAAGAATTTTCATCGTCATTTAGCTCCTCTCGCGGCGCGGCGGCGCCTACCTTTCCCATATTATACTCAAGGAGACGCGATTCAATAAAAAAACGCCCGTTTCTTCAAACGGACGTTTCTTTTCAATCAAACGTTTTCACGCGCCTCAACGCGCTTTAACAGATCCTCAATCGACGACCTTCGTCTTGAACTCGTCGGAGTTCCCCTTGAGTTCCGGCGCGTACATTCCTTCAATCGTCGTCGGCAACGCGGAGAAGGAACCGGGGGTCTCCGCGCGCATACGATACGTCGCGCGCGTTCGCCCCTGCGCGAGATTCTCCACGAAGAAGCATACAGCCGCGTCGCGGAATTCCACGTAGGAACTCAACCCCATGTCGTAGCGATATCCGCTCCTCGAGTCGACCGCCTCGAACCCCGCGGGCTTCGGATCGCGAATCATAATCGACTCGTAATCGTTCTTCGAATCGATCAGGATTTCCACCTCGATCAGATCCCCCGACTTCACTTCGTCGCCAATCTTCAGAGGTTCGCGACGATAGCGTTCCACGCGCTGTCGAACCGCCTGTCCGCGGCCTCCCGCGACGATCGTTTCCGCGTTCTCGTCCTCGACGAGCTTGAAGTATCGCCGCTCCGCCTTCACTTCCAGTCCGGCGCTCGTAATCTGATCCTCCAGCGTGAAGAACTCGAAATACGAGTTGGCGTAGGACGCGCCGTCTCCCTCGATTCGCCACGAAACGCTATGCGCGCCCGTCGTCAGCTTATCCGCGGGAATAACGACCGTTCCGTCCACCTCAAAGAGATTCTCCGGCGTGTAGATCAATTCGTCGATCTTCTCTCCGTCCATGAAGACCTCGACGCGTTGTCGCGTCTCGAGCTCCTTCGTCTTCGCAAGGTACTCCGC
Source organism: Thermoguttaceae bacterium (assembly GCA_051885615.1). Classification (GTDB taxonomy): domain Bacteria; phylum Planctomycetota; class Planctomycetia; order Pirellulales; family Thermoguttaceae; genus RUG369. The sequence continues at coordinate 4,189 of JBJEXI010000066.1, forward strand.
GAAAGCTTCCACGCACGTCGCCGTGTCGCGGGTCGAATTCCATCGCGTCGCGTGTTTGCGGTTGTTGAGGAGATACTTGATCAATCTCGGAGCGTCTTGCGCGATTCCCACCTTGTCGAGAATCTTGGAGTCGACGACGCACAGGAGTCGCAAGTAAGCGGCCTGGGTCTCGAATTCCGACTCATACCATCGCCACCAACACCAGTCGCCGTCGGCGTTCAAATCGAGCCAGAGCGTCTGGTTCTCGTCGTCCGCCTTTCGCGACTGCGCCAGGATGCGCAAGACCGTTTCGATCCTCAGCGCGGCGTTCTCATCGACGTTCTCTTCTAGCGCCAACGCTTCCGCGTAGCTCGCCAGCGTCAAGAGCGACAAGTTTTCTCGAGCGTCCCAGAGGAGCTCCTTCATCACCGCGAGAGTCCCCTCGAGCGTCGCGCCCGATTCGGTCAACTTGCCCTCTTTGTGGTCGACGAAGGCGTCGTCAAACGCGCTTGGCAAGCGACCGCATTCGACGAGCGCGCAATATACAAACGCGTCGGCGTAATCCGCGGCGTATTTCCACGTTCCCCAATTATTAGGATCGTTCTTCTCCTCCTCCGTTAAAACGCGTCCGCGCAAAATCTTATTGACTTGGACGCGTTCGTAGTTGACGAGCCATTCGACGGCGCGTTCGACGGACGCGTCGTTCACGCTGCAATCGCACTTCTTCGCAAGGTAGAGCCCGCGAGTTACCTGCGCGGTGATATGCGCGGAGGAGTCGCACCCCTGGAACCATCCCCAACCGCCGTCGGAATTCTGACGCGACGTCAGGGAGTCGACGCCTGCTTTAACCATGCGGTTCATCTCTTCCGAATCGAAGACGGGGTTCCTCTTCGTCGCGCGTTTCCACTGCTGAGCGCGAGTCGCCGCGTCTCCAAGTTCCTGCGCGTTCAAGTTCGTCTTCTTCGCGTCGAGCGTCTCAAGATCGAGCCCTAGATCGCCGAGCGTCTTACGCGCGATCGCCGCAGGAAGGAATCGATTCAACGTTTGCTCCACGCACCCGTAAGGATAGTCCGAGAGGTACGGAATCGCGTCGAGAATCGCGCCCGCGAGGGTCGGCGAATATCGCAGCGTCAAGGACGCGGAATCTTCGCGACGCTCCGCCGGAACGTCGATCGTCGTCGTGATTTCTCGAACGAAATTCTCGTCCTCGTCCGGCTTGCGCGTTCTCATTCCCGAGAAGGCGATTTGTTTGTCGATTCCGTGTTCGTTAATCGTCAGCGATTCTTGGATCGCGTCCGACTCGCCCGTCGCGAGCGCTTTCATGAGGAGATTGATTTCTCCCACCTTCGTCGCTTTGACGCGCCAATCGACGCGCTGGGCGCCGTTGACAGGAACGTCGACCTTCACTTCTTGAGGATCGAGAAGTTCCAACGCGCCTTCCATCCCTTCGCCCTCGGGGAAGGAGAGGGAGACGGTCGCGCTCTTGGCGGCGTCGGAGTAATTATGGACGACGGCGGAGAGAACCGCTTCGTCGCCGCGCGTCAAGAATCGCGGCTTCTCCATCCGAACGATCACGTCTTTCGTCGTGATGAAAGAGGAGTTTCCGGACCCGACGCGCAATCCAGGGGCGACGGACCACGCGTAGACGTTCCACGTCGTGAGATTCTCGGGGACGTCGATCTCGATTTCGATCGTGCCGTCGTCGTCGGGGGTCAGGTCGGCGGCCCAGTAGGCGAGGTCGGCGAGATTCGTACGAACGGTTGCTTCGGCGAGTTCCTCGGTCGGCGCGAGAGCCGAGCCGGCAAAGACTTCTCCTATTTCCTCCGCTTCAAGGCTCGCGCCCTCGTCCATATCTCCGTCTTTCACCATCATGAAGGAGGTCTTCGCCATCCCGTTGGCCGACGCCATCATAGGAGCGGCCATCTCCCTCGGCGCGGCGTCAAACATTAAGACGCCGTCCTCCACCGCGACGTTATCCTCTACGGCGATTTCATCGCGCCCGGCCATAGACCTTCTGTACGCTTTGGTCGCCCCTAGATAACGACCGCCTGCGCCCATAACAGAGCCGGAATAGTCGTAGATATTTCCCAGGATTCGCAGGCGTTCTTCGAAAGAGACGCGCGGAGATCGTTCCGAGAAGACGTTAGAGTAAACGCTTGCGAGGATCGTCGACTCGAAACCGCCGCGAGAATGGCGCTTCCAATCCCAGAAATACTTACGGATATCGCCGACGTTCGGCCCTCCGGAGATCGCTTCAAGAGACGCGTCGTAGACGGTCGCGACCGTTTGACCGACGACGGGCTCGCCGTTAGGATCGGTAAGGCGCAACTTAATCTTGAGTTTCTCGCCGGGCTTAACGCGTTCCTGGGCGGGAAGAACCTCGACGTCGAGAACGCGTTTCACGGGCGGAACGCAAATTTGGCGCGTTTCTTGATAGAGTCGCCCGTCGAAGACCGTCATCGCGTCGACGTAGAAGTTCGGCTGATCGCGCTCTTCGATCTTAACGTCGACGTACGCGACTCCGTTTTGCAACGTGATGAGTTGCGGAACAGACGATTCGACGTCCATTCCGAAGCGCGCGAAGAAGTAGACGCTCGCGTCGGGTTTGCTCGACGAAATTTGAATTCTCGCCGTATCGCCGGGCGCATATTCCGGCTTGTCGGAGATGATTTCGAGCGCGTTGAATCGGCAGGAGCCGACTTCCCCGACGGCGGCGGAATCAGAGCCCGAGACGACGATCAGGCGTCCCCCTTCCTCGCTCAGACCTTCGTCGGTCGTCACCGCGCAGGAAAGGCGATATTGTCCCGGCTTAGGAGCGGCGATCTTCAAGGAGCCCGCGCCGTTTTCATTGGCGCTAGTTTCCTCGCGGAAGACCTCCGTCTCCGTCGCTTTGGCGATTCCTTCCTCGTCGACTCCGTCGTACGCGATCGCGTAGAGCTTCACGACGACTTTTCCGAGAACCGGCTTGCCGTCGACGCGACGCGTCTGGAAGCTCGCGGTCATCGTTTCGCCCTGGCGATAGAACCCCTTGTCAAACCATGCGACGACCGCGAAGGGCTTGCGCGCCGCTTTGACCGTGCCGGTTCCGGTCACAACGCGTCGCGAATCGTCGACGACTTCCGCTTGAATCGAGTAAGACTGATTCTCCGTCGGATAGAGCTTTTTCGCCATAGAGGAATCGATTTCCAGCTCCAAGACGCCCTCTTCGTTCAATTCTCCTTCTCCGGAGAGAACGACTTCGGATACTCCGAAACGACGAGGAGGAACGACGCAATCGCCCCAACGGTTCCAACCGGGATACCAGGGCGAGTCGTACGACATGCGCCAATATCCGGGGCCGTAGAACCAATCCCAATATCTCGGGGGAGACCAGCGCGCGTCGAGGGTCGATCGCGTGACGGTGTATTTCACTTTTCCGTTCGCGACGGGAGCGCCAAAATAGTAGTCGGCGCGAATCGTCGCTTTGAACTTATCGCCAAGCGCGACGGGCTCCGTCGGCGCTTCTACGGAGACTTTGAACTCCGGCTTGCGATATTCTTCCAAGCGGAAGTATCCCGAGGCGAAAGTTCGCCCCAACGCAGGCGACTCGTCGTTTTCGTTGAATTCGCTTCCAACGCAAATTCGATAAGAGCCTAATTGCGCGGATTCGGGAATCTCGAAGAAGTCGCTAAAACCGCCGTACTGATCGAGCTTAACGTCGGTCTTCTTGGCGACGATTTCTCCAGTGGGGGAATATATTATATACGCGACGGTTTCATCCGCGTAAAAATTATCAAACCCGTCTTTATCGTAACGCGCGTATCCAATCCACGTTTTGAAGTTCGCGCGTTGTTTCGGACGATAGATCGGGCGGTCGGTAATTACCAGCCCTTTCTCTGCGAACGTTTCTCTCTCGGGGCGCAGGTGAGAGAAGCCCAGGTAGTTGCTAAACGCGCATAATTCCTTATTCCCCTTCGCGTCGACTTTCTTAACGACCGTTAATCTTGGAAATAACCGATGGTCGTTCTCGAAAAAATCGACGTTGACGGCGCCCTTCTCATCGGTCGTTTTGTCATTAACGCATCGAACAACGCGCCGCTCTTCCCCATTCCAGTTGAGCGAGGTGATTTCAAGCTTCGTATTGGAGAGGGGTTTGCCGTTTTCGGTATTCATGAAGTAGAGGGTCGTGGAATTGCTTCCGTCGTCCATTTTCTGCAAGCGTCGCGCCATGGTGGCGGAACGCGTCCAAATGACGGCGGAATCCTTCGTCTCTTCCTTGCCGTTTTTCGAAAGAGCCTCGACGAGGTACGCTCCCGGCGCCAGATTCGGAATCTCGAATTCGGTCAAGGAATCTTTATGCCCCGGAGCGTTCTCCGTAGCGACGTTCAGAGACGCGACTTCCTTACCGATAAACTTTTTCGGCGGGTCGACGTTGGCGATAAACCTCTTTTCCTGATCGTTCTGCGGTTTTCCCAAAGAGATCGCGCGAATGAATTCGTTGAAGAGACCGTCTACAGAGTAATTAAGCCACTTTTCCGATTCTTCCGTAAGGAGTCGATCAAAGATCGCGTCGACGTCGAGCCGCCGAACGACGACTTTGACGCTTTTTGAATTACGGGAACGCAAGACGAGCTTCGCTTTTTCTCCGAGGACTTGCGACGAATCGTCGAAAGCTGCGCGCGGATCGACGATTTGCGACAGGTACGCTTGCGCGCGTTTCATAATTTCAGGGGCGTAGGAGTCAATCTTGAGACGCTCGGCAATGCGTTTAAGCGTGTCGATTTCGTCGCGCAGGACGTCGGCGGCGCGCTCCAATTGGCCGCGCATTTCAAACTCTTGCGCGAGCGCCAAATATATAGAATCGTCAAAATTTCCCGTCTTTTCGCTCTCGTCGCGCGCTTCGCGCAGCAGGTCGATATACGCGTAATCCTCAGGGAGCGTGAAGGAGCGGACGCCGTTGGCAAGTCGCGCGACCGTCTCGTTGTCGGCGAGCTCTTCTAAGGAGGCGAGCGCCGCGGCCCTTTTTTGTTCGTCGTCTAAATTACGCCAGACGTTATAAGAGGCAAGGGTCGTGACGCCGTAGGAAGCGCGCGCTTCATAAGCGCGAGTCTTGAGGACGGCGGCGCGTTGCGAGGGGACGACTTCGCACAGCTCGTTGTAGAGCGCTTGGATACGCTCGCCGTCGTTGGCGGCCTCCTCGAAACTCTTTGGCGCATGATAGAAGATCGGATCGCCATTCTCGTCGACGGGGGCGCCCTGTCCGTAAGGCGGGACGGAGTACGAGACCGGTTCAACCTCGGGCAAAGTCGTCAAATCGGTAAGAAGTTCGTATTTGAAGAAGCCCGGACGATTCTCTTTTAAGGTAGCGACGAAGCCGTTGTATAGGGAAGTAACGAGCGAGTTGATATTTCTAGAAGACCCGGCATAATCGCGCGCCAGTTTCCTCGCTTCGTTGTATAGCTGCAATCGACGAGTTCGCAGGCGTTCGGCGCGAGAAACGGTTTCCGCTCCGTTGACGAACTCAAACTGAAGATTGTCGGAAACGCGATAAAGTTCTCGTGGAGTTTGCGCGTAGAGATCGGCGACGAGCGCTAGGGTGCGCCAGCTAGTCGCGTGGAGTTTCGCCTGTTCCTCCAGGAGCGCGTCGACGGAAGCGTAATCGTCGATGCGATAATAGTCGTTTACAAGCCTGCGCATCGCGCGGGAATAGGTATCCTCGGGGTTGGGAGCGCTCTTCACCCGCGCGGCGAAAGTGTCGTCGTCGATCCACCCGAGGTCGACGACGCGTTTAAGAACGACGACGGCGTCTTTAGAAAGTCTCTCGGCGTCAAGACTTTCAACGCAGGTCATGAGTTCGTCCGGACTCTTTCCCTCCATGAGTTTATCCGCCTCCTGGGCTGGAATTGTCGAGATTCCGGCGAGGGGAATTTCCGAAGTTTTCGGATTAACAATACGATCCCGTTCCATAACACTCTCCTGAGCGGCGCCCGAGCCTTGCCCGAGTCCCGCGCACCACGCGATAATAATCGCGCAGGCGCAGAGAAATCGCCGCCAAATCGCGGTCTGTGTATTCATCCTTCTCATGCAACCATTCTCCTGTCAAAAGAAGCGTCCCTTTCTCAAGACTTCGCATAAAGCGAAACGACGTCTGCTAAATCAATCATAAGTAAGAACGCTTTCCATCCTTGCTTGGCGCGCTGCGGCAAGTTCGAAATTGAAATGCTAGTCAATTGATGGAATATCCGTCAATAAGTTCCCAAAATATCCCTTGCGTTTTATTTATTCTACGTTTAGAATGACGTTCAAAGAGCGCGCAGATTCGAGAAATCGTCAAATGGCGCGCAGATCGACAAATCAGCAAAGATTCTCGATGGACATTGAATTCGCTATACCGAGTCTAGACGCCGACGACGCGGGAAAACGACGAATTTGACCTTAGTCTCCTAGAGTTTTCAAATACTATCGACAAACTTTCTATGACGGCGTCGAAGTATCGAGTCTTTCAAGACTAACGCAATCACTAAGAGGTTGATTATATGGCCGCGAACAAAACCAATAATTCTAAAAAGCCGAGGGAAGTCTCGTTAGAATACCTCTCCGCTCTCTCCTCTGAGGAACGGGAAGAATTTTATTTCGAACTCCTCCAGCGTCTCCAAAGCAAAGGCCAACCGAAGGCGGATTCCGCCAAGCTTGATCCTCCCGAAGATTCCGTCATTTCCTCCGCCGACGACGACTTTGACGACGAGGAAGACGTCTACGAACTGGAAGACCCGGAACCCGAGCAGACGCTCTTCTCCGCCGACGACGACGTCGACAACGAATTCGATCTCGAAGACGACTACGACGACTGAAGAACGCTTTCCGCTAAAACGCAACGCCCCGACGACTCGCGTCGAGGCGTTTTTTTATTGCGCGCTTACTTTTTCGCCGCGTCGCGACCGTCCGGGGTCGGCGTCAAAATCGCGCCTTCCGCCGTCGCGCCGAGCGAATTCGCGTTGAAACGAAGTCTGTCGGGAGTTCCGTTAATCGGTCGATTCACGACGATCGCCTTTTCGTCGTCGCCGCGAACCGCCATCGTCGTCGAACCGCCCCCGTCAAGATTCAAGCCGTCCCACGCCCCGCAAAGCTTCAACGCACTTCCGACGTCTTCGTACGTCGCGCCGACGCTATAATCCTTCTGACGTCCGTCGATCGCGATCAGATAAAGATAGCGTTGATCTGCGGAATATCCCACCGCCGTGCGCGGATGCATCGCTTTGTCCCCTTGCGGCACGACGTCGCCCCCCTTGAGGACGATCATATTACCCGAGACGGCGAGTCGAATATCGTCGAGGGATTCTTCCGGATCGACGTTGCGAATCGACAACTTTCCGTCCTTCGTCTGAATAAAGGAGGGGAACCCCTTCTCCGGCTTCGACTCGACGACTCCGTCGCAAACCGCGAGTCCGCAGAGGTTCGAATCCCCCGGCGCGGCGATCGTTTGCGCGTTGAAGGGGGAATAGAAATTCGCGTTGACGGCGATCTTCACCCCGTCGGTCGCTTCGAGGAATCCCGCGGTCGTCTGTCGCGTCGTTTCGCGCGTGTCGAACGCAAAATCCGCGTTCGGCGGGGTCGTCTTCAACGCGACGCCTTTTTCGCGCATGTCGATTCGCGCGGCGTAGACTTGATGCAGCTGACCGTCGTATTCGGTCCATCGCGCTAGGTCGATCCCTTTGAAGGTCGGCGTCCACTCGACGGGGGATCCGTCGTTGTAAATCTTCGTAACGCGGTCGAGGCTTTTGCGCGGCGCGCCCATCGCGGTAACGCCGATCGCATTGCCGTTGAAGCGGAGCCCGTCGAGAGAAATCGCGTTGATCGGCCAGTTGAGGATCGTCGCGGAACCGTCCTTATCGCGCGCGACCATCGTCGTCGATCCGCCGCCGTCAAGGTTCAAGCCCTGGAACGCGCCGACTTTCAGGAGCGCCTCCCCGACCTGTTCCAACGTCGCGCCGACGCTATGTTCCGGACGTCTCCCGTCGATCGTCATAAAATAGACGTAACGACGATTCTTCGAGAATCCGACGGCGGTGCGAGGATGCGTGTCCTTATTGTCTTGCGCGACGACGGCGCCGTCCTTGAGGACGATCGCGGGCCCGGAAACGGCGATGTAGACGTCGGAAAGATCTTCGTCGACGGCGTAGTCGCGAATCTCAAGGGTTCCGTCGCGCTTGACGACAAAAGAGGGGAACCCCGGTTCGGGGCGAGACTCAACGAAACCGTTGCAGACCGCTAAACCGCGCAAGTTGGAGTCGCCGGGCTTTGTAATCGTTCGTCCATCAAAGGGGGTGTAGTAGTTTCCGTTGACCGCAAGCGCGAGACCGTTGCGTTCGAGGAAGGTTCGCGTCGTTTCCCGCACCGTTTCGTTTTTATCTTCGGAAAAGTTCGGGTTGGGCTCAGTCGTCACGAAAGAGATTCCCGGCTCCTTGACGTCGACGCGCGCTACGACAATTTTACGCAGCGGCTCCTGCTCCTCGAAAGACGTCAACGCCACGCCGCGATAGATCGGCGTCCACTTCACCTCCTGCGCAAGCCCCGACGCGGCGGCGAACGTCGTCGCCGTCGTAAGGAACGCGCAGAGCGCCCAAAATCTTAAAGAGATTCCTCTTCGCATCTTTCCCTCCTATCCGAAAATGATTCGTCGCCCTTCGCGTCGCGGCGACGATTTATCACGACCAAAACCGTCTGTAAAACGCAACACGCAATGAATATACCATATCCGCAACGCCGCAACAAGTCGGCGACGCAAAAGTCGACTCTCTTCCCGTCGCGGGTCGTTTGAAGGAGTCCTTTCGGTCGCGTCTTCACAATCGGAATCCGCGCGTCGACTATCTGCGTCACCCCGCGCTTTCCCTTCGCGACAACGCGTCCCCCTGCGTCAATATACGCGGAAAACCCGCCGTGAGTCGCCGTCGCGAGGGGGCGGCGCGACTCAATCGCGCGGTAGACCATCGTCGCCAAATGCAGATCCGTCTGCGCCCCGTTGCGGAACCACCCGTCGCTAGAGATATTGAGCAAAACGTCCGCGTCCAGATCGACGCTGCGAAACGCGGCCATTTGTCGAGAGATGAAATGCGGGATGGAACTCTCAAAGCAGACGTTCGGCGCGACAAGATATCGCGCCGCCCCGTCGCGCGACGGAACTTGGAAGAGAGTCGGACCGCGCCCGCGTCCCAACGCGACGTCGGCGCAAACCGCTTTGATCTTCCACGCGTCCGGGAGATAATCGACAAAGGGAACGTATTCGCCAAACATCACGAGCGCGACTTTGTCGTAACGGCGAAAGCTCGTCGTCTCCGGAAGCTCGAGAGTCGAAGTCGGCGCGTTTTCGGTGATCTCGGAGCCAAGCGCGGCGCACTCTTCTTCCGTGCCGAAATACGGAACGTAAATCGCCGAATTAAATGATTCGACGGAGCCTTCTTCGTCGAAAACGGCGGCGGTCGCCCCCAGAACAAGCGGCGTTTTAAGACGCGACGAAAGATTCGCAAAGCTCAATCGCGTCTTGCGAATCGTGCGCATGATCCATTCTCGCGCGTATCGTTTCGAACCGTCGAGAATCTTCGCGTCCGGCGCCGCGCCTTTGAGAGACGACGGGGCGCAACTTAAATCGAAATAGAAATCCGGGAAAGTTCCTTCCGGCCACACGATCAAATCGTACCCTTCCGGATCTTCGCTCGCTTCATGCGCAAGGGCGAGGTACGACTCTTCAACGCGCCTATTCGTCTCCTCCGGAACGGGGAAACGATACGCCGTCGCGTCTTGTAGAAGCGCGACGCGCATCGGTCGCGCCCCGTGCGACGCCGTCTGAAGCGCCATTTCGTCGAGAGATTGAAGGGACGAGCGCCCGTAAATAAAGTTGGCGAGGAAAAGGATCACGGCGACGCTCTGAGAACGCCGATTCCCCGACGCGAAGAGGGCCCCCAGCGCGACGATCATGACGCCGACGCCATACTCTCCAAAGATCTCCGCGATCTGGATAAGGGAGGGAACGTCGTACAACGCGTGAGAAAGCCCGGCGAAGGAGAATCCGCCCATAACGACGTTACGCAGCGCTTCACACGCGAGCCACGAGAGCGCGGACGCGAGCCAGATCGGAAGTTTCAACGCGCGATTGAGCGCGCGCGCCTGCATGACGAAGATCGGCAAATAGATCGCCAGATACCCGCTCAGCGCGATCCATCCCAAGATCGTGCCGGGGTGCGGATAACTCACCCAGACGACCGTCGTAAGCCAGAAGACGAAAAACGCCAGCCAATACTGACGATACTCTCCGCGTCCCCAAAATCGAAGGGGAAAGAGGAGCGCCCTTTTGCCGCGCGATTCCGCGACGACGCCCTTCCGAGACGCGCGTTGAAATCGATATGGAACGAGAACGCTCGCCCAAATCATCGGAACGATAAAGATCGTGTAGCGCAGTCCAACGGGGGGCAAGGAAACATAGTAAATCAGAAGAGACGCGAGAGCGAACCAGAAGGGAGCGTATGCGCCGAGTAGGCGAGAGATTTTCGAGTCGCGCTCCTTCGCGGGCTGCGTTTCCGCGCTCTTGGCGTTCATTTGGTCGGCGGCGTTGTTCATAGGAAAAAGAACCTCGTTGCGCAAAGAAATCAAGCGCAGACGTCTATATAAAGGAAAATGACCAGCGAAAAGGGGCCTCTTCGCTGGTCGATAGTCAAGGGAAGATCATTGAGCCAAGTCGGCGGCGGGGTCGTCGGCAAGTCTCACGCCAAAGCGTTCGCGCAAGGCGTCGACGAACGCGGGCGTCCAACATGCGGGGGGCTTGGGGCCGACGACGACTCCTCGATATCCCAAGGCGCAGAGGGAGAGGAGGAACGCGAGGGAAGTTTCGCCCCACAAGCTGACGAAGAAGGACAAAGGCGCGTTGGCAGGATCGCGATCAAGCTCGGCGGTCAGCGTGTTGGCGAAGCGGAGAGCGGCGTTGGCGTCGCGCTCGCTTCCGACGTCGACGAGCTTCGTCACGCCATAGGGAGTCGGGGTGATCAGCGACCGATCAAATCGGAATTTCACGTCGCCGAACGAGATGACGAACGCGTCGTTTGGGACGGCGGCAAAGAGTCGAGCAAAGTAGTCGTTCGAATCGCCGTTGACGTCCTGACCGCCGATGACGACGATCTTTTCCAAGCGATTGTCGCGAATGGCGCGAGCCGCGTGTTCAACCGCGTCGAGGACTTTCGACACGCCGCCGAATCCCACGGGAAGCTTCTCCAGGGTCGCCCCTCGGAAGAAACCGCTCGAATCCTTCGCGGCGCGGATCACAGAGCTCATATTATACGACCCGTCGGCTTTTTTGGGGACGACGGCGACAGATTCGCAGTAGGACGGTTTGGTCGTGAAGATGTAAGGCGCGTAGGATCCGTCTGGCTCTTCGATAGGCGCGGAGGCGACAAGTATCCCGCCGGGGAAAGCGCCGAGTTCGTCGCGCTGATTGCGCCACGAACCGCCGTAATGTCCGACGAGTCGTTTCTTCTCACGGAACGCCTTGAGGGAGTGAGCGACGATGGAGTCGCCGTGAGTCCAGACGTCGACTTCGTTGTATTCGGCCTGATCGAGGAGCTGCATGAGCGCGTCGAGATCGTCTCCCATGAAGAGGACGCATTTCCCCGCTTTGGGGGAAAGAAGGACGGCTTCGGGGGTCTGTTCGCCGTAACGCCACTTAATTCCCTCTTCGAGCGTCTCTAAAGCGGCGGCGTTGACGCGACCGATATTGAGGAGCGCGTCGTACAGTTTCTCCTCGTCGGCGCCCTCGTCGGCAAGGAGCGCCAAAGCGTCGACGATTCCGTCGAGCGCCAACTTATTCTTTTCGCGCCAGTTGCGCGCCCTTTCTTCGACGGCGTCGGCTTCGGCGGTGATCTCGGCGCGACGTTCGCGACGTTCCTTCGGACGCAACGACTCCAAGTGATTGCGCAGCCCTTGCGCTTCGAAATCGAGGGAACGACACGCGTCATGCTCGATTTCCAAAGAACGGCGCAAATTACCCGCCGCTCCGACGACGCCCGCGCTCAGCGTCTCCGCTAACGCGAAAGACTCGGCGCCGATCGACGCAATGACAGCGTCGGGCAAATACTCGCGTCCATTCGCGATCAATTTTTCAATCTGCGCGTCGTCGGGTTCCGGAATCTCGGCGATCGTCTCGAGAACTTTCTGCTCGTACGCGGCGATTTCTTTGTCGGACGTCTCCTCCGCGATCACGCTCGCCAACTGCGCGATATAGTCGCCGCGCAGCACGAGTTTCGCAAGAGACTTCACGTCGAGAGACGCGTTCGCGGAAGACGCTTCCAACGCTTCCAAGAGGTACGAGACGACCGTTTCGCTACGGTTCTCAAGAGCGCGCGCCTTCACGACGTCGCTTGCAATAATTTTACACCAGCCCAATAGCAGATATCGAAGGCTCGACGTCTTAGGTTCAACGACACGCGTCGCGCCAAACGTAGGTTCCGTCTGATTTTCAAACATAATATGCCGTGTGCTTTCTATTCATGACGCTCGCTCCCGCAGCTTAGGGGCGATCGTTAAGGGCCTTAAAAACAAAAAACGGTCGACGCGATCAGGCTACCAAAAACGCTGATCGACGCTGCCGTCTTCCTCACTTGCGCGCCAGAGCGTAGCCGACTACGTCGTCGACGCGCCAACTCGGCGCTCTCTATGCCGCGCGCCAAGCCGTTTCACGTTCCGTCATTATAGCAATAGACGCGTAAGAACGCAACAGTGTTGCGGATAATATTGGAAAAATAAGCGACTTTTCCTCAAAAGAAAACAGGAAAAAGACTGGCGTTTAGAATGTTAAAACAGATTTTATCGTCAAAATTCACCGCCCAATAAAAAATACTCAAAAAATTTTATCGAAATTCTTGCATTTCCTGTTACAAAAAGGCCGAAAAAAAGACGTTGCATATCGCCGTGCGGCGACAATCCATTCCCTCCGCCCCCTTGCGCGTTTCTGACCAAGGGGATAAAATAAAGGGGAATTTTTTTTAATGGCGTTATTGCGTCCACGCGTTCAGTTTTCGAACCTTTGGAAGCTCGACGTCGGGCGCCCAACCCCGACGCGCGACACGCCATAATATAAGGGATTTGAGGGCAAGACGCCCGAACGATACGTTGAATTAGATACGTGTAGAGGAGACCTACAGTGAGCGACGAAAAACGCTTTGTTATGTGCGACGGTAATGAAGCCGCTGCAATGATCGCGCATCTTTGCAATGAAGTGATGGCTATTTACCCGATCACGCCGTCTTCAACCATGGGCGAACTTGCCGACGATTGGTCGGCCAAAGGCAAGAAGAACCTCTTCGGCACCGTGCCGCAAATTGTCGAGATGCAGAGTGAAGCGGGCGCTGCGGGCGCTGTTCACGGCTCTTTGCAAGCGGGCGCTCTGACGTGCACCTTCACCGCTTCGCAGGGTCTCCTGCTCATGATCCCGAACATGTTCAAGATCGCCGGCGAACAGACCCCGACCGTCTTCCATGTCACCGCGCGCTGCATCGCGACCCACGCGCTCTCCATCTTCGGCGATCACTCCGACGTCATGGCGACCCGTTCCTGCGGTTGGGCTATGCTCGCGAGCGGTTCCGTTCAGGAAACCCACGACCTCGCCCTTATCTCCTACGCCTCCACCTATAAGAGCCGCGTTCCTTTCATGCACTTCTTCGACGGTTTCCGCACCTCTCACGAAGTCGGCAAACTCGAAAAGCTGCCCGAAGAGACGGTTCGCGCGATGATCGATCTCGATCTCGTCAAGCAATTCCGCGACCGCGCCCTCAATCCGGCGCACCCGGTCGTCCGCGGAACCGCGCAGAACTCCGACGTCTTCTTCCAAGCGCGCGAAGCTTGCAACCCGACGTACAACGCCGTTCCCGGTATCGTTCAGGAAGCGATGGACAAATTCGCCTCCCTCACCGGTCGTCAGTATCACATCTTCGACTACGTCGGCGATCCGAACGCTGAATCCGTCATTGTCGTTATCGGTAGCGGCGCGGGTATCGTCGAAGAATACCTTGACACGGTCGGCATGGACAAGAAGATCGGCCTCTTGAACGTCCGCCTCTATCGTCCGTTCTCCGCCGCCGCGTTCGTCGGCGCGCTCCCCAAAACCGTCAAGAAGATCGCCGTCCTCGACCGCACCAAGGAACCCGGCGCGACCGGCGAACCCCTCTATCACGACGTCGTCTCCGCCATGGCCCAGGAATGGGAAGGCGTCATGCCGAAAATCTACGGCGGTCGTTTCGGTCTCGCTTCCAAAGACTTCACCCCCGCGATGGTCAAAGGCCTCTACGAAGCGATGGCCAACGGAACCATCAAGAACAACTTCACCGTCGGTATCAAAGACGACGTCACCAATTCGAGCATCGATTACGATCCGAACTACAACTCCGAGGCCGACGACGTTCGTCGTTGCATCTTCTACGGTCTTGGTAGCGACGGAACCGTCGGCGCGAACAAAGAAACCACGAAGATCGTCGGCGAATACACCCCGAACTACAGCCAGGGTTACTTCGTTTACGACTCCAAGAAGGCCGGCGCGGTCACGATCTCTCACCTGCGCTTCTCGCCTCGCCCGATTAAGGGTTCGTATCTGATCCACTCCGCGAATTTCGTCGCGTGCCACCAGTTCGTCTTCACCAAGAAGCTCGACATGCTTAGCAATATCGTCGAAGGGGGCGTCTTCCTTCTCAACGCTCCTTACAGCGCCGACGAAGTTTGGGATCACCTCCCGATCGAATTGCAGCAGGATATCATCTCCAAGAAGCTGAAGTTCTACGTCGTCGACGCGGTCACCGTCGCGAAGAACGCCGGCATGGGCGGTCGCATCAACACCGTCATGGAAACCTGCTTCTTCAAGCTCGGCGATTTCATGCCCGTCGACGAAGGTATCCAACGCATTAAGGCCGGTATCCAGAAGGTCTACGGCAAGAAGGGCCCCGAAATCGTCGAAAAGAACTTCAAGGCGGTCGACTCTTCTCTCGCCGCGCTCCAGGAAGTCAAGGTTCCTGCGGAAGTCACCTCCACCTTCCATCGCGAAGCGAGCATCCACGGCGACGCTCCTGAATTCGTCCAGAACGTCTTGGGCGAAATCCTCGGCTATCGCGGCGAAGAACTCACCGTCAAAGACATGCTCTCCACCGCTGACGGAACCTTCCCCACGGGCACCACGAAGTACGAAAAGCGCTCGATCGCGATCGATATTCCGATCTGGGATCCGAACGTCTGTATCCAATGCGGCAACTGCTCGCTCGTGTGTCCTCACGCCGCGATTCGTCTCAAGATTTACGATTCCGCAGAAGGCGCTCCCGAAGGCTTCAAGTCCGTCGACGCCAAGACGAAGGAATTCGCCGGCAAGAAGTTCACGATTCAGGTCGCTCCCGACGACTGCACCGGTTGCGGCATGTGCACCTACGTCTGCCCGGCGAAGAACAAGGAAGTCGAAGGCAAGAAGGCGATCAACCTCGAGAACCAGCTTAAGCATCTCGAAACCGAACGCAAGTCTTGGGATTACTTCCTCAGCCTTCCCGATTACGACCGCTCCAAGGTCAACGTCGCGAGCGTCAAGGGCTCGCAGCTCCTTCTGCCTCTCTTTGAATTCTCCGGCTCGTGCGCGGGTTGCGGCGAAACGCCTTATATCAAACTCGTAACGCAGCTCTTCGGCGATCGTATGCTTATCGCGAACGCCACCGGTTGCTCCTCCATCTACGGCGCGAACCTCCCAACGACGCCTTACACGACCAACGCTGAAGGCAACGGTCCGGCGTGGTGCAACTCCCTCTTCGAGGACAACGCGGAATTCGGCCTCGGTATGCGCGTCGCCGTCGAACAGCAGAGCGCCTTCGTTCGCGAATTGATCGCTGAAAAACGCGACCAGATCGGCGCCGAACTCGTCGACAACCTCCTGAACAACAAGCAGGAAACGGAAGCTGAAATCGCTCAGCAGCGCGCTTGGGTCAAAGAGCTCAAGGCGAAGGTCGACTCTTGCGCTTGCAATTGCGATCAGGCGAAATTGATCTCCATGTCCGCCGACTACCTCGTCCGCAGAAGCCAGTGGATCATCGGCGGCGACGGTTGGGCTTACGATATCGGTTACGGCGGTCTCGATCACGTCGTCGCCTCCAACCACAACGTCAACATTCTCGTCCTCGACACCGAAGTTTACTCCAACACCGGCGGTCAGGCGTCTAAGTCCACTCCGAAGGGCGCCGTCGCTAAGTTCGCCGCCAGCGGTAAAGTCACCGGTAAGAAAGACCTCGGCATGATGGCGGTCGCCTACGGCACCTGCTTCGTCGGTCAGATCTCCATCGGAGCGAACCCCGCGCACGCGATCAAGACCCTCGTCGCCGCAGAATCCTACGACGGCCCGTCTCTCGTTATCGCTTACAGCCACTGCATCGGTCAGGGTATCGATATGAAGACCGGTATGGATCTTCAGAAAGAAGCCGTCAAGTGCGGTTACTGGCCGCTGTGGTCCTATGACCCGCGCCTCGAAAAGCCGTTCGTCCTCGCGAGCAAGGCGCCCGAAGGATTGCTCGCCGACTTCGAAGCCAAGCAGAACCGCTTCAAGTCCCTCAAGCGCGCCAATCCGGAAGCCGCTCAGAAATTCACTGAAGAAGCTCAGGCCGATATCTTCAAGCGCTATGAATACTACAAAGCGCTCCAGGACGTCAAAAAGAACTGAGTTCCAACCCGTAGGTAGAATCTAAATTGACGCGGCGCCTCGCTCGAGACGCCGCGTTTTTTATTTCTTGCCTAAAATTCACCCTATCTTTCCCCGAACGCTTGATTTTTCATACGCGCTCGTTTATCATTCTACTGAGTCGGGGAGAGTCGCTCTCTTCCCCTTTTTCATTCCCTTCATGAAGGATTCTCTATGAAACGCATTTTCCTCTTTGCCGCGACGTTCGCGCTTCTTCTCTGCGCCTCCGCGACGCGCGCTCAAAACCTGGACGCCAACGGCGCTCTGCCGCGCGCCATACCTGAAACGCTCGGAGTCGACTCCAATGTGATCGCAAAGACGATCAAAGATCTCGACGAAAAATTCAACCGCGTCGACGGAATCATGATCCTCCGCGACGGAAAGGTGATCGGCGAGGCGTGGCGCGCCCCTAACGGCCCGACGATTCCTCACGCTCTCTACTCCCTGAGCAAGAGCTTTTGTTCCACCGCCGTCGGGTTCGCCGTTTCCGAGGGAAAGCTCTCCGTCGATCAGAAAATGGTCGAATTCTTCCCCGAGGATTTACCTGAAAATCCCGATCCTAGGCTCAAAGACGTCACGATCAAGAACCTCCTAACGATGTCTTGCGGACACGCTAACGAGCCTATGCCCCCCGAGATGATCGCTACGGATTACGGGCTCCAACCAATCCTTTCGGACGAAAAGCCGACGTGGGTTCAGCGCTTCCTCGCGCACAAGATCGAATACGAACCGGGCGAACACTTCATGTACAATACGACCGGCACCTACATGTGCTCCGCGATCGTCCAGAAGGCGGTCGGCGAAAAGATCGTCGATTATCTTCAGCCGCGACTCTTCGATCCCCTCCATATCGATCGTCCTTATTGGGAAGAATCTCCTCAAGGAATCAACAAGGGGGGCACGGGGCTCTTCCTCAAGACGGAAGATATCGCAAAGTTCGGTCAGCTCCTACTGCAAAAGGGAATGTGGAACGGGGAACAGATCATCCCTGCGGCGTGGATCGACGAAGCGACGACGGGGCACGTCTCCAACGGCTCCAATCCAGAAAGCGACTGGGCGCAGGGATACGGCTATCAGTTCTGGCGTTGCCGTCATAATTGCTTCCGCGGAGACGGGATGTATTCGCAGTTCTGCTTCGTTATGCCAGACCAAAATATCGTCGTCGCGATCAACTCCGACTGCAATAACTACCAGGGAATCCTGAACGTCCTCTTCGACAACCTTCTCCCGATTCAAGGGAGCGACGCGCTCCCCGAGAATCCCGACGCGTACGCCGCGTTGCAGGAAGTTGAAAAATCCCTCCAGCCCAAAGAAGGCGAATCGGGAAGCGGCGTAATATCCTTAACAATCCCCAGCGCCGCGATGAAACGCGACGTCAATTACCGCGTCTATATTCCTAACGGCTATCGCACCACCTCCTTCTACTATCCGGTAATCTACCTCCTTCACGGCCTCTACGGCAATGAAAAGAACTGGAGCGAGCAAGGTCAGATGCAGGCGATTTGCGACGAATACTTTAAGGCTCATCCCGAGCAGAAGAGTATCGTCGTCATGCCCGACGGCGGCAACCTTTGGTATCGCGATTCCGTCGACGACTCCGCCAAGTTCGAAACCTTCTTTTTCGACGAACTGATCCCCGACGTCGAACGCCGCTTCCGCTGCAAAACCGACGCGGCGAATCGCGCGATCACCGGCCTCTCCATGGGCGGTTACGGCTCTCTTCTCTACGCGTTGCGTCATCCGGATAAGTTCTGCGCGTGCTACGCGATGAGCGCGGGACTCGCCACCAAGGACGAACTGGAAAAAGCGCCCGCCGAACGCTTCCTCCTGATCTTCCGTCAGGCCGCCGATCAGAAAGAAGATTGCGATCGCTTTGACGACTACTTCTTCGCAAACGATCCTTTCACCCTTGTCGCCCCCCTCTCTCCTGAGCAAAAGAAGGGGCTTCCCCTCTTCCTCGATTGCGGCGACGACGACTGGCTCCTCCCCGCAAACCTTGAATTCTTCAAGCTCGCGCGTCTGACGGGCGCGTCGTGCGAACTCCGCGTTCGCGACGGCGGTCACACCTGGGAATACTGGCGATCCGCGTTGCCGATGGCGCTCGAATTCTTCGGTCAACACATGGGACAAAAGAAATAAAAGACGCGTCCCCTAATAGATAAAAAAGAAGCCGCCGCAGGTCATTCCTACGACGGCTTTTTCTTCGAGTCGCGACTTTTATCGCTCCTTCGGCAAAAACGGATAGACGATGACGTCGTAATCGCGCGAATAGGAGCCTCCGTCGGCAAATTCCAATCTCACGACGACGCGCCATGAAATCTCGTTATGTTCCGACACAAAAGACGGAGCCGCGCCAATTGGCGTAATCGCCGTAAACTTCTCAATAAGCGTCTCATGGGAAGGAACTTCGACGCCGTAACGCGTGAAAAGCGTCGCGCTGTACGCCTCGTAACGATGCGTGATCGAATTCGTCCCCTGAACGTATCGCGCGACTTCCTCGCAGGTGAGAAAAACGTCCAACCGCTTCGCGCTCACGCGTCCTCTCAGGAAGAGGTTGAAGCGTATTTTTCGTCCCGGCAGAATCGGGAGGGTCGAAATTTCCAGCTCCATCGCGCCGGCGTTGCGAATTGTTCGAAAGAGCGAGAAGAAACGCCGAGCAAAGACGAGCCCGACGCCGCAAAAGACGGCGCCAAAGGCGCACGCCGACCAGAAATCGCCGCGCGTTTCCGCAGTCGACAACACGCACAGAAAGATCGTCCACGACGCGACGTTCCACACGCACACGCCGAAAGCGCGCGCCCAAATCGAAACGCGCGGCCTCACACGCGGCGTCAAACGATACGCCAACGCCACGCCGGGACACGTGTCCGCGTCGGGTACGTTCGGCAACGTGGGATAACGCGTCCTCTGCTTTTTAACGCTTGCGCGCGCCTCCTCGGAAAAGAGACGGTCGTACAAACGCGCAACCAAAAGGGAGCCCCCCGAGGAGATCAAAAGCGTCGGAATGATCAAAAACAACCACCCCCAAAGAGGCGACGATTTGACCAACACCGCCTGCGTCGGGTCGTCGACGCGGATCCAACACAGCGTTTTCTGTCCCGGACAAAAAGGCGCGATCGCTAAAAGCGCCTCTTTATTGTCGTATACAAATCCCTCGTCGTCCGTCAACGTTTGACGGTCGTACGTCGTCGTTGTGAAGCTCTCCCCTTCGAACTCGTAACTGATCTTCACCTCCGGTCGAAAATACTTCGTCGGATTCTCCGGGTCGGGACGCGCCGCGACGCTGTCGACTACGCATGGAATTTGACGAAGAAATTTCGACTCTTGGTAGGTTTGAACGCCCCACGTGAGAAGATGCACCGTCAAAATCACAACGCCCAACGCGCATACGATCGAGAGCGCTAAAACCTCTGAAAAACGCCACTGCGCCAGATAGGCGAATTGCAGCCATTCCTGAGCTTTCGACTTTAAATCCTCAGCCACGATCCCCTCCTAACGACGCTTCGCGCCGCATACGCTTGCGTCACGCCTGAGACTCGCCCTTAATCTGCGCTAAAAGAGCCTTCGCCTCGTCCGGCGCGTAGGCGCTCTCCCCCTTGCGCTGGGAACGACGAACAAAGCCTATTTCCAAAAGAGCCAAAAACACTTCGTCAAGCGTGCGCTGTCCAAAGTTCGGGAAACTCAGAAGCTCCTCCGGAGTATGTTTCAGGAGTTCTCCAACTGTCGAAATGCCGTGATCTTCCAAACAGTTCGTCGTGCGAACTTGCAACTTCAGCTCCGCAAGATTCATCTCCAACTTAGCGCGCATTTCCCGGCGCCTAACCATCTCCGAGTCGAGCGGTTTCCTCGTCTTTGCCATCGTCTGTCTCCTTTAAAGGTATGAATCTTCTTCCTCGCGCCTCTCCGATATGCAGCAATCATCCGAAACGACGCAAAAGACCCGCGACACGGGGACGCGTCCTATTTCAAGAAAGCGGCTGTCCCTCGACGCGGGCGAGTTGTCCCCAAGGACGAAATAGCCGTCTAACGACGCTTCGTCCGTCCCCGTCTCCTTAACTTGCGAATAATGCAGATCGCGATAGAGCCGCATATCCGACGCGCGGCGAACGTCTCCCAATATCGCAAAAGGCGTCGAAACCCCGCGTTGATTTGTATCTTCCAAATCCCCAGTCTCGAGACGCGCCAAAATTCTCTCGTTGACGACAAAGATCAACTCGCCGTCCGCCGTCAAAACCTCGACGCGCAACATCCCCTGAGGACGGAAAGGAGGGAAGCGCACGACCGTCTCGAGAGACGCGTCAAAACGTCGCTCGTCAACCGCGTCGATAAGATCCGGCGCCAACTTACTTTCGCGCAAGGGAAGAACTCGCGCGAAAATCCTCCCTTGCTCCGGTTCAAAAGCCAACTTCCAAACGCGCTCCGGACGACGCGCCAAAATGGTAAAACGCCCCTCGCCGTCCTCGGCGTCCCAATTAAAACGCAGGAAAAAGTCGCGCGCAAATTCCGTCGCGCTCGACGCTCCCCCATTCGCGCAGGGAATCGGCGATTCGTTCGTAACGGACGTTCTCACGGCTCGTGGAGGCGAAGAGAGAGAATCGCGCGTGTAGACCGCTTTCGCGACGCTTAGCCGCGCGTCCTCCCGTTCCTCGACGATCGGCGATATCTCAACCGCCGTATCCCAAAGCTGCGCCAAATCGCGACGCGCGACGACCCCGTCGATCCACGCGTCGCCGTTGCGCAACTCGACGCGCTCTCCCGGCGCCCCGACGAGACGCTTGAGCGTCATGTTTCCCCGAGAGTCGCGAAAAACGACGCAGTCCCAGCGCTTCGGCGGACGACCGCGCCCCTTGACGCCGTATCCTAACAAGAGCTCGCCGTCCTCGAAAACGGCGGAATCCGTCGGAACTTGATCGTATCCGCAATAAGGGCAATTCCAAAAGCGTTCGCTCGCGCGGATCTTCGCCGACGCGCGAGCCGCAACGTCGTCCGACGGATAAAAGTCCGTCGACACGACCACGACCGCTTCGCATAACGGACACGTCGCGTAATAGCGCGGACCGCGCCATTTCGGCTCCATCGAACGACTCTGGACGCGAAAGGAATAGGGCGCGAGTCCGTAACGACTCGGCAAATCCGGATAGCGCAACAAAAGCGCGCACGCCGTTATTCCCAGCGTAAAAAGGAATCCCCCTAGGAATAAAAAACAGCCGAGGTGGGAGCTGTGCAAACGCTCGCTCGAACGAGCCGCGTCTTCCCCCTCGACCGTCTTTATTTTATTCGACTTGTCTATTCGTTTCAATCGTTATTTCTGAAATTAGTTAAGAACGTCGAGAATTTTCTCAATGTCGTTGTCGACAACAACGGGACGATTCGCATATTGAGCGGCGGTTATCCCGTGCTTGCCCAAATAACTTTCGAAGAAATCGCGATCGTTTCCATGATAAGCGACCGTCGCGTTCGGATCCTTGAGCTGATAACCGGTCAAGATGCATACGGCGCGTTCGTCTTTTCCGATTACGCCCTCTTCGACCAGTTTCTTGAGTCCCGCGACGCTTGCGGCGGAGGCGGGTTCGCATCCGAAACCGTTGGCGCCGACTTGCGCTTTCGCGTCGATGATCTCCTGGTCGGTAACCTTGCGCACGACGCCGTTGCAGAAATCGAGCGCGCGCAAGCACTTCGTAAGATTCACCGGACGGTTGATCTCAATTGCGCTGGCGATCGTGTCGGCGCGACGATTCTCCTGATCCATCTGCGCGTAGAACGCGTCGATCTTCGCCGTGTCGATATTTCCGTCGTTCCAGCGCAGACCTTCGTCGTTGTAAAGGCGGCAAAGAGAATCGGCGCCCGCCGCGTTGATAACCGCCAATCGCGGAACTTTGTCGATCAATCCGAGCATATGCAATTCGATGAACGCTTTTCCGAAGGAGCTCGAGTTGCCAAGATTACCGCCCGGCACGACGATCCAGTCGGGAACTTCCCAGCGAAGCGCCTCGAGGACGCGGAACATGATCGTCTTTTGTCCTTCCAAACGGAAAGGATTCAAGCTGTTAAGGAGGTAAATTCCCTTCTTCTTCGAGACCTCTTGCACGCGCTGCATCGCGTCGTCGAAGTCGCCGCAGATCTGAACCGTACGCGCGCCGTAATCAAGCGCCTGCGACAACTTGCCGTACGCGATCTTCCCGGAACCAACGAAG
The DNA here is from genome assembly GCA_051885615.1 of Thermoguttaceae bacterium. Taxonomy (GTDB): domain Bacteria; phylum Planctomycetota; class Planctomycetia; order Pirellulales; family Thermoguttaceae; genus RUG369. Next base: position 27,076 of record JBJEXI010000066.1, read on the forward strand.
ACGACCGACTTCATCAACTTCGAAACGCCGCAATAGAGAGCCAAAGACGCGCTCGTATTACCCGTCGACGCGCACGCCGCCTGCTTCGCTCCGACAAGTCGACCGTGCGTCGTACCCGCCGCCATACCGTTGTCTTTGAAGGATCCGGAAGGATTCAACCCTTCATACTGGAGGAAGAGAGATCCGGAGTCCTTGCCGACGTAAGAAGCGACCGCGTCGTTCTTCTGCAAAATCGTTTGTCCTTCGCCAATCGTCACGCACTGTTCGATAGGGGCGAAAGGAAGGAGCTCATGGAAACGCCACACGCCGCTAAAACGCGCGGGATTGGAGCGTTCGGTCCACAGTTGTTCAAAGTATTTCAGCGATTTCGGAACCGAGACCTTGTCCCATTCATAATCGACGTCTAGCAAGCTTCCGCATGTCGGGCAACGATGGAGAACCTCCGTGACGCCAAAAGTCGCTCGACACTTCGGATTGATACAGCGCTGAAAGGCAGTCATGCCTCTAACTCCTTTAGTTCTAATGCATTTTGACCATTGACGCGCGCCGGATTTCGGCGCGGCGCGTCTCGTTGATAACCGTCGCTTATTCTACTCCAAAGAAGGGTTTCTATAAGCCCCCCTCAAGACTTTACGACATGATATCGCAAATTATTCAATTTCAGATTTTGTATTTGACGCCGAGTAGAATAATCGTTAATATAGATGGAGCGCGTTTGGGGACGCGCGTTCTAAAGAGTTGCCGATCCGTCACATCCACGATTCCATCCGGAGACGTTATAACATGCAGAAGTCGCGCGCGTCACGCCTCGTCCTTTTTTCAGTTGTCGCACTTTGCGGTCTCCTGCTCGATCTTTGGACGAAACACTGGATATTCGAGACGCTCGGACAACCCGGCGAAAAGGGCGTTTGGTGGATCATTCCTAAAGTTTTCGGCTTCCAAACGTCCCTCAATCAAGGCGCGCTCTTCGGCGTCGGCCAAGGACAAATTCCCCTTTTCGTCGCTCTCTCGTTCGTCGCCCTGGCGGGTATCTGCTGGTGGATCTGGACCGACGTCACGAGAAGTCGCTATCTCTCCTTCACGCTTGGACTTATCACTGCGGGGATCCTCGGCAACTTGTGGGATCGTTGCGCCCTTCACGGCATGACGTGGAGCTCCTTCGACGTCGAGATATGGAACTGCTCCCCAGAGATGATCGGGAAACCAATTCACGCCGTCCGCGACTGGATACTCGTCATGCTCGGGGACTACCCTTGGCCGAACTTCAATATCGCCGATTCCTGTCTCGTTTGCGGAGCGATCCTCATCGGGATCTACGCGCTGATAACGCCGCCGCCGAAACCGGAGAAATTAGCGCAAGAAGCGCTCGATCCCGAACAAGCGGCCTCCGACTCGGAGCGTTAATCGTTTTGCCGTAATATGCGCGCGTCGTCGCGACCTTTCTCCCAACGCGCGTTTTCCACAATAAAAAATAAAATTTTTCGCCGTGCTCTTGATTACGACGCCAATATGTGTAGAATAACTGCAAGCGTCGTGAAGACGCGCTTTGTTTAGAGGTCGATCATGATTTGTATTAATTGTCGTTTTTATTGGCGTTCCTGGCGTTCTTATCGATAACCTTAAGAAGCGCCGCAGCCTGCCTGGTCGGGATTTAGACGTTTCGAAGGTCAAACGTCGTTTTCTACGCCCGACTTGAGCATACGCGATCGTCGTAGATCTACCTAAAATCGAGTTTCTGAAAAGCGCCGTTGACTTTCTCCAACGTCTATCCTCTGCGTCCGCCTTTGACGATAGTCTTTTATTCCCACTTTTGGAGTTGAAAATGGATTTCACCAATTACTTAAAGCAATATCCTAGCCAAGACGGACGTTTCGGAACTTATGGCGGTTCCTACCTCCCCCCGGAGTTGCAAGAAGCGTTTGACGAAATTACCAAAGCGTACAAGACAATTTGTCTATCCACTCGTTTCATCGAAGAACTGCGCCAAATCCGACGCGATTTCCAAGGGCGCCCGACGCCGATCACGCATTGCGAAAATCTGTCGCGACAACTCGGCGACGGGACATGCCAAATCTACCTGAAACGCGAAGACCTGAACCATACCGGAGCGCACAAGCTCAACCACTGCATGGGGGAAGGGCTCCTGGCGAAATACTTGGGTAAGAAACGTCTCATCGCCGAGACGGGCGCAGGTCAACATGGGGTCGCGCTTGCGACAGCCGCCGCGCATTTCGGACTGGAATGTGAAATCCATATGGGTGAAGTCGATATCGCGAAACAAGCGCCGAACGTCGCGCGAATGAAGATTCTCGGCGCGAAAGTCGTCTGCGTGAAAAGCGGCTTGCGCACCTTGAAAGAAGCGGTCGACTCCGCCTTCGAATCGTACGCGAAAAACTATAAAGACTCCATCTACTGCATCGGTTCCGCGCTGGGGCCGCATCCCTTCCCCATGATGGTGCGCGACTTCCAAGCGTGCATCGGATTCGAGGCGCGCGAGCAGTTCCAAAAAGCGACGGGGTTCCTCCCCGACGTGGTCTGCGCGTGCGTCGGCGGGGGGAGCAACTCGATCGGATCCTTCGCCGCCTTCCTTGGCGATCCGTGCGAGATCGTCGGGGTCGAACCCCTGGGACGCGGCAAGAAATTGGGTGATCACGCGGCGTCGATAACCTTCGGAGAAAAAGGCGTCATGCACGGGTTCGAAAGCCTCATGCTCAAAGATTCCAAAGGAGAGCCCGCGCCAGTTTATTCGATCGCCAGCGGACTCGATTATCCTTCGGTCGGTCCGGAACATGCCTTCCTTCACGACGAAAAACGCGTTCAGTACGGTTCGGTTGACGACGAAGCGGCGGTCGAAGCGTTCTATCGCCTCTCCCGCACCGAAGGGATCATCCCCGCGCTCGAGAGTTCTCACGCCATCGCCTACGCGATGAAGTACGCGACGGAAAATCACAGCAAATCAATCCTCGTCACTTGCAGCGGACGCGGCGATAAAGACGCCGACTATGTCGTAGAGAAATACGGCTTCGGCGACGACTTCCTCAACAAGAGAAAGGCGGAAGGAAAATATTTCTAATTTCCTCTCGACGGTATAAAACACGACGGGGCGTCGCCGCAGCTGCGCCCCGTCTTCGTTTTCATAACGCGTCATACGTCAAAATGGAAGTTCGCCTAGTTTGCGTAACAAATTGATTCCCTCGTTAAGGTTGATACGCGATTTTTCGTCATTACAGGACTCAAGCGCTCGCTCGTACAACTTTTCCATCTGCGTTAAGAAAACCTGGTAGGAATAGTGCGCCATCTCCGTAATATTATAGACTTCATAGTGGCTATCGACAAATTGCAATGAAGAACGCGGATATGCGTTAAAAAGCATCGGACAAGCCATTTTAGAACACATATTACGCAACTGATACACCTCAAAAGCGTCAGGATCGGGGGCGAAGTTAAACTCGGTTGAAATATAGACGGGCGCTCCCATTCCATAATGTTCTTTTCGATCCCTCTTCCAATATTCCGAGGAATAGTCCTTTTCAGCCTCAAGAAGTTCCGCAGTTTTTCTTTTGGCCTCCTCCACTTTCCGTATGACGTCGTCGATTTTATCCGGAGTTACTCCTGGGTAACGTCGCCTGAAAAAACTAAAAAAGTTAGCGATCTGAAGCGTATTTTTACGGTACTCGATTCTCAAGTAAGAGTATTCTAGAAGTTTTGGATTCTTTGCAAATATAAGATTGTAGATCCTGGAAGCCTCTTTCCATCGACCTTCATTTTCTAAGGCTAACGCCGTTAACTGGAGGGCGCTCGCAACGACGGCGCCTGAGGTTGGGGCAGAAATATTTTGAGGATTCTCGACGTCTTGCTCTTCCGCCAATCCCTCTTCTCCAAAATCCAAGACGTCCGACGATAGCAGCAACTTTAGACTTAGTTCTTTACCTCGATCAGCTAGCCCAGTATTTCCTTGCTCTCCCTGCGACTTAGCGACGTCTTCGATAAATTGCCTCCATTCTTCTCGATACTGCGGAGCGCCTTGCAAGACGTCTACGACGTCTTCCATCAAAAAAGCATAGCGAACGCAGTCCGCCATTCTTCGCGAAACGGGATCGGCGTAGAGCATTTTTGAGTTATCCATTGGATAACTTACCATATGCCCGTTCGAGGTATTGGTTTGCGCATAGGAAGGATTCAATAGAACCAAAACAAACGCGCTCACCAATAATAATGTTTCCCACTGTCTCGACAAGCCCTGGAATTTATACTGGATCTGATTCATATTTTTCTCCATGATTCGAAGGACAGCGCCCCTTTCATGACTCGTCAGTTAAGTCTGTTACGTTCGACGTTTACAAAAAGACTGCGGAACTCGAACGGGCAGAAGACAATAGTTTTCAAGATTAAAAAGAACGGCCTCCATTCTCCTATCAGGAAGCAAGTGAAACCTTTCATTTGTAAGGGATTTGATTAATTTCTTTTAGATACTCGATTCTTCGTTTAACAACTGGAGCTCTATAAGGTATGCCAAGCTCCCTTGCAATCTGAGATTGTTCCTCCATAAAATCTATGAGAGCTTCAAATGATTCCTTCTGCAAGTCGAAATAGAACCTTCCCCCCCTCTTGACGTCTGTGCGAAAGTTCGAAGAAACATAGGGAGCTTCTGGACAAATAACCCTGGCGCAATTATCCCGGAGTATCCAGATAGCGCTCCACTCAGCATCATGACCTTTTGCTATATCAGATAGAACAGCAAAATAGTCGTCGTCGCTTGTACAGCATCCCTTCTTATTGCTTCTCTCCTCCTTGAGACGTTCGACTTTCTCCTTCACGGTTGTTGGCGAAGCCCATTCCACCTCGCCAATAGCGTCGCAAATCAATTTAAATGCATCTATTTTGCGATCAACCGCATAAAGAATTCGGATTTTAACCCAGAGAAACTCTGAGGAACCTTCGCCATATACTATGGTATATACGTCGACAGCCTCTTTCCAATTTCCATTTAACTCATAAGCGACTCCAAGAGTCGCCAGCGCCTCGGCATATTCTAGCGCAGAATATCCCGAAAACTTCCCTATCGGCCCAAGTTCAGAGAGCAATTTCTTCAGTTCCTCAATCGCCGTTGGATAGTCGCCTTTGGCAATTAACGAATATATATTAGGGAGATCGTATGATTCATATTCGTATGGAAAAGAGTGCCTTGCCCGTAATACATGCATACACGCCGACCTAATAGCTGGCGTAAAACGACCTTCAAAAGTAAGGTGTGAAACAGGCGGCGCGTTCCTGAAATCATCGTCATATACTTGTTCGACGAAAGATCTCTCCAAAGCGACACTTTGGTTGTTCGAAAGCGCAAAAGCGCAAACAAGTAACCAAAGACTTCCTACAGCGCAAAACTTCGATATATTCATGAGCGTTTTCTCCAGCTAGCCCTAAGTATAGTCAACTATCTATATACAATTACCATAGACGTCCATATAGAGTCACATTTTCAACAAGGTTTGTTCCTTGCTTGCCACCGATATTGTATGTTCCGTCTACATTTTCAACGTATCCCCACGCTGAAGTAAATGATTGTACAAGACCTGAATAAGTTTCATCAGGAAACGTGCAATAAATTGCATTAGAGCTATAGATCAAGGACGAAGAATTGTTGTCAGAATAACATGAATGGCCGATAAAAACGCCTAGCTTGTAATCCAATGCTTGACTAATAGACCATGAGTTTGGATCGGATAGCTGGAAAGGTTCCTCGTCCGTCAAAAGCCTTACCGTAGTTTCCGAAAGAGAAGAAGGAGGGGCAACAATCACGCCGACGTCGCCCCGTCTTTGTTTTAATAAAGGGTCAAACGTCAAAATGGAAGGTCGCCTAGTTTACGAAGAATCGTCATAACATCTTCCATATCGCGAACCGTTTCCTCTTTTCCCGCCATAGAAGAATTTCGAAGAGAATTCGTCTCGATTTCATAGAGTTCCTCCATTCTCTTCAAGAAGACTTGATACGCAGTATGAGCCATTTGAACGACCTCTCTATTCGAAGCGGAGTTCGGAGCGTTTGAAACCGCGCTCGGACGCGCGTACGCCAACATTGGACACGCCATCCTAGCGCACCAGTTTCTGAAGAGGTAAACCTCCGCCGCCTCGCGGTCGTATTGACGGACGTCTTGCGGAGAAAGCACGGGTGCGCCATACCCCAAGGTAAAAACGAACTTCTCAGGAGTCTCTTTTATTCCCTCGGCGGAGCCTGAGAGCGTACTCTTCTCCCAATCGTCGCGTTCTTTCAAGAGAGCCTTGGCTTCTTCGACTTTTTTATGGACGTTATCTATCCTTTCTAAAGTTATATCGGCGCCATAATTATAACCAAAGAATCCAACAAACTTGCCAAAGTCAAGAGTTCCTTGAGCGTAGAGCATGCGCATGGCGGTCCATTCTAAAACTTTTGGCGATTTGGAATAGATCAAAGAATAGATATTCATCGCTTTAGTATTGTATCCCTCCTTTTCTAAAGCGACTGCCGTGAGTTGCAACATATTCGCGACGTCCCAACCTGTAACGTGATCGTCGCCGCCGAGCCCTATCATGGGAAAACCAGAGTCAATATTCCTTGGAGCGTCGGCGCGATCTATCTCTAGTAAATTGGCGCGGTCTATATATTCTTTGCACCCCTCAATTCCTAGAGCGATCAAATCGCGCTCTGATTTGTCGTTTGTATCCTCTTTCTCCCCATTTGAACGATTGACGAGAGAGGCGAAATAATCGCGATTTTTAAAGAAATCTCGATTAGAGTGGAAGGAAGGAAATAGAATAGCGTCTTCAAACTGAATCAAGTATGAGACGGAACCTGCGATTTTCGAATCAATAGGGTCTTGCCATTCGGTCGCGACTGAGTCGGGAAAGTCGATTACCCACTGACGATCTGAAGAATCTTGCGCTACTGAACGTCCGGCGAGAGCAAGGAGAACGAACGTAGCAACAAAGAGAGCCGGTAGTCGGAAAGAGCTTGAGTTAAACTGAGCAATCAGCGCTTTTTTCATTAGCGACGCCTCTAACTAAAGTAAGGTAAATATTTCTACTCGAAATTTAAAAACGTTTGGTTCCTTGCAATCCGCCATGAGAAGAACCATAGCTGTGCGTCGGATCATCCCACAGTTCGACTATGTCATAAAATCCAGGCTGAATGTTGCCTTGATATCCAGAAACAATAGTTGTACCCGTGTTCGGGTCGCCGTCATACTTACTTGAAATCGATCGAGCGCCGCTGAAAGATTCACAAGCGTGAACAATAACGGTAGCAAGATGATATCTCAATGCGGCCGCCAACGACCAGGACGTCTCGTTATCGGTAGTAATTCCTTCCTTCAAATTATTTAGATCATAATCTACGGTCCATCTAGGGCCCCAATTATCTCCCCAGGCGCTAGTCGCTTCATTCAGTAAACCAAAAAACGAAGGAGCCCCGTGTCCGATAAGATATAACCCGTGTAACTGCCTGTTGTTAGACAATCTATTAATCGATGAAAGGAATGTATATTCTGCCTGCGTGGCTTCATTGCTTTGGAATGAACTATTGTAGAAAGTCTCAACTTTAAAGCCTAGACTCTGCAATTGCGAGATGTTATAATTCCACCGGAAGTCGCTATCTATAGTAAGAGGATTGTAGCAATAAGCGGCGAAAATAGTATTCGGGACAGAAAAGAGAGATTCAGTGGTTCCAAGCAGAATGTCCCCAGCCACAAGTTCAGAACAACGTTTCGTCGTTCGATTGAATAACTCAACTTCATCTGTCGGATTATTTAACGTCAACCACTCTTCAAACTCACCAGGCTTAAGGCCTACATATTGAGCCAATTCAGTGATAGAGCACCCGTCAGAAGGCTGTGCATTCGCGATAGCCTCTCCGTCTCTGCTAACATCCCAATGACTAAACGTAAGGTCAATAATTGCAGTATCAGAAAACCCAGAGCCTCCGCTCAAATATCGATACTTAGAATTTTCAACAAGGATACTCAACGTGCATGAGTAGGTACAATATGGAGAAGATAAAAGCTCAGAAGCCTGAGCGTTAAGCATAATAGCCCCATTAGATTGATTAATCGAAAAACTTGACGTAACGTCCATTGCTCCACACTGGGCATAGACCAACGAATAAATATTTGAGTTTCCGTACGCATCAATAGCTCCCAACGAGCCCACAGCCTCCACAGACGTCGGCCTAAACATGAGATAGTTTCCAGCGCTTGCCTGGCTAGATATGCAAGATCGATAATAGTCGCCGTTATACGACGCCTCGACTCCGTAATCTGCGTCTGATATAAACTCGCATTTCTCGACAAGAAGAAAAGAGAACGTAGTCGTATTCGTCAGAATTCCATCAACATAGATATTAAAAACGACGTCGAACGCTTCGTCTTCCTCTGTCATTAAAGAATCCGCAGCGGTAGAAATATCGTAGGTGTTTCCGAGCACACGAATAATACTTCCATTTATCAAATTAAAGTCTTGAACGCTCGTTCCCTCATGAGAGATCCCAGCAGTAACAACCACGCCTTGAGTAACGCCAAATGCGTTGAAAGTTAGCCATCTTCCTTCGGGAATAATATATTTTCCATCGTAGTAATCTCCGCCCCCAGAATAGGTTACATAAGCGCTTGAAGACGAACCTCCGCTACTGTCCCCTCCAGAAGACGAATCCCCGCCGCTGGCTCCCTCTGAATAGGTAGACGCTCCGATCGATTCGGTTATTTGTCCATTCTCCAGATTAACATTTCCGTCAACGTCGATATGCTCTATTATCCCTGGACTAGCGTCGCACTCAGACGTCGTTCGAGGCAAAAGCGCGTCCTCTGCAGCTCCGTCAAACGAGTCCATCATCTCGTTCATTAAAGCAGACGCGGCCGACGTCTGAGAAGATACAGTCTGCTCAGAGTCAAAGTTAGGCAACGGAATGGGAGCGACTCTTTGGGCGCTCTCAATATAAGCGCTGTCAGAACTGTTTTCAATAGAAAAGGTAGAAGCAGAAAGCATATCCTTCCTCTCAAGACACTCGACTTGAAGCTTTCGAAAAGCATTCCTCTTACTTCGTTCCACCAGGGTAGCCCGACACGCGTTCCATATAATTTTATTAAAAATCATCATAAAAACGCCCGTTATAAAAGAAGGATTATTATTGTTTGAACAATAGAGAGTTTTTCCTCTACGCCTATAGAAGGCTTAAAAACTCTTGTTCATATAAATTCGCGACATGCGAATATTCCCAATTCCTAGCCCTTGCCAATCCCTTCTCCCGTAAAGAATCATAAAAGTCACGATCATACCAAAGTCTACGGAGAGAAGTAAGCCATGGTTCCAATTCCTCGTTCGTCAAAAGCCTTACCGTAGTTTCCGAAAGAGAAGAAGGAGGAGCAACAATCACGCCGGCGTCGCCAATAACCTCAGGCAATGCGCCGCGATCCGAGGCTAACACAGGCGTTCCATTCATCAAAGCCTCTGCCGCCACGCGGCAAAAGGTTTCTGGGTTAATCGACGGCGCCAACAACATTCGGGCTAACTTATAGAAGTCTTGCGGATTCGTGGTACTATGCATAAAGTCGACATTTTTTACCCCTTGAAGAAAAGGGGCGCATCGACGTTTAATGATCTCTAGGTTTTCTCGCCCCTCGACAAGCAAAAACCGAATTTCAGGAAATAGCGAAGAAGCGGCTCTTGCCAATGATACAAAAATAGAAAACCCCTTACTAATTTCAGGATTGACAAAAACACAATACTTTCGTTCTAAATCTGATACATTATCATCAACATTTCTCGTAAAGGGCCGAATAAGCGGCGGTATTGATTTAACGTCAATTCCTAAGCGTTTTCTGTAAACGTTAGCGGCGCAATTGCTCGGAACATAAATTTTTTTAGCGAATTTTATATTTTTATAAGCGAAATTATGCAAAAAGAAGCACACCTTACTTCCAAATTCAGAAGCTAATTTAGTCAAAGGGCGAGCGAGTTCATAACCGCCATACGTAAAGAAAAGATCAGGTTCATAGCGTTCAAGGATTGGGCCAACTAACGACAAAAAATCGGCCCCAGACAGAGACGTCGGAAACGCTGTCTCACGTCCATGAGGAACAAACACTATCGAACGAATACCATGATCGTTAAAAGGCCCCAAGTCAAAGCGATTTTGAGTTTTCCTGAGGATGAGGCGCTGTCCGTGTTTATTCAAGATTTGCTCGAGCGAATATGGAGAAGTTCTATCTTGAGAAAAGGCGCAGAGAGTAGAAACGTCCCATCCTCGTCTTGCCAACTCAAGCAACAATTCACGCGTCGAGATTGAAGCTCCATTAGACTGGTCGAGATAATTATGCCACGACACAAATGTAATTTTCCCTTTGGGAATTGAAGACGTGTTCATGAAATCTCTCCTACAGTCTATACTTCTTAATCATACTTCTCTTATTAACTACATCAAACCTTTCTAACTCTCCTTTAAAAGGAAAATTTATTTCTTCCTTTGGTATAAGAATACCCATGGCGAAATTTAAAGTCAAGGATTTTATCAAAAATTTTCATTTTTTCCAAGAATAGAAGAGAAAAAGTAGAAATAACGCGCAGCATACCAAGAAACAAAAAGAGCCCTACGGAAAAGCAGGGCTCATATATCATAGTAAAGAATCAACACA
>JBJEXI010000067.1:0-9201 GCA_051885615.1 Thermoguttaceae bacterium
TACGTCGGTGCCTTCAGGAATCAAATAAATGACGGTAGCCTGCCCTTCGACTTGAGAAGCCACGTCGACGTTTTTTGCGCTCTCCGCGCTTCCCTTACCGTTTACTTCATGGACAAAAACGCCGCGCTCAGCTGTCGCATAAATCAAATTAACGTTCTTTGAAGACGAACCCGATTTCACCCTCCATCCCCAAATACCTGCGCCAATACCGATAACAAGCAGTAAAATAACGATAACCTTCAATACGCCGCCGTCTCTTGAAGGTATTGGGCGACACATGCGGCTCCCATTCATTTTATTGACTTCTTTTAACATCAGTTTCCCTTACGGCTTAATTTTCTATAAAGACCATACGCACTTATTCGATTACGACGCCTTTACATCAAGAAAAAGCACACATGAAAAGCGTCGTCAGGCGTTGTCTTTCAGCGATGTTACCAATTCTCTCCATTAGCGTAAAATGCCTATTAAAACAAGTCAAGTTTTTTTGACGATCGTTTTGTTTAATTTGAATATTTTTTCCATTATAACTGTTCTTTCTATCAACAACCCGAGAGCTTGATTTCTGACTTTATTTGTAAAAATTATGTCACGAGATAAAACTTGTAAATAGGGTCTTATCCGTATAGACGTATCATTTTACAAAATCGTTTTAAGCAAAACTTCTTCCGAAAAATTACATCAACTCCTCCAAAATGACGATACCGCTAAGAGGAAACTTGTCGGTTCGTTCTTTTCCTACACTTAAACCCGGTCGGCGGGCAATAGTTCCGAAAAAATTCAGCATTCTTTATTTCGTGAGCTTAACCACAGATCGTCTTAAAGTTATTCGACTAGTCCTTCCCGGCGTCGTTCGACAAGACTGTTTACACAGAGCTCCGCTCTTGGTCTTAATATTGGTGAAAACCTTTGGAGTCGCTCCTGAATGTCAAAGAAAAGATCAATTCTGAACAATAGCTTACTGGGAGTCATTTGCGCAGTTTGCTTCATTCCGTCCTTTTCTTCTACGGCAAAAGCTCAAACAGAACCGATTTTACTTCCTTGTGAGTCAACGTACAAAGAGTTCGAAATACTCCAAAGAGATTCCTCGAACAGCAAGGTCAATCTCAAACCCGTCGTCGAGACGCTCGCGTTATCTCAAGACGGTTCGACTTTGTTTGTAGGCGGCGACGATCATCGAATTTATGCAGGATCGACGACGCAAACCGATTCGTTCGTCTTTAAACCGATTTTGAACAAACTTGAAGATTGGGTGCGCGCCGTCGACGTCAGCCCAGTTGAAGGCTCGCATGAGATTGTCACGTTGTCGCAAAATGGTCAACTGGCCGTATGGAATTACCTTACGCAGCAAAAATTAAGAGAAGCTTCTTTCAAAACTGAAGGGACTCATTCTCTTGCCGTTTCTCCCAACGGGAAAATCATCGCTGTTTGCGGCTATAAACCCCAAGTTCACTTCTTCAATGCGCAAACATTGCAAAAAGAACCGCCCGTATGGGAAGCGCCCGGTGAAAGTTCCACATCCCTCGTCTTTTCACATGACGGTCGCCTTCTAGCGCTAGGAGGACGCAACGGCGTCGTCCGTGTCTGGAACACAATTGACGGCTCGATATTCAAAGAATTCACGCTAACAAACACCGAAGACTCCGTGAAAAATGGAGAAAATATCCCTCGCAGAGTTCGCGCGGTATGTTTTGACCCCTCGGGCAAATTGTTGGCGGCGGCGGGCGACTCCAACCAGACAATTGTATGGGACTTAGCTAGCGGACAAGTCGTCGCTTCCTTATGTCATGGTAACAGTAAGGTCTTTTCCATGACGTTTTGCGATTCGGATGTCCTCGTTACAGGCGACAGCGTAAATCATGTCAACGTATGGAAAATTTTCGAGAATAAATTGATTGCTCAGGGCGTCGATCACACGGGAACAGTAACCGACGTGCTCTTCGATTCCCGAACGCGTACGATATTGTCGTCAAGTTATGACGCCACCGTTCGACGATGGTCCTTGCCATAAAAAGATGGTTCTTACCATAAAAAAACCCTCTAATGAAATAGGGAAAATTTGACGATAACGATAAGTGGCTACTCTTCTTCTGTATAGCTAGGGTTTGCTTTCAGCAAGACAGAGTAGGCGCCGTCGTATTCATCAAGGGAATGGTAGGCTTCTCAACATATTGGTTTATTTTCCAATAACAAGAGAAAATGGAGAAGTTTTAACGCGCGAAAGGCTGAAAAAATGTCTCTCTTCATGCAAAAACAAGCGGTAGAAAAGGTATCGTCTGTTAAGAAAAACCGAAAATCCCGCAAACGTAACAGCAAAGCTTCCGGCAATCCAATGCAGCACGTTTGCCGTATTGAGCCGCTTGAAAAACGAGAGTATCTAGCAGCTGATCCCATCTCTGTCGGCGTTGTGTACACGGAACAGTACCAGGAAGATCTAGGGGATCGTTTCTATATTGCCTGGGTTGGGGGCGAAGAAGGTACGACGCTCGACTCTATCACCATTAATCTCGATAAAAATGGCAACGGGCAGCTCGACGAAGGCGAGGCGTTTTTTGACGTTTCCCAGGGCGGCTTAGGTTCATATGCGTCTGTTCCCTTTACCTTGGTCGATAAAACATCGGACGTCGGCTATTCATACGAAGTCGAAGACGGCGGAATGGTTCTGAAGATATCATTCACGAATTTCCATGCCGGCGATCACTTCGTATTTCAAATTGATCTCGACGAATACCAAGGCAATTCGTCGTCAGGTATCGACAATTCCCAGGTCGAGGGCGGGGAAATGGGCGGATCCCTCGTCAATGAAATTGGCGGATCGATCGTGTCTTCTTCCTTCACGTCGGAGCGCTATTATGTCGAAGACTGGACGGGACTTTTCGTCGACCAATATGACGAGGAATATTCCCGTCCTAAAAAGCTTGCGGACGCTTACGACTCCTCGCTTTTGCCTTACGACCTAGACGATGGAAACCAAGGAGTCGACCAGGCGGGCGTCTACGGCGATATTCTTCTGTCTCCGAAACCGATCATTATCTCAGGTTACGTATACGGCGATCGTAATATCGACTGCAATTACGATTTCGGTTCGGACGATCCTCTCTCAAACGTCATGGTTACGCTCGTTGGAGAAGACGGACGGCAATGGACGACGACGACCGACGTAAACGGTTTCTATGAATTTTCGGGGGACGATCTTCTTCCGGGTTCTTACAAGATATACACAGAGTCTAATATCACCTCCCCCGAGGGATGGACGTACTTTGATTTCTGCGCCAAGGGCGGCAAGTATGGAGAGAAAGTTTCTCCCCTCGAGATCGACATTTCCGGAATGCAGGGCGGAGATATCGCGCCGGACAACAACTTCGCCAAAGCGCTCGTCAGTACAATCAGCGGAAGCGTTTTTGAAGACTTCAACAACGCTAACGGCAAGGAACCTGGCGAAAGTTGGAACGGAACAGCTTACCCGGCAAAAATCGAGCTCTGGAGAATTGATACCAACGCGGACGGTTCTAAAACCTACACGTTGATGGAAACCCAGACGGTCGATTCCGAAGGCAACTACAAGTTCGTCCTTGACGGATCTTGGAATGAAGACGGCACGCTCAGAAAGCTTCCCGAAAAGACCTATGAAGTGCGTGAGATCTTCTCTTCAGAGGACTATACGGATGGTAACGATTACACCGGTTCTCTTGGAGGAAAGGTTGCTAACGACATTTTCTCGGACGTCTTCGTCGGCTATGGAGAAAACGGTTACAATTACGACTTTGGCGAACTGAAACTCGGTTCGATCGAAGGAAACGTCTGGGAAGACCGCAACGACAACGGCGTGATTGACTCCGGGGAAAAGGGAATCGCAAACGTCGTTATCGAACTTTATCAGTGGGACGGTTCGAAGTATGTTAAAATCGCCGAAACGACGACTGACGAAGACGGTTCCTACCTTTTCGACAACCTGGACATTAACAACATTTATGCGGTAAAGGAACTCCAGCCCTCCGCATACGACGACGGCAAAGACGCGTCTGGTTCTCTTGGCGGCGATCTCTCCGACGATTACATTTCGAATGTCTCGATCGGTTGGGACGATCATGGAACGGACTATAACTTTGGCGAACTTAAATTAGGCTCTATCGCGGGCAACGTTTTTGAGGATCGCAATAACGACGGCGTTTTTGACCAATCGGAAAAGGGTATTGCCGGAGTTCCTATCGAACTATACGAATGGAACGGTTCCGAATACGTTAAAATTGCGGAAACGCTGACCGCCGAAGACGGTTCCTATCTTTTTGACAAGCTCGACGTCAATAAGGAATACGCCGTTCGCGAAAAGCAGCCCGACGGCTATAGCGATGGAAAAGACGCGGTCGGTTCGCTTGGCGGCGCGGTTGTCAATAATGACGAGATTCGCTCTATTCCGATCGCCTGGGACGACTGCGGCGTCAATTATGACTTCGGCGAACTGAAACTAGGCTCTATTTCGGGAAATGTTTTCGAAGACCGCAACAACGACGGACTATTCAATAACGGCGAAGCGGGAATCGGCGGCGTCACCGTCGAATTGTACCAGCTGATTAACGGAAGTTACGTCAAGATCGCGGAACAAAAGACGAACGACGACGGTTCCTATTCTTTCGACAGTCTTGATATCAATCAGAAGTACGGGGTCAAGGAAATTCAGCCTAGCGCCTACGACGACGGCAAAGATTCCGTCGGTTCTCTCGGCGGCTCTTCGACTCAAAACGATTATATCTCCGACGTCGACGTTCAGTGGGACGACCATGGCGTCAATTATAACTTTGGCGAACTCAAACTCGGCTCCGTCTCCGGTTACGTCTATCACGACGAGAATGGCAACGGTCTGATAGACTCCGGAGAAAAGGGAATCGGCAGCGTTACGGTTGAGCTCTATCGTCTAGAAAACGGTCAATATGTTAAGATCGCCGAAACCCAAACGGACGAAAACGGTTTTTACAAGTTTGACTCCCTCGACATTGAACAGACGTACGCGGTTCGAGAGATTCAACCGTCGAGCTGGGACGACGGTAAAGACGCAGTCGGCACGTTGGGCGGAAAGCTAGGAGAGAATGACGAGATCAATGGGATCAACGTCTTCTGGGACGCGCACGGAGAAGAATACAATTTTGGCGAACTTCTCCCGCCCGGTTCTTTGAGCGGTTATGTCTATGAAGACAACAATAACAACGGCGTCAAAGACGACGGTGAAAAGGGAATCAAGGACGTAACGCTCGAGCTGTACGTTGTCGGCGAAGATAGAAAGGCAACCCTTGTCGCTACTCAAAAAACCGACGAGAACGGCTATTACAAGTTTGATCTTCTCGAACCTGGCAAAACATACCTCGTTCGTGAAATCCAACCTTCCGCCTATTACGACGGAAAAGACGCCGTCGGCTCCATCCTTGGCCAAACGGTCGGCGCCCTTGGGGAAAACGACGAAATTAAGGATATTACCCTCGGAAGAGGCGAAGAAGGCGTTCATTATGACTTCGGCGAACTGAACCCCGCGTCTATCTCTGGGTATGTGTACGAAGATATCAATAACAACGGCGTTAAAGAGTCCGGTGAAAAGGGTATCCCTGGAACAACTCTTACCCTCGAAATTTTGAACGAAGAAACAGGAAAGTACGAGTCGACGAAACTCACGGCCCAGACCAACTCCGAAGGTTATTACATCTTCAAAGATCTGGAACCCTGTCGCATCTATCGCGTTGTTGAATCTCAGCCCGCGAACTACCGCGACGGTAAGGACTCTATTGGATCGCTGGGAGGTCTCGTCTCCAACGACGTCTTGTACTCCATTTCCGTTCAACCTGGCGACGCGGGAACCGATTACAACTTTGGCGAGTTGCCCAGGGTCGAAATTCCCGACGCCGGTTCCTCGACTCCTAACATCTCCTACCAGAACAACATTTGGAGTCCCTCTCCGACTTCGTTCCCGTACATTTGGTATCAGCCGACTATTCCCGGAAGCATGACCACGCTTTACGGCGGCGGCGGGTTCATCGACAATTATTCATGGAAGCTAAGCGTTCTCAACGGGACTCTCCCGCGCGCGGACGAAGAACTCCTTGAATACGCTTACGGCGGTTACTATCGAGGAAATCTTGATAGCGATCCCAAGATGATGAACGTCTCCGCCACCAGGAGCAATCTGTACGATTTCTCGGAGGGTGAATGGGAATTGCTCCTCGGAGACGGAAAAGTCTACAAATACAAGATGGGCGTACGAAAAGCGCAACCCGTCACGGGAGACTGGCTCGGCGAAGGGGTCGATAAGATCGGGTTCTTTATCGACGGGCGTTGGTATCTCGACACGGACGGGGACGGCAAATACGACGTGTACGTTGAACTCGGCGCGTCTGGCGACCAAGCCGTAACGGGCGACTGGGACGGCGACGGAAAGAGCGACGTGGCGGTCTTCGGCGTTCAGAAGGAATCGGACGAGCGCGTTATCACGACGGATCCGGGTCTCGCAAGCGACTTGAACCAGCTCGTCAACGTGTCGGTTTCGCGTCCTAAGAACTTGCCTCCCACTGCGGAAACCTTTGCCAATCCGGATAATTATATCAGAGAGGCCAAAGTCGAGCGCGACACGACGGGCAAGATTCGTCAAGACCTTATTGACCATATCTTCCAATACGGAGCCAAGGACGACGTGGCGGTTACGGGCGACTGGAACGGCGACGGTATCACCGAAATCGGCGTCTATCGCAACGGTTCCTGGTACCTTGATATGGACGGCGACGGGCGCTGGGACGAAACGAAAGACAGGCTGGTTCAAGGTCGTGCTGGCGGCTATACCCCGGTCGTAGGCGACTGGAACGGCGATGGGATCGACAATATCGGCGTTTTTGCCGACGGATTCTGGCATCTCGACACTGACGGCGACTATCGATACGACAAGACTCTCCGTCACGGACAAAAGGGTGATAAGCCGGTTACTGGCGACTGGGACGGCGACGGAGTCGACGACATTGGCGTTTACCGCGACACGACGACAGGAGACGCTCCAGACTCCGATAGCTCGATTCACGCGCAAACAGAGGGAGATTCCTCCAATAGTTACGCCATGAACGACTGATCTCGTTCGCCTGTAAATCAATGAGCCTGCGCGATTCTTCGCGTAGGCTCGTTTCATAAATACGTTTCCACGCAGAGTTAAAGAGAAAAACTAGGATGATCCGTTTTGCCGCTATTAGCGATATTCAATACGCCGACATGGAACCTGCGGACGGTCGCGATTACCGCGCGTCGTACAATAAATTTCTCGAGGCAGCCGGTGAAATTGCGACCTCTCGCGTTGACTTTGCCTTAAATTTAGGCGACTCGTCTCAGGAAAAATGGGAAAACGCCCTCAGCGTTAAACAGCTCTTTGAAATATCTCGAGAAAAGGGAAAAATCAAGTGGATGCACGTTCTTGGCAATCATGATTTTCTCATTCCTGATGAAAACAAGAAGCAAATCTATGGACTTTTCAATCTCTCCAAACCGGGATATTATGAGTACAAACCGCAAGATTCAGACGACCTGGACAATAAATGGCGCATACTTGTCCTGAATGGCAATGAAATCAGTATTTATGCCGCAGAAAACGAAGACGAAAGAAGCGCCGCTCAAGAAGAACGTGAAAGATTTCGGTTGGCTGACGGTTCTCTTCCCAAGGATTTTAACGGCGCTATTTCTGAACGACAACTCAACTGGTTGGACGACAGTCTTCGAGACGCGACCTCGCAGGGAGAAAACGTGCTCGTTGCGTCGCACTTTCCGCTATATGCGAGTTCAAAATCTCTCGCGGGCAATCGAGGGCGTCTTGCTTCGTTACTCAATGTAGGGATATACTACTCAGATCTGGGCGTTTCCACGTGGAATGGACAGGAAATTTTATCCGTTCTCGACAAATATGAGCGCGTTCGCGGTTTCATCGCGGGGCACCTTCACACCGGATCATACGGGGTGAGAAATAACGTCGCCCACATTACGTTAAAGGGAGTTGTGGAAACCTCGCCCAACGCTTTTTGTTATATCGAGCTCCATCCCGATCAGATTATCCTTCGCGGAATAGGCGCCCAACCGTCATACCGGCACGTCTTTTCCTCCGAATCCAAATAACTTGCAATCGATCCGTTTTCGACAATCAATCCAGTTGAAGGGTCTTTATGCCTCCACGACGCGCGCTCGTACCTCGAAAAACGATTTTAGCCGACTCTCAAAAGAGTTGGCTCGCCAACTTTTTGGAATACATTGCGCATGAACGTCAGTTGGCGCCGACGACATGCTTCGCATATAAAGCGGATCTGATACGTTTTTACAGATGGTTGGGAAGCGGTTCCATCCCCGAATTGACCCCTCAGGCGCTCTCCGATTTTTCCGCTTACCTGAAGACAGCCGGCCTGTCGCCATCTTCATTGGCAAGGAATTTGACGTCGTTAAGGGTCTTTTTCCGATTTCTCCTCGGCGAAGGGAAAATTGATCGAAACGTCGCCGATTTATTGATTTCCCCGAAACAATGGGATCGCTTGCCATCCGTTCTCACACCCGGTCAAATGGACAGATTGCTGGTTGAACCGCAGGAAGGAGTTGATGAATTCTGGATAAGGGATCGTGCTATTTTGGAATTCTGCTACGCCGCAGGGTTTAGAGCGTCAGAAATCGTCAATTTGCGCCTCGAAGACGTTTACATTGAAAGGGCCTGCTGTCGGCGATTAGGGAAAGGATCCAAAGAACAAATCTTACTCCTGGGTGAATCAGCCTTGAAAGCCTACAAACTCTGGATCGAAGTCGGACGACCTGAAATCGTTTCAAGAATGAGCGAACATCAACGTCGATACAACGTTCCTTCCTCCTCTCTCTCACGCAATTCCTCCTATAGACCGAATTCGTACGTTTTTCTGAGTAGAACGGGTAAGAGATTGAGAAGAGAAGCGCTGTGGGAACTTGTGAAAAAATATGCAATTAGAATTGGAGCGTCTCAAAACGTCAGTCCGCATACCCTACGACATAGTTTTGCAACGCATCTGCTCCAAGGAGGGGCGGATTTAAGGCAAGTTCAGGCGATGCTGGGACACGAAAGTATTGCTACCACCCAAATTTACACGCATGTAGATATGACCCGTTTAGCTGAAATCTACAAGCGAAATCATCCTCGATCTGGAAACGACAAATAAAAAAGGAACGCTCGCGACG
>JBJEXI010000068.1:0-36574 GCA_051885615.1 Thermoguttaceae bacterium
TGAAAGGGCGAAGCGACGATATTTTCCTAAAATTACGAATTTTTGTTAAACAATGTTAAAATTTGTCGAAAAAAATGAAAAAATGGATGATTTTTCCCGGCTTTTCACAATAGTATATTTGCATTGCTACTGTTTTTGACTATAATAAGCGCGAAAAAGGTTGTTTTACTCCAAAACGACAATATCAATTTTAACTATCAGGAGATGATTCATGAGTTTGCAGACTTCCCGTCGTGATTTCCTTAAGGCCTCGACGATCGCAGGCGTTGGTTTCATGGTTGGCGCTGGCAATAGCGTCCAAATTGCGCGCGCTTCCGCGCTTCAAGGCATTGCGCTCGCCGGTATCGGCGTCGGCGGCAAGGGCTCGAGCGATATCGATCAGGCCGCTCTTTACGGCAAAGTCGTCGCTCTTTGCGACACCGACCGCAACACGTTGGCCGGTAAAGCGAAGACCTATCCTGACGCCAAGACCTACACCGATTACCGCGAACTCTATGCGGAAATGATGGACAAGATCGACGCCGTCACGGTTAGTACTCCTGACCACATGCACACGATCATCACCGCCGAAGCCCTCAAGGCTGGCAAGCACGCCTACACCCAGAAGCCTTTGACCCGTACGATCGGCGAAGCTCGTTATCTTGGTTATCTCGCCAAGAAGTACGGCGTTTGCACCCAGATGGGCAACCAGGGTTCTTCTCTAGACGCGATGCGTCGCTGCGTCGCCCAGGTTCAAGCTGGCGTCATCGGCGAAATCAAGAAGGTTCACATCTGGACCAACCGTCCGGTTTGGGCTCAGGGTCCCAATCGCGATATGACGATGGACAAGTTCATCGCCCAGACGAAGAAGGAAGAAGACGACGCCGAATTGGTCGAAGATTTGATCAATGAAAAGAAGGAACAGGTCGCCGCCGCCCTCAAGAAGATTGACTGGGAATCCTGGATCGGCACTGCTCCGAAGCGCGAATTCTGGCCCGGCATCTACCACGACTTCCAGTGGCGCGGTTGGTGGGACTTCGGTTCCGGTTCTCTCGGCGATATGGCTTGCCATACCGCGAACATGCCTTACGGCGCCGCCGAACTCAAGTTCCCGACCGAAGTTGTCGCCGAATCCTCCGGACATGACTTCAACTCCTTCCCCGCCTCCAGCAAGATCTGGTTCCAGTTCCCCGCGACCGAACATCGCGACGCGATCGAAGTCACCTGGTTCGACGCCAAGACCAAGCCGGACGCCGCTCTCTTCGAAGAATACGGCATCAAGAACCCGACCGACTCCGGTTCTATCATCGTCGGTACCAAGGGCGTCGCTTACAGCCCGGACGACTATGCCAATAGCTATCAGCTCCTCGCCAAGGGCGGCGACAAGATCGCCGAAATCGAAGGCGTCGAATGGCGTAAGGCTCCTGAAGACGAACACTCCGGAAACTTCGACGCTCGCAACAAGCTCGAATGGGTCACCGCTATCCACGAGAACAAGCCCGAACTCTGCTGGAGCAACTTCCCGGACTTCGCCGGCCCTCTCACCGAAACGATCCTTCTCGGAAACCTCGCCGTTTGGGCCGCCCCCAAGGCTGGCGAACGCGGCGAAACCATCAAGTGGGACGCCAAGAAACTCGAAGTCACCAACCTCTCCGAACTCAAGACCCCTGGCGTCGCCGAACTCGTTCGTCCCGAATACCAGAACGGTTATGAAAAGATCGATTGGTCCTTCATTGGTTGATCTTCAGTTAGCCCTTTAAGGATTTAACTCAAGAATAAAGGAAGGCCGTACGCTTAGGCGCGCGGCCTTTTTCTTTTGAGACGTACTAGACTACAAAGAAAAAAGCGACCGTCTGAGACATGTCCGATAAGCCCTGATTGGAGATCATTCCGAATTCGACTTGCGTTTATAGAAAAGATCCGCTATAGAGTGTTTTTTCCCGGGGCGTCTATTGAAAAAAGGGTAATCTCTGCGACACAATGTAGGCATACGCTACTGAGGAGGCTTGGCATGACTATACCAATGGTGAAAAAGCAGGATATCATTGACGCTCTGAAATTTATCGACGAGAAGGGCGTCCCCGAACATAATACAATCGTAAAATACGTACTGGCGTCAGAGAATGGAAAAAAGTATCCGCCGAAGTATGTAATAGCCGTCGCCAACCATTTGGCAAATGGCGCAGATATTTCAACTGATTCTTTTGGCAGCGGCGACGCTAGGAACTTACTGGAAAGACTAGGGTTCGCAATAGAGACAAAGCTCCAAGAAAAATATGAGTTGTCAATTACCGCCGAAAGCGTGCAGTCAACGGACGAACGATTTACAATGGATAATCTGAGCCTTGGCGATAACTATAAGCCTCTAGACGTCTATTTTAAGAAGGCGAATGGAAAGGTAATCCGACGAGCTTACCGTAAAGGCGAAAAAAGCATTAGCAATCGAACCATGCCGTTAATTGCTTGTCAGGTGTTTGAGAAGCAACTTGCCGCGTTATCAGTTGAGGATAAGGAGAATTTTCCTGTCTGTAAATACAAACCGAGCGGCAAGATATTCAGAGGTATTTATGCGAGCGTTGGTGATTTCAAAAAGCGCAACAGCAACACGTTTGAGTATTTGAAATACCACTACGACAACGGGCGTCAGTTTGTTATCTATAGCTGGAATATTTTTTCCACGATTATCTTCGTGCAGGAATCTTTGAAGCGTTTTGGCGAACCGGGGGATCAGTTTGTTCTGATTTACCGAGAAAAAGATGAGAAAGACGTTGCGGCGGAGAAAACGGAAACCGCTATTCAGGAAGAGCTTGCTCAGCAATCTAAAGAAATCCGGAATCCATTTTCTTCGATGCTACTTGAGTCCAAAAATCTGATTTTTCGAGGCGCGCCCGGCACCGGCAAGTCCTTTCTTGCAAGGGAAATAGCGACGGATATCATTAGCGACGGCTATGAGGACGATTATAGTCGCCTCACGGACGAGCAGAAAAAACAGGTGGAGTTTGTTCAATTCCATCCGAATTATGACTATTCTGATTTTGTCGAGGGACTTCGACCGAAGATAAATGACGACGGGACAATGGGGTTTGAATTACAGGACGGTATTTTCAAAAAGTTCGTCGCGCGCGCTCGGAAGAACTATGAGAACTCTCAAAAATCCAAAGAAGTCGTCGAGAAAGAGGTCTCCGTTCAGGAGGCGATGACGGAATTTTTTTCGAGTATAGAGTTTGGCGTTGACGTCTTTAAGACGATTACTGGAAATGAATTCACCATTACCGGCGTGGACGAGGAGCATGTCAATATCTCTATTCCCGGAAACGCAACGGCCAACAGACTCGCTCTGAGTTTGGATGAAGTTAGGAAGATGTTAGAGTCCGGGCAGAAGTTTGAGAAACTAAAGGACGTCATGGCTTTTTTCGGAAAGAGTTTTCCTATGCAAAGGTACTCTTATGACTTCGCTATCTACAAAGCTATCCGAGAAAAGAAAGCTTCAACTTCAAGAAAAGTGGTAAAACAAGAAGAACTGAAAAAATACATCTTTATCATCGATGAAATTAACCGCGGTGAAATTTCAAAGATTTTTGGCGAACTGTTTTTTGCAATAGACCCCGGTTATCGCGGTAGGGCAGGTGAAATCTCGACTCAGTATTCTAATTTACATTCCGACCCTGACGAAAAGTTCTATATTCCTGAAAACGTCTATATCATCGGAACGATGAACGATATCGACCGTTCAGTCGATAGTTTTGATTTTGCGATGCGTCGCCGATTCCGCTTCGTTGAGCTTAGGGCGGACGATCGACTAGATATGCTCGAATTACTAGAAAACGAAGAGCTGAAAAATGAAGCGATCAGAAGAATGACTGCGCTGAACAACGAGATTGTTGCGGTTGAAGATTTGAATGAGAATTATCAAATCGGCGCGTCTTACTTCCTAAAGTTGAAAACCCTTGGTTTTGACCGGCTATGGACCGACTATTTGCGACCGCTTCTCCAGGAATACATTCACGGTATGTATGATGAAGAAGGGATTATGAACCGTTTTGAAAAGGCGTACGGCTATCAAAAATCCGACCAAGACGATGAGAATGAAGACGCTCAAGATTAAGGATAATTCCCAACAGCCAAAAGAGGTCTTTTCACACATCAAAAATCTTACGGGCAAAATCGCCGACAAGACCTTGGAGCAACTCGAGCGTGAAGGCGTGTTTGTGTTTCCGGATACCGTAAAGGACGCAGGGGATATTACGCAAGACCAAACGATCCTTCAAAGCGTGAATAGCGCCTATCGCTCTGGCAATGTGATGGGATTTCTTGGCTATGGCGATGAACGACTGATTATCGAGTCTCGTTTTTGCGGAGATGGGGAGGATTACTTCTTTCAGTATCTTTTGGACAAGGTTCTAGACTTTCCGAATATCGTAGACTTGAAATCTAACGTCGATCAAGACGCCCGAATCTTCAATTTCTTTCTATTCCTGTTCCCGCATTACCTCAAGACGGCTTTGCGGAAGGGGTTATTCAAGCAGTACATTCGCCGCCGCCACAACGACGGGAATGTCAAAGGTACGATTGACGTTGCAAAACATATTGCGGCGAACACTCCCTTTGTTGGAAAGATTGCGTATAGCCAACGCGAGTTTTCCTACGACAACAGTCTGATGGAATTGGTACGGCATACCGTCGAGTTTATCAAGAGAAAGCCCTATGGAAACAAACTACTCGTCAAAGTTAAAGACGAAGTGAAACTCGTAATCGACGCGACCCCCGGATATGAGCCTTATAACCAACGTAAAATCATTGAGAGAAACGACCAGAATCCCGTACGACACGCCTACTTTCGCGAGTATCTTGCATTACAAAGATTGTGTCTTTTGATCCTTCGGTATCAGAAACATGAAATCGGCTTTGGAATGAAGCGGCTATACGGCGTCCTCTTTGACGGCGCATGGCTGTGGGAGGAGTACGTCAACTTGCTTATTGGAGACGCTTTTTACCATCCGATGAACAAGGAAGGGAAGGGCGCTCAGCGTCTCTTTGACGGAAATGTGGGACTAATCTACCCTGATTTCATTAGTCGCAACAGTGAAGAGCGTATGATTGCCGACGCAAAGTATAAACCAATCAATAATATAGGCAATCGTGATTATTTGCAGACGCTTGCTTATATGTTCCGTTTTGACGCCAAGATCGGCTACTGTCTTTATCCCGAACAAGAAAACGCTGAGGCTCTGCTGTTACGGATGAACCAAGGAACTACCTATGAGAAAAACGTTACGCCGCGCGACGATATCAGCGTTACGAAACACGGTCTGAAAATTCCTATGGGCGCTCAGAATTACGCCGACTTTATCCAGAGAATAAAAGTAAGCGAGCAGGAGTTCGCAACTCTTTTTTGAAGGGCGAAGCCCCGACAAGTCTGGCGCGCCCCAGGCGGAGCGCGCGTCTCGAATATAACATCGCGGGCTGCGTCGCGCGGATGTGTTGCTCAAAGCGAAACAGACATGATTGCAATCATGTCTGTTCCGAGAAATTTGATTTTATCGTCTTGCCAGCATGGAGCTGGCCGCCTATTTTTAACGCTTACGGCGCTTTAAGACGCCCGTTAATTTGTTAAGGTAGCGATTCGCCTCCGGGCCCTGATCGCGCGGGGACGGAGTCGGTTCCGCCGCGCCGCGATTATTGAGGGAGAGTCGTGGACGTTTGATTGAACGATCGTCCGACGACGTTTGAGCGGTTGCGGAAGACGTTGGACGAGCGATATGTTCCGGTCGCGTCGTCGGCGCGGCGGGGCGCGTCGTCGGCTCCTCGTTTTGGGAACGAGGCGGCCTCGCTGCAAACGCACCGCGTTTGCGTTCGTTGTAGGCCTGAATTTCTTCGCGCGACGCCTTGTAGAGACGACCCGCTCTGTCGAGTTCTTCCATCTCTTCATACGCGGCTTTGACGATATTCTTCGCTTCTTCAGCGGTATATCCCTGCGCGATTCCGATCGATTCGGCGTTGTCTTTCGCTTCGTGGTCGAAATACGTCGCGATCGCGTAAGGATTGCTGATGACGTCCATCGCCGTTCCGTCGCAGAGGATCCACCCTCCCTTTTGGATGACGTACGCGCGATTGATGACGCGGAGCGTGTTCGCGATCGAGTGGTCGTTAATGATGATCGAAAGTCCTTCTGCGGACATCTTGCGGATTTCTTTCTGGATCGTGTTGATCGTCGGCGGGTCGCACGCGGCGAAAGGTTCGTCAAGCATGAGAACTTTCGGTTGGCGGATTAACGCGCGCGCAAATTCCAATCGCCGACGTTCGCCCCCGGAAAGACCTCCCGCCGCGCCGCCGGAACCGACCTTGTCTTTCCGGTGTTTGATTAACTCAAAACGTTCGAGAAGTTGCGTGCAAAGCTCCTGACTCTCTTTTTTACGCATCCCGAGGAATTCCATGACCGCGAGAAGGTTTTCTTCGACGGTTAGGTCGTCGAAGGTGCTGCGTTCCTGAGGCAGGTATTCTAACCCCATTTGACAGCGCTGAAACATTGGATATTTGGAGATTTCCTGTCCGTCAAGAAAGATTTTCCCCGCCGTGGCGCGTCGGAGCCCGCAGATCATGTGGAAACAGGTTGTTTTGCCGGCGCCGTTGGGCCCGAGAAGCCCGATGATTTCTCCCGGATAGACCTTCAGTGAAACGTCGCTGACGACGACGTTATTTTTCTTATATACCTTTCTAATTCCCTGAACCTCTAAAATAGGTTTCTTACGGTCGCTCATGGACGGCTCGTCTATCGTCGACGACTGAGCTTGGTCTTGTCTTTGTCCTAACATAGATCTCATTCTTTTACCTCGACGAGTTAGAGAGTTCGCGCCCTGTATTCGGATCGTAGCCTGCTTTAAGGAAGGCGCCTTCGACAAATTGGCGAAGCTCTTGCGGATCGTATCCTTGCATTTCCGCCGCCGTGTCCAAGATTTGGAGCGCCTCCTGACGATATTCGGGGGAGAGAAGGTCGGGAGAGGCGAGGAGATCGATCGGTTCCATGTCGGCGACGATCCGTTTATTTTCGAGTAGGCAGACGCGCGTCGCGGTACAGAGCGCTTCGGAGAGGGAACGCACGGCGACGAGCGCGGCGCCTCGATCCTCGGCAAAGCGCGAGACCGCCTGACGGAGCAGCCGGCACGTCGGGGGGTCGCAACCTTCAAAGGGAGAATCGAGGAGAAGGAGCGCGGGAGCGGAAGCGAGAACGCAGGCGAAATCGAGACGGCGACGCTCGCCGCCGGAGAGCCCGCCGAATTCTTCGACGGAACGATCCGCCAAATACGTCAGATTGAAGAGTTTCAACGCTTCGTCGCAAATTGCAAGCCGTTCTTCGCGTGAGAAATCCCGAACGCAAGTCGCCTGGTAGACGCGGGATCGAACCGTCGTTTTCTTTAGACTGAAACGCGATAAAAAGGACTGCAAACGCCCTTGAGAAGGATTCCAGGGCAATCTGCTGATTCCCGCTTTGAAGCGTTCCTCAGCCGTTGAGATCGTTACGTTGACTCCATTCAAATAGACTTGTCCCAGCGTTCTGTCCGTTTCGCCCGCGATTTGATCGACGATCTGGGATTTGCCAGACCCCGCCGCTCCTAATAGGGCGACGATCTCTCCGGGATAAATTTGCAAAGCTCCGCTTTGTCGATCCGGTTTCTTGTAGAGTCCGGCGCGTTCTAAACGGAGGACGGGGGTAGTCGTTCGTCGTTCCGACGACGCGGCGTTAATAGACATAGAATCCTCCTTCGTCTCCTTACCGGTAAAAGAGAGAGGTTTAACGTTAGCGGGGGTTTTCGTTCTCCTCCTGCGTCGTTAGCAACTTGTAGAAGCACCACGTCATAAGTCCGATGACGATAGCCAAAGAAGTCGTCATGCTAATCCAACCGCCCAAAGTCATAGAAAACTCCTTTTCTTGAACAGGTGTATTATAGTCAAAATCGCCATAAAACGCAATAGCGTTAGTCTTGCGTAACGGCGTCCTTATCCTCGTCAATGGGCATGAGCGCGTTTTTAGACCAACGCTTCATTGTCTTCACGGAGAGGATGAAGAGTAGTACGAGAAGAACGGCGAAGAAACCTAGCGATAATTGCGCGACCGAGTCGGCGCGCACCGCATCTATTCTAGCGCCCAGGTTTTTGAACATCCAAAAGATCGCGATGATCAATAGGTAAGGGAAGGAAATATATTTAACGACGTTCGCTAGGAAGGAAGGGGGAGCGATCTTAGCGCCGCGCGCGATCTCTTCGCGCATCTTGACGCTACCCCAAACGTAGGCGGCTAGGCCCGTCTGGAAGATGGCGAAGAAGAACGGCGCGAAGTTGGCGAGCCAGAAATCGAAGGCGTCGAGCGCCGCGAGATTCTTCGTAAACCACACGACAATCGCCGATCCGATAAGATTCACGCCTGCGGCAAGAACGACGCTGACCCCGCGTTTCGTCTGCAACGATTCCTGAAATAAGACGACCGTCGGCTGAACGAGGGACATCGAGCTGGTGACCGACGCGAAAAAGAGGAGGAAGAAGAAGACGAACCCGCAGAACTGACCAAGGGGCATCAGTCCAAAGACGTTGGGAAGAACGACAAAACCGAGGGTAAAGGACGAGGAAAAACCGTCGGCGGCGCGCGCTCCAAGGAACATAATCGCGGTGGGGATCACCATCAGTCCGGCGAGAACGACTTCGCAGAATTCGTTCATAGTCGTCGATGTGAGGCTCGAAAGCGCGATATCGTCTTTCGGTCTCACATAGCTTGCGTAGGTGCAAATTGCGCAAAGACATAGCGAGACCGTGTAGAAAATCTGCGCGGTCGCCGCAAGCCATGTTTCTGGATTCAAAAGGGTCGTCCAAACGTTTGTACGCCCAATCAGATTACCCGACTCGTCGACAATCTCGCGCGTCGGATTCCACATGAATCCCAAACCGTCGAGAAAACTTTGCCCCGGCTCCCCCGTGGGGTTCCCGAGCGTTACGACGCGGATAATCATAATGACCGCGCAGAGGAGAATGAGTGGCGCCGCCTGTTTGCTGAATTTTTCAATTCCCTTAGAGACCCCGCGATAGATCAGAAGGAAGTTGAGGAGCGTGCAAAACGCCGTGACGCATAGAAGAGGAATCCCGGCGCCGTTAAAGAGGGAGCCGTTTGCGTGAAGACCGACCGAATCGGCGAAGAGGTTTTCGTATGCTGCGGCGTTGTCATACGAAAGTCCAACGACGCCGCTAGGATCGAGGGAGAAACCCAGCCCGAGCGGTTCGAGTACCCCGCCGAGATATTTGAGCGCGTATAGAAGACACCACGACTCGACGAAAATGTAGTACATGTTGATGACGAACGGCACGATAACGCTCAATCCGCCGACGAGGCCCCAAATTTTCTTTCCCCCGCTCGCGGCGTAATACATCCCCAAAGGCGAATGAAAACCATGACGACCAGCGTATCGTCCGAGCGCCCATTCGCTCATCGACACCGGAATCGCGATCAGAAGGAGCGAGATCATATAGGGAATCATGAACGCTCCGCCTCCGTAATTCACAGCTTGTCCTGGGAATCTTAGAAAATTCCCGAGTCCGACGGCGCTTCCGGCGACCGCAAGAATAACTCCAAGTTGAGAACCCCAATGTTCGGTCGAGTTGTGATTTTTCGCCATTGCCTTCCTTTCTTGAGGCTGTTTTTACGCTTGAGGATGATTGTTGCAGTTCTGTTCTAGCGAATCGAGCCGCGTCCAGCGTTTCATGGAGACGAGTCCTAAGAGGAGGATAGCCGCCAAAACGGAGAGCATGAAGAGGACGGAGAGTTTAGGAACGAATTGCGTTGCGATTTGTTCAACGCGATCCGCCATGTTCTTCCACGCCCAAAACCCGAAGACTAGAAGAAGGTAGGGAAAGGTGACGTATTTCAAGAATCCCCCCAGCCGCTGAGGAGGATTGATTCTCGCGCCGCGTTTGAGCTCGGCAATGAGGGACGCGTTCCCCCACACGAAGACGACGACGCACGTTTGAAGCGCTCCGCCCAGGAACGGCATGAGGTTCGCGACCCAGAAGTCAAAGACGTCGAGCGCCATAAGGTCTTTTGTGAACCAGCTGACGATCGCCGTTCCGACGAGATTGATCGACGAGACGACGACGGCGCTTTGTTTTCGACTCCACTGAAGCGAGTCTTGGAAGAGCGCGACGGCGGGCTGAACCAACGAAACGGAGCTTGTGATCGCAGCGAGGAAGAGGAGCGTGAAGAGAACGAATCCGCACAGCTGCCCCAGCGGCATCAATCCGAAGACGTTCGGCAGGACGTTAAAGCCGAGCGCAAAGGAGGATCCGACGCTCTTGCTTGCGGCGGCGCCAAGAAACATGATCGCCGGCGGAACGGTCATGAGTCCGCCGAGAACGACTTCGCAGAACTCGTTCGTCGCCACGGCGGAGACGCTCGAAAGCGCGACGTCTCCGCGCGACTTGACGTAACTCGCATAGGTGCAAATCGCGCCGAAGCAGATCGACGTGGAGAAGAAGATCTGCGCCGTTGCCGCCAACCATACCTCGGGGTTGAGAAGGGATTGCGCTAGAGTCGCGCGACCGACGACTTCCCCCGAGGCGTTCACTATCTCGCGCGTTGGATTCCACATGAACCCGAGACCGTCGATGAAGCTCTGACCCGGCGCCCCCGTCGGGTTGCCGAGCGTGACGACGCGGATAATGACGGCGACGGCGCACAGAAGAATGAGGGGCGCGACGGCTTTGCAAAATCTCTCAATTCCCTTGGAGACGCCTTTGTAGATGAGGAAAAAATTCATCATGGCGCATGCGAGGGTCGTCCAAAGAATCGCGCGCGCCCCTCCGTTAAAGAGGGATCCGTCTTGACCGACGCCGACGAGTCGTCCAAAAAATTCTTCGTAACCGCTTGTCGAATCGAATTTCAAACCTGGGTCAACGTCGCTAAAGAGCGAAAATCCAAGGCCGACATGTTGGAGCAAACCGCCTAAATATTGCGCGGCGTATGCGAGACACCACGCCTCGATGACGATATAGTACATCGCGATGACAAAGGGAGAGAAGGTGTTGAGACACCCTGCAAACCCCCATCGAATCTTGCGTCCTCCCGCGACGTAGAGAGCGCCTAACGGGGAGTGAAACCCCATTCTTCCGGCGTAACGTCCGAGCGCCCATTCGCTCATAGCAAGAGGAATAGCGATGACAAAAAGCGCGATAATATAGGGAATCATAAAGGCTCCGCCGCCGTGAAGAGCCACTTGCCCAGGGAATCTTAAAAAATTCCCTAACCCGACGGCGCTCCCAGACACCGCTAAAATGGCTCCTAAAGAGGCTCCCCAATTTTCTTGCGCGTTTTTGCTAGGCATCTGCTAGTCTTTCTTTTTGTGCGCGTCGATTCGTCAACCGTCTTTTTGACGACGCGGCGGCGTCGACGTCGAATGATTTGAACTATCGTTTAAGGCGTCTTTTGAGCGCGTAAAACGCGTTTTGCGCAAAAGACGGAAGAAGGTACATGTGATCGTTGATCCAGGAACTGATTTTGAGACGCTTCGACGGTTTGCGCGGAGGGAATAGCTCTTCCGCGCAACGTTTCCAATCGTGATTCGATTCTTTCCAGAGCTTCCAAAAATCGTCCGATCCCTTCGCGCGTTTCGACGGACGTCTCAAGCAAGCGTTCCCTTCGACCCCTTCGGTGAGGGACGTCGGAACCAAAACGCAGGAATCGGAGAGCGATTCGATCGTCGCGAGGCCCTTTTCCGTATTTCCCATGAGCATGCTAATACCTTGATTGGTGTTCCGGTATTTATACTTTCTGGAAACGTATCCCCAGTAGTCGGAGACGGTTATATCGGAAGGTCTGTTGAGATTCGCGTATCGGCATGAGTAACACGCTTCGTTGAGGACGTAGTTCCGCGTGAAAGCGATGAGATACGGGTCGGAATGAAAGGACGCGTAGTGAATCGATCCGTCCTCGCACTGAATCTCCGACGCGGACGCGCCCCAGCCGCGTTCTTTTACCCGAAAACGATACGACTTCACCGGGGATTTCAGCTTTCGGGGAAGGTAGTCGTTGACGTAGGTCTGAAAGATTCCGGGAGACGGAGCGCCATGACATACGAAATCCATCGTCAACAGCGAGTCGTAATCCTTTCCTAGGTAATTGCGGAGCGCGGAGCATTGGCACGGAGTCCCCGTGAAGAAGACCCTTTTGCCTGCGGCAAGGGAATCCTTGATTCGAGGATACGCCGCGGACGCGTCGCTTTGGAGATACTTCGATCCGAAGCAGGGAGCAAGCTCTTCTTCCGCGACGACGCAAACGTGACGCGCGACGAAATCGGAGTCGAGAACGACGCCCCAAACTTCGCCCCCTTGTCTCAGAACGCGGACGGCAAGTTCGCGGAAGATTCCGCCGGAGGTTGCGCGTAGGCGTTCCGCGTCGTTCGTCGTCCACGCGGCGTAGACTTTTTTCGCGGCGTCGCGCGTTGGCGGAAGGGTTCGACCGGGACAGACGCGTTCGCAACGTCCGCAATTCTGGCATTTGCTCGAATCGACTTGAGGAACGCGAAACCCTCTCGCGTCTTGGGTGAAGAGAATCGCGCCAAACGCGCAAACATTAACGCAGACTCCGCCCCCCGTACAATCCTTACGTTCGCATGGAATCATGACTGCTCCTTTATGTCTCGACGGCTCCTTGCCGACGATTGCGTTTCAACTTTGAAACGCGGCGGATCGCTACCAATTTAATTCGGACGCTTCCTCCCAGTGTTCGTACAGACGTTTGATCGCTTCTTCTTCCGCGCGTATCTCTTCCTGCAAACTCTTCATCTTGGCCCCGTCGCGAAGATTTTCCGGCTTAAGAATATCTTCGTTGAGGGACTGAAGGCGCGTTTCGCGAATGAATATCTCGTCCTCAATATCCGCGACTTTGCGGAAAGGAAACTTTCGCTTGCGTTTCTCTTGCTTGGGTTTCTCAGGGCGTCCTTGCGACGATTTGAAGTTCTGTTCGGCGTATTTGGACGGATCGCCCTGTTTATAACTAGCGACGCCGTTCGATTTGTTCTTCGCGTCGGGATCGTCGAGACCTTTGACGGGCCCCTGATTCTTGCCTTTGACCTTGACGGGGGCCTGCGGCGCGGGGGCGGTCGCTTTGTTTTTGCGTTTGGGAGAGGTCTTTTCGAGAGACGAACGACGAGACATATCCGAGTTCGCTTTGACGGGACCGCGCGTCGTCTTTTCGGGGACGAAGGGTTCGTCAAGCGCGTTGGGAAGGAATGGATCGGCGATGAGTCCCTTTGAGACCATGTGACGGAACGTGGAATAATTTCCGTCGATGATCTGGTACGATGCGTTTGGCTGAACGACCAAGAGTTTCGTGGCGACTTGGTCGACGAAATATCGGTCGTGGCTGATGAAGAGGACGCTTCCGTCGAATTCGTTGATCGCCTTTTCGAGCGCTTCGCGCGCCCATAGATCAAGGTGGTTCGTCGGTTCGTCGAGGATCAGAACGTTTGGATCGTCGGCGGCGAGTTTAGCGAGCGCGGCGCGGCAACGTTGACCCCCGCTCAGATTGCAGACTTTGAGAAGCTGCTGGTCTCCGGAAAGCCCGAACGCGCCGAGTAGCTTGCGGCGCTGAAGATCCTCAAAGACCTTCTTCTTCGTGGGACGCACCGCGTCGACGACGGCGATTTGATCGTCGACGACGCGCAACTGTTGATCGAAATATCCGACTTCCACCCCTTGTCCGAAACGCACCGTTCCCGAATCGGGCGTCTCTTGCCCGAGGAGACAACGCAGAAACGTCGTTTTACCGCAGCCGTTCGGTCCAAGAATCGCCCAACGTTCGCCGCGCTGAATATCAAACGAATAATTCTTAAAAAGGGTGCGCTCCCCGTAACCTTTCGTAAGCCCTTCGATCCGGAAGACGATATCGCCGGTGCGCGACGCCGGAGGGAAAGCCATCGGCGCGGCGGTGACGTTGCGCGGGAGCGTCGGGGGATCCGCTTCGAGACGTTCGAGCTTCTTGCGACGGTCTTCCGCCTGCGCCGCTTTCATTCCGTAATGGTTGCGGCGAATAAAGTCTTTCGCCTTCTCGACTTCTTCCACCCACTTTTCGTAAGTCTTCGTCTGAACGGCGAGACGCTCGGCCTTGAGGGTTTGATATTTCGTGAAGTTTCCCGGATAATCGTCGATCGTTCCGGCGTACAACTCGAAGGTGCGATTCGTCACGCGATCGAGGAAATAACGATCGTGGCTGACGAGAATCACGGCGGCGTTTGTCGTCTTCAAAAAGTCTTCAAGCCATTCTGTCGCGGCGAGGTCGAGGTGGTTGGACGGTTCGTCGAGGAGCATGATATCGGGCTCTTCTAGAAGCAACTTGGCGAGTCCGAGACGGTTGAGTTCGCCGCCGCTCAGAGACGCGACCGATTTGTCCATGTCTTCATCGCGGAAGCCGACTCCATGGAGAATACGTTCGACGCGGTACTCGATATTATACGCGTCTTTTCGCATCAGTTCTTCGTGGAGACGATCGTAGCGACGCGAGAGACGCTCGCGTTCTTCTTCGGAAATCGAGGTATCCGCGATCTTCGTAGCGATCTCCTCCGATTCCTTCAACGCCTGATGGAGCGCGTCGAGCGCATGGCGTCCCGCTTCGAGGACGGTGACGCTCGCGTCAACTTTCGGACGCTGTTCAAGGTAACCGATCGTCGTCGAGCCGACGAGCTCGATCTGGCCGCGTTCCGTTTCTTCGCGACCTGTGAGAATATTCAATAGAGTCGTCTTACCGCAGCCGTTAGGTCCAACGAGGCCGATTTTGTCCCCGTCGCGAACTTGAAACGTCACGTCCACCAGCACGGGATCAGGTCCGAAGTGTTTGCGAAGATGTTCAACGTTGAGTATGACGGCCATGGAATCTCCATATGAAAAATATTAACAAAAGCGCGAATACTTCATAGTTTCGCGCGGTTCCTTACGAACGATTCATAATATTTTATCATAATTAATATACTGGGCAAGCGGATAGGGGATCTCGAACGTAAACGCGCGTTATGAAAAAACTCGCTTGTTTTTTGGGAAAAAATAGATTAATGTGCGACAATGAAATGTGAGGCGTCCTTTGTCGAGTGAGAAGAGCGCCGTTCAGACGCATATAATAAGAACGAGGACATGCCGCTGATGACGATTGAAAGCGCAATACAATCGGGTTCGAGGTTAAAGATTAGCGAGTCGACGAGAGTGAACGTCGCCGTCGAGGGCTCGTTAGCGATTCGACGTTTTGACGCGCCGCGCGAGTGGACGTCGAACGACGTCGACGCTTTAGCCTTCGCGAAGAGCGTTTTGCGTTCGGAAAGCGAGGCGATTCTGGCGCAGGAGTCGCGTCTTGACGCGCGTTTTTGCGAAGCGGTTTCCCTGATTGTCGGGTGCCGCGGCTGCGTCGTAACGACGGGAATGGGAAAAGCGGGATTGATCGCGCGTAAAACGTCGTCGACGCTTTCTTCGACGGGATCGCCGAGCCACTTCGTTCATCCGGGTGAAGCGTTTCATGGAGACTTAGGCGCGATTCGTTCGTGCGACGTCGTGCTGGCGTATTCTAATAGCGGCGAGACGGAGGAAGTGAAGCGCCTTCTTGGTCCGATATCGAAGACGGGGGCCCCTATTATTGCGATTGTTTCGACGGCGTCGAGCTCCCTTGGTCGCGCGGCGACCGTGGCGTTGGAGTTGGGTAAGATCGACGAAGCGGATTCGTTAGGATTAGCGCCGAGTTCGAGCGCCGCCGCGATGTTGGCGATCGGGGACGCGCTGGCGTTAGCGGCGAGTCGCGAAAGGGGATTCCGCGCGGAGGACTTCGCGCAGTTTCATCCCGGCGGCGCGTTGGGGAGACGCTTGAGTCGCGTTTGCGAGCTGATGCGTCCTCTCTCTTTGTGCCGCGTCGCGTCGGAAACGTCGACTGTTCGCGACGTCTTCGCCGCGTGCCGCAAACCTGGGCGGCGCACGGGAGCCGTGCTGCTGGTCGACTCGCGCGGAAGATTAAGCGGGGTCTTTACGGACAGCGATTTAGCGCGATTATTTGAGTCGCGTCGCGAAGACGCGTTTGATCGTCCGATTTGCGAAGTGATGACGCGCAATCCTTTGACGACGCGCGCCGACGCGATGGCGAGCGAAGCGATTGCGATTCTTTCGAAACGAAAGATTAGCGAACTTCCCGCGCTGGACGAAGACGGAAAACCTGTCGGTATGCTCGACGTCACCGACCTTGTAGGATTTGTCCCAAAAGAAGAGCAAGGAAGATAAAGAAGAGGTTCGGAGAAAGGAAATCGTAAGAGAATGGGCTGTGTTGGATTCGAACCAGCGACCTTCTGGGTGTAAACCAGACGCTCTAACCAAACTGAGCTAACAGCCCTTTAACGACGTAGCAGAGAACCACGATGAGGAAAATTATACTCGTAAGCGCCGACGCGTCAAGACGCGGCGCTTTTGTTATGGGAAAAAACTCGCGTCGCCGCTGCGGCGCAGGAGCTAGGACATGATCTATGGCGAGATAGCGGCCTTGACGGGCGCTCTTGACGGTGGACGATGGGCGAGAAACATGGGAATCGGATTGACGCTGGCCCTTGGCGTCTTGGCCTTTGCCGTATGGCAGTTTCGCGTTTATTGGCGCCGATACCGAACGGGGAACGCCGAAGCGTCGACGCGCGAAGGTCGGTATTATCGAAGTCAGGCGCGACGGAGGTTGCAGATCGCGGCGCTCGCGGGCGTCGTCGGCCTCTTTATGCTCGCGGGTATGACGATTCCCGCAGGATATTGTCCGCGGCTTTTCGCCTTTTCCTGGATGGGAGTTGTTCTTTTCGGCGCGTGGACGATCGCGCTGGCGATCGCCGACGTCGTTGCGATTTGGTTCTTTTTTGAAGAGGAACGCCAAGAACACGCGGCGCAGAGCGTCGCCTTGCGATACAAGATGGAAAAATTCCAAGAGGAAAGTCTTCGCGCGCGCGACGAGGCCATAAAAAAGGCGCAAGCCGAAGAAAAAGAGCGTGAAGAGAAGGAGTGATTATGGCGTCAATGCCGTCGAGTTTCGTCTTGAGATTTCGTTTTCCATGCGCTCGCGTCGAAAATTCGGCGCTTGATAAGATCGTTCCCGAACTTCTTGACGAAACGTATAGAGTTCCAGTATGGTACAACGCGGAACGTTTCAACTCATGGAGGACGCGCGACGGAGCCGTTCCCGAGGCTGTTCCGCGCGGATCGAAAAACGAGAAACTCTTTGATTTTAGGATCGGGTGGGCGGACGAAGCGCTCTGCATGACCGTCGTCGTTACGGGCAAGAAAGAGCAACCTTTCTGGAGTCTTTCAGAATTGGACGACGCGGACGTTTTGAGAATTTGCATCGACACGCGCGACCTTCGGATCTCGCGCCGCGCGAATCGCTATTGCTGCAAATTTGCGTTCTATCCTTTTATTGGAGATTCGGAGAAAAAAGCGAAGCCCTTCGCGCAGTGGATTCCGATTTCGCGCGCTAAAGAGCCTGCGGCTCCCGTCGACGTCAAGACGATATCCATGGCGTCGAAACGTCGCAAAGACGGATACGCCATGTCCGTCGTTATCCCCGCCGCCTCTCTGGAGGGATTCCGTCCGATTTCTTTCAATCGATTCGGAATGCATTACGCCGCGCGCGATTCCGAGCACGGCGTTTTCGCGCTCCAACATCACGAACCAATCCCTTACGAGGATGATCCGAGTTTATGGAGCTCCTTTGAAATGGAGGGCGCTCTTACCGTCTGATAAGAATCACCCTTGAGTCGCGTCGATCCCTTGTTCTCCAAGCTTGCGTTTGGCGACAAGATTGACGTCGGTGAGAAGATCGACGCGGTCGAACTGTTCCGCGACCGCAGGAGAGTGCGTGACGAGGATGAGCGCTACGTTTTCTTCGCGGCACGTGTTGCGCAACATATCGACGACGATCTGCTGATTGCCGACGTCGACGTTCGCGGTCGGTTCGTCCGCCAAAACGAGTTTCGGCTTATTCGCGAGCGCGCGCGCGACGGAGACGCGTTGTTGTTCGCCGACGCTCATTTGGCTCGGTTTATGGTGGAGTCGCGCCCCCAATCCGACGCGTTCTAGAAGTTCGACCGCGCGTTTTTTGTCATGTCCGCGCCCCGCAAACGCCATCCCGAGCTGGACGTTTTCAAGCGCCGTGAAGCCCGGAAGGAGATTAAACGTCTGAAAAACATAACCGATGCGTCTAGCGCGGAATTGGTCGCGTTCGGATTCCGTCAAGAGAGGCGTGTCCCATCCGTCGATGAGCACGTGTCCCGACGTCGGACGAAGAATACCCGCGATAATATGGAGTAGCGTCGTCTTACCGCAACCGGAAGGTCCGATAACGACGACCTGTTCGCCTTCGTCGACGCTCCAGTGGGGAACGTCGAGAATCGGGAGTTCCGCTCCGCTCGGCTCTTGATATGATTTCTTCAGGTTTTTTAATTCTAACATCTGCGCCAAGTCTCCATTTCTCTAACGTCGGCGTTTCCTTTGTCCTAGACTGACCGCCCAGGACGCGCGTCAAGAAACATTCCAAAACATTTTAATAGATTCCGCGCCTTCTTTCAAGCGACCCGGCGCGACCTAATCGCTAAGGATTTCGCAAAAGTTTGTTATAGTTTTGGACGATTCTTCTCTTAACTGCCTATTTTTTTTGTTTTAACTACAGTCTGTTTTGTGAATGATAGGAAAAACTAAAAAAATTGACGCATGTTGTGAAACTTAACGCGCTTCTTTGCGTCAAAGGGGAAGTCGCGCGTCTTTTTTAACAAGAAACACTAAGAAAATAGTTTAGAAAAAAGAAGCGTTTTATATGTTAGTATTGATATTGGGTAAAGCTTGTTTATTTGGTAAAATATAAAAGCTTTAACGTCATTGCGAAAATTTCCTAACAACGCGTAGGCGTCGAGGGTTGAGACGCTGGTTCGACGGTTTGATTGGATAGATAGAGAAATTACAAGAAAAGGAATAGTCATGAAGATTTCTTCTAAACTCCGTAACATTCTTTCGCGCGAGAGACGCAAGGAAGAGGCTCGGCGCAAGGCTCAGAGAGAATTATGCCGTCAACGAATTTTTGAAGCTCTTGAACCCCGTCAGATGCTCGACGCCGCGCTTTATGAAACGCTTCCCGACGTTATAACGCTTCCGTCGACCGACAACACGTGGCATTACGCGATCGAGGGAAAGAATTTTGATTTTGTCGACACGAGTTCCGTCGACGGTTTGACCGCTTCTTTTCCGCAGGGCTCTCAAGTTTCGATGACGATCGTTCAGACGTCGACGAACGGCGCGGTCTCCACCCTTGGCGAAGTCGTGATTCAACTCTTCCAGGCGGAGGGCGAGGCGCCGAATTCGTCGAGCCACTTCCTTGAACTTGTGGCGAGCGACTATTACGAAGGTCTGAGTATTCACCGTATAATGCCCGGCTTTATGTTCCAGGGGGGTTCTCCAAACGGCGACGGCAGCGGCGGTTCGGGATTGTCGATCGCCGACGAATATAGCGACGTCTTGACTCATAGCCGACGCGGTACCGTCGCCTACGCCAATAGCGGTTCGAATACGAGCGACGCGCAGTTCTATATCACCTTTGACGCGGCCGATTGGCTGGACGGCGGCTATAATGTTTTCGGATACGTCGTGGACGGTTACGACGTGATCGAAACGCTCGAAAACGCGGAGATTACGCACAATAGCCGCGGCGAACTGTCGCTTCCCGTCGATTCGTATACGTTAAAAGACGTTCATGTCGTCGCCGATTCGTCGCAAACGCAAGGCGTGTTGCGTTTGACGACGGACGACTCCAAGGGCGGAAAAACCGTCCTCTCCTTCACAAGCGAGAACGCCGAGGGCGAACAGGTGCTCCAGAGCACGACGGTTTACGTCGGCGAGAAAGGTTTTACCGACTATATTAACGACGCCCTGGCTCAGTACGATTTCAATTTGACGGCGGGCGAGTCTCTCGAAATTAATCTCCCAACCCAGTTCGCCGAATCGGAAATTACCTACACAATTACGGCTGATTCCGACGCCGAGCGTTATGAAATCATCGCCGATAAGGACGATTCCGGACACTTTACCTTTAAGACTGACAAGGCGGGCGCGCAGTATCTCAAGTTGACCGTAACCGCCAGCGTCAAATCTCTCGAAATGAAGACGACGACCGAGACGGACGTTTTCGTTTCGCCCGTCGCTCCCGACGTCGAGTTGAACGGTTATCCCGCAGGCTATTACGGAGAGTTGTTCTTTATTGGTTCGAGCTTCAAGGACGGGGAAGTCCAGATCTCAGTAGAGGCGTACGAAGTCAACGACGCGATTACTTTCAGCAAGGATTTTGTTGTTATGATCGACGGCGTCGAGTATACCTATTCGATTAAATCGCACACTTACGATTCTGAAACGGGCTTGGCGAGCTATACGCTGACTCTCGGAATGGACGAAGAACTTGCGGAAGGGGAGCACGAACTGTCGATTCAGCAGGTTTTGTCCCTCGACAAGGTGATCTCTCATGATCCTCTCAAGAGCGAAGTCTCGACCTTCAACTTCTTCTATGATCCCGAAGAGTTGGAATTGGTAGACGCGCCCGATCAGATTACCGCGTATGCAAGCGTCGACGATTCTTATCAGTTTATTTCGAACAAGACGAACGAAGACGGAACGCAGCGCGCCGACGTTCAGTACGCCTTCAAAAAAGGCTCCAACGTCCCCTCGTTCTTGACCCTTTCCGCCGACGGCAAATTGTCGTGGAGCGCGGGCGCGGGGGACGGCGGAACGTACGAACTCGAAATTGAAGCGACGGACGCGACTGGACACGTCGTTTTGCATTCCTTAGTCGTCAATATTGCGGGCAAGCCGCTCTTTGCCGATTTCGTCGAGAATACGGCGAAGACTGGGACTGAATATAAAGGACAGATCACCGCTAGCGATTCCGCCGATCCGACGATCAAGATGAAATACGAGATTGTCGGAGAAGATTGCCTTATCGCGATCGATTCCGAAACGGGCGTCTTGTCTTGGGATATTCCGAGCGATTATCTCGATTCTTTGGTCAAATCGCAGAACTATCGATTTGTGGTGAAAGCGACGGAGCTCGTTGAGGACGAAGAGGGGAATTTCGTCGAAGGCGCGAGCGTCGAGCAGGAATTTACCCTTGAAGTCTTCAACGAAACGTACGTCGAAGACGTCAACTATCTCCCGATGTGGGGCGATTTCGACAAACAGAACTTCTATGCTGGCGAAACCTTCGAGTTTGACGCGTCCGCCTCCTTTGGCGCCGACGTCGCGGGCGTGGAATACTCCCTTTCTGGGGACGGCCTTCCGTCGGGAATCACGATCGACTCCAACGGTCAGATTGTCTGGTCTCCCGCCGAGGATTTCTTCCAGAGTACCGACACATACTCCAAGACGTTCGTCATTAAGATTAGCGCGCGCGCGATCCTTGGCGAAGGCGAAAATACGACCGATTACGGCGATTATGGAACGGTCGAGCTCGAAATCGAATTGCTCAATCCGAATTATATCGACGCCGAGCCGGTAATCGGCGATATCGACGTCATCGACGCCGTGACCGGCGAAACGTTCGAAACGGTTATTAAGGCGACCGACCCCAACAACCGTGCGGATCGTATCAGTTTCACCCTCAAGGGAGAGAATCTTCCCGAAGGACTCTCCATCGACGCCGAGACGGGACGAATCGTTTGGAATATCCCTGAGGATTACCTCGATAGCAACGTTCTCTATCAGATTTATCTCATTACGGTAGTCGCGACCGAGCAGTATATCGACGGGGAAGGATACTACGAAGACGGTCTCTCTTCCGAGAGAACCTTCGCGATCTATATCGACAACGGCTTCTACAATAAAGACGAAGCA
Organism: Thermoguttaceae bacterium; assembly: GCA_051885615.1. Lineage (GTDB taxonomy): Bacteria > Planctomycetota > Planctomycetia > Pirellulales > Thermoguttaceae > RUG369. The sequence goes on from JBJEXI010000068.1 coordinate 21,880, forward strand.
ATCGTTCCGGTCTGGGAAGACTATCCTGGCAAAACGATCATGGCTGGGGACGACCTCGTCTATCAAGTCGTCGCGACGGCGAAGGGCGCCGAAGGCGTCGTCTACGCTCTCACCGGCGATTATCCGGACGATATGACGATCGACGAAGACGGTACGATTCGATGGTCTTGCCCGGAGAACTTCTTCTCCAATACCGAAGAATATTCGCGCACTATCGAACTTCATATCGTCGCGAGCGCGATCTTGAAGAAGACGGACGTCACGACCGATTTCGGCGATTCCGCGTCCACCACGATCCTTCTCACCGTCTTGAATCCTGATTTTGAAGACGCCGAACCTGTCTTCAACAACATTGGCGTGATCGACGCGACGACGGGCAAACCTCTCGAGACGACGATCGTCGCAAAAGACCCGAACAAGATGGCGGATCGCATCGTCTACACAATCGTCGGCGACGAGTTCCCCGAAGGGCTTGCTATCGACGCGACGACCGGTCGACTCACCTGGGACGTTCCGAAGGATCTTCTTGATTCGAACGTCAAGGCGCAGAAGATTACGATCGTTGTGAAGGCGACGGAGCAGTATCTTGGCGACGACGGCGAAACCTATACGGACGGTCTTAACGCGACGCGCGAAATTACGATCCTCGTCGCGAACTCGGCCTACGACGAATCAGAAGGCGTTCCTCCTGTCTGGGGCGAACTTGACGATGAAACGGTCGAAGCGGGCAAGACCTTCGAAACGACCGTTAAGGCGGAAAAGCCTAAGGGCGCCGAGGGCGTCGAATACTCTTTGGGAAACAACGCTCCCGAGGGAATGACGATCGATCCGGAAACGGGCAAAATCGTCTGGGACGTTCCCGCCGATTACTTCGACGGCGACACAAAGACCGAATCGACTTCGATTAAGATTACAATTAACGCGCAGTCGATTTTGGAAACGGGAGACTGGACGGTAACTTACGGCGAAAGCGCGTCGACGACTCTCGTCTTGACGATCCTCAACCCCGACTATATCGACGAAGCGCCGGTCTTTGAAGACGTCGACGATCTCGTCGTGGAGACGGGCGATACGCTTGAATTCGACGCCGTCGCGAAAGATCTCATCGGCGACGCCGATAGAATCGTCTATGAGATCGTGAACGGCGATCTTCCCGAGGGAATCGCGATCAACACTGAAACGGGCAAGGTCGTCTGGAACGTGACGAAAGATTATCTTGCCGCAAATGTGAGCGAGCAGGTTTACGGACTCGTTATCAAGGCGACGAAGCAGTATTTGCAAGAGGACGGATCGTATGTCGACGGCCCCTCTTCTCAGAAGACCTTTGAGATTACGGTAATCAATAAAGCGTCTGAACCTGAAGAGCTTGAAGCGCCGACTATCGCCGATATTCCCGATCAGTTTGTCGAAGCCGGCGACACGTTGACCTTCACCGTGAAGGCGGAGTTGCCGGAAGGCGCCGACGCGGAAGGCGTGCGCTACTTCTTCGCCGAAGGTTTCGACGTTCCCGAAGGGATGACGATCGACTCCAAGACGGGCGTCGTGACGTGGAAAGTTCCCGCTAATTACTTCGACGACGCTGACGCCGACGTGACGAAGATCGAAATTGAAGTCGAGATTCAGGTCAAAACGGTCGTTGAAACGGGAGACGATTATATCAACTACGGCGGTACGGCGAAGGCGACGGCGGTCGTTTACGTTACGCGTCCGACCGAGGATCCGACATACGACGACTGGGATTCCTGGTATGAAGCGTGGGTCGACGCGACGGAAGAACGCTATCAGTCGAATACGAAGCATCTGCGCGATTATCTCGACGCGTACCTCACTGCGGTGGAAGAGCGCGACGAAACCTTCGCGCGCGCCGCAGAAGAGTACCTCCGCGGACATTCGAGCTTCTCGAAGTTAATTCAGGATCGTAAAGACGCGCAGAAGGCCTTTGAAGACGCAGTCGCTCTAGCGCGCAAAGAGCTCTCTGCGAAAGATTCTCAGTCTGAGGACGATTACCTGTCCGTTCTCGAAGAATTGACCCAAGAGTTTGAACGCCTCGTCGAAGAAGGAAAAGCCCCGAGCGACGCGCAAGAGCTTAAAGACGCGGCGTTAGCCAAGGCGTCTAATTCCAACGCGTCCTCCGACTCGTCGAACTTCTACCTACGGAACAAAGCGACGGGAGCGAGTGTTGCGACCGATCTGACGAGCATTTTGAAGATGTGGCGCGCCGGATACTCGAAAGCCTCGATCCTTGACTCCATTTATTCTGACCCGTCCTTTGGCGAGGACGAGATTGCGGATGATTCCGCGCCGGAATTTGAAGACGTTGAGACGGTGACCGGTTCGACGGGTGAAACCTTGGAGACGACCGTCAAAGCGACCGATCCTGATTCAGAATCGGAGAGTATTGTCTACTCTCTCGAGGGAGACGATCTGCCCGACGGACTGTCGATCGATTCTAAAACGGGCAAAATCACCTGGAAGGTTCCAGCAGATTACCTTGATTCGAGCGTGAACTATCAAAAGTATGTCTTGACGGTTAAGGCGACGGAGCAATACCTGAGCGCGGACGGCAAAACATACTACGACGGCAAATCGGCGACGAAGGACGTTACGTTCGTCATCTCGAACGCCAAGTATGATAAGGAAGACGGACTGGCGCCGACCTTCGACGAACTTGACGGCGTCTCGGTGAAGGCGGGCGAAACCCTTGAAACGACTGTGAAGGCGACTGCGCCCAAGGGAGCGATTGGCGTTCAGTATTCGCTCGATAGCAAAGCGCCTTCCGGAATGAAGATCGACGTGACGACGGGTAAGATCACCTGGTCTGTTTCGAAAGACTATTTCAAAGACGACACGACGTCCATGTCGGCGACTATCAAGGTCACTGTGAACGCGGAAACGATCATCTCGTCCGAAAACGGCGCCACTAACTTTGGCGACACGGTTTCTCAGACCTTGGAGATCACAATTTCCAATCCTGATTACAAGGACGGCGCTCCCGCCTTTGAAGAAATCGACGCTATCGAGGCGACGACTGGCAAGACGCTCGAAACGACCGTCAAGGCGAAGGATCCGAACGGTTTGGCCGACCGTATTGTCTATGAGTTCACCGGCGACGATATTCCCGACGGTTTGGAGATCGATTACACGTCGGGCAAAATCACGTGGAAAGTTCCCGAAGATTACCTTGCCGAGAGTGTGAAACAGCAAAAGTTCACCGTGACGGTTAAGGCGACGGAGCAGTACCTTGGCGAAGACGGCAAGACGTATGAGAACGGTTTGAGCGCGTCTCAAAACATCGATATCGTCGTTTCGAACGCGAAGTATGTCGAAGGCGAGGTCGGCGCTCCTGAACTGGACGCCATCGAAGACGGTTCGGTCGAAGCGGGCAAGACCTTTGAAACGACCGCCTCTGCGAAGAAGCCTGAAGGCGCTAAAGCGATCGAATATTCTTTGGGCAGCAACGCTCCCGACGGTATGAAGATCGACTCCGAAACGGGAAAGATTACTTGGGAGTCCCCGGAAGATTACTTCTCCACGGACACGACGACTGAGTCGAAGACGATCACCGTAACCGTTGTCGCGCGCGTTGTGCTCGACGATAGTTCTGAATCGATCAGCTATGGCGAAAATGACGCGACTTCCTTCAAGTTGACGATCCTCAACCCGAACTACAAAGAGTCGGTTCCTGTTTTCACGGCTCTTGACACGGTCAACGTCTCGACCGGCGACACGATGGAAGTAACGATTGAAGCGACCGATCCGAACAAGATTTCCGATCGAATCGTCTATGAACTCGGCGACGACGCTCCCGAGGGAATGAAGATCGACGCGATTACCGGCAAATTGATCTGGGACGTTCCGGAAGATTTAATGACTTCCGACGTGAAAGCGCGGCGAATCAACGTGACTGTCACGGCGACGAAGCAGACGCTAAGCGACGACGACGAGACGTACGTCGACGGCTTGAGTTCGACGCAAATTGTCGAGATTCTCATTACCAATTCCGGCTATGACGCAGAAAAAGGACTTGTTCCCGGTTTCGACGAACTTGACGGCGTGACAGTAACCGCCGGCGAGTCTTTGGAGACGACCGTTTTTGCGGAGACTCCCGAAGGCGCGAAGGGCGTCGAATACTCTCTTGGTTCTTCCAACCTTCCCTCGGGAATGAAGATTCATGCGTCGTCCGGCACGATCACGTGGGACGTTCCTGAAAACTACTTCCAGAGCGATAAGAACGCGAAGTCCAAGACGGTGACGATTACCGTGTACGCCCAGACGTTCCTATCGGTTGGCAATAAGACGATCGACTACGGCGAGAGCGTCTCTCAGAAACTGGAAATTACCGTCATGAATCCGGATTACGTTGAAGAAGATTGATTCTGACGCCATAGAAGAAAGAGACCGCGACGAGAGGAATTTCGTCGCGGTCTTTTTTTTCGGAAAGGTGAATCGCAAGAAATAAAAAACGCGCTTAGTGAAAACCTAAGCGCGCGACGTCACGGACGCGTGTCGAAAATTACTTTTTCTTTTCGACGTGAAGCGTGTGCTTGCGAAGACGGGGGCAATACTTCTTGAGCTTGAGCTTTTCGCCGCCCGGCTTACGGCGAACGATGTAGTTGTAATCGCCAGTCTCTTCACAAACGAGGTAGACGGTTTCCGCCTTTTTCTTACTCTTACCAGCCATGGATCAATCCTCAGGTTATCTTGTTTTCTTATACGCGGACGCTGCATTCCGCGTCGTTCTTCTTTAATGACTCCGCGACCGCGATTTCGCCAATACGCTTATCGGTTCATTTTACAGCTTGCGTCAATTATTTCAAGGATGGAAGAGAATTTTTTATCTCTTTCTTAAAGGACGTCCTCTTGACGCGATTATGGAAAGTTTAAAGACAACAGGAAAACGCTTGTGAGGGCGACTGACGTCTTTTTCAGTTTTTTTCCCTTTTCTTCTTCCTTCCCGTTTCTTTTCACGTCTATTTGGGGTAGAATAAAAATGGGATTGCGGTTGGGAGAACGGTATGAGCGATTCAAAGAACAACGACAAGGGAAAGGACTATTCGTCTTCCGATATGTTTACAGTCGACGCCAAGCTTCTTCAAGCGTTGGCGAGTCTTACTCCCGAACAGCGCGAACTCTTGCTTAAATTTGCGCAGGCGTCTCAAAGTTCTAATGCCTCTGAGAATCCCCCTGCTCCCGCCGAGGCTCCTCCCGTACAAAGCGCTTCTCCCCAACGAACCGCTACAAACAGCGTTTCTGACAATACTTCTTTACATAAAAGTCCCTCGCCGAAATCGCAACCCTCCAGCTCCGAACCGTCTCCGCCTCCCGTTCTCTTGACGTCGGCTAACGCGTCGAAATCGCAGTCTATCATTCCCGAACCAGCCCCGCCTCCCGTACTCTTATCGTCGACTAACGCGCCGAATCAATCTTCCCCCGCTGCGTCTCCCGTAGCGGCGCCTCCCGTGCTGGAGATTAAACGTCGTCCGACGCGGCGCGCGCAGCGAGAGGCTGAGTTAGCCGCCGCGAACATGGTTGACTTGGAATCGGATGCGCCGATCCTGTCGCCGCGCAAGGAATCGCGCCTTGAAAATAAAGAGCATAAAGAGCATGGAGCGCGGCGTAAATCGTCGTCGCGCTCTTCTCGTAAAACCGCCGCGACTTTGTTTACCGGGGCCGCGGCGGCGTCGGCGCCTGAAAAGGCTAACGCGCTCGACTCCCTTAGCGCGTTGGCGAATGTCAAGGTTGAAGAAAACGTCTCATTGGATTCGCTCAAGTTGTCGAAGGCGGCGACTCCGACGAAGGAAGCGTCTCTCGACACGCTCTCGAACGTCGCGGCTCCCGTTGTGTCGAGCTCTGTTGAGGACGTCGAACTCCTGCGCGACGAGACGAATAAAGATCGCGTTAAGGAACACGCCCCTATGTGGCTGGTCTCCCTTTTCTTTCATATCCTTCTGGCGCTGATCCTGATGATGATTGTGACGAACGTCGATATTCGCAATCCTTTCGAGGTGATTTCAGAACCGGGGATGAGCGACGACGTCGTATTGGACGAAGTCTACGATCCTGCGCTGGCGCCCGAGCCGACGACAATCGACGCGCCGGAGTTATCAACCGTTGAAACGACGGAGGTGGCTGACGCTCCCGACGTTTCCGCGTTTGAAGAAGAGAGCGCCGCCGCGTTGACGCTGACCGATCCTCTCGAATCCCTTGAAGGCGCGCCTCTTTCCGAGATGGATAATCTCATGGGCTCGTTTATGGGAGACGATTTGTCGGGACGCGGTAAGAACAAAGCGGCGGCCCTTGCGGCGGGGGGCGGCACCGAAGGAAGCGAAAAGTCGGTCGCGCTCGCGCTCGCCTGGCTCGCCGAACATCAATGTTCCGACGGCTCGTGGCATTTCAATCTGTACCAGTGTCCCTCGTGCATCGGCAAGTGCATGAATTCTGGAACGAATAAATCGTCGATCGCCGCGACCTCAATGTCCCTTTTGCCTTTTTTGGCCGCAGGTCATACCCCGACGACGGGAAAATACAAGCGCGTTGTCGCTAAAGGTATGAACTACTTGCTCTCGCAGAGGAACGAGGACGTCAACGGCGTTTCCTTCCGCGACTCCGAGGGCACGATGTATTCTCACGGGCTTGCGGCGATCGCTATTTGCGAGACGTACGCGATGATGTCGGAAGGGGAACGGAAGCGATATCGTCTTCTAGGAGAGATCGCGAATGAAACGACGCGTTATATCGAGTATGCGCAGGCGGCGGACGGCGGTTGGAGGTATTCGCCGAAACAGGCGGGGGACGTTTCCGTTTCCGGTTGGCAGATCATGGCGCTTCAGGCGGCGCGGCTCGCCGCGCTCCCGACGTCGAGCGAAACCTTCCTCAACGCGCGATCCTTCTTGCGCGACGAAGTGGCGATGAGCGGCGGCGAAAGGTATTCGTACGTCGCGACGACCCCGTTGAGCGAAGGATCCGCGACGACCGCGATCGGTCTTCTCTGTCGACTCTATTTGGATTGGGACGTCGCGAACCCGACCCTTCTTTCCGGAGCGCAGATAGTCGCCCATAGGGATAGAACTTTAGGTAATCCATACTTTCTCTACTATGCGTCGCAGCTTTTGTATAACGTCGGCGGTTCGATTTGGGACGAATGGAATAGAGAAATGCGCGAAAAGCTCATCGCCGCGCAGTGTATGGACGGGCACGAAAGAGGAAGCTGGTTCCCCGAAAATCCTGACTCCTACTGTACTCAGGGTGGAAGACTTTACGCGACGGCCTTCAATTGTTTGATCCTTGAGGTATATTATCGTCATATGCCGCTCTTCCAAAAGATACAGACGGCTGACCAATTTCCGATTGAGACGCTAGACGACTCCGATCTTGAATAGGACGTACGATATAAATGAAAATATGCGAGAGTTGCGGCGCCAAATGCGCGACCCGCGCGCTTTTTTGTCACCAATGCGGCGAACGATTTCGCGTTCATGACGCGGAAAGCGTCGTCGTAAAGTACCGCAAAGAAGAGGATTCGACGCTCCCTTTACGCGACGTTGAAGCGCGTTCGCGCGAATCTCGCGAATCTCGCGAAGACGAACGTTTGGGCGAAGCGACAAGCGTATTTGCGTCGACTGTCGCTTCCGCCATATGGACGATCTTTCTCGCGTCGCTACGCCTCGTCGCGCGCTTGTTGCGCCCCGCGTGGCGCGGCGTAAAGGGGATGGCGCAACGTTACGTCGCGCGTCTGCTTGCGCCTGCCTATACCTGGTCCCCTTCTGAAATCCCGAATTTTCTCTATTGGGGCGTTCTCGCCGCTTGCCTATGGCGATTGCCGACCTCGTTTGTCGGAATCGTCTACGCGATCATGGCCACCGACGCTCGCTGTAAGGAGGATTACGCAAGGGCAAGGCGTCTCGCCGAGTCCGCTAAAAACTGGCTTATCGTCGATTTTATCGTCGGCGTTGTTCTTCTCGTTTTCCGTCGTTTGGTTTTTAGAGTGTAGACGTGTTCGAAACGGACGATTTAACGCCTCAAGATTCTTCCGAGGTTCGCGACCGCCTCGATTCTCGCGACGCGTTTTCTGAACCGCAACCCGATCGCGACGATTATCCGTCGGTTCCCGACGTCGTTCGCGACGCGGTGTGGGGATTGGCGTGGCGCTCTCTTCCACGAGAAGAGGGAAACTCGACCTTGGAACGTCATGAAGCGCGCGCCAAATTGGCGAGGGCGCAAGCCGCGAAGAAAACGGCGTCCTCCGCGTTCGCGCCACCTGAAGCGATTGAATTGCCCGAGCTAAACGAAGACGTTCCGGTAGAATCGCTCCTTCTTTTTGATCCAAACTCAGAGTCGTCCCCCGATTGGGCGCGAGGCGTTGAGACGCCGTGTAATATTCCGGTAGACGAAGAAGTGAACGCCGCGCCGCAGAGTTGGCGCGACGCGCTACGCGATTCTGATTTCTTCGCGCTTTTGGGTCTGCGGCGTTCGACTCTGATAGAATTGGCGGCGCTCGTAATCGCGTTCCCTTTTGGAATTCTTTTTGCGCTCCGCTTCTTTCGCGCTCTCCGAGCGTATAGCCAAGGAGACGACGCGACCGCTCTTGAGGAAGCGGAGCGGATGAAAAAAACGAGGACTCTTGCCGCGCAGGCCTGCCTTGGCGCTCTTTTGGGAGCCCTTGGCGCTTGTCTGTGGGCGCTGGGGAGTAATGGAATATAATTTCACTTTTGGAAAAAAGATTGGATAGAAAAATAGTGCGACGCCAAAAATCTTGGAGCATTTTAGTACTTATCGTTCTTATTATCGCAGGCGTTTTTTGGACGAGAGGCAAGCTTCGGAAGAATATGACCCGCGAAGAACCGGCCACGTCGCGTTTCGTGGTCGACGCCCTTGGGCGCAAAGTGGCGCTGCCAAACGAGGTTAAGCGAATTGTGTCGCTGGGAAACACCCCTCGAATGGTCGTTTATCTTGGATTAACGGAGAAGGTCGTCGGCGTCGGAAGTTTGTCCTCGGACAAGATATCCCCCTTAACGGCGTACGCGTTTGCGGCAAAAGACGCATGGAAAGAAATTCCTGTTGTGGGTACGGACGCGATGGGAAATACGAATTATTATTCTGAGGAGATCGTCGCCGTTGAACCAGACGTTATTCTTTGCACATATCCTGATGCGACGGTAAGAGATTTGGAAAAGAAGACTGGCGTTCCGGTTTTTGCCGTGAGCGCCGGGACGCTGTTCGATAAAGATTATGAAGACTCGCTTCGACTTATTGGCGAAGTCTGCGGCGTTGAGGATCGCGCCAACTCGGTTATAAAATATCTGAACGATTCTTTAGAGGATCTCCGCCGGAGGACGGAAGACGTTCCAGAAGATGAGAGACCCTCCGTTCTTTCCGCCGCAGCGACATTCAAGGGCGTTCATGGAATAGAGAGCGTAAGATTGCAAGACCCGGTATTAGACGCGGTCAATGCGAAAAATATTGCGGCGCGTCAAGGGGGGGCCCCTGCGTCGATCGTTGATCGCGAACAAATCCTTGAGTGGAACCCTGATTATATCTTCTGCGATTTTGGCGGAGTCCCGTTAGTGAGAGAGGACAAAAGAAAGCGTCCTGATTTTTACGAACGTCTCGCCGCCTTTTCGAACGGGCGCGTTTATCAGCATCCGAGTTCCACTAGTTATTTCAATAATCTAGAAATTTCGCTGGCCAACAGCTACTTTATCGGCTCGATTCTCTATCCGGAACGTTTTGCAGACGTCGATGCGCGTGAAAAAGCCGAAGAGATTTTTGAGTTCTTCTTAGGGCGACGCGATCTTATGTCGGCGCTTGAAGAAATAGGGGCGTTTTACGGTCCTATTGGATTGGACGAGGAACGATGACGCAAGAACGCGACTTTCATTTTACCTCGTACGAGAGGAGACTTGCGAAGAAACGCGCCGTCGTGTTCGCGATTTTCCTTGCAACTCTTGGAGTCGTCTTATTTTCTCTTTCCAGGGGCGCGATCGACATAAGTTTTAAAGACGTTTTGACCGCTCTTTTCGGCGGAGGCGATCGACGAAACGTCGCCGTCGTCTGGGACATACGTCTTCCTCGCGCGTTTGCGGCGCTTGTTGTGGGCGCGACTCTTGCGGCGTGCGGCGCGACGATGCAATGCGTTCTGCAAAACGCGCTGGCGTCCGCGTCGACTCTGGGGGTTGCTCAGGGCGCGGCTTTTGGCGCAGCTCTCGGTATTGTCGTCTTTGGCGGCGGCGTCGTCGCCTCTGGCGCAAGCGTCGTCGCTATGGAAGTCGACAAACCGTACGTCGTGACTTTCTGCGCGTTCGTCTTCGGTTCGACGTCTGCGATTGTGATCCTTCTACTTTCGCGCTTCAAACAAAATATGGGACCGGATTCTTTGATTCTCGCAGGGGTCGCTTTGAGTTCGTTGTTTACCGGCGGTTTTTCACTCCTTCAGTTTTTTGCCGACGAAACGCAACTGGGGGCCGTTGTATTTTGGACCTTCGGAAATCTCGGCGGCGTAGATTGGAGCGAAAACGCGATTATGGGCGTCGTCTTTGCCGCGACGATGATCTTTCTAACTGCTAACTCTTGGAAGTATAACGCGCTAAGTCATGGCGTCGAAACGGCGCAGGGACTTGGAATCAACGCAAATTTTACGGTCTTGCTGAGTATGACGATATGCTCGCTTGCCGCCGCTGTTTGCGTATCCTTCGTCGGAATTATTAGTTTCGTGGGATTAGTGGCCCCGCATATTATGCGCAAATTTGTTGGCGACGACTATCGCTTTTTGACGCCTGCCTCTACGATCGCCGGTGCATGTCTCTTGATTGCCGCCGATACTTTGGGACGATTAATTATTGCTCCCGTGATTCTTCCCGTTGGCGCGGTAACGTCGTTTCTAGGCGCTCCCGTTTTTTTAGCGCTCCTGATAAAGGGAAAACGTCTATATGATTGAAATCAAGGAGTTGAGCTTTACTTATCACGCGAAAACAAAACGAATTCTCGAGCGTTTAACATGCGATTTGGAGGAAGGTTGCTTTGTCGCGATTCTTGGTCGGAACGGCGCTGGTAAAAGCACGCTTTTAAAATGTTTGAATAAGACGCTTCGACCTAACGGCGGCGCCGCTTTTATCGACGGTAAATGTGTGGAACGAACGCCGCGTCGCGAGATGGCTAAGAAAATGGCGACCGTGTCGCAGCGCAATGAAACTCCGCGCGTCATGGTTTTCGATTCCGTCCTTTTAGGAAGAACTCCTCACGTCGCTTGGAACGTGACGACCGGGGATAAGCAACTTGTCGAAAAGCTCTTAGGCGAACTTGGTATCGCCTCTTTATCAACTCGATATTTGGACGAACTCTCCGGGGGCGAGCTTCAGAAAGCGTCGATTGCAAGAGCGCTCGCGCAAGAGCCCAAGTATCTCTTATTGGACGAACCGACGAACAGTTTGGATATTAAGAATCAGTACGAAATTTTGAAGTTGATTCAAGAAATTTGTCGTCGCAAAAATATCAGCGTCGTGGCGGTCTTGCATGATTTGAATCTTGCGCGCAGATACTGCGATCGTTTTCTTCTTTTAAAGGATTCAACCTTGTATTCTTACGGCGGACTAGAGACGGTTACGCCTGCGGCGATCAAAGACGTTTACGATATCGACGTCGAGATTGTCCAATGTCGTGGATGTAGCTGGATCGTTCCGCTCTCGTGAAAGGCGTTATATATGGTAGATAAAAACGAATTATGGGAAAAATGCGCGGCGTTTCATGGACATGTTTGTCCAGGATTGACGATTGGTTTTCGCGCCGCTTTGTACGCGATCGATCTTCTAGAGCTGACTTTTTCGGAGGACGAGAAGACCGTCTGCGTTTCCGAAAACGACGCATGCGGCTGCGACGCGATTCAGGTTGTTCTAGGGTGTAGCGTAGGGAAGGGAAATCTCCTTTTCCACATGACGGGAAAGCAAGCGTTTTCGTTTTATAATCGTAAGACGGGGAAATCGGTTCGACTTGTTTTGAATCATGCGAATCCGGAAATGTCGCGCCAAGAGATGTTGGAATACTATCAGACGATCAAGCAAGAAGAGATGTTTACCGTGAAGGAAACAAAGATAAGCGTTCCGGAGCGCGCGCGGATCTTTGAGTCTTATACATGCGAAAAGTGCGGCGAAAGGACGGCGGCGAACTGGATAAGGATCGTCGAAGGCAAAAAAGTATGCGTCGACTGTTGCGATCGTTACGATCGCTTTCACGTATGATTGATTTTTTGAATTAAAAAGAGTCGTCCTGCCGCAAAGAAACGATAGAACGACTCTTTTTCTATAAACGTCAAATGACGTACAGAAGACTTTATTCGTCTTCCGGCATAGAGGCGGGCGCCATGAACCAGGCAACGGCAAAGGCGACCGCGCCCAGCGCGATTCCGATCCCCATTTTAAGGGGAAGACCGGGGTGTTTCATGAGAAAGGTACTGCCGAAGACTCCCGCCATAAAGGCGAAGTTAAAGCAGACTAGCGAGAGCTTAATTCGGTTCTTCTTCGCCGCAGGGGTATAGACCTTTTCGACGGAGGCTGTTTTAGGCTTCTTGACTTTAACGGCGACGGCGGGCGCGTCGGCTTTAGCGTCGCCGGAGCGCTGAACGATCTGCTGAACGGCGTCGCGCGGGTAATATTTCGCGATCGCGGCGTTGATCTGCTGCGGCGTGCAAATAGCGTAGCTGACCGGCATTTCAAAAAGCATGCGCAGTTCGTCTTCGACGTCGACCCCAAGGGGTTCGGGGGACGCGAGGATCAATTTGCCCATGTCCGCCATGACGGGAACGAAGGAATGTTGTCGCGCCATGACGGGGTTGATTTGGGGCGCGTAATATTCGTCGACGGGAACGTCTTCAAGGCTCACGAAGGGAACGCCGATCGATTCCGCGTAGGCGAGCATGATCTTTTCGGGATCCGCGACTTTCTGCTGCATGAGCGCTTGGTGCAATCCGACGCCGAGCGCCTCGGCATAGTTCTTCGCCTTTTTGATTTGCTCGGGGGTTGCGATGCGATCTTCGCGCAAAATCGTTTCGAGAGAACGGCGCCCGTAGGCGTCGGTTTCGCTTTGTCCGGCGACTTTTCGACCAAGACTATGATCGTATTCCGCTTTGCGCTCGGCGTCGGTGAGACAGAGCATCGCTTTGGCAAGCTCGTTGAGGAGCGCTTGCGATTCCTCGATATAGTCGCCCGTGGCAAACTTGCGGATATAGGCGTTTAACTTACGGTACTGTTCGCGGATTACTTTCGGATCGTCGACAAAACGATTGAACTTCAGAAGTTGATAATAGTTGAGGGGACGATTTGTCGCCTCGATCTTGAGCCATTCCTTATAGACGTCGATCTTTGCCATCGCAACCTTCTTTCTGTGTATAACGCGCGCTGTCGTGGATCCTTTTCCACCTGTCGCCTTTCCTTTCATTGTAGCGTTATGGAGCGGGCGTTTCAAGCGCTAGAGAAAAATAGAGGAAAATAAGGAAAAGGCGTGCGGAAGTCTTCTCCGCGCGTTCCCCTCTTTATTGTGACGCGGGAAAGTGTATAATGGTATGGCCGTTGAGGACCGGCGGAGACGGATCGCCGCGTCGCAACGTCGTTCATTTTATGGTAAAGGACGTTTGCTTATGCGCCGCACAATGTTAAAATCAAAGATACATCGCGCAACGCTCACCGAGTGTTTTTTGGAATACGAAGGGAGCATTGCGATCGACTCTGATCTCCTTAAAGCCGCCGATATTTTACCCGGCGAGCTAGTCCATGTATTAAACGTCAATAACGGCCGACGTCTCGTGACGTACGCGATCGAGGCTCCCGCCGGCTCTGGGACGGTCATGTTGAACGGCCCCGCCGCGCGCGAAGGTTATAAGGGCGACGTGCTCGTGATTATCACGTACGCGGAGTTCGAAGAAGCGGAGCTCGCGAACTATCGCGCGAAGGTCGTTAAGGTTGACGAACATAATCGCGTGAAGAATTGACTCGCTATCAACGCGAGTTGCAAACATATGGTCTCGATATTATGAGTAGCGGAAGTTATTTAGACGAACTCTTTGGAATGCAAGGTCAGACGGCGGTCGTCATCGGCGGCGCCGGAGCGTTGGGACGCGCGTTAGCGCGCGGTCTGGCGAAGAACGGCGCGAAGGTCGTTATTGCCGGAAGAAAAGAAGAGGCGGGACAGAACGCCGTCGCCGAGTTTAAGAAAGAAGGACTCGGCGTTATTTTTCATAAGACCGACGCTACCGACAAGGCGTCTTTGGTCTCGTTGCGCGATTGCGCGTTGGAACTTACGGGCAAGGTTGATATGCTCGTCAATTGCGCTGGCGCGAACGTCGGCAATAGTTTCCTGGACGTCGACGCCGACGAATGGGATAAGATCATGGCGGTCAATCTCAAGGGGACGATGTTGTCGTGCCAGGTTTTTATCGAGACGATGCTTGCGAACGAAGACGGCGGCGCGATTCTCAATATCGGGAGCGTAAATTCCGATCGTCCTTTGTCGCGCGTTTTCGCCTACGCGGCGTCGAAGGCGGGCGTCGTGAATCTCACTCAGAATATCGCGCAGGAATTTGCCGCTAAGGGAATTCGTTGCAACGCGATTTGTCCCGGTTTCTTCCCCGCTGAACAGAATAAAAAACTCCTCGACGCCAAGCGCGTGGAAAATATTATGAACGGCACGCCGATGCGTCGTTACGGTTCTC
>JBJEXI010000069.1:0-36322 GCA_051885615.1 Thermoguttaceae bacterium
TTATCGGTCGTCCAGACAGAGCCGTCGAAACGCAAGAAGCTCGCGCCCGCGCTCTCTTCGCCGCCGAAGCAGATTTCCCCGTTGAAAAGTCCCGGCACGAACCACTTGAACCCGACCGGAACTTCGACGAGCTTGCGCCCGTGCGACGCGACGACGCGGTCGATAATCGCGCTCGAAACGAGCGTCTTACCGATTCCAAGCGTCTCCGACCACGTCGGACGATTCTGTACGAGATAGTCGACGACAACCGCGAGATAATGGTTCGGGTTCATGAGCCCCGCGCTCGGGGTCACGATTCCGTGACGGTCGGAGTCCGGATCGTTCGCGAACGCGATATCGAACTTATCGCGCATCGAGATGAGGCCGCGCATCGCCCAGGGGCTCGAACAATCCATGCGGATCTTGCCGTCGTGGTCGATCGACATGAAGGAGAAGGTCGGATCGATCTTGTCGTTCACGACCGTAATATCCAGACCGTAGCGTTCCGCGATCGGCTTCCAGTATCCGACGGCGGCGCCGCCAAGAGGATCGACGCCGATCTTCACGCCCGCGCGGCGAATCGCTTCCATGTCGACGACGTTCTGCAGATCTTCGACGTAATCGGGAATGTAGTCGATCTCTTCCGTCGTCGTCGCGGCGAGCGCTTCGGGATAGCTCGTGAACTTGACGCCCTCGAGTCCGTTCTCAAGATACGCGTTCGCTCGGCGTTCAATTTCGCTCGTCGCGTCCAAATCCGCGCCGCCGCCGTTCGTCCCGTTGTATTTGAGGCCGCCGTCCGTAGGAGGATTGTGCGAAGGAGTAATAATGACGCCGTCGGAGAAATTCGCGCCGCGCGACTTATTCGCCGCAAGAATCGCGCGAGAGACCGCCGGGGTCGGCGTCACGCCGTTCTCTTTCTGAACGTACGTCTTCACGCCGTTCGCGGCCAAAACGCCAAGCGCCGTCTTCTGCGCCGCGTCAGAAAGCGCGTGCGTGTCTTTGCCGAGCCACAGATACTCCGGAGCCCCTTCAGGTCGCGCGTTGCGCCAGTCGACGATCGCCTGCACGATCGCCTTGATATGATTCTCGTTGAAAGAAGTTTCCATCGCCTTTCCGCGATGGCCCCCCGTGCCGAACAATACGCGTTCTTCCGCGCGTTCGGGATTCGGTTTGCGTTCATAATACGCGCGTTCCAGCTCCGCGACGTCGATCAAATCGCTCGGCAGCGTCGGTTGACCTGCTCGTGGTGAAACCATTCTTTTATTCCTTGTTCTTCATGATACGCGCGTCTCGTCGATCGCGCTCTTGCGACAAATCGAAAAACGTCCTCCAAATCGGTCGACGTTATCCTGAAAGCCCTATACTGTCGTCGGAACCTACCGGCTCGACCCTGAACGTTTTTTATAATGAAACTTAAAGCGGCGATCGAGCTCTTCCCCAAGATCGAAAACGTCGTCGAAATCGGAGCGAGACTCACCCTCCGAAGGGTAAATAAGCCCCGCGTCGATCATCTTATAGACGACGTCCCCAAGATCGCCTGTCGTGCGCAACCCCAGTCTCGCGAGGATCGTCCGAGCCATGAGCCCGTAAGCGCGCACCGCGTATTCGACCGCAACGACGCAAACCTGCTCCGCCGTCACGCCGTTGGAGTCGTCGTTCTCCGCGTCGTCGTCCTGCTCGTCGGCGACCGATTCGTCTTCGTCGTTCACAGCGAAGGGAGCCGTCGAAAAGTCTTGAGAGTCGTAATCTTGACCGTACGTCTCTTCCTCGTCCTCTCCTTCCGCCGCGTCCGAATATTCGTCGATCTCGTCGTCGTCGACAGGATTCGCCGTTTCGTCGCGCATCCGTTGAAGATCGTCTTCGTCCATCGGATCGACGCGACCAAGGAGTTCCATGGAAAGGAACGCAACCTCCGGAGAACTCAAGGCTTGAAACACGGCGTCGACAAATTGGTACGTCTCAAGGGAAAAACGCGGATCCTCGTCGGCGAGGGCTATCATTTTGCGCGTCTCTGCGTCCATCTTCTTTCGCGTCTCCTTTCGTTAAAAACGTCGAACTACGGCGTCGACTTTACGCCTTCCCGTCAAGCACGATCGTCGTGCCGGAAAGTTTGCGCGTCGTGTATTCGTAACGCGCGAAGATCATGCGCCCCGCGCTCGTCTGCAATACGCTCGTCACCGTCACGACGACGCGCTCCGCGATATGCGCGCGTCCCTGATCCACGACGACCATCGTTCCGTCGTCCAAATACGCGACCCCCTGGCCCGCTTCTTCACCCGTCTTAATGACGTCGACTTCGAAGCGTTCGCCCGGTAAAAAGACGGGACGCAGCGAATTCGAAAGGTCGTTCAGATTGATGACCGTGACGCCTTGCAGACGCGCGACTTTATTAAGATTGTAGTCGTTCGTCACGAGTTTTCCAGAGAGGCGCTTCGTCAGCGCGACGAGCTTCAGATCGACGGGCTGATTCGCGAACTCGGGAAGCTCCGTGTCGTCGATCTGGAAGTCGACGCCTTCCATATTCTGCAAACGATTAAGGACGTCGAGCCCGCGTCGTCCGCGCGTGCGACGGTTCCGATCCGCGCTGTCGGCAATATGTTGAAGCTCGACGATCGCAAAACGCGGCATGAGGAGCGGACCGTCGACAAGTTTCGTCGCCATTACGTCCGCGATGCGACCGTCGATTACGACGCTCGTGTCAAGAATCAGAGGCTTGACCCCCTTCACGTTCCGTTGAAACTCCACGTACGGTATGATAAAACGGAAATCGTTGCGCGTCTGCAAAAGGAAGCTTACGCCCGTATAACAGCATATTAAGAGGAGCGCCGCCGTCACGCATTGCCGAAACGCCTCCGTTTGCGCCCCCGCCTCGCCAGGTTGATCCGAGAAGAAGGGTTCGAGCGCAAGCTGCATCACGTACGTCGTGACAAGACCGATTAGGAGCCCGAAGTAAACCGAAGACACCCACTCGATGCGCTTTTTGGGAAACGCCATATCGAGCGCGATAACGCCGACGGAAAGGAAGACCAGTAGAAAGAAGGTCGTCAACCCAACGGAGCTCGACCCCGCCGCGCCGGCGCGTACGATCGTGACGCCCAGCCCGCTCGTCGCAAGAATGAAGATGCAACGTAATATTAAAAGTGGCATTGTTGTCTGTTCCCATACGAGAACGCCGCGCGTTGCAATCCTCTCGAAAGAAGTTCGAAACGTCGCGCGCGTAGATTCCAAATTCAATCTTCATATTATAGCGCCAGCGTAAGATTCTAACAGACGGGCGTCTAAGATATTCGAGCCCCAACAAAGGGCGCGGGGCTCCCCTTGCGGAGATGAGCGCCCATTATATAATGAGGCGTTCAGTAATTATCAATTGAAGGTTGCGGCGAACTCGACGCGCTGGCCTTCGCTCGTTAGACCCGCGGCGTCTCCCAAACGCCGCGCTTTGCAAGGAGCTTGAAGAGCAAAATGGCTAAACGTTACTTCACAAGCGAAGCCGTGGGAATGGGACATCCGGATAAATTGGCGGATCGCGTCTCCGATAGTATTCTAGACGCGTGTCTCGCCCAAGACGCGCAGAGCCGCGTCGCCTGCGAAACGCTTGTCGCGACTGGAATGGCCGTCGTCGCGGGAGAAATTTCCACCAAAGCCCAACTCGACTATCAAGACGTCGTTCGATCCGCTATCCAACGCGTCGGATACACCGACGACGAGTTCGGAATCAACGCCTCCACTTGCTCCGTCCTGGTCGCCCTCGACAAACAAAGCCCCGATATCGCCCAAGGCGTCGACGCAACCGATACGAAAGACGTCGGCGCGGGGGATCAGGGCATTATGTTCGGCTATGCCTGCAATCAGACTCCCGAGTTCATGCCGCTTCCGATCGCGCTCTCGCATCGTATCATGAGCAAACTCGCCGACTTGCGACTCAAAAAAGCCGTCGATTGGCTCCGCCCCGACGCCAAGAGCCAAGTCACCCTCGAATATGACGGAAAACGTCCCGTGCGCGTCGACGCGGTCGTCGTCTCCTCGCAGCACGATCCCGGCGTCGATCAGGACGTCATTCGCGAATGGATCGTCGAAAACGCGATCATGCCTTCTATTCCTGAAGAACTTCTCGACGACGACGTTAAGTATTACGTCAACCCCACGGGCAAGTTCGTCGTCGGCGGACCGCAAGGAGACGCCGGACTGACGGGTCGAAAGATTATCGTGGACACGTACGGCGGATGGGCGCGACATGGCGGCGGCGCCTTCTCTGGAAAAGACGCGACGAAAGTCGACCGTAGCGCCGCGTATATGGCGCGTTACATCGCGAAAAACGTCGTCGCGGCGAATCTCGCGGACTCGTGCGAAATCCAGCTCTCCTACGCGATCGGCGTCTCCGAACCGATCAGCGTTTTGGTCGATCTTCACGAGACGGGACGCGTCGACGAAGAAAAGCTTTCTGAAGCGATTCGCGACCTCTTCCCCCTCTCGCCCCGCGGTATTATCGAAACGCTCGATCTGCGTCGTCCGATCTTCGAAGCGACCTCCTTCGGCGGACACTTCGGACGCTCCGGCGATTCCTACGCCTGGGAAAAAAATCTCGGCGTTCCTTGTTACAACTACTTCACGTGGGAAAAAACCGACAAAGTCGACGAACTCGCAAAATTACTTTAAAAAGACGGCGGCGCCATTTATTGACGCCGCGTTTTCTTTTCCCTAAAATATTTTTCGTACGAGGCGCGGGGATTCTATACTACGTCTTCGAGATACGCTCTTCCCCCACAATCTCGACTTACCATACGCGCGTAGCGTCTTGAAAGGAAACAATACTATGAAAATGACTCGACAAGAATTTCTGAAGACCGTAGCCCTTGGCGGTCTCGCCACGACGCTCTGCCTCGACAGCGAAATCTCCGTTCTCGCTCAGGAAGGCAAGAAAAATGGAAAAGACGTCAAACTCGTCGCGCTCCTTGGTGGAGAACCAGCTCCGATGTTCGAAAAGGGTATCGACGCCATCGGCGGTATCGCCCAGTTCGTCAGCAAGGGCGATAAAGTAACCATCAAGCCGAATATCGGTTGGGACAAGACGCCCGAGCTCGCCGGCAACACGAATCCGGAACTGATCGTCGCGTTAATCAACGCGTGCAAAGACGCGGGCGCGAAAGAAATCACCGTCTTCGACAACACGTGCGACAACTGGCGCCGTTGCTATGAAAGCTCCGGGATCGAAGCCGCCGCGAAGAAGGCCGGCGCAATCGTTATGCCAGCGAATGAAGAAAAGTATTTCCGCGAAACAGCTCTTCCTCAAGGAAAAGCGCTCAAATCTGCGAAAATTCACCAAGCGATTCTCGACTGCGACAAGTGGTTCAACGTTCCCGTCCTCAAGAATCACGGCGGCGCGCGCATGACGATCTCTATGAAGAACCTTATGGGGATCGTTTGGGATCGTCGCGCCTTCCACCAGAAGGGGCTCGATCAATGCATCGCCGATATCGGAACCCTCGCCAATCCCGCCTGCCTCAATATCGTTGACGCCTACCGCATTATGAAGACGAACGGTCCGCGCGGTCGTAACGCCGACGACGTCGAACTCACCAAAGCCCTCTTCATGTCGACCGACCCCGTCGCCGTCGACGTCGCCGCTTGCGGATTCTTCGCTCAGTTCACCGGCCTCAAGCTCGACGAAGTCAAATACCTCCCCCTCGGCCAGGCGCACAAACTCGGCACTATGAACGTCAAGTCCCTCGACGTTCAGCGCATCAGGATCTGAGTCGTGGGTTGCCCTAATTACAATGCGTCCCGGCCTCGCGCGGGGGCGCGTTTTCTTTATTTTGAACAGAAACGCCGTTCGAGTAGTCGCGCGTTTCGTCATAAAGGCGCGATTTGTCGCGCGCCTGGAAAGAAAACGGTTATGCTCAAAAACAACATCCTGCGCGTCTGCCGCATCCTCCTTGCAATCCTCGTTCTCGGCGCGTTTATCGCCTACTTCGTCGATTTCACCGAGAAAGTTTCGCACAAACTCGCGTTCCTGGCGAAGTTGCAGTTCATTCCGTCCCTCCTCGCGGGCTCCTTCGTCGTTTTCGGCGCTCTCGTGCTCGTCACGCTTCTCTTTGGAAGAATATACTGCTCCGTCGTCTGCCCTCTAGGAATCCTTCAAGACGTTATCGCGTTCTTCGGACGCAGGATCGCGCGTCTCGCCGAAAAATTCAAGAAAGAGCCCGCCCCCGCGAACGCCGAAGGCAAGCCCGTCGTCAAACGCAAGCCCAAGCCGCTGCGCAACTATCAGTACGGCCCGAATCACAAGAAGATCCGCGTCGCCTTCCTCCTCCTTGCGCTCCTTTCGACGATCGCCGGGGGATTCTACTTCGCGCTCATCGAACCGTACGGCGTCTTTGGCCGAATCGCGCTCAACCTCTTCAAGCCGATTCACGTCATGATTAACAACGGCCTCTACGACTACTATTCGTCGAAAGACGTCGTTTCGAACTTCTACTACTACGCGCTGCGTCCCGAGAGTATCGGCGCCCTCGTCGTCGGTTCCCTCTCCTTCGTCGTTCTGTGCGTCTTCGCCGGACGATGGGGAAGACTCTATTGCAACACCGTCTGTCCAGTGGGAACGATCCTCGGTTTCCTCTCGAAAAAAGCGCTCTTTAGAACGCGCATCGACGCGTCTAAGTGTGTGAAATGCGGTCTCTGCTCCAAGCGCTGCAAGAGTTCGTGCATCGACTTCAAGAACAAGGAAGTCGATTCGAGCCGCTGCGTCGTCTGCTTCGACTGCTTCTCCGCGTGCAAGAAAGACGCGCTCTATTTCGGGCTCAAGCGTCCCGAAAAGTCGGACGTTCCGCAAACCGACGAATCGAAGTCGAGCCCCGACGGCGCCGCCTCTTCCGTCGCGTTTGACGAAAATCGTCCCCTCGACTCCCTCCGCGGGTTCGATCCCGGCAAGCGTCAATTCCTCGCCCTCTCCGTCGCCGCGACGACCGCCGCCCTCGCAAGCGTCGCGCGCTCGCAAGAGCCGACTGGTCCGATACCCGCGCAGAACAACGAGAATCCCGACGACGCCAAGCCCGAAGACTACGGGCTTACCCCGATCAAGCGCGAATACACGATCACGCCGCCGGGCTCCCTCAATCACCGTCATTTCCAGATGCATTGCGTCGGCTGTCAGCTCTGCGTCGCGAAGTGTCCGTCGCGAATCTTGAAGCCCTCCGGATTCGAAAACGGTCTGCGCGGGTTCATGCAGCCGCGCGTCGACTTCACCCACGGATTCTGCAACTACGACTGCACCCTCTGCGGCGAAGTTTGCCCCGCGGGCGCGATCAAACTCTTCCCGAAAGAGGAGAAACAGCTCATCCAGATGGGTCACGTCGTCTTCATTAAAGACAACTGCATCGTCTACGCGCAAGACACGAGTTGCGGCGCGTGTTCCGAACACTGCCCGACTCAAGCGCTCCACATGGTTCCCTATAAGGGAACGCTGACGATTCCCGAGGTCACCGTCGAACTTTGCGTCGGTTGCGGCGGGTGCGAATACATCTGCCCCGCGCGACCTTTCCGCGCCGTCTATATCGAAGGGAATCCGACGCATCTCGCCGCCAAGCCCGTCGAAAAGCAGGAGACGATCGAGGTCGAAGAGGTCGATTTCGGCTTCTAAACTTCCTTGCTGAGAAATTTTGCGAAAAAGGCGCGCCGCGCTCTTGACGACGACGCGCCTTCGTTTATATTAGTACTGTTGTTTGCGCCGCAACGCGGTCGAACGCGATGGTGGGAGTAGCTCAGTTGGTTAGAGCGTCGGATTGTGGCTCCGAAGGTCGGGGGTTCGAGTCTCCTCTCCCACCCTGAAACGCCGGTTTGAAGTTTTCTTCGTCCGGCGTTTTTTCTTTTCTATTCTCTCCTTTCCCCCTTTTCAACGACCGACTTTTTCGTCATACTTACCGCTAGTCGTTATTCTTTCGCGTCTTCCTTTTCACAACGGTTTCGTCATGAGCATCGAGCAATCGGACGCCATCGTCCTGCGAATCTACGAATTTATGGAATCGAGCGTCGTCGCGACCGTCTATACGCGCGACTTCGGAAAAGTCCGCGGACTCGCGAAGGGCGCGAGGAGACTCAAAAATCCTTTTGAAAATTCCCTTGACCTCCTCGTCTCCAATAATCTAACATTCATCAAGAAGAATTCCGAAACGCTCGACCTTTTCACGAAAGCGAAGTTGGTGCGAAGGTTTTTGCCTGACGCGAAGAATCGACGCGCCCTCTACGCGGCGTATTACGTCGCCGAGCTCCTCGACCTCATGACGGAGCTCTACGACCCGAACCCGCAGTTGTGGCGCGCCGCGGATCTCGCCCTCGAAGGCTTCGGACACGGACAACGCGCCGGCGAAAGGCTCTTCGCGTTCGAAGCGTTCCTACTCGACGCGTTCGGTGAGTTCCCGTCGACGCGACGTTGCGTCGAATGCGGCGAGGTATTGCCCCTCGATCGCCCGACGCTTCCCCCCGGTCGTCCCCTCGTCTTCGACTTCATCCAAGGCGGCGTCATTTGCAAAAAATGCCTCGCCAGCGGAAAAGGACAAGGGTGCGGCCCTACGACCGTCGGCGCTCTGCGCGCCCTCGAAGTCGCCCTAAGAACGCAATATGACACGCTCCTTTACGACCAGTCCTTCCAACTCAACTTGGCAAGACAGCTCGAAGAGGCGCGAAACGCTTTCGAAACGACGCGCCACAGGATTAGGGAGAACGCCCGCGCCGTCTACGACCGACTCGACGCGATCACCCTCGCGCGGCTCGGAAAATTCGAAAAGCCCGAAACCGATCAGCTTCGCGCCCTCCTCAATCGCTACTTTATGCGGATCTTGAGGCGGCGACCGCGCTTGATCGACTACCTCGGCTACGCGACCCGCGGCGAAGATTATCCCTCGGGTCTCGAGGATAATTTTGAATATGAAACCGTCGAGCCTTCCAGCGCTTGCTGGGAGTACTCCTTAACATAAAACCGCAAAGGACAGGGACGTCCATATGAGTTTTTCGCAATACTTGAAACTTGCGACGATCGTCGCCGTCGGCGGCGCCGCGTCTTTCTTCGCGCCCGCGTTTTCGGCTCTTCACGCGAACGCGTCCCTCTACGCGCAAGACGACGATTTCCCAACCCTCGGAGACGACTTTCCTTCCCTTGGCGACGATTTCCCAACCCTCGACCAGGGGCCCGTCGACGTCGAAAACGCGCCCCCTCAAGAGAGCGAACTCTCCGACTTCGCGCGTAACGGCGCCAACGTTCGCGAGCCCTCAGGAACATACGAGCACGTCGACGAAGACGATTTTCGTCCTACCCCCAAACGCCAATCGATCGCCGACCGCGAAGCGAAAGACGCGGAAATCGAATCCGCCTACAAAGCGTGGCTCGAGGAGCAAAAGCGAAAAAAGAACGCCAAGAGCGACGTTCCTAAATTTCTCCGACCGATCGAAAGCGTCGACCTTAACGACGAAAACGGCCCCTTCGCAAGGCTCAAACAGAACGAAACGGAAGACAAAACCTTCATGCGTCGCGTCACCGCCGACACGTTCTCGATGATGCAGGACGAAGCGCCCTCCATGCGCGAACTTGAAGAATGGGAAAAGGAGACCCCTACCCCCGTCGATTGGTCGAAATACGCCTTCTCCTTCGACACGATCCGCTCATGGTTCGGCATGGGGCCCGACGAAAAGGCCGCGCTCGCCCTCATGCGCGAAGCGTGCCTCAAGCAGAAAGAATATTCGGAGACGAAGGATCGCAAATGCCTCAAAGAGGCCGCCCAGCTCTATGAAAAGGCGGCGGAACGATGGCCCGGCCCCGCACTGCGACCCAACGAAGCGAAAAAGAACCCCTATAGCGCGGCGAAAAGCGGATGCCTCATCGAGGAGGACGGACTATTCTTCGCCGGGGAATGTTGGTTCTTCTATAAGGATTACGGACGCGCCGTCTCCTGTTTCCGCGCCCTCGTTCAGACCTATAACGCCTCGATCTACAAAGACACGGCGATGAAACGCCTCTTCTTCATCGGCAACTACTGGGTCGAATGTTCCGAGAAGGAAACGAAGGCGAACGCCGACAAAGAAGAAAAAGGGAAGCCGACGCTGCGCACTTTCGCCGCCGCAAAGAAGGCTTACGAAGCGATCTTCCTCAACGATCCTTCCGACACGGGCCTCGCTCCCGCCGCCCTCTACGCTCTCGCAAACGCGTATATGCGTCGCGGCGTTAAGCAAGGGGACGGATCTTACGCCTCCGCTGCGGAATATTATCGTCAGTTATACGACTTCTATCCGGGGAGCAAATACGCGGAAGACGCCTGCCGACTGCGCATGATCGCGCTCCACCGATCCTATCAGGGCGTGTACTACGACGCCGCGCCCCTCGACGAAGCGCGAAAACTCGCCGAAACGATCCTCAAGAGCGGACGCGGAAACATGGACGTCATCTACGAAGAGCTCGATAACATTAAAGAAGAGCAAGCGCGAAGACTCTACGCCCTCGGACAATATTACGAGCGGCGCGGAAATTACGCCTCCGCGCGTTCCTACTACATGAGACTCGCCGAAGAGCACGCAAGCTCCGAATTCGCGACACTCGGCGCCCAGGCGTACGAGCATATCCAGTCGAAGCCCGCGCAAGCCGACCAGCTCTCGTGGATCAGACCCATCGCGCCCTTCTTGCCAAAGGATGATTCGCAGTACTTCGAGCTCGAACCCAAGAAGGATCTCGCCAGCCTCGCCGCCCGCGAAGAAAGACTCGACTCCATCGGACGCGACGACGAACTCGACGACTCGAAAGAACCCGAGAAGACCGCGCAAAACGACGACGGCGCTTCATTCAAATGAGAGACGCTTCCCTATGATTCGTTCCGACTTCACCTTCGCCGCAATTCTCGCCGCGTTCATCGCCCTCGCTCTCCAAGGGTGCGCCGCACTCTCCGGATACAACGTCGGCCCGCAAGGCCTCTACAACGGAAACGTGCGCACCGTCTACGTGCAGATGGTCGACGCCGACACGTACCGTCAAGGATTTGGCGAACGCATCACCGAAGCCGTCTGCAAGAAAATCACCGAGCAGACCCCATATCGCATCGCGACCGCCGGCGAAGCCGACTCCCTACTCGCTATCAAACTCCATTCGGAAACGCAGTCTGTCAACGCCCGCGACCGATTCAACGGCACGCGCGAAAAGACTATTCGACTCACCGCGACCGCCGTATGGAAAGTCCTCGATCCCTCGAATCTCTCCGAGTCTGGACTGACCCCCGTGAGCATGAACGACGGCGTCACCCTAGAATCGAGCGCCTACCTTGTCCCCGAAGTCGGTCAATCCTCCGCGACCTCCCAACAAGAGGCGATCGACAAGCTCGCCGACGAGATCGTCGGACTCATGGAAACTCCTTGGTAATCCCTTCTTGGGGCCGTTGGACCTTCGCGTCCTTCGGCCTTTTTCTTTCTCTCTTACCCTCTGCGACGCTCTTGATTTCGCTCTTGCGTCAAGATACAATTTCTCCTGCGTTCCCTTCTTCATTTTTCCCCGCCTAGTTTAAGGAGACGTTCGTATGCAGAATCGAAATCTACGCGTTCCACTACTGCTCTTCTTCGCGTTCCTTGCCGTCCTCGTCGCTCTTGCGCCTCGGCAAGCAAAGGCCCAAGATACGATCCTCTGGGATTTCGAGTCGGGAGAGCTCGCTCCGTGGAAGATTGTCGAAGGAGAAAACTCCAAGCCGATCGGTTCGCGCGACGTCGAATTTCACAACAACTCGACCCCTTACCAGAAATCGGGAAAATTCTACCTCACCACCCTTGAGTCGTCGCAAGACGACTCCCCGACCGACGACGTGCGTTGCGCAATCGAATCCCCCGTCTTCCGCATTGAAGGAGACGCGATCCGCTTCCTCGTCGGCGGCGCGGGGAAACGCGACGACGTGCGCGTCGAACTCGCGATTCTCGACGACGAAGGGAACTCCTCGCCCGTTCAAAGCGCGCGCGGCGACGATTCGCAAGGTCTGCGCGAAGTCCTCTGGAACGTCGCCGAGCTGAAGGGAAAACGCGCCTTCGTGCGCGTCGTCGATCAAGCGTCGGGCTCATGGGCGCACATCCGCTGCGACGCGTTCCGAATCGACGGCGTTCTCGATCCCGACGGCGACGCCCTGCGCGACGCGCGGCGCGAAAAGATCGTACAAGAAGCGCGTGAACGCGAAGCGAAGAAGCGACAAGACGCGATCGACGCGCTCCCAGACGCCATCCTCTACGTCTCGCGGCGCCAGTATCTCCCCGACCACCACAACACCGCGACGATCTTCCAGCGCGGCGAGATCAACGAAGATAGCTTTGTCGGCGACTCCAAGCTCGTCGTATGGTTCCCCCATGAGGATCGCGTCCAAACCCTTCTCGAGCTCCCCGAGGGAATCGTCCGCGACCCGTGCCTCTCCTTCGACGCCAAGAAAGTCCTCGTCTCCGTTCGAAAATCAAAGCTCGACGACTACCATATCGCCGAACTCGATCTCGACTTCGACCGCCCCGCGTTGACCCTTCTCCCCGAGACGACCGACGAAGAGATCGCCGCGATTCCGGGATTCCGACAACTCACCTTCGTAACCGGCGCCTCCGATATCGACCCCGCTTATCTCCCCTCGGGGGAAATCGTCTTCTCTTCCACGCGCGAGCCGAAATACTGCATGTGCAACCGCCATATCATGTGCAATCTCCATAAGATGAACGCCGACGGCTCCAACGTCGAGCAGATCGGAAAGAGCACGCTCTTTGAAGGGCACGCCGCGCTCCTCTCCGACGGGCGCGTCATCTACGACCGCTGGGAATACGTCGACCGCAACTTCGGCGACGCGCAAGGCGTATGGGTCGCCAACCCCGACGGAACGAAGCACGAAATCTATTGGGGAAACAACACCTCCGCGCCCGGCGGCGTCATTGACGCCAGGCCCCTACCCGACGACGATTCGAAGTTCGTCTGCGTCTTCGGCTCGTGCCACGACAGGCCCTGGGGCGCGATCGCTCTCGTCGACCGGAGACTCGGCGTCGACGGAAGAAAGCCCGTCCTTCAGACCTGGCCCCCCGAGACGATCGAATGGGTTACCGACGAACCCGCCGCCGATCCATTAAAAGAGGCGTACCGTTACGACGCCTTCTCGCGCTCCCCGCGAAAATACGAAGACCCCTTCCCCCTCGACGACGGCTTCATCCTCGCCGCAGGACAGGTTCGTAGCGACGAAGAAACCGGGATCTACGTCCTTGATCCCGACGGCGGCGCGACTCTCGTACACGTCGACGCGCCCGGTTGCTTTGATCCGATCCCGATCTATGAGACTCCAGCGCCGCGCGAAGTCGCCAACCGCGTGAACCCGAAGGACGAATTCGGATATTTCTACGTCTCGAACGTCTACGAGGGGTTCGGCATGGAGAACGTCAAGCCCGGCTCCGTGAAATACCTCCGCGTCGTCGAATCCCCTGAGAAACGATTCTGGACGCATACCGACTGGCAAGGAAGCGGAACCCAGGCGCCCGGCATGGCGTGGGACGACTTCAACAACAAGCGCATTCTCGGAACCGTCCCCGTCGCGGAAGACGGAAGCGTCTCCTTCGCCGTTCCCGCCGAGAAATTCGTCTATTTCCAGCTCCTCGACGAGAATCAGATGATGATTCAGTCGATGCGCAGCGGAATCATGGCGCGTCCCGGCGAGACGAACGCATGCCTCGGATGCCATGAAAGCCGCGTCGACGCGCCCCTCTCCTCGACGATCGTCGGTTCCGCCGCAGCGGGTGAGCCCCAAACCCTCGAACCATGGTTCGGGGAACCGCGACTCTTCAGCTATTATGAAGAGGTTCAGCCCGTCTTTGACAAATACTGCGTCCAGTGCCATGACGTCGGAGAGCCCGGCGCCGAAAAACTTCTTCTGAGCGCCGACCGAAATTTGGCGTTCAACGTCTCCTACTGGGAGCTGCGATCAAAGGGATACGCGCGCGTTCCCGGCGCGGGGCCTCACAACGTCCTCTCCCCGAACAGCTGGGGCGCGACGCGGAGCAAACTCGCGCAAATCTTCCTCAACGGACACGAAGACGCGAAGATCGACGAAAAGAGACGCGAAATGGGCGTCTTCGTCGACGCGCAATCGGACGTCGAAGCGTTCCGACGCGTCGCGACATGGCTCGACCTCAACGCGCCATATTACCCGACCTACGCCTCCGCGTATCGCGACAATCCCTACGGGCGATCCCCGTTGACGCAGGCGGAAACGCGCCGTCTCGAAGAACTGACCGGACTTCAAGGGAACGCCCTTGCCGCCGCCGTCTATCTCGATCGACCGGAGCTGAGCCCGTGCCTCGACCGCTGGGGCGCCGCGAAGGCTTGCGTCTCGAAGGAATACGACGAAGCGCTCGCGATCATCCGCGCCGGTAAAGCGCGGCTCGATCGGCAAGGACGCGGCGAAGAGGCCGACTTTGAACCCGTCGCCGACGTCGAGCGCGATCAGGAAAAACGATACCGATACTTCCAACGCCGCGCCCAGACCGTGCGCGACGCCAAAATTAATGGGCAAACCCTCAACGACCGGCAAATCGACGCCCTCGTCGGCGACACATGGCGCTGGTGACGTCTTGATACGAAAGGATCGCATCCTATGAAAAAACGCTTCCTTGTCGCGGGGGTTCTCGCAACCCTCGTCCTTACCGCCGCGCCGCAACTCGTCGACGCGCAATCGAACGCCCGAAACGTCGCGTCCGCGCAAGAAACCCGCGCGGCGACCCCTTTCCGCGCCCCGCTGATCGTCGACGAAAAATCCCCCGGTAACGTCGTCAAACCCGCCTCCGGACCCAATCCCTATAGCGACGGTTTCGTCGTCGAGAAAGAAGGAGACGTCGACGTCTTCCGATGCGAATCGAAGGGAAACGATATAAAGAACGGCGGCGTTTACTATTCCTACGTCTTGAAACAGGAAACGCCCGCGCCGATCGTCGCGACAGGAAAGAGCAAGGCCGAGAACGTCGAGGGCTCTCCGAACGCGGACTATTCGATTTACCTCGATATCGTCTATAACGACGGAAGCGCGGACTGGGGCGTCACGACCTCCTTCCCGTCCGGAACCGGAGACTGGATCGAGAGGACGATAACCTTTATTCCGATCAAGCCGATCAAGAGCTTGACGATGTACGGACTATTCCGCAATCATGAGGGGACGGCATATTTTAAGGATCTTCGCCTGGCGGAATACAAGTCGGCGAACGGCGCGACGGTCTTCGACGGAACGCCGACGCAAGAGGTTGCGCCTTTGTCGGGGGAAACGCGCGTTTTCATTCGTCGCGCGGAGGAGCCGAACGCGCCATTTTACGGGGTCGACGCGGATGAAGATTTTAGTGAAACGGCGGTAGGCTCTTTGCGCGTTTCGAAGACGACGCAGAGAACGGCGGACGGCGCGAAAGAGGTCGTGTTGACGGTCAAGAACCTTTCGCGCGAAGACGCGGCGTTCACGCTCTATTACGCGCGTACGATCCCGACGCTCGACGGTGAAGAATGGGTCTGGTTCGACTCTCCGCGCCGACCGCGTCCCCTTAACGCGCAAGACGCGTCCCTAACGCGGAGCTTCTCCGACGTCGGCCTCCAAGCGGCGTCGATCTACCCGTACGGAGTCGTCGCCAAGCGCGTTCTCGACGCCGACGGAAAGGAACGCTTTGAGAATCCGATCGCCTTGGGGTTCAATCCGGACTATCCGGCGTTCTGCCGAATCGCGGCGAACGGCGGGACGCGGGAGCTGTACGCGGCGTACGATATCGCGTTCGCGGAGGGGCGGAACGAAGTCGAACTGCGCCTCGCCGAGTTGGAGCCGACGCAGGGTTCCGCCGCGTCGAATCCTTTCCGCGCGACGATCGACGCATGGCGCGGAAGCTATCCTGAAGCGACGCGCGTTCGCGCCCTCAAGCAGGGAAACTGGATGGCGTTCGCGAAGATCTCCAAGGTCGAAGGATGGGAAGATTTCGGGTTCCAGTTTAAAGAGGGAATCGACGAAATCGAAGAGGACGACGCGCGCGGAATCACGACCTTCCGCTATACGGAACCGATGACATGGTGGCAGAGCGTCGAAGCGCAAGAGGGGAAGACGGTCTACGAAACCGCGCTGGATGAGGCGCGGCGCCTCGCGAAAGAAGGAAATCCGAACGCGCGCGCCCTCTTCACGACGGGCTTCTCCGACGCGCAGGGAAAGATTCCCGGTCGCGTTATGGACACGCCGTGGTGCAAGGGCGTCGTCTGGAGTATGAACGACGCTCCACAACTCGCCCTCTTGGCGCAAAAAGGAAGGCTCGACGCTCCGAAAAACGCCGAGTTCAAGCCGATTGCTTCCTTCGATCTCCAATGGAACGAAAAAATCGCGCTTGATCTTTACGGGTCGGCCCCGTATCTCATTCCCACGACTCAATATCAGTACCTCTACGCCGAAGCGCAGGACGGTTGCGACGGCGAGTATTACGATTCGAGCGAAGGGTACGTCACGGATATTCTCGACTTCGACCGAGCCCATTTCCTCGGAATGAACACGCCGTTGACCTTCGACGCCTACGCGAAGAAACCGGCGATCTTCCGCGGGATGATCGCGCAGGAGTATGTCCGCAAGATCTCCGACGACCTTCATAAGATCGGCAAACTTTCGATGGCGAACTCAACCCCCGGCTCGCACTGGTTCCTCGCCCCTTATCTCGACGTTCTCGGGACGGAAACCGACTGGAACCGCAACGGCGAGTGGACGCCAATGTCGGACGAAGAGCTGATGTATCGCCGCGCGATATGCATGGGGAAACCTTACTGCTTCTTGATGAACTCGGACTTTTCGAAATTCGGAAAAGACGCGACGGAGCGGTATATGAAACGCGCGACAGCGTACGGGTGCTTCCCCTCTTTCTTCAGCGCGAACGCGTCGTCGAATCATTATTTTGAGAATCCGGAGCTTTACAACCGCGACCGCGACCTCTTCAAGAAGTACATGCCGATAGTGAAACGCGTCGCTCAAGCGGGCTGGGAGCCTGACCCGTGCGCCGTAACGAACGATCCGAAGCTCTACGTGGAACGCTTTGGCGCGACGCCCGACGCGCCTCGCGCGACGAACCCGACGACGATTGAGAAATCGATCTACCTCACCCTCTTCAACGACTCGCAGGAGACGAAAGAGTTTCGCGTGACGCTGACGCCGGAACTGCGCGCACTCGTCGACGCGGGCTCCGAGATTCGCGACCTCTTCGACGACGCCCCCGTCGCGCTCAACGACGCGGGTGAAATCGTCGGCGTCCTCCCCGCGCAGGACGTCAAAGTCTTCGCGATCGCCAAGTAATCGCGACTCCCTATAAAACGCGCTATAAAACAAGAGGGACGCTCTCCAAAACGGAAAGCGTCCCCTTTTTTCTTCGTCGCCGCGTTGTATCCCCGCGCGTTCATTTCGTCCGCCAGTCGTAAATCTCCGACTTATTGAGAATCTGCAAATCGTCGCGACTATAATCGCGGAAGATCGGCTCGACCCACCGCGAATCCGCGTCGTGACCCGTCTCCGCGCGGTATTCGTCGAACGTTTTACCCGGCGCCCCGTTCTTCATATTGTAATGGAAATACTTGTCCCCCGCCTCATGATACGTTTTGGCGGCCCAGTATACGTTGTCGTTGATCTTATAATCGCCGATACGATCGTGCCAGAAGGCGATGAATTCTTGCGACGTGTCGTAAAAAACGTTATGACGCACCGTCACGTCGACCTTCGCCGCGTCGAGAGAATACGCTAAAAGAGGCGTCCCTCTCTTATCAGGGCGCTGAACGTGACTCCAACCCCGACCGCTGTCGACGCAGAGATTGTCTTCGAAAACGCAATTCTCGACGATCGTTTCCGGGTGCGTGAACCAGATCTCGAACGACTGTTCGCAGCGGATCATCGTGCAATTGCGAATCGTCAAGTTTCGCGCGACGTCCTTCTCCGGGCCCTGCGTCGTCGTCGCCGTGTCGTACACCTCCGTGAAGCGGCACCCCTCCACCGCGCAGTCGACTAGACCGTCCCAGAACTCCACGCCGTTCCCGTAACGCACGCGCTTACCCGCGCCGCCGCCCCCGTAAAGGTCGCTCCCGCCGATCCAATGGAAGTCGCAATTACGAATCGTCGTGCGTTCGCAACGAACCGCCGAGACCCCGTGCGCGCCCGTGTGCGTGAACGCCAGATCCTCTACGATCACGTCGCGACCATTCTCGATTCGACAGCAATTCCCCTTCATCGGCGCCTCGATCGAGAAATAGCGCCTCCCAGGATTCTGATTATCCTTTACATAGACGCGTCCTTTTTCGCCGTCGTACCAGAAATCTCCGAATAACTTCAGATCGTCAAGGGTCCATTTCTTGAAACCGCAGATTTCCCATCCTTTGTAAGTCGGATGGAAGACTTTCGTCGCGCTATTCTCGCTCTGCTTAATGCTGCCGCGCCACGAATAAACAAGGTTTCCGACGTCCGCGTCAAGCCATGCGCCCGACGCCTCGACTTCGCGCGCGCCGAGAATCACGAAATCGAACCACCAATCCTTGGAAAGCGTATCCCCTAAGAAAAACGTGATCCGTCCGTCCTCCGCGTCGTGCGTCGTGCGGAAAACAAGATCGAATTCCCGCCATGTCGGCTCAAGAGGCCCGGAACCTACGACGCATTTACCGTACGAACTCCACGGCTTACCTTTCATCATCAGCGTCGGGTTGAGGGAAATCGGCTTACCCGCGCGCGCTTTCACGCGCAGCGCCACGAGGCGATCCTTCCTCACGGGGAACCCTTCCGTTGTGAGCTGGAAGTGGGTTGCGCGAGTTCCCGCTGATTCGCAGATCACGCGATATCCTTTCGCGCCGCCAATATCTTCGAATTCGCGCTTTTTGCACGTTCCGCGAGCTTCCTCTTCCGTGTAGATATGCCAATCCCCTGCGGCGAAGAGCTTTGTCTCGTCGCGACTATTGACGTCGACGTACTTGACCTCTTTCGTCGCCCAGAGTTCCTCGTCAACTTGCTCCCAGAGTTCGGGATCCGAGAGGTCCGCCGAGTACATAATGCGCGGCTTCTCGCCTTCGCCATACGCGTCGTAACGCGTCGGCGTGTCAGGCTCCCCCGACTTAGGGCGCAACGTCCCGCGCCAGACGCGTCCGCGACGGAAGTGAACCGCGTCCCCTCCTTTGATATCCGCGCCGTTCACTTTCTCGAGACTTTTCCACGCCGTCGACTCCGTCATGCCGTCGTTCGCGTCCGAGCCCGATAACGAATCGACGTAATACTCGGTCGCCAAAGAGCTTCCGGCAATCGTCGCGACAACCGCAAACGCGAGCGCGGCTAACTTTCTTCGTCCTGTTGTCAACATCTCATTTCCTCATACTCGTAAAAATCGGTAATACCGCCCTTTTATCGCGGCGTGTTGATTATACAATAAGAAAAAGCGCGGGTAAATTGTCCCGGTGGTTTTATTCGTTCATTTACTCAAGAAGGGGTCGTGAGATGACGCAACTTTCGATCGTCGTTCCCGTTTACAATGAAGAAGAGAGTCTCGAAGCGCTTCACGCGGAAATTTGCGAGGTCGTCGAAAAGATCGACGCGCAGATCGAGCTCCTGTTTATCGACGACGGTTCAACCGATGCGAGCTGGTCGATCATTACGAATCTGGCGCAGAAAGACAAACGCGTTCGCGCGTTCCGATTCAGACGAAACTTCGGGAAGGCCGCCGCCCTCGACGTCGGGCTACACGCCGCGACAATGCCCCTCGTCATGACGATGGACGCCGACTTGCAGGACGATCCCCACGAAATTCCCGATTTCCTGCGACTCATGAACGAAGGATACGACGTCGTCAGCGGATGGAAGAAAACGCGTCACGATCCCTGGCATAAGGTTATTCCGAGCCGGTTCTTTAACGCGATGGTCAGCAACCTTACGGGCGTAAGACTGCACGACCATAATTGCGGGATGAAGTGTTATCGACGTGAGATTTTCGACGAGGTGACGCTTTACGGGGAGCTGCATCGCTTCGTGCCGGCGCTCGCGGGGGCGCGCGGATTTAAGGTTGGGGAGAAGGTTGTGAATCATCGGGCGCGAAAGTTCGGGTCGTCGAAGTACGGGTTCAACCGCTTCATTAAGGGCTTTTTGGATCTGCTGTCGGTGAAGTTCGTGACGACTTACGGGGCGCGTCCGCAGCACCTTTTGGGAACGATCGGGCTCTGTTCTTTCGGCGTCGGTGCGCTGACGATGGTCTGGATGGCGGCGCGATGGGTTTTGGCGCGGATTCCGGCGCTGGGGCTCGGGGAGTACATGCTCTCGGGGCGACCGGCGGTCGTCTATTCCGCGGCGCTCGCGCTCTTTGGGGCGCAATTGCTCTCAATGGGATTCCTCTCGGAACTCCTTGTCGCGGAAACGAACCGACGCGCGCGCGAATATTCGATTAAGGAAGAAATCAAGGCGCCGCAAGAAGACGCGAAAGAATGACGCGTCCCGAATTGGCGTAAAAAAAGACCGTCGACGAACGAGAAAGCTCGAAGTTCGTCGGCGGTTTTTCATTGCCGGGGAGTCTGCGAAAGAGGGTTACGCGTTCGTAGACGGGAATTGGCTCATATACAGCTGATAGTAAAAACCTTTGGCGGCGAGGAGTTCTTCGTGAGTTCCTTGCTCGACGATTTTGCCGTCTTTCATCGCGAGGATGACGTCGGCGCTGCGGATCGTGGAAAGACGATGCGCGACGACGAAGCTCGTGCGACCCGCCATGAGGCGATTGAACGCGTCTTGAATCTTCAGTTCGGTGCGCGTGTCGATCGACGACGTCGCTTCGTCGAGAATGAGGAGATCGGGGCGCCGCGCCATGACCCGCGCGATGCACAGGAGCTGACGCTCCCCTTGCGAGAATTCCCCTCCGTTGGGGGTAACGCGCGTGTCGAAGCCTTGCGGGAGGCGGCTCACGAACGCGTCGAGGTGGCACGCGCGCGCGATCTGCCAAAGCTCCGCGTCGGAGAGATCTTCTCGATCCATCGCGATATTTTCGCGAACCGTCCCCGCGCGAAGCCACGTCTCCTGAAGCACCATCCCGAATCCGCGACGCAATGACGCGCGCGTCATCTTGCGCGTCTCAAGGCCGTCGAGACGGATCGCGCCCCCTTGCGCGTCGTAGAAACGCATCAGAAGATTGACGAGCGTCGTTTTACCGCAACCCGTAGGCCCGACGATCGCGATCTTCGACCCCGGTCGCGCGTTGAGCGAAAAATTTTCGATCAAAGGACGATCGGGACGATACGAGAAGGTTACGCGATCGAATTCCACGCGACCGTCGAAACGCTCCGGGGACGCCGCGTCGACCGCGTCGGGAGTCTCCTCCTCCGCGTCGATGAGTTCGAAAAGACGCGCCCCGCACGCCAGAGAATTTTGGAGCTCCGTCAAGACCCCGGAGATTTCGTTGAACGGTTTCGTGTACTGATCCGCGTAGCTCAAAAACGTCGTCAGGTTGCCGACGCTCAGCGCGCCGTGCAAGACCGCAAGTCCCCCGCAAACGCCGACCCCCGCGTAGACGAGGCTGTTCACAAAGCGCGTCGCGGGGTTCGTCAGCGACGAGAAGAAGACCGCCAAGAGGGAGACGCGCGTCAAACGTTCGTCGATCTCCTCGAATTCGCGACTCGACGCCTCCCCGCGATCGAACGCCTGCAAAGTCCGCGCCCCGCTCGTCGCCTCCATCACGTACCCCGTCTCTTCCCCGCGCAGACTCGACTGACGGTGGAAATAGACGAACGACTTTTTCGAGATGAACCACGCCGCAATGAGGGAAAGGGGCGTCAGCGCCACGACGACGCACGTGATCGGAAGACTAAGCGACGCCATAAAGCACAGAACCCCCGCAATCGCCACGATTCCCGTAAAGAATTGCGAGAACCCCGTCAAAAGCCCGTCGGAAAAGAGATCCGCGTCCGTCACGATTCGGCTCGACGTCTCCCCGTAAGGCTTCCCGTCGAGATACCCCAGCGGCAACTTCTGCAACCGTCGGAACGCGTCGACGCGAATATCCCGCGCCACGCCGAACGCGACCCGATTATTCAAAGACGTCATTACGAACTGCGCGACCCCCGCGACGAACGCGCACGTCGCGAGCGCGAGACAATCCGCCCGGAGCCCGATGAAATCGACTTCGCCGGGCCCGACCATCCTGTCGACGGCGCGTCCGATCACACGCGGCGCGTAAAGCGTCGCAAACGTCGCGACCGTCGCCGAAACGAGCGCTCCGACGAGCTGAAGGCGGTAGCCGCGAAGGTAGCGGAACGTCCTTTTGAGCGTCTTAATTTGAAGATCTCTCTTTTCCTTCTTATCCGGTTTCATCGTCGCGCCTCCTCGACCTTAGACTTCGCGTCCTCTGAAAATTGCGATTCGTAAATCTCGCGATACGTCGGGCAATCGCGCAAAAGTTCTTCATGCCGCCCCTTGCCGACGAGGCGTCCCTGGTCGAGAACCAAGATCTGATCGGCGTCGAGAACCGACGCGGCGCGTTGCGCTACGACGAAGGTCGCGCGGCGCGATTTCGTCTCCGCGAGCGCTTGACGAAGACGCGCGTCCGTCGCGTAGTCGAGCGCCGAGCACGAATCGTCCAAGATTAAGATCGGCGCGTCCTTGACAAGCGCGCGCGCTATCGTAAGGCGTTGACGCTGACCTCCCGAGAGGTTGCGACCACCTTGTTCGAGAACCGTCGCGAGCTTCTCGGGTTTCGCCTCAACGAAATCGCGCGCCTGCGCCGTCTCAAGCGCCGCGTAAAGCGCCGGCTCCGACGCGTTCGGATCCCCCCAACGAAGATTCGCTTCGATCGTCCCCGAGAAAAGCTCCGCCTTCTGCGGGACGACCCCGACGCCCGCGCGAAGGGACGCCAGACGATACTCGCGCACGTCCCGTCCAAAGACGCGAACGCGCCCCGACGACGCGTCGTAAAAGCGCCCGATAAGATTCACAAGCGTCGTCTTGCCGCTACCCGTGCCCCCGATCACGCCGATCGTTTCCCCGATCCGCGCCGTAAAGCTGACCGAATCGAGCGCTCGACCCGCGCTTGCTCCGTACGACGCGCTCGCTCCGTCGAACTCGACCGCGACCGCGCCCGCCTCGCGCGTCGCGCAGAGCTCCGCGTCTCCTTCCGTCATGCCGTCGGGAAGGTCGAGAATCTCCGCGACTCGTTTCGCGCACGCCGCGCCCTTGTTCACCTGGAAGAGAAGATTCGCGAGCTTCACGAGTTCGACGAGAATCTGCGACATGTAGTTCAAGAGCGCGATCGTCTCCCCTTGCGTCGACGCCCCGATATGCACTTGCGCCGCCCCCGACGCCAACAGCGCGACGATCGCAAGGTTCGCCAATAGGTACGTGATCGGATTCATCAGCCCCGCGACGAGCCCCGCGCGTTCCTGAATCGCCAGCAAACGCGACGCGATCGCGTTGAAACGCCTCGTCTCGCGCGGCTCCATATTGAACGCGCGAAGTACTCGCGCTCCGACAAGATTCTCCGTCGTCGAGAGGGACACGTCGTCGAGCGCCGCGCGTTGACGCGTATACAGCGGAAGGGAGAGGAAGAGGATCGAGAAAACCGCAGTCGCGAGCGCCGGGAGCGCGACGATGAAAACGAACGCCCCGCGAGGGTTGACGACGAGCGCCATGATCGTCGCGCCAAGAACGATGATCGGGGAGCGAAGGAAGAGGCGCAGGAGAAGGTTGACGGCGGTTTGCGTCTGCGCGGCGTCGCTCGTCATGCGCGTGGCGAGGGAATCCGCGCCGTAACGGTCGAGCTGCGCGAAAGAAAGGCGTCCGATCTTGGCGAAAAGCGCGCGTCGAATCGCGGCGGCAAATCGCGTCGCCGCCTTCGCCGCGAAGTACTGCGCGGCGCCCGCCATCGCAAGCCCCGCGACGCTCAAACCCACGAGAATCGCCAGCGCGCGCCAGATGATAGACGCGTCCCCTTGCGCGAGCCCGCGGTCGATCATCCACGCCACGACGAGCGGCACAAGAAGATCGAAAGACGCTTCGAGAAGCTTGAAAAAGGGCGCCAAAACCGCCTCTTTTTTGTACGGTAAAAGGTATGGTAATAACGTCTTCATCAATTATTTTCCTCGCGTACGTTCGCGTTTCGATGTAATTTTTGCCGCATTATATCGCGCTTAGACGTTTTGGCGACCGCTATAAACTATTTCTAAAAACGCTAATAATCCGAATAATACCCCTAAGGCGCTTTTTTTTTTGAACGCGCGTCGGTATAATCGAACTAAATTTCGTTTCAACCATTCTGTTAAGACGTCGCGTAGCCTCGCGGCGTTCTTTCAAATTTTTCAATTATAAGGAAACACCAAAGATGCGTAAATCCTTCTGCATTGCCGCCGCCTTCCTCGCGGCTTTCGCGTGCTTCGCGTCGGCTCCTTCCTTCGCCGACGACACGGAAGAGGGCTTCGTCTCTCTCTTCGACGGAAAAACTCTCAACGGCTGGTCCGTCCACAGCGGCGCCGCTAAGTACAAGGTGGAAGACGGCGCTATCGTCGGCGAATGCGTCCCCGGTACCCCAAACAACACCTTCCTCTGCTATGAAAAGCCCTTCGGAAACTTCATTCTGAAGCTCGATTTCAAGGCCGTCGTACCTGGAAACTCCGGCGTTCAGTTCCGCAGCGCGATCGAAGAAGGTTCCGACCGCGTCTATGGTTATCAGTGCGAAATCGCTCCCGACGATAAAGTCACCGCTCGAATCTACGACGAAGGACGCCGCGGATTCGCTCACGGTCGTATCTTCCTTGACAACACCGCCGACGAAACCCTCGAAGCCGGTCTCGCCGCTTACAAATCAGGCGATTGGAACTCCCTCGAAATCCAAGCGATCGGTCCTTCTCTCCGCACTTGGATCAACGGCGTACCCGTGACCAATATGTACGACTACAAAGACTTCTCCGGAATCATCGGCCTTCAGATTCACGCCGGAAGCCAGGGAACGATCGCGTGGAAAAACATCCGCATTAAGGATCTTGGCGTTTCCGAATGGAAAGACTTCTTCGTCCAGAAGGACGGCGAATGGAAAGTCGAAGACGCGTATCTCTTCGTTCCCGAATGCTGGAGCTTCAACGAAGAGGGCGTCCTCGTCGGTCAGCATGACGATACCGAAAAGCGCGACGGCCTCGTCGTCTCCAACGACGAATACGACGACTTTG
Organism: Thermoguttaceae bacterium; assembly: GCA_051885615.1. Lineage (GTDB taxonomy): Bacteria > Planctomycetota > Planctomycetia > Pirellulales > Thermoguttaceae > RUG369. Next base: position 25,160 of record JBJEXI010000069.1, read on the forward strand.
TCGCTAAAGTCGATTACGTCTTCCGCGGCGGCGTGAACTCCGCGCTCTACTTCCGCGCTCACGAAGTCGACACCCCTTGGCTCCTGCGCGGCTGCCAGGACGAAATCTGCGGTTACAGCAAAGAAGCCGCTATTTGGCACACCGCCGGTAAGACCGAACCGGGTCGCGGTTGGCTCGCCTCCGACGACGAATTCGTCGAAAAAGTCCGCAATAAGGGCGAAAACGACTGGAACGAAATCGCCGTCGCGGCTTGCGGCGACCGCGTCGTCACCTTCCTCAACGGATTCCGCGTCGTCGATATCACCGACCCGCTCATCGAAAAGACCGGTAAGGTCGGTCTCCAGCTCCACGGCGGTTCTCAGGGACAGATGTGGTTCAAGAACTGGAAGGTCATGCCCATCACCAAGGAACAGCGCGCTCTCATCGAACGCTAATTCTTCTTCCGTAGTGTAAACCTCGTCCCCGGCCTTTCACCGCGTCGGGGGCGCGTTTTCGTTTTCATCCACGCCTTTTTATAGGATTGTTCGCTATGAAAAAATTCCTCGGCGCTCTCGCCGTTATCGCATTTGCTTCCGCCGCCGCTTTCGGCCAAGAATTCACCAACGTCGACCAGATCGTAAAAGACGGCAAGTATCTCGACGCGTTCCAGATCCAGGGCGAATACCTCTGGCCCGACAAGAACCGCGCATTCCAAGTCGTCGCTCGCGGCGACAAGAACTTCGACGTCGTCGGATATCAGGACGGCCTTCCCGGCGCGGGATGGGATCGCTCTAAGGCTCGCTTCTTCGGCAAAGGCGAACTCCAGGACGGAAAACTCGTCGTCACCGGCGAAAGAATGGATATTCCCCGCAAGGGCGAAGAAGGCAAGATCGTCTTCAACGACGAACAGAAGGCGACGAAGCTGGTCGCGTTCCAAGAAGGCGACAAAATCATCCTCGATTTCAAAGGCCAGAGCGAACTCCAGCGCGTTGAACGCAAGAGCGAAACCCTTGGCATGAAGGCTCCGGAAGGCGCGATCGTCCTCTTCGACGGCTCCAACGTCGACGCTTTCGCTTCCGACGTCCACCTCAGCGACGCCCAGGAAAACGCCATCTGGTCCGAAGCGCTCCTAAAGCCCTTCGAAAAGGATCGTCCTTTCACCCTTCACCTTGAATTCATGCTCTCCTTCATGCCCAACGCTCAGGGACAGGCCCGCTCCAACTCCGGCGTTTACCTCCAGGAAGAATATGAATGCCAAGTCCTCGACTCCTTCGGACTGGAAGGCGAAAACAACGAATGCGCCGGTTTCTATCAGCAACTCAAGCCGATCGTCAACGCCTGCTTCCCTCCTCTCACATGGCAGACCTATGACTTCGACGTGACCCCCGCCAAGTTCAACGAAAAGGGCGAAAAGGTCGCCAACGCCGTCATCACCGTCAAGCAGAACGGTATTCTCGTTCACGACAAAGCCGTTCTCGAACACGAGACCCCCGGCGGAAAGACCGAAAAGACCGAAGCGGGCGAAGCGCGCGGCGTCTTCCTTCAGGGACACGGCAACAAGGTTCAGTACCGCAACATCTGGATCAAGTACAACGACTGATCGCGGATGAAACGAACGCGATTCGAGTCGCGTAAAAAAACGCCCGATCCGGCGCTCGATTCGGATCGGGCTCTTTTTATAATGGGGATTGAAACGGAAACGCCAAGGCGGCGCCGCGAGAGAAAAGAAAGGGATAAGAGATGCGAATCGTCGGAATCGGAGTCGACGCGACGGAGATCGAACGCGTGAAGGAGATGTGCGAGAAACACCCGGAGAGCTTTTTGGAGCGCGTCTACACGCCCCTGGAGCGCGAATATTGCGTCGCGCGAAAGAAGGGGATGGCGGAGTCTCTCGCCGCAAGATGGGCCGCTAAAGAGGCAGTCATGAAGGCGCTCGGCGTCGGATGGTCTCACGGGGTGAAATGGACGGATATTGAGGTGGAGACGAACTTCTCGGGAGCGCCGTCGTTGAACGTGACGGGCCGAGCGAAAGAGATCGCAGAGGAGCTTGGAATCCGGAACTGGAAGATCAGCCTCACGCACTCGCGCTCCGAAGCGATCGCCTTCGTCGTCGCGTCGGGGGACGAGTAAAACACAGCTAAATGAAGGAAGCGTTATGACGTATGACGATCTGATTTTTAAAATCCCGATAGAATCCCCTTCCTATTACGACGATTCCGCTTTTGTCATTCGACAAATACGTAACGTATTGGACGAAAGACGCGCGGCAAACGACGCAAAAGTCGTCCTCAACACGAATCTCAAGCGCGGACTGCCTCTTGAAAATATCAACAAGATCGCTGGCCCCTTAATCGAAGCTTGGGCCTTTGAAGTTTTCTCTGGGATTAGAGACATTGCGAATAACAAATACAATTTGATAAACGTAGAAGCGCAAGATAGACTAGGAATGGCAGACGTCGTTCTTCAGTTCCAAAAAGACGGGCAAATAATCACTGGAAACGTCGACGTTAAAGCAACGTCAAACGATATAAAGACGAGCGGAAAAGGGCCCAATGTCACGTCTTTTGCAAGAATTCGGACTGCATATGTAACAGATCCGGACTTTATGTTTATAGTCCTTTCCATCAAACACAAAGTTTATTCGAAGCAAAACCCTCAAACGCAATTGGTCGATGGGATTTTAGAAATTGTCGATTACGACGCGTTTGATCTAAAGTTCGTCAGCGAACATGATTTGGCGTATAATCCGGCTTTAGGAACAGGCCAAATACAGCTCAAAGATATACGTTACGTTGGATTTCAACGCCGAACAACATGGGAAATGTGTCAACTCCTCGATTCAATGTATCTTAATAGCTCCAAAAGGAGCTTTGACGATTTTTACCGAGAGGCGAAGAGAAACGAATGGATCAAGAACTAACGCTGATTTGCGGCGACGCCGTTGAGGAAATGCGAAAATTTCCCGACGAAAGCGCGACCCTCGTCGTCGCCGATCCCCCTTACAATCTCAACAAGGATTACGGAAATAACCAGGACAAATTGGCGTTCGACGAATACCTTGATTTCTCAAGGCGCTGGCTCGCCGAGGCGAAGAGAATACTCAAACCCGACGGCACGATCTACGTCTTTATGGGAATGAGATACGTCTCGTTCGTCTACGCGATTCTCGAACAAGAACTCAAGATGAACTTCAACTCATGGATCGCCTGGTATTACACGCAGGGAATCGGCAAAACGAAGGGGTTTTCCCCGCGCCACGACGACGTCCTTATGTTCACGAAGGATCCGAAGCGTTTCCTCTTTAACCTCGACGCCGTCCGCGTTCCTCAAAAGTATTACCGTTCGATAAACAATATGCGCGGCGCCAATCCCGGCAACGTCTGGGAGTTCTCCCACATGCATTATTGCAATAAGAATCGTCGGAAACATCCGACGCAGAAGCCCGAGGCCCTCTACGAGAGGATGATCTTGGCTTCGTCCAACGAGGGAGATTTGGTTCTCGACCCCTTTGTCGGGAGCGGAACCCTCTTGCGCGTTTGCCAACAGACAAAGCGCCGGGGAGTCGGAATCGAGATTAACCCGGCGTACGTCGAAGGCGCCCGTGAACGGCTGTCCGAACCTTTCCGCGGCTTCGACAGCGTCGACGCGAGGATGAAACGCGTTCCGAACGACCTTAACGATCCCGAGAAGCGCGTCGCGTACGCGCGTAATCATATCGAGTGGTTTTTGAAGAACCATCCCGACGCGGTCGAAGAATTCCTCGACGACGTGGAGACGAAATACGCGTCAAAACTCGCGGACGCGGAAGTATGGGAGTTGGCGGCGCTTCGAGAAAAGGCGATTCGCGCGAAAAAGAGCGCCGAAATTTCTTGCAATTCTCTCGTCGACCTGATAGACTAAGCGTAAACGTCGTGAATTGTGAACCAATGTGTGGCGCGCGCGGCGTTTTTTCTGAACACTCGAGAGGTACTTCGATGAAAAAGGCTTTCTTACTCGTCGCGGCGGTCGCTTTCGCCGCGTTCATGACGACCAATCTCTTCGCGCACGAAAAGGACGCGCCAAAGGGCGTCAATCATGTGATCTGGATCGGCGCCGACGGCTTCGGCGCGCATTACACGAAGTGGGAAGAGTTGCCAAATCTCGCCAAAATGAAGGAAAACGGCTCTTGGACCCTCCACATGCGCTCCGTCTTGCCCTCCGTGAGCGCTATCAACTGGGAGACGATGATCGTCGGGGCCCCGTCGGAAATGCACGGGTTCCGCACCTGGGGAAGCAAAGAGCCCGATCTTCAGCCGATCTACAAGGGCGAAAACGGTCGATATCCCGATATCTTCAGCGTCTTGAAGGCGCAAAAACCCGACGCGAAAACCGCCGCCGTATACGATTGGGACGGAATCGGATACCTCTTCGATAAGAACGCCGTCGACGACAATCAATGCGTTAAGGACACGGAAGCGGTTCTCGCGGCCTTCCTCAAACAGCTCGAAGCCAAACCGACTTACGCGTTCGCCTATTTCGGCGAACCCGACCATGTCGGTCACAATATCGGATGGGGAACCCCAGAATATCAGGCGTCCCTCGTGAACGTCGACCGTTGCGTTGGAATTATCCTCGCCAAGCTCGAAGAATTGGGAATGAAAGACGATACGATCGTCTATTTCACCTCCGATCATGGCGGAAGCGAAAAGGGTCACGGGGAAGCGCGCATGGACCATATGGAAGTTCCGTTCGTCGTTTGCGGGCCCGGAATTGCGGTTGGTGAAATTACGGACGTGGTGGCGAACTTCGACTGCGCGGCGACGGCGGCATGGCTCTTGGGTCTGCAACGTCCTCAGGCGTGGCGCGGACTGCCGACTTATTCGATCGCCAAGTAATTTAAGACTCTTCGTTACCGAAATATAACAAGGCGTTTCCAAGAATTTGAAAACGCCTATTTTTGTTCTAAACTAACAATCGAATAACATAGAAACGTTTCAACAAACAACTCTAGAACCAGCAAAGGGATAGAGCGTTTGTATTTATTTCAAACGCGACTTCCCGATACTAATCTTCTAAATAATTTCAAATAATTAGCGCTGAAATTGTCCGGCGGCGGGAAGATCAAGAAAATATTGAACTCTTCTCAAAAAATCGATTTTCTTTATACCTCCCTTTATCTTCTAAAAAGACGGCGCTTAAACAAGAAAAAGTTACCTATCTTACCCCCCCCCCATTAAAAAATTTTCTTACCTTTTCCCCCCTTTCTTTACATAAAATGTCATTTAGAATATAATTTATATTGGTTGTTGGCGCTAATGAAGGACGAAATCCTTTCTGAACGCGCCCTTCCTGTCCATACGCGAGCGGCGTTCCATGCGGAACTCTGCGAGGCGGCGCCGGATTCTTGCGGAGATCAGCGCGGATTCTCGGCGTCTCGTTAGCGCGTTTTTGCGATCCTGACGCAGCGTCTTAGGGCGGGCTCAAAGAAATGCGGCTCCTCTTTGTTTCTTCGAGTTCGTGACGCGTCGTCAGACCGGAATCGCGAAAGACGTTCGAAATGACGGTACTCGTCCTCGGGCCAGCGACGACGGAGGCTTGTTTCTTGAATTTTGAACGTTTCGGTCATCCGTTTGCTAGTTGAGAGTATTTAAAGACCACGTCTCGGAACCGCGCGAAGAAATTGACGGACCACAATTTGCGCGCGGTTGGACGCGTCTTTGTAAACGCTCCACCCTTCCCTCGTCCGAGACGGGGTCTTTAAGTACTCTCAAACATTATTAATATCAAAATTGATTGCGGCGGTTGTAACTCTTCGAAGACAAAAGCAGAAAAATCCGCAATCGAATCAACGGAATCAGTAGGAAGGCAATCTCGCCGTCGCAACCCCGCTTTGAAGACGTCGGCGGCGAATATTCTTAAAAAATCGGTATAACGTCGCTCTTATTGATTTCTTTTTTCTTTTGACGACGACGAAGAAATCCGCGTTATACCGACTTTTTCTATCTAGTGTAGGGATCTTCTCCCTCAATGAATGAGCAAGTTCTCGCCTCCAAGCGACAAATGTTTTCCTTATTCCGACTCTATGCCGCGCCAGACTCCGTCAAAAAACACCATCACAATATTAAAAATTTAAACCTTGTATTTAAGATAGCGACCGATAAACAAATAAAATACGTATTTACTATCGCTAATAAAATATAGAACATACATACACATTCACACTTATAACGATTTATATTTTTTCTTGACATATCTGTCAATATTGTCAGATTCTTCCAAAATAAATGTTGACGAAACTAGTCCCTTGAGTAGAATGGCCTTTAGCGTTCCCTCTTAGGGGTCGGGTAAGCCCTAAGAGAAAGTTCGCTAGTCGCTGGAAAGATTTTCCTTTCTCAGCGCTCGCTTCTTTCGCTGGCGTTCCAGAAGTGGTTTTTGTCTGGTCCACAAAGATCATGGAGGTCGTCTTTAAGGTGATAGAAGCGCAGCTCGAGGGACCTTAAGCGCTCCTTTCGGCTCCATTTCCTGTACCTAAATGCCCTTTTTGCTGAATTGAGTCCCCTAAACTCTTTTTGGTTGTAGAGGCCTTGGGTTTAAGGATAAATCTCTCTACCGAAGGTTTCTCACTCTGCGTTTTTGGTCCCTCGACCACTGTGAGAGACAATCGTCCCCGAGGGAAGTTGTTCGCAACGAATACTCAATTACGACGACGCTGGCGCAAAAGATATACGTTCTTCCCTTCTACCGGCTTTCTAGCGCCTGTAAAACGCCGCGAAACCCACAAAGCGCTCCCCCCAATACTACGCTTACCGCGCCGTCTAGAAAAAAACAGACCCGAAGCGCGAAGAGCAAACCTTCGCCCTTCTCCTATCGTTCCCTCGCCGAGTCCAATTCCCGAAAAGGACGCGTTGCATAAGCGCGTACCTTTTTCATTCCCCGCAAGGATCCCAATCCCCGCGCCGCTTCGTCGCTTCCTCCAAACTCTTCTCGCTTTTCTTTTCTTCCCCGTAAGACGACGCCATTCAGAAAAGCTCCCCAAACGGAGGGGAAGAGAGCAAACCGCACATTTTTGGGCCGTCCTACTATAACAAAAAAAAACAGAATAAGCGCTATCCATTAACAAATATCTTATATCGAGTATACTCGAAACATGAAAAGTTTAGGGTGAGACTTGACCAGAAGATTTTCATCCCTGCCTTTCATTGCGACGCGTAGCAGTATCAATAATACGCGACGCGTCGCATACCGAATTATACCCCAATCCCCCTTGTTTTCATTTTTTAGGACTTACGCCATTTTTCGTTTTTGTCGGCGCGAATCAAAGCCTCCAATTGGAACGATCCCTGACTCTTCGCGTTTGCGCAATCTCGCCACAAGTAAAACGTTCTCGTCATAAGAGCTAAACAATGAAGTTTCAGGACAAAGATTACCCAATAGACGCGTCGCCGCAGGCCCTGTTCGCGCGGCGCTCTTAATCGGCTATTTCGCTCAACAATTCAAAACAATAACAAATGAGGTCATTATCATGACGAACCGAAAGACTTTTCTCAAGGCGCTCTGTTCCTCTTGCTTAATCGGCGCCGCTTTGTGCTTTGTATGCTCCGCCGACTCTTCCTCTTGTTCCGCGCAAAATTTTACTGGTTTCACGCCATATTATGATGATGGATTTAACGCCGCGATTCGCGAGATGTATAACCTAAGGCGTCAATTCGCACAAGAAGAAAGGGAAGAAGCAATACAAAGAGCAAGAGAACAAGAAACGGTGTATAGAGAGCGGCAGGCAAGGTTTAACGCAAGGTTTGGCAACAATCCCTTCGAAAAGCCTCGCGCATTGGAAGATAGCGGCGTTGAAACTCCAGAGGAACGTGAAAAATTTCGCAAAGAGTGGGGCTTCCTCCCGCCGAATCACACGGAAACCGAATACAGAGCGATTGGCCAAACAGCGATCTTAGCGGCGCTATTTGAAGAAATTGGATTGCCAGCGAGTGAAGCTAAGATGGAGAAATTATTTCGTATTTGCAAAAACGCTTACGATAGGAGCAATCCAAACGGCCCTTCATTTGAAAATGCGCTCTTAAAGATCTCTGAAAATGAATATGACTGGGACAAATCGAATGTTGAGCATAAAATTCATTATGCCAACCTGGCGCGTCGCTATTCAACTCAGCGTTCAAAGGATCGGTTTGCATATAAGAATTATTCCGACGACAATGAAGAATCAGTAACATTTTGTCAACTCATGTTAGAAGAAATGTCGGAAGAACTCGAAAGGAAACCGGACGAAGCGGAGATATGGCTAAGCAGGTTCAAGGACGCTTCGTATCCCCAGCAGTTAATGTTACAGGTCTATGAAGCTGTGTTCCGAAAAAACCTGGCTTACGACCGTGATTTCCAACGGTATATCAGGCAGAAATACGGCAAGAGGAATTATGACATACACAAGGAATTCAGGCTCTATATGAGAAAGAAACTAGGAGACGAGACGTATAAAGAATTTATGCAAGTAGGCTCGTCGCAAGCATTTCCAAATAAACGAGGGGATGTTGATAGCGCTATGGATTATCTTCTGCAACAGGCTTGCGATATTTTGGGGATTTAACTATTTTGAAATAACCAAAGCGCGTACTATGCGCGAAACGCAAACGACGCCCCGAGGAGACGCCAAAGCTTGCTCCTGCCGCCGCCTCGCTCCGTAGACTCCCGAAAAAGGACGCGTTACAACTGCGCGTCCTTTTTTCATTCTTCGTCCGCGCTAAACGCCGCAAGGATACGCTTCCGTTCGAATTAACCATAACATGCGCGAAATTTTACAACAATTTTACATTGAGCTAATGACCAATTGACATTATTACCAAATTCAACAAAAAGAAGAAAAGTTCTAAAAAAATTCCCCTACACCAGAAAATTTCAACTATAATAATTGACGAAGGCGTCGCGGAGATTCAGTCGCTGGACCAGAAGCGGGAATCTCTTGCGTCCTTTAGGACGCGTCTTGGCGGCGCGTTCGGTTAGTTTTTGCGCTCGGATCTCCGAGAACTTCCCGGTTGCTCTCGAATCCTTTACGCCGTCCTTTCGATCGGCGAGGGCTCGTTTCGTTTTGCGGCGTTGGTCTTCCGCCGATCCTTAGGGATCGCTCTAGACTCGCGTCTCTTAACTCCAATCCGACGTCGAAACGTCAATCCTACTTCGAGACAGCTCCCGACGCTGTAAAAACTTCAATATTCAAGCGTCGCGTCCGAAAAAACGCGCGTTTTGTATATTAAGAATGGAGACTCCTTTCGTTTTAAAGACCCCGCCAAGTTCTTCCCCGGGTTTAGGGGCGGGAAGAACTTGGTCGCGAGGCGGCGCCGACCGGGGCCAGCGGTCGCGCCGCCTCCGGGTTCTTTTTTACTCTCTGTCCCAACAACCTTCGTTATTTTTCCCCAATCTTTCGTCCCTCCTTGCCGTCCCCCGTCTCGCGCCCTTCCCTTCTTACAAGACACTCTCTTCCCCTCTCGTTCGTTCCTCAAAACCTCCCCCTTGCGTCAGCCAATTTTCCCCATTCCGACCTCAACTCCAGACCTATTTCAACTCATATTAGATTCAGAACACCCTAAATTGTTCTCAAAAAATTTTAACCTTTTAATTTAAAATCCTAAAAAGAATAAACTCTTAAAATATTTTTACTCAAAAAGAGATAAATTTTTGAAAAGTTGCCGAAATTCAGCTAAAGTTTGTAATTAACTACTTGTCAAAATAAAAAGCCCTTTAGAATTTCGTTAAACGTACGGATACTCGTTAGGGAAGAGATTTGGAATCTCGGCGATTTAGGACCTTAAAATTGGATCGTCGGCGGTTTGAAATCTCAGGATTTAGAGTGTCTTTACGCTTCTCGCGTAAGGTCTGTCGTTGACAGTCCTGTGTTAACTGTCGTTGACAGTCCTGTGTTAACATACGTTCGCCACTTTGGAAATTCTTCCGTTTTAATTGGGTGTTCTTCTCTTTTCTCCCGCTTTTTGCGTGAGGGGAAGACCGTTTGTATTGGCTATGTAAATCTTTACAGAAAGAGAGTTCTGCGTCGCTTTAGCGGCGTGTTCGCTTGTAAGAAAATCACGATAGACTTTATGTCGTTTAACAATCGCTAACGCTTTTTTTTCACGGCGTTTAGACGTTCGTTCATAACGCGCTGTCGCGGTTCCTTCTTACATCCCCGTGTTCCTAGGGTTCTCTTTATCATTTACCCTGATAGAAAGAGGCTTATAGTAAGATGAAAACTCGCAAAAATTCGATCTCGAAGACACGTTCTCTGCGTCTTGAATCCCTTGAAAATCGCGAGCTCCTCTCCGTTGCGCCGCAGTCTGCGCCCGTCGAATCCGCCGACGCGCCGATCGTAGAAACGGCCTCCGTACAAGTCGAGCAAAACGCCGTTATAGATCTTTCAAACGCGCAACTTGAGGACACCGTCTCCTTTGTCAACACCGGCGTTACCGATAATCAATACGCCCTCTCATGGGACGCGCTCGACGCCGCCGCTACCTACGCCGTCAAAATTAATCGCGACGGCTCGTGGATCCAGTACAAAAAGGGCTTGACCGAAACCTCGTGCGTCATGAACGGACTCTACGCCGGAAAGACCTACGATATCCGCGTATGCGCCATAAACGCGAACGGGCGCCTCACAGGAGATTACCTCCAGACCTCCTTCGCCCCAGTGCGCGTCGTTAGTTCCGTCAATAAATTCGTCGCTGGGGACGAACTCGGCGTTAGCGTTTTAGCCTCTGAAGACGCAGCCTGCGATATCGCATGGTATTACGCCACCCCCGACGGCGACGTCGAGATTACCGAAGCCTGCGGACTCCTCTCATACGCCCCCGAGAATCCTCAGTACGACGTCAAAGTCGTCGTTACGGGAACAGGACTCTCCGAGGGCTCCGTCTCCGAGAAATCCTTCGTGAACGTATCGCCTGAAACCGTCGAGACGGCCTACGATCAAACGACGAACACTCTGACCGTAAACGCTCCCGCTGTCGACGGCGCCGTCAAGTATTATATCTGGAAACCCGCCCCCAAATCCGGAAATATGGCGATCTACCAGCGTACGACCGAGCCCGTCTTCACCGTCTCTAACGTCAAACCCGGCACGGCGACCAACTTCCGCGTCACCGCCTATGACGCCAAGGGAACCGTTCTGAACGCCCTCTCCTTCACCTACGCGCCCGTCGACCTTGC
>JBJEXI010000070.1:0-35457 GCA_051885615.1 Thermoguttaceae bacterium
CTGTTGCGTCGCGCTAACCGTTTCCTCTTTAGTTTACGCGCAGCGTCCCGACGCGTCTGGACGTTTCGGACAAGGCGGGCGTCCTGAGTCGGCGCAAGGTCGCGGCCCCAACGGTAGCGCCAACGGCGGTTTTGGCGGAGCGGGAGGCCCTGGAGGCGTCGGCGGACCGGGTATGCAGAGCGCGGCGCAAGTCGTGAAGATGCGCAAGGAACTTTCCGACGAAGAACGCGCCGACCTGAACGCGTTGCGTCTCAAGATGAGCGCCATGGGCGTCGACTATCTGCGCAAAATTCAGCTCCCATCCGGTTCCTTTTCGTCGTCGCCGCGCGTCGGAATCGGTCCGACTATCGTCGACGCAATCGGCCTTCTCCGCGCGGGCGTGAAGCTTGACGAACCCGTCCTGGCCAAGGCGCTGGCATTTTTGGAAAAGTCGGTTCAGGAGGACGGAGGAATCTATTCGACGAATTCTCACGTGGCGTCGTATGAATCGTGTTTAGGTCTTGTTTGCTTCCATCTAGCGAACGAGGCGGCGGGAGACGGTCGTTACGACGAGATTTTGAAGAACGCGGAGCGTTATGTTCGGAGCGTTCAGTATAACGAGGCGAATGGCGTCGATCCTTCAGACGAGCGTTTCGGGGGCGTAGGATACGGCGCGGAGAAGACGACGCGCCCCGATCTCTCGAACACGCAATTTTTTGTCGAGGCGCTGCGCGAAATTGGCGCCGAAGAGGAAGATCAGGCGATTCAAGACGCTTTAGTCTTTGTGAGCAGATGCCAAAATCTTGAGTCGGAAGCGAATCCTGCGGCTGGTCAGACGCGCGGTAACGACGGCGGGTTCTTCTACACCTTCATTAACGGAGAAGAGAATCCCGCAGGGCAGGAAGTCGACGGCGGTCTGAGAAGTTATGGAAGCATGACGTACGCGGGGCTCAAGAGCTTGATCTATGCGGGGCTGACGTCGGACGATCCTCGTGTGGAAGCGGCGATCGGTTGGATTAAGGACAACTATACGACGACGCAGAATCCCGGTCTCGGCAAACGCGGTCTCTATTACTACTACAACACCTTCTCGAAATGTCTGAAAGTGATCGGAAGCGATTCTTTCGTCGACGCGGAAGGCGTCGCGCACGATTGGCGCGCGGAGCTTCTCGAAACGTTGGCGCTTGCGCAGAATATCGACGGATCGTGGGTAAACGACGATCGTATGTGGTATGAAACGGACGCGCCGTTAGTGACGGGCTATGTTCTGACGGTTTTGTCTTATTGCGCGGAGGAGGAAAAATGACGACGAACGAGACGAAAAAAATCGCTGTTGAAACCTTTGATTTGACCAAAAGCTATCGTCGCGCGTCGGGAGCTTTCGACGCGCTGAGCGAACTGAATCTTCGCGTGACCGAAGGCGAATTCGTCGCGATTATGGGAGCCTCGGGGTCGGGAAAAAGCACCGCGCTTCACCTGATGGCGGGATTGACGCGTCCGACGCGCGGAAGAGTTGAGATTGAAGGACAAGATCTCTCGAAAATGAGGGACGCGGCGTTGACGAAGTTTCGTCGGCGACGCGTCGGCGTGATCTTTCAGAGTTACAACCTGATTCCTCATTTGACGGCGGAAGAGAATATCCTGTTTCCGCTGTGCGCGGACGGTCGACGCGTTGACGCCGATCTTTTGAAACGCTTGCGCGAGTTCTGGAAGGAGCTTGGCCTCGAGGAGCAACTCGAACAATATCCAGACGCGCTGAGCGGCGGCCAACAGCAACGCGTGGCGATCGCGCGCGCGTTGGCGACCGACCCTGCGGTGATCCTCGCCGACGAACCGACAGGAAATCTCGATTGGACGAGCAGTCAAAGCGTCTGCGAAATCTTTAACCGCGTGAATCGCGAAGGCGGACGCACTATTATTCTCGTGACGCACGAACCGGCGGTCGCTATTTGGTCGGATCGCGTCGTGATCCTTCGCGACGGTAAAGCGTCGAGCGAAGCGCCTACGAAAGACTTTAAAGACGCGGGGGATTTGGCGCGATTTTATCAAAGCGTCACTCATAACGCGCAAGGAGGAAGCGAATCATGAAATTCGTTTTGAACCTTGCGTTTTCAAGGATGAAGAGGCAGAAGAAAAGGCTCTTCTTCGTTCTGCTGGCGATCGCCGCGTCGTCGTGTCTCGTCGTTTGGACGATCGGCGGTTTTCAAGCGCTTTTCATCGACGAAACGACTCAGGAAGCGAATTTTCTCGGCGAATACGATCTCCGCGTCGCCTCCAAGGCGTTCGCCGCCCCTGCGGGGAAAAGGCCCGATATTGGGGAGTACGTTAATCCGACGAAACGCGAAAACTTTGCGACTCGTCCGATGATTAGCGAACATCCTAGCGCAACCGCTAACGCGTCGCCCAATCCTGCTTCAAACCAAGGCGGCGTCGAAGGTCGTTCTTCCGAAGGACGACCCGTCGGAGGACGCGGCGCGAACGCTCAACCCGGAGAGGGAAGAACCCCCGGTGGTCGAGCCGGCGGAGGCAACGGGGGAGCGAACGCGCTCAACCGCCTTGGCGGGCGCGCTTCTGTTCCGACTTTGGACGAACGTCTCATTCAAGAGCTACGGCAAGACGACGCCGTCTCGCGATGCGACGAAGTCGCGATTTTGAGGATGTTTGTCTACGCGCCCGGCACGGAAAAATCGATCCTTGAAGACGCCGACGCCGTAGACGAAGGGGAGCGTAAGACCGTCAAACGTTCTCTCGACGTCGACGACTCCAAAATCGAAGAAGCCCCAGAGGGAATGGATCCTGAACTTCACCGCCGCGCGTTTGGCGCGTACCGTTCGACGATGGGAACCCCCATGGGAATTGGATCCGCGTTCTGGAGTACGACGGCGACCGAATCCCCCTACGAACTCGAAGACGGAAGGTGGTTCTCCGCGTCTAAAGAGGGGAGACCCGCCGCCAAAGAAGCGGTCATGACGGTCAAGGGCGCGAAGAAATACGGCGCGAAGGTCGGCGATCCGTTGGCGCTTCTCGCCGTTTCGACGCAATCGACGCGCGCGGTTGAATTTCAGTTAAACGTCGTTGGAATCGTCGACGACCCCGATTGCGAAGGATTTTACGTCTCGGAAGCGTTGGGTCGCGAACTTGCGCAGGCGTCGGGCGCGGCGTACGGCGTCAACGCGGTCTTTCTAAAATTGCGTTCCGACGTCGACGCGTTTCGTACGAAGTTGAACGAACGCTTGGCGTCGGCGTCGGGTGAACTCGAAGCGGCGACGAAACAGGATTTGGTCGACCGCCGCGTCGCCGCCTTCAAACAAGAACAATCCTTCAAGTACCAGGCGGTTAGCGGGGCGCTCCTCGCGTCTCTTGCGGCGCTGCTGATCGTCTTTACGGCGCTCAACACGAGCGTCGACGACGAAAGGAGATTGATCGCGTTCTACCGCGTCGCGGGGCTCTCGAGAAGTCAGGTCGCGGCGTCGATTTTAGGAGAAGGGTTCGTTCTGGCGATACCTGGATGGATAGCCGGTATGGCGGCGGGCTGGTTTTTGGTCTTCTTAATATCGGGAAAGCCGACGGGTATTAATCTTCAAACGTCGGGTCTTTCGTTCCTTTGCACGGTCGTAGGGGCGGTTTTCGCGGCGCTTTACCCGATCTTTCGAGCGACGCGCGTGGCGCCTCTTGAAGCGCTTGGCGTTCGCGTTTCTTCCACTCCTTACGCGCAGACGCGACGTAAGACGCGTCGAATCGCGGCGATCTGCGCCGTCGTCGGCCTCGCGTTCCTATGCGGCGACGCCGCGCTTATTCGTGCGACGAGTTTCGACGTTCCTACTCGCGCTGCGATTCACTCAGGGCTCGGCGTCCTTGCCCTTGCGCTTGGGGTAATTCTTATGATCCCATCGGCGATCTACGCGACGGAATGGCTCGTCGTTCCTATTGCGTCGCGCCTTATGCGCGTCGATTCGCGCTCAATTCGCCGCGAACTTTCTGGAAACGCGTCGCGCGTTTGCGCCGTCGCGGTCGCGTTGAGCGTCGGCGGCGGGCTCTTTGCGACGATGCAAATTTGGGGATACTCGATGCTCGATCCATTCTTGCCGGGACGCCGCGCTCCCGACGCGTTCGCCGCGTTTCTTCCCAATGGGCTGAGCGACGAGGGCGTCGACGAATTACGTCGCGCGCCGATGGTCGATCCGGATCGTTTCCTTACCGTCGCCGTCGAACAGGCGGCGTTTGCGGCGGGCTCGATCCCTGCGGATTCGCAGAAAAGTCAGTTCGCGAACGTCGTCTTCTTTGGCGTCGACGTCGCGAAAGCGTTCGAAGGAGAGGAACCGATGGTCGGCGTCCGATTTCGACAAGGAATTCCGGAGGAGGCGTTTGAGGAGATGAAAAGCGGTAGAGGCGTGATCGTCACCGATTCCCTTTCCGTCGATTACGCGCTGAATCTCGGCGACGTACTACGCGTCGTCGATCCGCGCGACGCCGAGCGTGTACTCGAGTATCCTATTGTCGGAGTCGTCTCCTTCCCCGGATGGCAATGGCTCTCGAAGACGGGGGGAGTGCGTCGAAACTTCGGACGTTCCGGCGGGATTGTTTTCGCGCGCGAAGGAGTGATCGCGAACGATTATTTGATAACGCGCCGTTCGTATTTCTGGTTTAACGCGCCTAACGGGACGACAATCGATTATTCCGCGACGGAGTCCGCGTTGGATCAAATCGCGTTGTCAAGTCTCAAACGCGAATCCGCAGGGAAGAGTCTCGACGAGGGAGCGGGTTCTCGAACGGCGTACGTTAAGTTATCGACGCGGGAATCTTTGACGGAGTCGATTTCCGGACGCGCGGATTCCGTAATTTGGGGCCTAAGCAAGACGCCGTTGACTACGCTTATTATCGCGGCGATCGCGGTCGTGGGCGCGGTGGCGAACTCCGTACGCGCGCGGCGTTGGGAATACGGGGTCATGCGCGCGCTTGGAACGACGCGTTCGGCGATTGTGAGGATGATCCTTGTCGAGGCGGCGATGATCGGAATCGTCGCGTGCGTCACGAGTTTCGTCTTCGGGTTTCTCGCGGCTCAAGGCGCTTTAAAATTGGGAAGGAGCATGTTTGGAACGCAGGATCCGCCGTTGATCTTGCCCGTCGACGGACTCTTGATCGGTTTGGGGTTGACGATCGCATTGTGCGTCGCCGCCGCGCTTTATCCCGCGATTAAGACAGGGCGAACCGATACGCTACGTCTCCTTCAGAGCGGAAGAACGCCGGAATGATAGTTGCTACGCGAGACGTTTAGGACGTAAAAAAACGCGGGGATCCTTGTCGGAACTCCGCGTTTTTTAATTAGGGGGATGGGCTTTTAGTCTTGTTTTTCCATGTCGACAGTCGCAGTCGAATCTGAAGTCGCGTCGACCGTCGTCTCCTGCGCCGCGCTTGCGTCTGTCGCCGAACAATTTTGGCCCGCAATTTTGGCAAAGCTCTCGGGGAATTCGACGCCGCCGATTTCTTTCATGACTTCAAGCATTGGGGGAAGGGTTTTGGCCATGTTGCGCAACCAATTGGACGTCGCCGTCGAACCGCCTTCGCCGTTGGCGCCGCCGTTAGCGCCGTCCCACACGACGACTTTGTCGAACTTGATCGAGGAGATCGCTTGGGCGGACGCGTTGACGAGTTCGTCGAAGTGATCGAGCATGAGCATTTGGAACGCTTTGTCGGCGCCGCCGCAGGCCGTGATGATCGCTTGGAGACCTTCGCCCTTTTTCTTAAGGATTTCGTACTGACCGCGGGCTTCCGCTTCGAGTTTGGCGTAGATAGCCGCCGCTTCGCCTTCCGCCTCGATGCGCTTCTGTTCGGCGATCGCTTCCGCTTCGACGATCAACTTGGCTTTTTCCGCCTTTGCAGGGGCTTCGACGGCGGCGCGACGTTCCGCTTCAACGCGCGCGGCGAGCGCGGTCGCGGCAGAGGTTTGCGCCTTGTGTTCCTGTTCTTCAACCGCGGCGTTCGCCTGACGTTTGCGCGTTTCAGAGAGTTCGAAGGCTTCCGCCTTTTTGACGGCAAGCTCGGCGGTCGAGTTGACGATGACCGCTTGCGCGAGGTTTTCGCCCTTTACGGCGTCGGCGTTGGCGTCCGCCAACTTGATACGCATGTCGCGTTCCGCTTCTTTGACTTGGGCGTCTTTTTCAAAGGCCGCGCGTTGTTCGCCGACGATCTTAACGCGTTCGAGATCCGCAAGACGAACCGCCTGTTCCTGGTCGATTTCCGCCGTCTTAACAATCTGCTGACGATCCGCTTCGCGCGTTCCAATCGTCTGGTCTTTCCGCGCGTTGGCGACTTGAATCGCTTTGTCCTTTTCCGCGTCCGCAACGCGGATTTCACCCATTCGCTCGTTGTCGGCGACGTCGCCGCGCGCCTTCTGAATCGCTTCAGACGCCGCTTTCTGACCGATCGCTTCGATGTAGCCCGATTCGTCCGTGATGTCCGTGACGTTGACGTTGATCAGAATCAAACCGAGTTTGCGCAGTTCAGGCTCAAGGGATTCCTGAATCTTGGAGAGGAAAGCTTCGCGGTCGCGGTTAATTTCGTCGATGCGCATCGACGCGATGACTTGACGAAGCTGACCGAAGATGACGTCTTCCGCTTGTTTGGCGATCGCCTGTTTGGGCATGCCAAGGAGACGAATCGCCGCGTTTTGCATAAGCTCGGGCGTGGTTCCAATCGCTATCGAGAAGACGCTAGGAACGTTGACGCGGATGTTTTCCATCGAGAGAGCGCCGCGAAGGGGGATCTCGATTTGCATCGGTTCAAGACTCAAATACGCGTAGTCTTGTAAGAGAGGAACGATGAACTTCGCGCCGCCATGGATACATTGCGCGGAGGACTGGTTCGACGAACGACCGAAGATGACCATGATTTTATTACTGGGGCATCTCTTGTAACGCGCGCTAAAGAGTAATACGACTCCGAAGAAAAGAATCGCCGCTACCACAGCCGCAATTGACAAGATCCCTGCGAGACTGGAGTTCGCTCCAAAGAGCGCGCCGTAGCTCGTGATCGAGAGAAGGTGTGACATAGTTGACCTCTGCCTGAAGATGTTTGCTATTGCGCCTAAGTAGACGCGAGCGATTAATACAACATAGTTTCTATTTTGTTTATTTTATGTATTTTTTCTGTCTTATCGACGCCTTGAAAAAATACTTTAGAAAAATTTTACGCTTTTGATTCAACATTCTCTTAATTATTGCATTTTCGCATAAGAAGAATTAGAATGTATTTTGCATGGCGTATTAGACGCTGTAGCGCGCCGAATTGAAAGGAGAAAGAGCATGACGTCAGTCTATTTATTCTGCGCCGTCTTAGGAACGTCGATCGTGGTAATCAGTCTTTTCGTCGGATTTTTAGGACTCGGCGGGGACGGTATAGACGGCGGCGACGTTATTGACGCGCCGAGCGACGTCGGCGACGCAGACTCGGTTCATGACGGCGGCGCCGGTTTTTTGCGCGCGTTTTCTTTTAAATCGCTCTCGGCGGGCGTTGCTTTTTTCGGTCTTGCGGGGCTCGCGGCGCTTGAACTTGAGGCGTCGCAAGGAGTTGCCGCAGGGGTAGCGACGCTTTGCGGCGCGATAGCGATTTGGGGCGTCTATCGTCTAATGAAGCTTCTCGTTGCGTTTAACTACAGCGGTTCCCTTGTTCGCGGTTCGGAAATTGGCGCGGAGGGTACGGTGTACCTGCGTATTCCCGGCGGACGCGCAGGGGTGGGAAAAGCGACGATCGTGCAACAGGGAAGGACTGTTGAATACGAAGCGTTGACCGATTCCCCCGATTCTTTGGCTCCCGGCGTTCCGATTGTCGTGGTCAAGGCTCTCTCGGGGAGTCAACTTCTTGTGGAACCGAAGAAGTAATTCGGCAACGCGAGCTTTTCGGACGTCGTTGGAATATGGATTTTGAAGGACAATTACTTTGAACCAAAAAGAATCTAAACCGAGTCTTTTAAAGAATTACTGCGTGATTCTGAGTTCGATTATTGTTATCTTAGCGGGGGTGTATTCCGCGCGAAGCGTTCTAGGCCCTTTTTTACTCGCTTCCTTCTTTGCCGTTCTTTTGGTTATGCCGATGAATTGGCTCACGTCGAAGGGGGTTTGTCAGTGGCTGGCGCTCACGGTAATCAGCATAGGCGTCCTTTTAGTCGGCGGCGGCGCGGCGACGATCGTCGGGTCGCAAATCGCTCAATTTGCAAGCGATATTCCCGAGTATCGACATCGGTTTATTACGACCCTCGAAGAGAATAATCTCCATATCGGAGACGCGATTCCTTTCTTCAAAGAGGATCCTGAGCCCGAGTCGGAACCGCAAAAATCCCCAGCCCAAGGCTCTGAATCGACGCGTCAAGAAAATGCGGAACCCAAAGAACCCGTTAAATCAGAGGAGCTTTTGAATCTCAAAGAGGAGAAGACGACTTCGGGCGTGGAACAGTCCTCATGGGAAGAGCCTATTGATCAGAAAGACGCCGAGGAGATCGTCTTGGGCCCATATTTAGAAGAGGCGTTGGACGAGGGAATTATCTCGTTGAATCCCCTTGATCTTTCTCAGAACCCTCCTGAACCGAATTTTGGGTTGTTGCCCGAAACTCCGCGTCCGATAATCGCTCCCGAGCCTCTTCCCGTTAAGAACGAGGGTATCGACACTTCCGGTATCACAGACGATATTTCCTCCACTGCGGTGGCTTTGAGTTCTCAACAGCTCTTTAAATTCTTGGCCGGGTTGGCGACAGAGTTAAGTTACATTGCGAGCAATGCGCTGATTATCACCCTCCTTGTGATATTTATGCTATTAGAAGCGGCGATGATTCCGAAAAAGCTGATTGCCGCGTTGGGTGAACGAAACTTTGTTAATTCGCGAATCATGGGAGTTGTGCACGATATTCGTCGTTATATGGCGATTAAAACGTTCATGAGCCTGGCCGTCGGCTTTCTCGTCGTCATTTTACTTTACGCGACCAACGTACAGTATCCGCTCCTTTGGGGGTTCGTCGCCTTCTTGCTCAACTACATTCCCAACATCGGTTCCGTCGTCGCGGCGATTCCGCCGATCGTTCTGGCGGTTGTCGATCACGGAATTGTTGTCGGCGCTGTTGATACAGTGTTCTTTGTTCTCATAAACTGCGTTGTTGGATATGGACTTGAGCCGCGGTTGCTTGGAAAAGGTCTCGACCTGTCCCCCTTGATCGTATTGATCGCCTTGATCTTTTTCGGTTGGCTCCTTGGCCCCGTGGGAATGTTCCTCTCCCCGCCCCTTGCTGTCGTAACGAAGATTATCTGCCTATCCTTCCCTGAAACGCGATGGATAGCCGCGTTGATGGCGGGAAGCGTTCAGGCGTTGCCTCCCCTGGACGACGAGGAGGAAGAAGATTTAGAAAAGGCGAAAGCATAAAAAAACGTCGGGGAGCGCCCGACGTGGAAGGAAACGTAAGGAAAAGAGATCACCACTCAGGTCTCTTTTCCGTCATGACGTCGTCGATCGTTTTGGATTCCTTACGATCGTTATTTGAACCGCTAAAAAGATCCTTCATCGTTTGACAGCCAGCCGTAGCGCAAAGCGTGGGAACCAAAAGAGCAAGACAAGCGGCGCCTCTAAGAAGTTGGCGACGGTTGACGTCGTAAGGTCGCTTTGACGCGATAGATGAATTTTTCATTGTTAGCTTCCTTAAAATCGCTTATATGATAAAGGGGTCTTGATAATCAAAATTTTGATATACCAATTTTATCGATTATTCAAGAGCGGCTCTTTAATATATTAAGGCGAATCAACGAATTTAGTCAATAGTTTTTATCCATCGTCGCTCGGTAGGGCGGTTAGATCTAATTTAGGAGTTTTATTTCAATGAGTAATATTGAACAAGCGTTTGCGTTAGCGAAAGAACGATATGCTGAGCTCGGAGTCGACGTTGACGCCGCTATCGAGCGCGTTAATAAGATCCAGATTTCTCTTCATTGCTGGCAAGGGGACGACGTCGCCGGTTTTGAAAGCGCCGGGGAATTGACGGGCGGTATTCTCTCCACAGGGAATTATCCCGGCAAAGCGCGAACGCCGGATGAATTGCGTTCCGACGCGGAGAAGGCGTTCTCACTTATTCCTGGAACTCAGCGATTCAATCTCCATGCGATTTATCTTGAGAATAACGGCAAGAAAGTCGACCGCAACGAGATTGGCCCCGAGAATTTCCAAGGTTGGGTCGACTGGGCGAAGGCTCAGAAGATCGGGCTCGATTTCAATCCGACCTTCTTCTCTCATCCTAAGGCCGCCGACGGACTGACTCTTTCTCATCCCTGCAAGGAAATCCGCGATTTCTGGATTGAACACGACAAGTGTTGTCGCAAGATCGCGAATTATTTCGGCGAACAGCTCGGTTCTCCCTGCGTCGTCAACCACTGGACTCCCGACGGAATGAAAGACACGCCCGTCGATCGTCTTTCCCCGCGCAAGCGTTTGGCGGAATCCTACGACGAGATCTTCTCCGTTAAATATCCGAAGGAAAATATTCGCGACGGTATCGAATCGAAGCTCTTCGGTATCGGCGTCGAAAGCTATACCGTCGGCAGCCATGAATTTTGCATGGGTTACGCCGTCAAAAATAATCTTCTCCTGACCCTCGACGCGGGCCATTTCCATCCGACCGAATGTATCAGCGACAAGATTTCCTCCGCGTCGATGTTCGTCGACGAAATCCTTCTCCACGTCAGCCGCGGCGTCCGCTGGGACTCCGACCACGTCGTTACGTGGAACGACCAAATGCGCGCGATCGCCGAAGAGCTCATTCGCAACAATCTCATCGAGCGCACCTATTTCGCGCTCGACTTCTTTGACGGCACGATCAACCGCGTCGCCGCATGGACGATCGGAACGCGCAACGCGATCAAAGCGCTCCTCTGCGCCGCTCTCGAACCGATCGACGCTCTGCGCGAACTTGAACTGAACATGAACTATACGAAGAGACTCGCCCTCCTCGAAGAACTAAAATCCGCTCCTTTCGGACCCGTTTGGGATTACTTCTGCGAAAAGAACGGCGTCCCCGTCGGAGAAAAGTGGATCGCCGAATGTGAAGCGTATGAGAAAAACGTCCTTTCGAAACGCGCGTAATTCCCGCGTTCTCATCGCGACGCCTTAAAATATAGCCTTGCGTAACTCTTCGTTGCACAAGGCTTTTCGTTTTTTATTTGGGTTTTCTTTCTTCTCCCTCAATTCTGCGCGCTGTTGAGAACGTCGGCGACGCAATCGGCGAGAGACGTCATCGTAGCTTCCCGCGCGATTCCTGCGGGACGAATTCCTTCTTTTTCAAGGGCGCTCCCCGTGAGAGGGCTGAGCGCGATCCACCGCGTGTTCTTTGAGGCGTCGCCAAAGAGTCTCATGAGCGACTTGACCGTCGCGGAACTTGTCGCCGTGACTGCGGCGATCTTACCTTCTTTGAGCGCTTCAAGAACGTCCGTCGACGCTTTCTCTACGTCGGCGCTATGATATGCTTCGACTTCCGCATACGTCGCGCCGCGTTGGACGAGTTCCTCTGAAAGGATTTGCCTGCCGCGACTTGCGCGGAGCGAAAGAAAACGCGTCGACGCAAAATCGGATACGATTTCGTCAAAGGCTGCGACAAGATGTTCCGCGTCGAACACTTCCGGCGTCGCGTCGGGGGAAGAGACTCCGTAGGGGCAAAGCGCTTTCGCTGTTCCCGAGCCAACGACGGCGACTTTAACGCCCCATTCGCGGAACAACTCTCCGCACGCGTCTAAGGGGCGCGCGAAGAGTTCGGCGAGACGTTTCATTGCGACGCGCGCGCCGTTGGCGCTGGAAAATATGAGCCAGTCGTACTCTTTGAGCGCTAATGATCGTAGCGCGGCGTCGAGTCGCTCCGGTTCGCGCGACGGACGTATTTCTATCGCCGGTTGACGCATCGTCGCGAAGTTTCGCGCATGTAAAAGAGTTTCAAGTTCTTCTGCTTGGTCGACGGGGCGAGTGACAAGGACGACTTTTCGGGCAGATTTTTCTGACATTGTTACGAATTCTGGAGGAGGGAAAGGAAAGGGGACGTTCTAGCGAAATTCTTTTGAAAGAATATAGAGGTTTGGGCGACTTTCAATTCGACCGGGAGGCGTACGGAAATATTTCCTATTTTAGTTGATTCTTTCTATCTTTTTCATCTTGCTTCAAGTTTGTAAAAAGCTTACAAATTATCGTCTTTAACCTCAGTTCCCCGAAAGGATTCGGGGAGAGCTTAGCGAAATCAAAATGGAGTTTGATGATGAAACGAATCGTCTCGTTGAGCGTATCGCTTATGGCGGCGCTGACGTTGCTCGTGGGATGTGGATCCGGCGACGCAGGGACAGGAACGTCCAAAGGAACGCCTTCAGAGCAGAGCGTTAGCTCATCGGGCGAGATGGAAGAATTAACGCAAGACGAAACGCCCCTTGACGTGGAGACGGCGTCGACTCCCGAGGGAGTAGTGAACGCCTTCTTCCGTTCCTTCTTCCGCGGGGATAGCGAGGGCGCGTATATGCTTCTTTCGAAACGCGCGCGTGACGCTCAGAGCGAAAATTTCGTCGCCCAGGCGAGCGAATCGATTCGTTGGCGCGTCGTCGAAAAGTCTAAGATCAATAGCGAAGGCCGCGTCTTCGTTTGGGTTGAAGTGGAAGATTACGCGGAATCGGGCAAGGTTCAACGCGACACGCTTACCTTTGCGATGACGCGCGACGGCGACGATTGGCGCGTCGCGGGCTTCAATGTCGGGGACGTCGCGGTTGATTTTGAAGAGTCGGTAATCGTCGCTCAAGAAGCGCCGGAGCAACCGCGCGTCGAGCGCACTGCCGTGAGACTTGACGAAACAAGCGTTATTCGTTAGTTTTAGCCTCGCAATCATATCTTTTTCCGCCATGTCGCGACAGTTGATCGTCGCGCATGGCGTTTTTTATTGGCTTGACGTCTTGTCTTAAAGGAGACGTCCGTCTAGAGCGTCCCGACGAACACGTTATCTCCAAAAACTTTTCGCCAAAATAAGGAGCGTTTTTCTTTCAGACTTTCTCTTGCTTTGAGTCATAATCCAGAGGAATAAAAAAAGGAATGCGCCGCGTAAAGCGCATTCCCATTGAGTGATTTAGAGTTGAAATTCAGTCCCACCACCACTGAGAAAGATCGTCGTTGGAAGAGTTTTCGCGTTTCTTTTCAACGTCGCCCTTTTCATCGTACCTGAGGTGATCGACGTCGAGAGCGATTTGGGGCTCGATGCGAACGCCGCCGCCCGTCGGATAGGAGACGAGATTCGCGCTGTGACGAATCGTGTTGACTGCTGTTTCCGCGAATTTGACTTCGTTGACCGTTTCAGTCTGGAACTGCTCTTCGCTGGCGAAGAAATCAGGCGTCCAGTTCGCTTTTTCGTAAATGTTTTCCTTCTGGAGATACGCGGCGACGATCGTCATGTCGATGAGGTTGCGGAGGCTCGCGTAGACGGGAGTTTCATCCGCGATCTTCTCGAATTTCTGTGTGAAGCTCTTGGCGTAAGCGCGAGTCGCGGGGTTGCCGCGTCCGGTATTGGCGGAACGCTTTCCTTCAGAGCTGACGAGTTCGTCTTCGCCGACGAGAATGACGCCGTTGCCGATGAGTTGAAGCGCGTCGCCGTTTTCGGTTTCAACAACGCAGTCGTAATTGGGCTGGAAGTACCAACGAACGAGTCCGTTAGAGGCGTTGACGCGCGGATTAGATTTTTCGGCGTAAGTCACGACCTTGACGGGGGATTGCTCAAGTCCGATACCGATGAGTTTCATGCGATAGTCGGCGGCGACAAGTGTAGCGGCGAAATTCGTCTTGGGAGAGACTCCCCAAACTTTGACGTCTTGAAGACCAAGCGCGTTGCGGACGCCTGCGGCGTAGACGCGGCACTCGTCGTCGCTGGCAACATTCGGCTGAGGAGCGTTCTTCAAGAAAGACTGCATGTTGCGCAGACCTTGTTCGGTAGGATCAATGGAGCATCCGACAAAACTGGCCGCTTTGCCGTCGGCGGGATAGGCGCGCAAGGCGACGACGAGGTCTTGAAGCTGAAGGGTCGGACGACCGCTCTTCGCGCCGACGACCGAACCGTCGACTCCGCCTTTCCATCCTTCAGCGGGGCCGGCGATGACGACGTCGCCCGTTTCGGGATAGACGAAGACGTTTTCAATACGCGTCAAACCGGCGAGGTTAGCCATTTCGTCGGTGACGACGCCGCCGTTTTCAACGATAGCGGCTTCGAGACGGTTAAGAGAAACTTTTCGCAATTTGCTCTGCGCGCGCATGTCGGAAGGGATAGCCTTATACGCTTCTTCGCGATCGGCGGCTAAAAGACCGTCGTCGACGACAACGCGCTGAAGAACGCCGTTCGCGTCGATAGCCACGCCGCCCATCGAGGAACTGCTTCCGCCGCCTCGATTGCTATTGTTATTATTATTATTATTATTATTATTGTTGTTGTTGTTGTTGTTGTTGTTGTTGTTGTTATTATTATTGTTGTTGTTGTTGTTATTGTTGTTGTTGTTCGCCGCGTAAGCCGTTGATACAGGAACGGTGAAGAGAACGATCAACGCCAGGATCGCGCTTAAACGAAGAACGAATTTACTTCGACTCATGAGAATCTCCTAAATCAACTTAGGCTTTAACGGTAAAACTCTATGATTGCCTGTCTCTGTCGAGCGGTCGCGATCCTTACAAATCACGAAATCTAAACCGCTAAAGAGCGACATAAAAGAACCGAACGCTCTGGCGCGTTCCGTCTTTGATTAAAAATGTCTGTTCATGGAACACGACGCTTCCTTAGAATGATAATTTGCGCGATACTTTTAAGCAAGTATTAAGTTCATATTTTACATTTTTTTATTCAAAAAACTGACGGTTTTACCGATAAAAGCGCCGATTTTAACGCTTTGGAATAACGCGACGAAATTTAGCGAGTACAGGGACTCTTTATTTTGTGTGTTTCCTGTTGTTTGAGTGTTTTGTTTTCTTTAGATAGATTGAGAGTTCTTCCTCTTTTGGGGTAATTTGCTTTCTTGAGAATGATTGTAATAAAGGCGCGTTCTGTCGCGCCTCTTTTTCTTCTAAATGCTCCGTCCTCGGGGAAGTTGCGTTAAGATATTGGAAGAAAAAGACGAAAAAACTGAGTAGGTCTTGTTGTCGTTTGACCGCTATACAGGAATAAATGCCATAGAGGGAGCGACCGCAGAATCTTGTATGCGTTTGAACATGCCTGAACGGCAAGCTCGTTTAGGTTGGCTATTTATATGAGAAACGTCTATTAGACGTACGCAAGGCGATTCGTTTTGACGACGCCTTGGTTGATGAATTATGAGATATTTGAGTCATGTTGAGTAAGCGCTTTTATAGTTGCGCGTTGACAAGCGTCGCGTTGGGAACGCTTTTGTTGTCGGGAGTTGCGCGCGCTGAATCCAACGTTAAGGTTCGACCAAACGCGGCGACGGCGCAGTCCGGTCTTCGCGAAGGAACGCCCGGAATTCTTCGTCCCTTTCTTAACTCGATAGGGCCCGATTTTAAAGACTCTTCGAGGGGTATGAAACGCACGCGCCGCAACGAGACTTCGCATGGCGCGTTGGACGTCTCGGATTCAACTTCTTTGGAGCTGCAAAAGGCAGTTACATCGAGGAGCGCGGCGGAAAATGCCGAGCCTGTCGAAGAAGTTGTTTTGAAAGAAGACGGCGCGAACTCGTTAAACGAAGCGCCTTCTGAGAATGGTTCCGACTCTCCTTCTTTGACCTCTGAATCACAGGCTGCCGAACCGACCCCTGTTACTGCGGATGTGAAAGGCGTCGCAAAGCTGGCTCCCGGCGACGAATTGCATCTTGGAAACGAGAATGAAGACGCGCCTGACGCCGTTGTGAAAATT
The DNA here is from genome assembly GCA_051885615.1 of Thermoguttaceae bacterium. Taxonomy (GTDB): domain Bacteria; phylum Planctomycetota; class Planctomycetia; order Pirellulales; family Thermoguttaceae; genus RUG369. Next base: position 15,872 of record JBJEXI010000070.1, read on the forward strand.
CCCGACGGCGACGTCTCCGAGGCGGACGTTAAAGCCGCCCAAACTCATGAAGACACGTTGACGGAAGAAGAAACGTCTCATGTTCGTCAAGAAGCGAAATCATGGCGGTCGCCTATCGCGGAAAAAGCGGTGAAGGAAATGACGAACGACATGTTCGCTAATCTCAAAAAGATGGGCGGCGCGGAATTATATGAACGTTGGAAGATTTACAACGCGAGTATTCGTCGCCGTACCAATAGTCTTCAGACTGGCAACGAACTGAATTCGCGTTGTCGTTTGAAATGGTATGAAAAGCTTTACCAAGATCCTCTCAGCAGCGTTGACGAAGCGGAGCGCGCGTCTAATCTCTTCGCGCAATGTTTCTTCGGAAGCAACGAAGATATTATCATTGGTTCGCGTTACGCGAGAGTTTTGACCGACGTCCCCGTGCGTCAGAATAAACTTCTTCCTAAAGTCGCCAAATCCCCTGTCGAAGCTATTGACATTCTCAAGACCATGCTAGTCGAGGCTTCGAGTCATCATGCGAAAGCGTTGGCTCCGCTAAACAAAAACGAGTTGGCGGCGATCATGAACGAGTCGCACAAAATCTTCTGCGCTCAGGTTCGTAGCGGCCACACCGTCGAAATGCGCGGGCGCGCGATGTATTTGATCGATTGCATGGAGAAGATTAACAAGAGCGAATTATATGAGGCGGGCGAGTCTATTCTCTCCGTTTTGCACCCCGAAACGCTCAAGCAATTGGCGAATATCGATTATGATTCCCTTCAAAAAGTTCGCATTGGCGACAATCAGGAGGTTGGTATCATTTCCTGCGAGGCGGGCGATATTCTTATCGGACCGAAATCCCGAACCGTATGGGAGCTCGACAAATATCCCGACGCGTGCTGCATTGTAGATTTAGGCGGAGACGACGTTTACCGCGAAGGTTCGTGCGTTTTGAATCGTCCCTTGTTGACGGTGATCGATTTAGGTATGGGACGCGACGAATACGTCGGACAGAACGTCGCGATTCAAGGCGGCGCGATCCTTGGCGTTTCCGTATGGTATGACGACGGCGGCGACGATTCCTATCTTGCCAAAGACGTGTGCCAAGGAAGTTCAATCGCCGGATACGGTCTCCTCATCAATGAGAACGGCAACGATCGTTACGTTGGTTTTCTTCGCGAACAGGGAACGGCGATTTGCGGATTTGGCGTCTTAATCGATCGCGGCGGCAACGACGATTATCGCGGCGCGTTATTCGCTCAAGGCGTCGGCGGACCTGGCGGTTTTGGCGTTATTGCGGATCGCGGCGGCGACGATCATTACTACGTCGGCGGTTATTACTTTGATTCATATCCCGAACATCCCGGTTACGACGGCTGGGGACAAGGCGTCGGCGCGGGTATTCGCCGCGTTGCGTGCGGCGGAATCGGCATGCTCCTTGACGGCGCCGGGGACGACGCCTACGAGTACGATTACTTCGGTCATGGCGGCGGATATTGGATGGGCGTGGGTATTGCGCGCGACTTCTCCGGAAACGACGTGCGTTATGCGGCGACGTCGACGATGTACGACGGCTCGGCGCGACGTGAAGCGCGTTGGCAGCGTTTTGGCGCGGGCTTCGGATGCCACTACGCGATTGGATACCTCTTTGACGACGAGGGAAACGACGTCTACGGGGGAACGATTATGGGCGTGGGCATGGGCTGGGATCTTGGCGCCGGGTTCCTCGTCGATTTTGGAGGAGACGACTCTTTCGAAGCGACGGGAGGCATCACGCAAGGTTCTGGCGCTGAAGGAAGTATCGGCGTGTTGATGAATTATCGCGGCGACGACGTGTACAACGGCTCCTATCAAGGTTATGCGGCGCCGAGTATTTCGTACCATGCGCCTTCGAACTGCGGCGCAAACTTCAGCTTCGTGATCGACCATGGCGGCAAGGATACCTACGGAGGCTCCGACAATTATGGTCGTCGTATCCAAAACAACGCGATTACTCAACGCGGGAACGTTACGGGCATGGTGATCGATCGTCCGGCTCCCGACGAGTCGACGAACGATAAGCAAGAGTCCGGCGACGCGGCGCGTCAACAGACGTCGGCGCCTCAGCGTCAGATCGTGACGAGCAAGGGAATGCCCGTTCAACCTGCGTCGATTCGCACGATGGCGGCTCCACCCCCGCTTGTCGACACGACTCCGCACGCGACGAGTAGCGGTAACAACGCTTTCAATCCGACCGCTAACGAAGGCGGGTTCCGAGGATTTGGAATCTTTGGCGGGCGCTTGCTTTGATCCTGTGAAAAATTGCTAAGAGAACGACGTTTTCGCGCTGAAAACGTCGTTTTTTTATTTTTCAGTTTCATTTTGGCAACCTAGCCTTGACAAATCCCCTAGGAAAGAAAAGAGTCGTTACTATAATATATTGTCGGATTTCGCTGATTCTCGGCGGGACGACGCGCCGGTTCCTTTTACACATGATCGATTGAGAGACGTCACTATGAAATGGTCGCAAACACTTATTCCAACGATGAAGGAAACCCCGAACGGGGCAGAGATTCCAAGCCATATTTTCATGCTCCGCGCGGGTATGATTTCTCAGGTTATGGCGGGAGCGTACGCTTATCTTCCGCTCGGTTGGCGCTCGCTTCATAAGGCGATCAATATCGTGCGCGACGAAATGAATAAAAGCGGCGCGGTCGAGCTCTTCATGACTGCGTTGTGCCCTCAGTCTCTCTACGAACAAACGAATCGCGTCGAGGCTTTCGGCAACGTCTTGATTAAGTCGACTCTTGTTCGCGGCGGCGCTAAAACTCCCGTCGTCTTCTGTCCGACGCACGAAGAGGAGATCACGAGCCTTGTCTCTCAGTACGTTTCGAGCTATCGTCAGCTCCCGTTGACCCTCTATCAGATTCAGACAAAGTTCCGCAATGAAGAGCGTCCGAAGTTCGGCGTGCTCCGTACGAGCGAATTCACGATGAAAGACGCGTATAGCTTCCATGCGGATATTGAGTCTCTCAATGAGACGTACAAGAAGATGTACGCCGCGTATTGCAAGATTTTCGAACGTTGCGGCGTTCCTTACCTTCCGGTGGAAGCGGAGTCGGGCCCGATCGGCGGCGACGCGTCTCACGAATTCATGATTCCCTCCGCGAACGGCGAAGACGACGTCGTTTACTGCCCGAAATGCCGTTACGCCGCCAACGTTGAGAAGGCGGAAATCGGGGAAAAAGAATATGCGCTTCCCGCCGACGTCGTCCTCAAAGACGTCGCGGAATTGGCGACTCCCGGCGCGCACACGATCGAGCAAGTCTGCGCGTTCCTGAAGGCGAAACCAAAGAAGGTCGTCAAGACGCTGATCTACAACGTCGACGGAACCCCCGTCGCCGTCCTTGTACGCGGCGACTGCGACGTCAACGAAAATAAGCTTCGCCGTCTCCTTGCCGCCGAGAAAGTCGAACTCGCCGATGAAAAGACGATCGAACGCGTCACCGGCGCGCCCGTCGGTTTTGCCGGCCCCGTCGGACTCAAAGAAAAGGTGAAGATTGTCGCCGATCCTACGATCAAAGAAATGGCGAATATTATCGTTGGCGCCAATAAGTCCGAGACGCATCTCGTCAACGTCAATCTTGACCGCGATTTCACCGTCGACGTCTTTGGCGACGTGCGCAACGCCCTCGTCGGCGATCCGTGCCCCCACTGCGGAGAGCCCCTCTCGATGGAGAACGCCATCGAAGTCGGACACGTTTTCAAACTTGGCACGAAGTACACCGAAGCGCTCAACGCGAAGTTCCTTGACGCCAACCTCGCTCAGCAAACCATTATCATGGGATGCTACGGCATTGGTGTAAGCCGCATTATCGCGGGGCTCGCCGAAACGAGTCACGACGACGCGGGCATTATCTGGCCTGTCGCTCTCGCCCCGTACGAAGTATGCGTCTGCCCCGTCAAGGCGACGGACGAAGCAAGCGTCGCGGCGGCGGAGAAGATCGTCGCAGAGCTCGAAGAAGCGGGCGTCGACGTCATTCTCGACGATCGCGATCAACGACCCGGCGTCAAATTCAAGGACGCCGATCTTATCGGATTCCCCGTGCGCATCACGATCGGCAAGAGCCTTGCGGAAGGCAAAGTTGAAGTCAAATGGCGTTGGGATTCCGAATCGACGCTCGTTGCGGTCGACGAAGTCGCCTCTCAACTCGCCGAAGCGTTGAAGGACGAACGCAAGACGAACGCGCGTTTCTACGCCTCTAAGAAGAATTAACGACGGCTCCGTTCTGCGGACGCTTTCCTTATAATCTCGAATCGGTTGGTTATCCACCGGATTAAATTTGGATATATTTAGTCGGAAAAAAGAATGTTAACGACAAACGAAATTCGCGAAAAGTACCTTACTTTTTTTGAATCTAAAGGTTGCGTACGTCGTCCTAGCGACGTTCTCGTGCCTCGATGGGATCCCTCGGTTCTTTTTACCCCCGCAGGTATGAATCAGTTTAAGGATCATTTCCTTGGAAGATGTAAGCTCGATTTTACTCGCGCGACGACCTGCCAAAAGTGTCTGCGCACGGGCGATATCGACAACGTCGGGCGCACCGCGTTCCATCACACCTTCTTTGAAATGCTCGGCAACTTCAGCTTTGGCGATTACTTCAAGCGCGAAGCGATCCACTGGGCGTGGGAATTCCTCACCGATAAGAAATGGCTCGCGATCGACCCCGCGATGCTTTCCGCCACCGTCTATAAGGACGACGCCGAAGCGGCGAAGATTTGGCTCGACGAGATCAAGCTTCCCCCCGAGAAATTGCAGTACCTTGACGAAGACGAAAACTTCTGGCCATCGTCCGCGCCAAGCGAAGGCCCCGACGGCGTTTGCGGTCCTTGCTCGGAAATCTACCACAAGACGCCTCAAGGCGAGGTCGAAATTTGGAACTTGGTCTTCACGCAGTTCAATCGCGTCGGCAATCCGCCCAACAACCTTCGTCCGCTCCCTAGTAAGAATATCGACACGGGTATGGGACTCGAACGCGTGACGTCCGTATTGCAGGGAGTTGAGACGAATTTCCACATCGATTCGCTTCGTCCCCTCGTCGAGGCCGCTGCGGAAGTATGCTCGCAGAAATACGACGCCGTCGACCTGACGAATGAAAACGGTCGTCGCCTTCGCCGCATCGCCGACCATGTTCGCGCCTGCACCTTCGCGATTCACGAAAACGTCTATCCCGGTCCGAAAGAGGAAAAATACGTCATTCGTCGTTTGTTGCGCCGCGCGGTTCTCGACGGCGTTCAGATGGGAATGCGCAAACCCTTCTTGGGATCTTTAGTGCCGGTCGTCGCGGACTTGATGAAAGTTCCTTATCCGGAGCTTGGCGAGACGATCGAACGCGTCCAGGGCGTCATCTCCTCCGAAGAAGAACATTTCATGAGCAGCATCGACGACGGTCTGCGCCGTATCGACTCCGTCTTCAAGACGATGGAGACCGAAGGCCGCGTGACGGTGCTCGGTTCCGAGGCGTTTGAAATGTATCAGACGTTCGGATTCCCGCCGGAGCTTTTCGAAACGATCGCGGGCGAACGTAAGTTTGGCTTCGATTGGGAAGGCTTTGGCAAAGAGATGGAACGTCACGGTGAACTTTCCGGTTCTTCGGAAAAGAATTTGCTCTTCAAGCGCGATCCTCTCGAAGGGATCAAGAAGGCGAACGATCCTCCCACATTCTTGGGTTACGAGACGGTCGAGACGCCCGACGCGAAGATCATCGCGATTTTGAACGGCGATCAGCTTGTCGAGAGCGCGACGGCGGGCGACGCGAAGTTGCGCGTCGTTCTCAATAAGACGCCTTTCTACGGTGAAAAGGGCGGCCAGGTTGGCGATACCGGCGAGATCGTCGACGGCGACGCGACCTTTGTCGTCGAATCAACGCAGTATGACGGCGAGTTCCTTGTTCATGTCGGAACCCTCAAGAGCGGTACGTTGAAAGTTCTCGACACAGTCGCGGCGAAAGTCGACGCGAAGCGCCGCGCGGCGATCTCCCGCGCGCATACCGCGACGCACCTTCTCCACGCCGCGCTGCGCGCGCGTCTTGGCGGACACGCCGAACAGCAAGGCTCTAAAGTCGACGCCGACGTCTTGCGTTTCGACTTCACCCATCATCAGGCGATCGAGTGCGAAACCTTAGTCGCGATCGAAAAGGACGTCAACGAGATGATTCTCAACTCCTATCCGGTGACGTGCGAAGAAACGCCGATCGAAGAGGCGCGCAAGCTTGGCGCGATGATGCTCTTTGGCGAAAAGTATCCCGATATCGTTCGCGTGGTGAAGATGGGCCCGTCCCTCGAATTCTGCGGCGGCACGCACCTGAAGAACGTGGCGCAGGTCGGTTTCTGCAAGATCGTTTCTGAAGAAAGCGTCAGCGCGGGCACGCGTCGTATTACGGCGTACACCGGTCTTGCGGCGGTCGAAAAAGCGCAGCAGGCGGACGCGATTGAAACGTCGCTTGCGGGCGTTCTGCGCGTTCCCGCGTCGGAGATCGTCGGTCGCGTCGAGACCCTCGCCACTTCGGTCAAGAAGCTTCGTAAAGAACTCGAAGCCGCGACGAAGAAAGAAGTGGTGGCGGTCGACGAAGTTTTGAAGAACGCCAAGAAGATCGCGGGAGTCGATTATATCGCTCTGCGCACTGAAGACGCCGAAGCGAACGCGTTGCGCGAAGCGATCGATCAGATCCGCCGCAAATCGGAGAACGCTGCGATCCTCTTCGCGAACGTCGACACGAAAGCGAACAAGGTTTCGCTCATCGCCGCGATGACGCGCAATCTCGTTGAGAAGAAGCTCAGCGCAGTCGAGTTGATTAAGGCCGTGGCGTCTCTCGTTCAGGGCGGCGGCGGCGGTCGTCCCGACATGGCGCAGGCTGGCGGTAAGAATCCCGCAGGCGTCGACGCGGCTTTTGAAAAGGCGCAAAAGTACCTCGAAGAAAAACTCGCGTGAGTATAGCGCTCCTTAAATGAGAAAAAGACGACGATTTTTGAGATCGCCGTCTTTTTTATTTCTTGGAGAAAGTCCGCGCGAAAGGGACGCTCGCGCGGAGGGAAATTACGGCTCGGGACGCGCGTTGCGGAAGCCCGGTTGGTCGGCTTCGGGGCGCGCAAGGGCGTCGTCGCGCCCGCGTTCAATAGCGCGAAGCATTCTTATCCAATTCTTATCTCCTTTACTGGAAAAGGTATAAGCCGGATTTTTTGCGTCTTGAGTCGTCGAGATTCCCCGTCCTCCCTCCGATTTAGGCAAGTGGACGAGAAGGGCGGCGCTCATTTCCGGACGCGTGAGATTGATCCAGGCAAATCGGCCCGTCCAGTCGGTGTTCGGAGTTACTGATGCGACGTGAAGGTCGTCGTTGCCCCCTTCGATACGTTGATGGCAAGATTGGCATTTTTCTTCATAGACGGGTAGAAAATCGTCTTTGAACCATGGAGCGACCCCCTCGCCGTCGAGCGCTCCCCAGCGGTCGCGCCGACCGGGGGAATCGGGACGCGCATGGGCGTAGGTTCCCTGATAGATCGCGTTGGAATCGAGCCAGAGCGTTATTCGCGCCATGGATTGCGGATCGACTTTCGCTTTGCAGTGCGATTCGTCGAAATAATCGGGGAGCCGACTCGCATAGGCGCCCGAGGAATACGGCTGATGGATTCCCGACGACGTCCACAGAAGCCAGTAGAATTGGACAAGGGGCTTACCGAGTTCTTTTTGACTGTTGAGCATTTCTCCCGTGAGCATATCCTCTTGACGATAAGAACGAGAGCGTAAAAGAAGCGATTCGTACGACATGCAGAAGAATCGCGTCATATCTCCGGAAAGATCGCATCCCCCCGCAGGGTCGGGACTGTCGTGACAAGAGAGACAATATTTGTCGAGAACGGGCTGAACTAGGGACTGGTAGTCGAGAACGCCCGCGTCAAGAGTCGGATTCAAACCGCGCCGAGCGCGTTCGACGTGCGCGGCGTATATAAAGTCTGGTATTTGGGGAATATCAGGCGCTCGAAGTCCGGCGAGAGGACGTCGACTTGCGTTCTGCGCGGTCGCGGGAATCGAGTCCCGATCTTCATGACATCCGACGCATCCGATCGATTCCCCCGGCATGAATTGAACGGCGCTTGTCATCCGTTGCACTTCGCGTCCTTCGGCGTCGAGCGCTTGAAAGTAAATTTCGCGTAGCGCGGGGACAAAGAAGTTTGCGGAGCCGTCCTCTTCGACGGGAACGTCTCCCCAGCATCTTTTTGCGTAATAGGTCGCGACGCCCATCGACGGGGACTGGTCGAAGGCGCGGTTATAGAGTTCTTCGGTTTTTCGAATCTGCTCCATTATGCGGATTGTCTTGATCGTACCGCGCTTGACCGTCGGTTCGAGCCCTTGATAGACGTCGGCGAGGACGACTTGCCCGACGGGGTCGCCGTCGAGGAGATTCCGCCGCTCGGGTATTCCGAAGGAGTCGACGATTTTGTCGCCGTTTTGGGAGGCGTCGACGAGCGCGTAATAGTCGTCGTGCGCTTCAAGGGAGTCTGTTTTTCTCAGTCCGGCGTAGAGTTCGCGCGGTTGGAGTGTCGGGCGGAGCTTTTTGCGCAGGCCTGAATCGACGACGCGCGACGCGGGAAGGGATGGGCGCGGCGTCTCGACGAGAGGAATAGGGCAGAAACAGTTGAGACGGGGCTCTTCGCAGAGCAGTTTTCGGTTTCCGTCGCAGTCGAGGAGCCAGATGCGATAACGAGGAGCGTTCTTTTCAAAGACAGTCGGGCCGCTGGAACCGAAGGCGCAGAGCGCGCGTTCTTCGTCGAGCGCAAAGGGATCGCGATAGGCGTATTCAAACTGACGGTCTTGAATAGCGTTGAATTCTGCGGACCAAAACTGGTATCCGCCGACCTCTTTTCCCGCCTCTATCCCTTTGGAACGATCGACGATCCCGACGGCGCCGCAGGGATAGCCGTGGTGCGGCGTAAAAGCGGCGATAACTTTTAACGCGGGGGCGCCGGGAATGGGACGCGCCTGGAGGATTGAGCCGAAATCGCGCTGGGTGTTGCCGTAGAAGAGCTGGTACTGCGTTCCTTCCGGATTTTGCGTCCAGAGGGATTGTCGATACGTCAGATCGCGGTCGATATATTCCCATCGCGTAAAGAGGACGCGTCCGTCGGGAAGAACTTGGGGAGTGAAGTCCGAGAGGGTGTTCATGCTCACGCATCGAATATTCGAACCATCGGCGTTCATCGTGAAGAGGTTCGACGCGGGCCCAGGCTGACACACGGTGCGTCCGAAGCGTCGGTTTGAAACGAAGACGAGGCCGCCGTCGGGGAGTTCGGCGGGGGAGACGTCGAAGAACGGGCCTTCGGTGAGTTGGACGAGCTCTGAACCGTCGACGTTGATTTTCCAAATGTTCCAGTATTCGGAGTCTTTAGGACGGTAGGAGAAATAAATCGTCTTAGCGTCGTAGGAAAGGTTCATATCGAAAATGGCGCCGTCCGGATCGGAGAAGATCGTTTTGACGCCGTCTTCTGGCGCGTTAGGATCGACAAGGCGTATTGCGGCGCCGGGCTCTTTGGGAAGGGATTGCCACAGTTCGTTTCCGACGGAGTAGGGACGTTCGCGCATGGAGCGAGCGACGTAGAGGATTGGCGGAAGGTCGTCGACGCTCATCGTCTCGGGCGTTTCCTTGTCTGTTGGTTGCGCGGGAACGAAGGGTACGTCTTGGAATGGCGCGTCGCCGAGTTTGACGCGGAGGGCTCGATATTCGACCGCGTTTTGCCAAATTCGCGGAGCAATTGTTCCGACGCGGAGGGGATCGTTCGGTTGAGGATTCGGTTCGCGATATTCGCCCGCTTTTTCTCCGTCGATCGAAAAGTCGAATCCCGAGGCGTCAAAACGAATCGTTAATTTGAAGAAACGCCCGACGGGGACGTCGTACGCGTAACGCTTGAGTTGGTGATAATTATGGCGATGCGACCCCAGATTAATGAGCTTTTCGGCGGGGTTAAAGCCAATTTCATAGCCGTTGAAGGCGTCGGCGCCGACCTGGGAATCGGTGATTTTGAAGCAAACGCCGGAGAAGCCGGGGTCGGAGTTGGGAAAGCGAAGTTCGACCTCGACGACGCCTTCCGTCGCTTGGCGCCATTGGGGATCGTCGTAAGCGAGCCTGGCGCCTTCGTTCCCTGGCGCGGAAAGAACGCCGTCGGAGTCGACGCGCCACTCGCCGCCGTAGACGGCAAAGCCTTCAACGGGGGACGATTCCTGCGGCGGGACGTAGGGGAGGGAGAGGATTGAGGAGAGGTCTTCAGCGGTCGCGGAGGGAAGCTCCGGCTCTTGGGCGCGTATTCCTTGGGAAAGGAGAAGGAGCGTGAAGAGCAGGGAAAGGAGGCAGGAGCCATTCCCCAGAGCGTAACGAACTGAAGTCTTTCTCATAAGAATCACCTAATCATGCGTCGCGGCGTTGAAACATTTCTTGGATACGATTATAACTTTCGAGAGTACCGACGTCAAAACGTTTTCCAGGCATAAGATACGCGTGAACAGGAACCTGAGCGACGAGCCACGCGAGGAATGAACCGGGCGCGTCGACTCCGCATCCTTCTTCGAGGGCGGTCGCCACGAGGGAAAGATCTTCGCGGCGATAATAATAAAACGGGGGAGCGCACCAATGCGATTGCGGTTTTTGAGGTTTTTCTTCCATCGAAACGACGCGATCTTGCGCGTCGATTTGCATGACTCCGCATCGCTTCAATTTTTCGACGTCGGGCTCATAGTAGCGTATCGCGCAACTCGTTCCCTTTTCACGGGCGTATTCGAGAAAACTCTTCAGACTAAAATCAAGAAGATTGTCCCCCGCGAGAACGAGGAGATCGTCGTCGATCTTGAGAGAGTCGATTCCCAAAGCGAGATCGCGCACGGCGCCGAGCCGCGTTTCATTCGTCGTCGTTCCGTCGTTGACGACGGCGATATTTTCGGAACGCGTCTTCGCCCATTCGTTAAAATGATCGATAAAGCGAGCGTTGGAAACGACGCAGTACCCGTCGATTAGGCGGGTCGACTCCAGATCGTCGACGAGTCGATCGAGGATATTCCTGTTTCCGACTTTCAGGAGAGGCTTGGGAAAATTTTGGGTGAGCGGATACAGCCGCGTGGCAAACCCGGCGGCGAGAAACAAGCATTTCATATCGTCTTTCCTATTTTAGAGCTGAACACCATCCGCCGTATCGCACATGTGAACGGAATATTTTTCCGCAAGTTCGGGATATTGTTTTAAATACGCTTTGGATACGGCGTCGGCGACTTCGTCGGCGCGGTTCGGATCGACGAGCGCGTAGCAACACCCTTTGAATCCGGCGCCGGCGAAACGCCCGCCATAGATCCCCGGCGTTTTCTTCATGATATTATAGAGGGTGATTTGTTCGGGCGCGCCGCTTTCCCACGCGTCGATACTGCTCTGTCCCGACTCGAAGGAGAGGCGCCCGTATTCCTCCAAGTCCCCTCGTCGCCAAGCGTCGACGCCCTTTTCGACGCGTTCGTTTTCCGAATACCAGTGCGCGCAGCGTTTGCGCCAAGGCGTTGGGAGGCGGTCTTGGTATTCTTCGAAGATCTCTCGCGGAACCGATCTTGCGAAGGAGTTGGCAAACTTTCCGTATTCCATCCCCGAGAATGCTTGAAGCGCGTAGACTCCCGCGCGAAGTTCGTCGACGCGCGTATTGAACTTTGACCCGACAAGGGAGTGTTCGAGCCCGGAGAAGAAGACGGCGATTTTGAAATTCGGCATATTGGGGGTCTGCGGAATCAGTTCGTAGGAGCCGTCGAGGGTATCGAGGTATAGGAGCGTATCGCGTTTGCACAACGTCTCGCAAGATTGATCCAAACGTCCGATGGAGACGCCGACGTATTGAGATTCCGCCTCGTAGGCTAAATCAATGAGGTCTTGACGCGTGATTTCGAGACGGTTGACGCGCGCCAGGGCGACCAAGAAGGCGATCGTAACCGCCGCGGAAGAGGAGAGTCCGCCGATCGGGAGCTCGCCTTCGATAACGCCGCTGAGTCCGACTCCAAGGGGGGCGCGGCGGTTGAGCGCGATCGTCGCGCCTCGGAGGTAGTCCGCCCAGTCGCGTTCCTTTTCGGGGGGCGTCGTCGCGACGTGCCACTGCGCGCGTTTATGAAACTGCAACGATTTCATTTCAACGACTCCGTTGCGTTTGGGACCGTAAGCGATGCGGATTCCTTTGTCGACGGCGAAGCCGGTGATCTTTCCGAGGTTGTGGTCGACGTGCGCGCCAATGGGGCAGACTCGATATGGACAAAAAGAAATTCCCGAGGGATCGCGGCGATAAATTATTTGAAAGCGCTCTTCACACAGCATAGGACGTCTCCGCATTTTGAAAAGTTTGTTCCCATCGGGGAGAAATCAACGCGTTGACTCCATCCTCCTTCGTTGACGTCATTGTAGAATTTACGGAATTGAAAAGCAAGTAGGACCGCAGATAAAGACGATTTAAATTTTTTTAGAAATTTCTACTTGCGTAAAACGCGTAGCGTGGTATTATGTGCTAGTCGATTGAACGACGTTAAGTCGTGAGATTGGGCGCATAGCTCAGTTTGGTTAGAGCGCGTCCCTGATAAGGACGAGGTCCATGGTTCGAATCCATGTGCGCCCGCTTTAGAGAACTTCAGGTTATCCCTGAAGTTTTTTTATTTGCATTGTCCCCTTTTTCCCCTTGACTACGATTGAAAAAGGGATATGATATTTTTCGTTGAGCGTGGGCGCATAGCTCAGTTTGGTTAGAGCGCGTCCCTGATAAGGACGAGGTCCATGGTTCGAATCCATGTGCGCCCGCTTTGAAGAGCTTCGAGCTTTGGCTTGAAGCTCTTTTTTTATATCGTGACAGAACGCGAAAAGGAAACCGCCAATGACGAAACGAACGCTAAATGTCGGAATTATCGGGTATGGGATGATCGGGAAGGTTCATGCGTACGCGACGGCGACTTTGCCCTGGTTCGCGCCGCAACTTGACGTCGTCGGCAAGGTCTTAGCCGTTGCGACTTCGCGTCTCGAGACGGCGCGGCGCGCTCAGGAACAGATCGGTTGTCCCCTTGTTTACGACGATTACCGCGCGTTAATCGCAAATCCGGAGATCGAAGTCGTTCATATCTGCACTCCGAACGCAGAGCACTTGCCCGCGCTGTTGGAGGCGATCCGCGCCGATAAGCACGTCTATTGCGAAAAACCGATCGTCGCGGGGCCCGACGAAGCCGAGACGCTGAGAAGGACGTTAGCGGAGAACGCTTCGTCGAAAGTTCACGGGGTGGCGCATCATCTTCGCGGTTTTACGGCGCTACGTCGTGCGAAGGAATTGATCGAAGAGGGGCGACTCGGGCGTATCGTTCAGTATCGTGTTGGATACTATCATTCGAGCATGCTTGATTCGACGCGTCCATGGCGCTGGAAGCACGGAGAGAAGGGAGGTACGATCTTCGATTTAGGATCGCACCTTTTCGATCTGATCGGCTGGCTGATAGGTCGTCCCTCGCAAGTGATGGCAAACGCGTCGATTTGGACGCCGCGTCGTCCCGTGACGGAGGGCTCGTCGGAGACGCGCGACGTCGTAGCCGAGGACGCCGTGTCGATTCTCACGCGCGGCGCGTTAGACGGAGCGGCGCAAGGCTTGGCGACGACGGGAGTCGTTGAGGCGACGAAATTGACGAACGGGGCGGAGGACGAGCTGAAGCTTGAGATAAGCGGAACGGAGGGCTCGCTGAGATTTTCGCTGATGGATTCGCATTATTTGGAATTCTTCGACGCGCGAGTTCCCTTTGGTAAGAACGGCGGGGGCGCAGGGTGGACGCGGATTCCGTCGGGCGCGCGATATGAAGCGCCGGAATCGGACTTTCCGTCGCCGAAATCGACGACGGGGTGGTTGAGAGCGCACGTAGCGGCGCTCGCGGGGTTCTATCAAGGAATTTCGGAAGGAGGCCGTCCGCGCTGCGCGAGTTTCGAGGACGCCTTGCAGACTCAAAAGGTTTTGACGGCGGTCGCCGAATCGGCGCGGCGCAATCAATGGATTGACGTTGAGAAATGACGCGGTTGGTTTAGTTTGTGTAAATGAATGGGGTTTAAAACATTGTGTTTGAATTAGTTAAGCCGTTTGAACCGTCAGGGGATCAGCCGTCGGCAATACGTGAATTAGTCGACTCTTTCCGCGCGGGCGCGAAACGTCAGACCCTATTGGGGGTAACCGGTTCGGGTAAGACCTTCACAATGGCGAACGTCATTCAAGAGCTTCAGCGCCCGACGCTTGTCTTATCGCATAACAAGACGCTGGCGGCGCAGCTTTACGACGAATTCAAAGCGTTTTTCCCCAATAACGCCGTGTCGTATTTTGTTAGCTATTACGATTATTATCAACCGGAGGCGTATATTCCGCAACGCGACCTCTACATAGAGAAGGATTCGTCGATCAACGACGAGATCGATCGGTTGCGGCTAGCGGCGACGAGTTCTCTCATGAGCCGCGACGACGTGATTGTCGTCGCGAGCGTGAGCAGTATCTATGGGCTGGGTTCTCCGGAGGATTATAAGAATCTAACGCTCTATTTTAAGGTCGGAGAGTCTCTCAATTACAGCGAGACGTTGCGGCGTCTTGTCGACATGCAGTACACGCGCAACGACGCGTCCTTTGACCGCGGCCATTTTCGCGTGCGCGGCGATACGATCGACGTGCGGTTGTCTTACGAAGAGTTTGCGCTTAGGATCGAATTGTGGGGAACGGAGATCGATAGCCTTTCATATTTCGATCCTACGTCCGGTAAGAAGATTAAGACGATTAAGGAAGCGTATGTTTATCCTGCTAAACATTTTGTGATGCCGGAGGAAAGAATACGAGAGGCGGTCGTCAAGATCAACGCGGAAATGACGGAGCAAGTGAAGCGCCTGGAGGATCAAGGAAAGATCTTGGAATCGCAGCGCCTTCTGGCGCGGACTCGTTATGATATGGAGATGCTTTTGGAGACGGGCGTCTGTCCTGGAATTGAGAACTACAGCGCAATTTTTGAAGGCCGGGCGCCTGGAACGCCTCCCAACACGCTCTTCGATTACTTTCCTGAGGATTTTCTATTATTTATTGATGAATCTCATGTGACGTTGCCGCAGATTCGCGCGATGTACGCGGGGGATCAAGCGCGAAAAAAGAATCTTGTGGAACATGGTTTTCGGTTGCCGAGCGCGTTGGACAATAGACCTTTGACCTTTACTGAATGGGAGTCGCGTCTTGACAAAGTGGTATTTGTGAGCGCGACGCCGGGCGAGTATGAAAAGAACGCCGCAAATGGTAAAATAGTAGAACAGTCGATACGTCCAACGGGCCTTCTGGATCCGGAAATCGAGGTCGTCCCCGCGTCGATTCAGATTGAACACCTGTACGAACAGGTGTTAGAGCGGGTCGCGCGTAAAGAACGCGTTCTTGTCACCGCGCTGACGAAGCGGCTTTCCGAAGATCTTGCCGCATATTTTGTGAAAAAGAACGTGAAATGTCGATGGCTGCATAGCGAACTTGACGCGTTTGAACGCGTGGAATTGTTGCGCGATTTGAGGAACGGCGAGTTTGACGTTCTGGTGGGCGTCAACCTTCTCCGCGAGGGACTCGACCTTCCGGAAGTTTCGTTAGTAGCGATACTTGACGCGGACAAAGAGGGCTTTTTGAGAAGCGAGACCTCTCTGATTCAAACGATTGGTCGATGCGCGCGCAACGCTCGGGGGAAGGTGATTCTCTACGCCGATAAAATGACGGATTCCATGAGTCGCGCGATCGCGGAGACGGAACGCCGCCGAGCGCGTCAGGCGCAATATAACAAGGAACATGGAATTATTCCCAAGACCGTTTGCCGAAGCGTTAAGGAGGGCGTCGACGCGGAAGCGGCGGCGCGAGAACGCGCGAACGCCGTCGTCGGCGCGAATCAGGCGACCGAGTACATAACGCTAGAGTATCTCGACGAGTTGCAAAACGAGATGCTCGAAGCGGCGGAAAAACTCGAATTTGAACGCGCCGCGTATTTGCGCGATAGAATTAACGCGCTTAGAGAAAAAATCGGAACGAAGACGACGGTTTTTGAATTCGATCAGGCGCAGAAAAAGAAAGGTCGAGGCAGGGGCCGAGGCGGCGTTTCACGTTCTCGAATTCCCAAACCGGAGAGATAATACTCTTTTTCATGCTCATTGAGGGAGGCGACAAGGTAATCTTACCGCTTTCTCCTCATTGCCACAGCGTCTTTTTCTATTGTTTTCTACCGTTGTTTTTTTTCTTGTTAAACGGTGTTAAAGTCCGCTAGTATAAGTGGGGCGCATTTATTTGAAAATGTCTGTTTTGAAGACTGTTGTAGCGCATAATTCATCGTCGTCTTCTGTACAAGATAAATGTAATTTTTAATGAAGTTTAATGTGTTAGAAACGTCAAACTTTTTTTAACAATGTAGCGCAGAATGAAAAAATTTATATTATAAATTGTCAAAGACCGTTGATTTTTAATAATCGATTAGCTATTATTTGCATAAAGGTTTCTTTGTCCTTCAAAGAAACTTTTGAAAGTCGACAAAGACGTCCATCCCTATTTATTAGGAGTCGCGCTATGAAAAGCAGGGCGCTGAGAGTTCAGAATCATATTTTAGAACGTCTAGACATTTTCTCCGCCTTCTGGAAGGGAGAGGCGCTGAAAATGCGCGTTTCCTCCTGCGCGCTAGCTTTTAAGCTGACAAGATATTTTTCTATATTTGAGGCGTCGTTTGGACTGATTTTTTCCACTCGAGGCGTTTATACTCTAATTTCCTGTCCCCCAAGAAAGGCGCTGAAAATGTTGATGGAACTCTTCAAAAAAACAGGTATGCTTTATGTTCCCGCGTTATGCCTGCTGGCATTGTACGCGAGTTTGGGGGGCGCCGATTTGTCCCAAGACGTCTATGTCCCTTTTGATGGCGAATCGCTCTATTCGTCTCCACAATTAGCGGAAGACGCTGGAATGAAGGTTACGGCGTCAGTCTATCCTTCCGAGATTTATTACGGGGATATGGCGTACTTGCTTGTTTCAGAAGAGAATTTAACGGAGCATGAGCTTAAGCGTCTGCCTGGTCCTAGGTCGTTACAACCGACGTCGTTTCGAATAGAGATAACGTCGCCAGAAATCTCTTCAAAATATGAATGGTACGAGGAAGCCGATACAAGCCTCGTATGTGATTATGTTTATCAGTATGAAAATTTGAGAGTCGGCGGCGTTATTATGGGAGATCGACAAACGATAGAATTCCCGCCCCTTGAAGATTGGAACGAGCCTTTTTGGAAAGAAATGCGGCAAAAGACGACCCCAGATGGAATCGAGTGCGTCTTGACCGTTCGGTATAACTATAGTCTTCCTGAACATTCACGAAAAGAGGATACTTTTTCTACAACGATTTTAATTAAAGCGCGCCCAGAAGGAGAAATGGAGCTTTTAGAGAAATGGTTTTCGTCGACTCCAGAAACTCTTTTTCCTCAAGGTGAAATTCAATTTAATCGAAAAATGCCGCGAGGTCTGAGCCTCAAATCAAGCGGAAAGAGCGACGTTAACATAGGGTTTAATCGCTATGATCCATGGCTCTTCATTCGAACAGGAAATAGGAAACCCTCCGATCCGAATAATCCCACAACTTTGGCGGGCTGGCGTTATCTCGAAAAGAGATTAGAACCTTCCACTTTGCGCGACGAGGTTCGTTTTACTCGACTGCAACTTGAGTATTATTCCTCTTCTAGTCAAGCTAAGAAAGCGGAGGCGAGAAAAGAACTCGTCGATTGGCTTCATTCTTTGCCTCAAGCGCAACGCGTATCAATGGTTTCTAGCTTGAAATCGAAAGGAAATCTGTTCCGCAATACCAAACTGCAAAAGGAGTATTTCGAGTTGATAAACGCGCTTGATTGAGGATGAAAGCTCAATTAGGTTACGCTTGTCGCTCTTAACTTAATGAATTTAGCGGTCATGATCGAGCAAGAATTTTGGAAGAAATGAAAAGAGTGTGAAAATCTAACGCATTATGAGGAGTAAAGCAATGCTTAATGTTACAGCGGTAAATAAGACTCTCTTGCTTTCGACATATCACTTTTATCTTGACCCCTCTAACGGAGCGGCGATAACGACGCGCGAACTTCTTCATGCGTTGGCTTTGCGCGGATGGAACGTTCATACTTTTTGCGGATGCGCTCTTGATTTTCAGGACAAGAGGAATCCCATCGAGTTCTTGGAGAGTCGAGGAATTGCGCCGAAACGAATTGTCGATTCGACTCAAACGGGCGGTTATTCGTTAGTAAATTTTCGAGACGGCGCCATTCATTCGACTTTATTTCTTCCCGACGATATTTCTCATAAGCCTTCTCGGCAGATGGGAGAAAAGTTTCTTCCCATCTTAAATCAAATCATAGGCGTCGCCAAACCTCAAATACTGGCGACATACGGCAGTTATTGGTTAAGCGACTATATTCTTTCGGTCGGTAAATTCAATTCGTTAAAGACCGTTTTCCTTCTTCAGAATCATTCTTACATGAATTTGGACGACTTTGCAAAAGTTGATTTGAATATAACGCCGTCTAATTATACGGCAAATTATTATTCTGAACTTCTAGGACTCCCTTCTACTCCAATCGCGCCGATGATGGATTGGGATAGTTTTATTTGCGATCCCTCTTCAATGAAACGCAAGTATGTTGTGATGGTTAATCCTGAACCGAGCAAGGGGGGACTTTTAGTAGCGCGAATAGCGCATGAATTATGGAAGCGTCGCCCAGATATTCCAATATTGCTGGTGGAAGGAAGAGCCAAAGCTTCATGGTTGAAGCTTGCGGAGATTGATTGGACTGGCGTTCGGAATGTCAATGTTATGGAATGTACGACAGATCCGCGCGATTTTTACAAAGAAGCGTATCTTGTTATTGTTCCTTCTTATTATCCAGAGACTTTTTGTCGTGTTGCGGCAGAAGCTATGGCAAATGCAATTCCTCTTATTGTCAGTTCCCGAGGCGCGTTGCCTGAAGTTGTTGGAGACGCCGGTATTATTTTAGACATACCGGCGAGATTGTTGGAGAACGATAGATTGACCCCCACGATAGGAGAGTCTGAAAAGTGGGTGGGGAATATTATTCTTTTATGGGATGACAAAGAGCTTTACGAAGATTATTCCCGACGCGCTAGAGAACGCGCTCAAGGATGGCGTCCTGAGATTATCGCGGCTCGTTACGACAACGCGCTAAGCGCCTTGATTGGGAGGTAAATATTCAAAGAACGACAGTGGAGCGCCGGATAATCAAGGCGCCTACTGAATTGGCGTAGAACGGCTCTTACTGGAAAATAAATTGCGTTTAAGTCTTGCAGCGCTTCAAGCGGCTCGGGGGATCCAAGACGTTTGAAGACGTTCAATTGTTATTTTTACGGGACGACGACGGAATGGCGTCGTCATCCTATTGTCCCTTTTTTCACTGAAGGAGTACAGAATGATTCGTGTTAGTCGTTTAATTGCAGTGGCTTTCAAACGCCTGAATCCTTTGCATAAGCGAAAGGAATCGTCGTTTGCTAAGCAGACGACGCGCAAA
>JBJEXI010000071.1:0-1846 GCA_051885615.1 Thermoguttaceae bacterium
AAATACTAGTGCGGGTACAGCCTCAATCCCTAACATCCATCGCCATTCAGCTTCCCCTAAACCGGCCCCCGCAATAATGAAATTACTGACGTAGGCAAGTAGAATCCCCAAAACGATGTTAAACTGAGTTAACGCAACAAGGAAACCTCGTCTCTTTGCTGGAGATATTTCAGCTGTATATAGAGGAGAGACAACCGAAGCGCCTCCTACGCCAATTCCTCCCAAAAACCTAAAAAAGATGAATGAAGAAATGTTCCACGGAAAAGCGCTTCCTATTGCAGAGATCAAATATAGCAACGCGATAAAGAGCAGCGTAGGTTTACGACCAAAACGATTGGCGGGATATTGTATTGTTGCGGCGCCCAAAATAGTCCCAACGAGGGCGCTGGATACGGCTATTCCTAATTGCGCGTCGTCGAGGCTGAACACCCGTTGTAGGGAATCCGTAACCCCAGAAATCACAGCGGTGTCAAACCCAAATAACAGTCCTCCAAGCGAAGCGGTTATTGCACTACGAAAAACTAGAGAATTCTTTGTCGTTGCGGCCATTACTTATCCTTTCCCAAACCAAGATGGATGAAGAGAACAAGACAATAGTACCACACTTTTGTCGAAAATCAACAATCGTAATGAATAACAAAGCAGGCGACCTCAGAGAAGAAGTCGCCTGCTTGATACTACAAAATTCACAGAGTTTAATAAATTTTGTTCACGACTCTGGGGAAGAGAATGACGTCTCGGATGTTGCTAATTCCGGTTACGTACATTATCAAGCGCTCAAATCCTAAACCAAACCCCCCGTGAGGCACGCTACCAAACCTACGCAAATCGATATAGGAAGCGTATTCATCCATGGACATATTTCTATCGCGCATAGCCGCAATGAGTTTGTCCAAATCAGCCTCTCGTTCGCTCCCTCCGATGATTTCTCCTACTCCAGGGGCCAACAGGTCGGTCGCGGCAACGGTCTTTCCATCGGAATTCTGTTTCATATAGAAGGACTTGATCTCTTTAGGATAATCAGTCACGAAGACCGGCTTATGAAAAACCTTTTCTGACAAGTATCTCTCATGTTCTGTTTGAAGATCCCCTCCCCAATCAATAGAATACTGGAAGTTCTCTTTAGAATCTTGGAGAATTTTAACCGCCTCGGTATAAGTAACGACGGCAAACTTCTCGTTAACAAGGTTCTGGAGCTTATCTAACAGACCGGTTTCAAAGTTTTTTTCAAAAAATTCAAGTTCAGAAGAACATTTATCCAGTGCAACAGAAACAACCGATTTAATCATCTCTTCCACAACTTCCATGACGTCAGGAAGTTCAGCGAATGCAATCTCCGGCTCAACATGCCAAAACTCGGCGACATGGCGTGGAGTGTTGCTACACTCTGCGCGAAAACTCGGACCAAAAGTGTAGATCTTTCCAAAAGCCATAGCAGCCATCTCCCCCTCAAGCTGCCCAGAGACGCTCAACCCTGCTTTTTGGCCAAAGAAATCTGAACCATAATACTCTTCTTCCGAAGGGGCCGACGCATTCCAGGCTTTTGTCGTTACGCGAAACATCTCGCCGGCGCCTTCGCAGTCGCTTGCCGTAATCAGAGGCGTATGGACATAAACATACCGCCTTTTTTGGAAATACTCGTGAATAGCGGCCGCCAAAACAGAACGAACGCGAAAAACGGCGTTAAAAGTATTCGTTCGCAAACGAAGATGAGGAATTGTTCTTAGAAATTCCAATGTATGACGCTTCTTCTGCAACGGATACTCGGGAGGACAGACCCCGAGTACTTCAGCAACGCTCGCGTTCATCTGAACGCCGCCATTGCGTGCCTGCGAAGGGATTACCT
>JBJEXI010000072.1:0-34912 GCA_051885615.1 Thermoguttaceae bacterium
AACCTTCTGAAATATCAGTGAAATTCTTTTTCTTTTCTGTTTCATTAATACTATTCCCTGTAAACATTTCACTGATGACGTTTAGCCGCGCCCACTCCCAAGACTCAGGAATCTCGAAGGGGATTAGATCGGCGATGCAAACGGGAGTAGAATTATCTCGGCTCTCATAAGGCAAGTTATGAGAAGAAGGAACCGTCGACTACAGCGCGTTTTTTCTTTGACGGAGCGTATTCTCACGTAAAAACCCCGTTTTTTTCCCAAAATACCAATTGCGTCACGGCGGTATTTTGTGGTATTGTATAAGGGAGCTCTCTTTGACGTGCAAAGGGGCGTAGTCGAGTCGCGCTTGAACGCGCAGAGTCCTATGGAGGGGACGGGGAAGTTATGTATAAACTGTTGTTGATATGGCGCTATTTACTGACGCGTCGAATCGCGCTGTTGAGCGTCGGCGGCGTGGCGATTAGCGTGATGATTATGATGGTCGTCAACGCGATTATGCTCGGGTTTAGCCGCGAAATGGAGAATCGCATCCACGGCGCGCTCTCCGACGTCACGATCAGCTCGCGGTCGAGTCTGCGCGGGTTTGACGACGTCGATTCGCGTATTCGCGACGTCTATAAAATCGCCGGGGACATGGTCGAAGCCGTCACCCCGACCGTCACGACCCCAGGTCTTCTCAGCTACGAATACAACGGCGGGGAAGTCGTTACGCGTCAGGTTCAGCTTGTCGGAATCGACGCCGCCACCAACGAAAAAGTCACCGCGATCTCCCGCTATCTGCAACACCCCGCGAACCGCGCCAAACTCTCCTTCGATCTGCGCGAAGACGGGTACGATACCCGCAACCCCCTCTTCGGTGAAGACGGGACCGTTCGTCCGCGTCTCGCCGAGGCCGGATGGAAAAAACGCCGCGCCGACGCCAAATATGAGAAATTCCGATGGGAAGAGCAGGCGCGACGCCGCGAAATCTACGAACAATCTCGCAAACCCGATTCCGCGCCCGAGTCCGCCTCCGTCGTCGATTACTCCCGCGACCCCGCGTCCGGCGCCGTCGACGATCCCAACGCGAATCCATACGCCGCCGTCCTCGCCAACCTCCCCGAACCCCCCGTCTACGACGACGTTCCCGACGATGATTCCGACTCCGGCGCGTCTCCCACCTCTCCCGACTCTTCCGCGCTCGATCTCAACGCCCCCCTCGACGCGCCTCTCGACGAGTCCGGCTCCCCCGACGATCCCTCGGCGCTTGATCCCGGCTTCGCGTCTGTCGCTCCATCCGCCGCCGAATCCCCCGAAGCGCCAACGCCCCTCGACGACGTTCCCGACGCGACAAGCGACGCGTTTGATTCTCCTTCCGCCGCCCCCGACCTTCTCATCGGCACCCCCTTTGACGGACTCGACTCCTTCAACGTGGAAAACGACAAGGAAACGACCCAGGAAACCGGCGCGATTCTCGGCGTTGGAACTATCTCCGGGATGCGTCGACGCCACCTTAATCCCCAAACGGGCAAGGAAGAGATTCGCGAATCCCTCTCGACTCTTCCCGGCGCCGACGTGACCCTCTCGTTCCTCGCCGCCGCCGCCGAAAACTCCCTCCCGTCTATCGTCTACGATCGATTCACTATCGTCGACCTTTACGAGTGCAATATGGCCGAATATGACGACAGCTTCGTCTTCGTCCCAATCGAAAAGCTTCAGGAACTGCGCCGCATGATCGCCCCAGACGGAACGCGCATGGCGTCGCAACTCCTTATCAAAGCGAAGCCCGGCGTCAGAATCGAGGATCTTCGCGATCGCCTCAGCGAAAGCCCCGAGTTCCCCGAACAGCTTTACTACGTCGAGACGTGGAAAGATCAGCAGGCGACGACTCTCGCCGCAGTCGCTACGGAACTCTCCCTCCTCAACGTCGTCCTCTTCCTCTCCTGCGGCGGCGCGGGATTCTGCATCCTTGCGATCTTCTATATGATCGTCGTCGACAAGCGCCGCGACGTCGGGATCCTCAAGTCTCTCGGCGCCAGCGGGGCGGGAATCCTCCAGATCTTCCTCTTCTACGCGCTTGCCCTCGGCGTCGTCGGAACCTCGCTGGGGATGCTCCTCGCCTTCTGGTTCATCGCGCATCTTCAACAGATCGCCGACTTCCTCTCCCGACTCATGGGGCACGAAGTCTTCGATCCCACAATCTACATGTTCTCCAAAGTCCCCGCGATTGTCGACCCGTGGACCGTCTTCTGGATCGACGTCGGGGCGCTCTTCGTCGCTACGGGCGCAAGCGTCATCCCTGCGATCCGCGCCGCGCGGCTCAAGCCCGTCGACACGCTCCGCGTTTGACGCGAATCGCCCCTGCGGACGCCCCTTCGTTTTGCTTCAATTCCCCTTCGACTTTAATATGACGAATCTCCTCAAGCGGATTACCCAGATAGATGAATAACGACGAATCGAGAACCAAAGACGCGGAAATTTTAGCGTCCCTCAGACGACGTCCCTCCGCAGCTCCGACCGCGCCGAGCTCCGAACCGCGCGTCCCCGACGAGACGCCAACCCCCGTCGCTCCGAATAGCCGCGCCGAAGCGCTGCGTAAATTACGCGCCTCCAACGCCCCAAAAGAACGGATGAGCGAAGTCAGCCCCGCGCTACGCAACCTTCGCCGCGAGCTTATCGGAGAGCCCGCGACCGACGTTGCGCCAACCGCCGATCTTGAAGAAGACCCCGCGTTGACGCCGCCCCCTGAGTCAATCGCGGTTCAAGCTCAAGACGCCGAGCCCGACTTCGACGCGTCGCCATCCCCGAAGCGCGAGCGCCGCGTTTCCGTCTCCGCGTCTCCCGCAGCGTTCCCAAGTTCGCCTAACGAAGCGCCGCGAGACCCACGCCCCGAAATCATGGTCGTTTCCGATCTCTACAAAGGCTATGCCATGGGGAAAAACGTCGTCCCCGTCCTTCGCGGCGTCAATTTGACCGTTCACGAAGGGGAGTTTCTCGCCGTCGTCGGACAGAGCGGATCGGGGAAGAGCACGCTTCTGCACCTCCTTGGCACCCTCGACGTTCCCGACGCGGGCTCCATCTACTTCGACGGGCAGCGAATCGACAACCTCCCGATAAGCCAACGCGATTCTTTGCGGAATCATTTCATCGGAATGATCTTCCAGTTCTATCATCTTCTTCCCGAGATGACGACCCTCGAGAACGTCCTCACGCCCCTCATGATTCGCGACGGCGTCCTGAAGTATTTGCGCCGCCGCTCCGCGTACGTTCGCGAAGCAAAGGAGCTTCTCGACCTTGTCGGGCTGTCGCATCGTCTGCGTCACCGCCCGAACGAACTCTCGGGGGGCGAAATGCAGCGCGCGTCGATAGCGCGAGCGCTGATCGCCGGTCCGCGCCTCCTTCTTGCCGACGAACCGACGGGGAACCTCGATTCGAAAGCTTCCGCAGACGTTCTGGAACTTCTGCGCCGCCTCAACGACGAGAAGAAGTTGACCGTCGTAATGGTGACGCATGATATGAGTCAGGCGCGGGACGCGGATCGAGCGATACGTATCGTCGACGGTCAGGTCGTGCATGAAGAATATTTGAAATAGGAGAAAGCGCGTCTTGGTCAGAACGGGGAACTTGTCAGATCTTGCGTTCTATGATACAATAAAGGGGACGATGGGAAAGCGTGAGCATATCGACGCCGCCTCGCATGACGCGTCGCGCGTACCCGCGTTGAGAATATGATCGAAAGGCGAATTTGCTATGTCTATTAAGATTTTTATGAACGGTCAGTTGGTGGATCAAGAAAACGCGAAAGTCAGCGTTTTCGATCACGGCTTTTTATATGGCGACGGTCTTTTTGAAGGAATCCGCGTTTATAACGGCAAGATCTTCCGCTGCAAGCAGCACATCGACCGTCTATGGGATTCCGCGAAAACGCTCGACATTAAGATTCCGATGACGAAGGAAGAAGTCGTCGACGCGATTTACGCGACGGTTAAAGCAAACGGTTTCACTGACGCGTATATTCGCCTCGTCGTTACTCGCGGCGTCGGAACGCTCGGTCTTGACGCGCACCTCTGCCACGATCCGCAGGTCATCGTGATCGCGCAGGCGCTCTCCCTCTATTCCGCCGATTTTTATGAGAAGGGTATCAAGATCGTTACCGCGAGCACGATTCGCAATCCTTCCGACTCCCTTAACGCGCGCGTGAAGTCCCTCAACTACCTGAACAATATTCTGGCGAAGATCGAGGCGTACTACGCGGGCTGCGAAGAAGCTCTCATGCTCAACCATAAGGGGGACGTTTGCGAGTGCACCGGCGACAACATCTTCATCGTGAAGAACGGCAAGCTCCGCACTCCTCCGATCGACGCGTGCATCCTCGAAGGCGTGACGCGCAATTCCGTCATTGAGATCTGCCGCGAACTCGGACTCGAATGTTCCGAAACGGCGTTCACGCGCCACGACGTCTATACTGCGGACGAATGTTTCCTCACGGGTAGCGCGGCGGAATTGATTCCCGTCGTGTGCGTCGACGGACGCGAGATCGGCGACGGCAAGCCCGGCAAGGTGACGCGCACGATTCTTTCCGCGTTTGCCGATTTCGTGAAGAAGGATGCGGCGGAAAACTGATCGAGTTTTCACCCCGACTTTTTTGACGAGTTGTTTTTAGCGACGCTTCCGTCTTGTTGCGCGAAGCGCCGCTCTTCGTTTAAATAAGCGCGAATTTTCGCGCATTTTCTTTCTAGCGGCGTTGTTGAAGGTCTTTTCATGGAGAATCCTCTACGCAATAAGATCGCGCTTATCGGATATCGCGCGGTCGGTAAATCAACGGTGAGCGCGCTCCTGGGGCGGCGTTACGGGGTCAAAGTCGTCGACACGGACGCGGAGATTGTCGCGCGAGCAGGCGAAGAAATTGCGACGATCTTTAGGGAACGCGGCGAGAAATATTTCCGCGATCTTGAGGCGGACGTCATGAAGGAACTTTTGGAATCCCCCGAGGCGTTGATCTTATCGACAGGCGGCGGGGCGCCTCTTCGCGAAGAGACGCGCGCTCTCTTGAAGGACCGCGCCCACGTTGTGTGGCTCACCGCGTCGGTTGAGACGATTGCGAGACGGATGCTCGGCGACGCGGGCACGGCGTCGAACCGTCCTTCGCTTACTGGCGGTCGGAGCGCGGTCGACGAGATCGAGACGGTGTTGACGGCGCGTTCTCCGATTTATGGAGCTGCGGCGACGATCGTCGTTTCGACGGAAGAGAAGGGCGCGGAGGAAATCGCCGCTGAGATCGCCGCGCTTGTTCCGACGCTTAAATGACGCGTCTCCTTGTCGGTTTCTTTTCATTCCCCTCGTTGAGTCGTAAGGAGCAATCATGATCCCCTCGCCCTTTTTGGGACGTTATCTGGTGAACTGGATCGTCGCGCAGACTGCGGAACGCGCCGAACAGGCGGTGATAGAGGAAGTGAAGGCGCGGATGGCGTCGGGAGACCTTGGGAATTACGAAGGGGTTCTCTTCAAAGACGCGTTTAAGTCGAATCGCGCGATCGAAGCGGCGTTTCGACACGTCGAACTAGGCGTGATCGCGGCGACGAAAGCGGAACTTGTCGGGCTCCTCGATAAGATGGGAACGCCTAAATCGATGAAGGTCGGCGCGCTCAAGTTTTATTACGGCAGGCTCAGAGGGCGTCGTCTTGCGATCGTCGAGTCGGGGAACGGATTCCAAGGAACGCGCGACGGGCTGACCGCGCTCTTGCGCGTCTTTCATCCTTCTCGGGTCGTTTCGATCGGCTTCGCAAAGAGCCTTAATCCCGAACTTACAAACGGCGCGATCTTTGTGCCCGAAAAGATTTTGCGCGAAGACGGCTCGATCTTTGAATTGAGCGCGCCGGAACGTCCGGCAATCGCGCCGGAGGAGGGGACTAAAGCGTTGACTCCAGAGACTTGCGTCGAATCTCCGACCGAACCCGACGCGGAACCTGACGGCGCCGTCGTTTGCGCGCCCGACGAAGAAGAACGCGTTCTTGAACCTGTTCCCGAAGAACTTGAGTTTCTCGCGCGTTTTCGCGCCGGTCGCCTTATCAGTCTCGACTCGGGACGCCCCGCGCCGGAGATACGCGAACTTGGCGACGCGTACGATCACGAAGCGCTCGCCGTAGCGGAGTTTTGCGTCGAGTTTGGCGTTCCTTTCCTGACGCTTCGCGCGACGTATGAATCGTCGAAGGCGGCGGGCGTGAGTCGCGAGGCGAAGAAGGTCGTAGCGAGCAATCAAAGTTTCGCGCGTTCCCTTGGCGCTTTTTTGGGCGCGACAATGAAGAAACCTTCCGCCGCGCTTGACGTTTATAAGATTAAACAGGAAGAGTTGCAAGCGGCGGATAAGCTTGCGGACGCGTTAAGCCGCGTCGTATCGACTCTTCGCATCGAAGAAGAGGACGCCGCGTCGTCGTCGTGATCCACTCGTGAATTTTTGGAGCGCCCCATGTCGCTATTTCGCATCTTTAGGCTGAAAAAACGCGCGAATTTGTCCGCTTCTAAGTTAGAGGTCGTCAAGACGACCTTCTTTCAGGACTCTATCCCCATGCTTGTCGCGGCGATCTTGATGATACTGAGCGCCGCGCTTCGCGGCGTCAATCTTCTTTTGGCGTTCAGTTCCTTCATGGTCGGTTTTCTTTTACTAGATTACTTTAGCGGGCCTCGCAATCTGAGAAAACTCGTTGCCAAACGTCGCCTTCCCTCGTCTATCTATGCGGGGGAGCCTTTTTATGTGGAGATAGAACTCGATTCGAAAGAGCGTCGCGTTCCCTCTTGGGGGGTCGTCGTCCAGGACGAATGGGAAGAGGAAGATCCTCGATTTCAGGATCCTCACGAAGCGAAGGAGAGAGCGTTGCTCGAAGAATCGCAAAAGGGAGATAAAAAACTCAAAAAAAAGAGCGTCGCGCATGAATCGGCGTCCGATAAGAAGGATACGGCGTCTTTCGCCGCTGAGACGCGCGGCGCGGAGACGCTCCGGCCCGTCGTTTATTTCCCGCAGATCGGCGCGAATAAGACGGCGAAAGCGTTTTACGCAGGGGTTATGGCGAATCGCGGGCCGCGCCGCACGGCGAGTTTGACCCTTTCGACGCGATTTCCGTTGGGGTTCTTTCGCAGTTTACGTCGCGACGCGGCGGCGGACGAAATTCTCGTCTTTCCGCGTCTTGGACGCGTGACGGACGAATGGCGCGCCTACGCGGGGCGCGAATGTCAGGAGGCGGAGACGACGCGGAACGCCGTTTCCCGCGCTCCGGACGAAACGGTCGCAATTCGCGACTGGCGCCCCGGAGACACGAGCCGTATGATCGCATGGCGGGCGACGGCGAAACGCCAGCGGTTGCAGACGAGGGAATTTGCGAAACGTCAGACGAGTTCCGTCGCGATTATCCTCGATTTGTACGCGCCGCGTTACGCCGAGAGACGCGAAGAGCTCTACGAGACGGTAGAAAAGGCGATTTCCTTCGTCGCGACGTTGTCGCGCAATCGTTCGACAAACGACACGCGCCTCTACTTCGCGCTCAACGCCGAGGAAGTTAGCGCCGACGCGAAAGAAACGTCGGGCGCTTGCGAGGTGAACGAGATCGTTAGCGGGGGCTCCGCGCGTCGAATTCTTTCGCGCTTGGCGGTCGCGACTCCGACGGGCTCCGATCGTTTCGCGGACGTTTTACGCGCCGCTATGGGCCGCGCTCCGCGCGACGCCGCTTTTTTTGTCGTGACGCTTGGCGCGCGCGACGAAGAAGAGCGCAAAGTCTTTAACGAAGGGGCGACGCTACGCGTCGTCGACGCGTCTTCGGACGCCTTTGATCGATATTTTCAGTATTCTACGACAGCGGAGGAAGGAGACGCAGCGCCTTCCTTAACCTAACTTGTGGAAGGACGTTTATGTTTAACGCAACGGCAGAACATACGGACGAGATAAGCGTCGTCGGAAGCGCGACAGGGACGCCGGTCAGCCTCGCGCGAGTTTCTTCTAAACGCGAACCTTTCGCGCTCTTCGAAGAGTATATGCTTCTTGACGACACGCCCGAGTATCCGATGGATCCCGTCTTTGTGTTGAACTTTAGCGAACGACTCGATTGGACTCTTGCGCGCAACGCGCTTCTTGAGACGATCGAACGTCATCCTCTCCTTCAGCGTCGCGCTCAGCGCGGGTTTGCGCGTCTCTTCTGGGTTCCGACGCGTCGTTTGCCCGAGATTGAGTATATCGACGTCGACGAGAATCCAAACGCCTTTAACGCGAGCGGTTTTCCGAACGTTCGTCGTCTGGAGCTTTATTCCGAACCGGGTCTGCGCGTCTGTTACTACGAATCGAAACGCGAGAACAGGTCGCGACTCCTTTTACAGTTTCATCACGCCGTTTCCGACGGAATGGGAATTCTTTCTTTCATCAACGACTGGTCGACGCTCTATGCGAAAAGCGTTGGCGGACTTCCTCCTGAGACGCGTCTTCCCGCGCTTAACGAGGAGGCTCTGAAAGAGCGATACCCGGTCGGTTGGAATCGTCGCGCGTACTATCGCAACTATTGGCATACATGGCGCTCGACGCGACGGTTTGCGTTCCGTTTTCCACGTCCTCTCACTCCCACGCCGCCCTTTTCCAAGATGGGACTGGAAGAGGAATATCCTTTCGCGCGCACCCTGACCCTCTCTTCAGAAGAAACGTCGCGTTATATTCAATTTGCGAAGAAGAGCGGGGTGACGGTAAACGACGCGCTTCTGTGCGATTTTTTCCTTGCGCTTGACGAATGGCTCCAGAAGGTGAAGGGGGACGCGCGTCGAGGGCTTTTGCGCGTGATGGCGCCGATCAATATGCGAACGCCGCGTCATAAAGATTCCCCTTTGGCGAATATCGTCTCGACGGTCTTTCTCAATAGATCGCGCCAAGCGCTGACCGGCGGCCGCGAAGCGGTCTTGAAGAGTATCGCGGAAGAAATGCGCTGGGTGAAAGAGAAGGAACAGCGTTACGATTTTCTTCTGATCTTGAAAGCGCTCCACACGTTTCCAGGACTACTGGGTATGTTTCTCAAAATGGCGGTCTGCCGAACAAGCGCAGTTTTATCGAACCTTGGTAGGATTCTTGACGCCTCGCCCCTGCCGCGCGATTCGGAAGGACGTCTTCTCCTTGGCGCGGCGCGTTTAGACGGAATCGACGCGACGTCGCCGATTCGCTATAAAACGTCCCTTGCGGTCGTCGCGCTCACTTACGCCGGTCGGTTAAGCCTTACGGCGCGGTACGACGCGCGCCTCATTCCGGACGAAGAAGCGCGCGCCTTCATGGATATCTATCATTCGCTCATTTCGGAGAGCGTTTCTTTAACGTAAAACGTTCGCGTCGTCTTGGCGATTTGTCCGTCGATCTTCGCGACGAATTCGAGGGTTTGCTTGCCCGTACTCAAGAACTGATCTTTCGCGAAAATACCGTCTTCTGAGACGGAGATCGGTTTTCCGTTGATCGTCACTTCGGCGCCAGGCGCCGCGACTCCGACGATTTCGATAACGGTCGGTCCTTGATAGATCGTCGCGCAATCCTCGGGATACGTGCGAACCGCGAGTCGCGCCGGGCCGTCGAGATTCTTGATTTCGTCGACGATCGCTTGACGCGCTTCGTTCACGACGCGATAGTCGCTCGTCGTCTCCGCGAGGGAGGGCACGACGCGCCGCGCAAGTTCTGTCGAACGACTCTTGGGATCGAGGAACCAGACTTTTTCAGCCGGATAAGACGCCTTTAACGCGGCGGTCTTATCTTCTAAGATCTTCAGATATTCGTAATCTTCCAAACTTTCTCGCTGAATCTCCCAGCGAATCGAGTCGATCGGCCCCTTGTCTCCGGGGTAGACGACATGCGTGTCGCCGGGACCATAACTCTTCGTCGGCGGGCCAAAGGGATCCCCTTGCCAGTGGTTGTAACCCCAGTGCAAATATCCGGCGAGATTTTCCGTATAGTTGATCCAGTGGAGTGAACGCACGCGCGCGCCGGGCAAATCCATGAAGCGGTTAGGATAGACTTGTCCGAACGGATGACAGCAGATGTAGTACCAGAATTCTCCCTTGTCGCGACGTTCTTCATAGGCGCTACGCCATCGGTCGAAGTGGTTGAGTTTGGGGACCCATACGTCGAGTCTATCGTCGAAATTAACGCCTTCGATCGCTTCGATTTGCTTGAGCTCCGGCTCGATCGCGCGAACCTCTTGCGATTTAGCGCGCCAGTCGTCGATTTGATCGAGGAAGGGTTCGTCGGCGATGTGGATCATCGCGCGTTCGAAGAGGCCTTTTTCTCGCAGATGGCGGCAAAGATCGGTCAGCGCGGGTTTAAGCCAGACCGAGTAGTCGAGCGCGACGTTTTTCTCCTGCGCTTCGTCGTAGAAGTACGCCTGAGTGAAGACAACCTTATTTTCTTCGCGGTTGATATACCCGACGGAGGAGAGCTCCAGTCGGTCGAGAACGCCGTATTTTAAGGCTAAGTCGAGAAGTCGGTCGAAATTGGCGTAGTCGAAAGTCATCGTCCCGTCTTTCTTGATCGTTCCCTTGACCATTTCGCCGGGGCGCCAGAAGCACATGAGGACGTTCTGACGATGTTCCCCCATATTGCGGACGTAATTTTCGAGAATCTGCCAATGTTCTTCCGAGTAGGATTTTACTCCGGCGCGCGCCGCTAAGTTATGGGGATTCCACCAATTCGTCATATAGAGCGACGGCTTCTCGGGGAGCTCGAAGGGGTAGATTTCGAGAGAGACGGGAACTTCCTTTTGAAAATTCGCCCCTTCGATCGACAATGTTCCTTGGTAGTGTCCCGGTGCGGTTCCCTTGGGGGCGTGAAGCGTGATCCACAATCCCTGCGAGACGTTCGGTTCAACGGTTAGGGTCGAGAAATCGTTGAGGATATCGGGCATGTCGCAGGGCGCTTTCCGCGTAAGAATCGGGTCGGCTCCCGGCGTGTTGTGAAGCAAAGGAAGGGCGTCGATCTTGCGGACGCGAATATTTTCGGCGGAAATTACGGCGTCCCCGTTTTCGGAGCGTAAATCGGAGATCTTGACCGTCAGGTCGGAAAGGGGCGCGTCGGCGCGTAGGCCAACCTGCGCGGATTCGTATTCGTTTGCGGCGCAGCGCATCTGAATCGAAATTTGGTCGCCGACGGGCGCGTCAGGAAAGACTTTTTCGCAGACGTCTGTCTGCCAGAGATCGAGCGTTTGCGCCGAAAGTTGCGTCGTAGCGGTCGAAGCGACGAGCGCAAGGAACGACGTCATGAGCGCGCGGTAGCGTTTCATTAGCAGACTCCTTAACTAAGAGGTGGAGAATGGCGCGAATAAGGGATTCGCGCCGCGATAGAGGACGAAAGATAAGGACTAGTTGAGCGCCTTAAAGACGCGCGTTGTTTTGGCGGTATCGTCGCCTAGAGTAGCGATAAATTCAAAGACGTGCTCTCCTTCCCACTTCCAAAACGCTTTTGCGAAGAAACCGTCTTCAGAGACGGGAATTTCCTCGCCGTTTACCGTCACTTTGGCGCCTGGCGTCGTGATTCCGTAGAATTCGTAGATGACGACGCCGACGTGTGAGGTCGTTCGATCTTCTGGGAAACTGCGCACGATTAAACGGACGGGCCCGTCGACGTTCCGAATCTCGTTGACAATCTCCCGCCGCGCTTCGTTGACGACGTTATAGTCGAGCGTGGTTTCCGTCAAAGACGGCACGACGCGCCGCGCGATTTCCATCGGTCGAGCGTTTGGTTCGAAGAACCACGCTTTATCGGGATCATACTCCTCTTTTGCCGCCGCTAATTTTTCTTCGAGAAGTTTGAGGTACTCGAAATCTTCGGCGCTCTCGCGTTGCAATTCCCATCGGATCGAATCGAGAGGCTTTTTATTTCCTGGATAGACGATATGCGTGTCGCCAGGGGGAAGATTGTCCGCAGGAACCCCGAACGGATCCTCTTTCCAGTAGTTGTATCCCCAATGTAGATATCCGACGAGATTTTCGCTGTAGTTGATCCAGTGAATGACGCGAGTTCTTACGGCGGGGAGATCCATGAAGCGGTTGGGATATGCCTTTCCCACAGGCTGATTGCAGATGTAGAACCAGAATTCCCCTTGATCTCTTCGAGCTTCGTATGCGGAACGCCATCGGTCAAAGTGGGTAAGCTTGGGAACCCAAACGTCAAGAAGACCGTTGAAGTTGACGGATTCGACGGCGTCGATAATCTTGAGATCCGGTTCGATGGCGCGTAGTTTTTTAGCGCCTTCGCGCCAGGACTCCATATCAGGAAGATAGGGTTCGTCTGCGAGATGGATCATGGCGCGTTCGAAAAGGCCTCTTTCGCGCAGATGGTCGCAGAGCGCGTGTAGGACGGGGGCGAGCCATTCGTCGGAGTCAAGCGTTACGGTCTCGTTTTTGGCTTCGTCAAAGACGGAAGCGCGGAGATACTCGATCTTTCGCGTTTCACGATTGACTCCTCCAATATGCGTGAGTTCGAGTCGTTCGACGACGTCGTATTTCAGCGCAAGGTCGAGGAATCGATCGAGGATCGAAAAGTCAAAGCTCCACGAAGAGTCGGCTTTTCGCGTCGCTTTGAGCATATATCCGGGGCGCCAGTCGCAGAGAACGACGTTTTGGCGATGATCGCGCATGTTTTGGAAGTAATTTTCTAGAATCTCCCAATATTCTTCCGCGAGTTCTTGCGTACCATGACGCGACGCCACGAAGTAGGGGAACCACCAGTTTGTCATATAGAAATGGCGCGCGTCTGAAAGTTCAAAGGGGAATACTTCGAGCGCTATGGGAAGCGTTTTGGTTTCTTCGCCGTATTTCAAAGAGAGGGAGCCGAGGTATTCGCCCGTCGGCGTTCCTTTGGGGACGTAAAGCGTGATCCAGAGCCCTTTCGCTTCGTTCGCTTTTAGGGAGACGGGCGCGGGTTCGTAGAGGACGTCGGGGATATCGCACGGGGCTTTGCGCACGACGAGATCTTCGGTGAGCCACGCGTCGGTGTTTTTTTCTAGATGGATCGTTCCGATTTCACGCGCGCGTAAATTTTCAGTCGCGATAGTTGCGTTTGCGGCGGCGCACTGCAAATCAGACGTCGAAATTTGAATATTCTCGAGGTCGACGTCGGAAAGGAGCCCAACGAGCGCCGATTCATATTCATTCGCGGCGCAATTCATTTGGATTCTTTTTTCTTCCCCCGCCGGCGTGTCGGCGAAGATTTTTTCACAGACGTCGGTTTGCCAGATCTTGAGCGTTTGCGCGACGCTTGCCGAAGGTTGGATAAAGGGGAAGAACGTCGCCGTTAAGAACAAGGCGAGGAGACTACGGTGTTTCATGAAAGCTCCTGTCATATCGTGTTCTCTAGTTGTGAAGCAAAGTCGAAACGAATTCTCGAACAATTGTACTCAAGCGACGAGTCGTTTTCAATTTGCAGAGGGCGAAGTCCCACTTGTTTTTATCAAGGAGGGGTTCATAATTGAAGAAAGTATCTTGAGGACGATACGCGCGTAGAGCGTTTGCGCGTCGTCGATCCACGGGAGCGTTTAGCGATACATTTCAGAGCGTTTTTACGCGATTAAGGAAGAAACTATGACGGTAGAACGTTATCCGCATCTTAAGGCCACCGATCCGGAAATTTACGATTTGATCCAGAAGCAGGCGAAGTTTGAGGCTTCGACTCTCAAGATGATCGCGTCGGAAAGTTACGCGATAGAGAACGTCCTCGAGGCGTGTGGTTCGACTCTTACGAACAAGTATGCGGAGGGATATCCTGCCGCTCGTTACTACGAAGGAAACGAGTACGTCGACGAGATCGAGAATCTCGCGATTTCTCGCGGTAAGGAGCTCTTCGGATGCGAACACATGAACGTTCAGCCTTATTCCGGATCCCCCGCGAATAGCGCCGTTTATCGCGCGCTCTTGAAGTACGGCGACAAAATCATGGGCGTTCCGGTTTCCGACGGCGGTCACCTTACGCACGGTTGGAAGGTCAGCTTCTCCGGCCAAGATTTCCAGCAGATTCCGTATCGTCCGAATCAAGAGACGGGCCGTCTCGACATGGACGAAGTGCGCGAAATCGCGAAGCGCGAGCGTCCGAAGCTCATTTGGGCCGGTATGAGCGCGTATCCCTTCAAGCTTGATTACGCGGCTTTCGCCGACATTGCGAAGGAAGTCGGCGCGTACCTTGTCGCCGATATCGCGCACATCAACGCGCTTATCATCGCGGGCGTTCATCCGGATCCGATCCCGTATTGCGACGTTGTGACGAGCACGGCGCACAAGATGCTTCGCGGTCCCCGCGCCGGTTTCTTGATGTCCAAGATCGAAGACCGTTATCACGAACAGTATCATCCCGAGAGCAAGTGGAATCTCGCGCAGCTCCTTGATCGCGCCGTTTTCCCCGGTCTTCAAGGCGGGCCTCACATGCATGCCGTCGCGGCGATGGCTTGCGTCTTTAAGTACGCGCAGACTCCTGAATATAAGGAATATGGCGCGCAAATCGTCAAGAACGCGCAGGCTCTTTGCGCCGAACTTGAAGCGCTTGGTCGTCCGATCGCGGGCGGCGGAACGGAAACCCACCTTCTCCTTCTCGACTTCCGCAAGGAGGAATTCACGGGTAAGGACGCCGCGAAGGCGCTTGCGAAGTGCGGTATCATCGCGAACTTCAACATGGTTCCCGGCGACACGCGCTCTCCGTTCAAGACGAGCGGCGTTCGTCTCGGAACTTCCGCGCTTACCAGCGTCGGTATGAAGGAAAAGGACATGAAGAAAGTCGCCGAATGGATCGATCGCGTCTGTACGCACATCAACGATATCGACTCCGTCGCGCCTCAGATTCGCGCTGAAATCGCGGAGTTCTGCTCCGGTTTCTCTTTCCCTGGAACGAACGCGTGAGAAATCGCGTTTACTACGACGGAGCCTTGACTTTTGACGAACAGCAGAGGATGAAATGACAGAACTTGAGATTCTCGAAAACCGAGCTCAGGGGAACGACCCCGAGGCTCTCTGCGAACTCGCGTGGCGTTATCGTCAGGGCGACGGCGTGGCGCGCGACGACGCGAAAGCGTTCAAGCTCTTTGAACGCGCCGCGTCGATGGGAGATCTCGTCGCGCTTAATCATGTAGGGCTCTGTTACGCCGACGGCGTCGGGGTCAAACGAGACGACGCGCTCGCGTGTCGCTACTATCGTCAGGCTGCTGAAAAGGGGTTAGCCGCCGCGCAGAATAATCTTGGTTGGGCGTATCTTAACGGGCTTGGCGTCAACAAGAGCGCCGGCGCGGCGACGCGTTGGTTCCGAAAAGCCGCCGATCAAGGACTGACTCAAGCGCAAAATAATCTTGCGTACTGCTATCAACATGGCGTTGGCGTGAAGAAAGACCCTGCGGAAGCGAATCGGTGGTATCAAGCCGCCGCCGACGCGGGGTTGACCGAAGCGCTCGTTAATCTTGCGTGGAATTACATCACGGGAGTCGGCCATGCGGTGGATTATCCCGGCGCGTCGAGTCTTCTTGAGAAGGCCGTCGCCGCAGATATTCCCAGCGCGAAGAGCAACCTTGCGTATTTGCTGCGAAACGGTCTGGGCGTCGAGCGAGATCTTGCGCGCGCTTTTTCCCTCTATAAAAGCGCCGCAGATCAGGGTTTTCCGGAAGCTTTCGGACCTCTTGCCGAATGTTATGAGTTCGGCGAAGGCGTTCCAGAGAACGCATATCTCGCGTTACAGTATTACAAGTGCGCCGCTCTTGCCGGCGACGCTCGCGCTGCGCAGCGTTGTCGAGAACTCGCCTCTGTCGAGGCGCGTCCGTTGGCGTCGTCTCTTTCCAGAAATCCGGAGAAGAAGACGGAACACGTCGATTTGAGCCTGCGCGACGCTATCGCCAGGAAGGAGAACGCGGAAAGGCGCGCGGCGTGGAAGGCGCAGAAAGAAAGGGAACGCCAAGAGAAAGCGAAAGACAATAAGTAGCGCGCACTCTTGCGTCCTAGGAAAAAGAAAACGCGACGTTTTGCGGCGTCGCGTTTTTTATTTGATTAGCGCGGATAAAGACGGCATTGGAAACGGCATGCGTCCCCTTCGCAACGATATGTCGGCAGATCGTCGACATTCATCCGGAGCGCTTGCCACGCAAAATCGACCATCTTTTCCGAGGCGCCGCAACATGGAGCGCGATCATATTGTATCTTCAATGCGTTGCAAAAATCGCGTACTTCGACGTCGAGATCATAAATCGTCTCCATATTTTCAAAGAAGAATCCTATTGGAACGACCAGGACGCGCGATAACTCCGGATTTTCATGAACGTACTGCGACAAGAACTCTCGAACGTCGGGCCCGATCCAAGGAATATGAGGAGATCCGCTTCTGCTCTGGAATGCCAGCGCGGCGTCGAGACCGCGTTTTCTCAACGCGTCGCGCGACTCCGGCGGTATTTGCGTCGCGACGGCGTCGGGTCCAAAAATTAAGGATTCGGAAGGAAATTTGGGCTCTTCGAACAGCGCGTCGCGCGTTAGTCCCGCGCAAGCAAGGGCTTGAAGAGACGCGTGTAGAAGTTGACGGCGATAAGAAGCGAGCTTGGCGTTTGTTTCCGGAATGGAATGCGCGGTGAAGAGAATGAGAGTTTGCCCCCATTCTGGAGCGTTCAGCTTTTCCGTAATCGTTTGGGCTACGCTTTCGACAAAGGCGCGCGTTTCAAAGAACGGGGGAAGGCGACGAATAGACGCGGAAGCGACGTAGCTCTGCGTTCGCATGTTGAGCGCGTCGCGCGTGGCGTCGAGATATCGCCTGCAACTTTGCGGGGAGCCGAACGCGGAACTTGCGAAGACGAGGACGTTTTTGACGTCGTCGCGTTCAATTTGCTCGAACGCGTCCTGCAAAAAAGGAGGGGCGAAGAAGTTTCCCCAGTATGTCTTAACGGGGATTCCCTCTTGAACGGAACGGTTGGAAATTGCGTCGAGAAAGCGCCTACATTCTCCCGGTAAAGGACTCTTTCCGTCAAATAATCGATATCGCTGCGTTACGGCGTCGCGACGCGCTTGCGGAATGTGTTTTCCCGCGAGGACTCGATCCAAAAACGGTTCGATATCGTCAATTCTCTCCGGGCCTCCATAGGACGCCAATAGGAGCGCCTCAAACATCTTCTTTCCCTTTCTTTTAGCTATTCGTCTCGTGACAGCGCTTCTTCATTTTGTTCTTTTTTTCGTAATAGACAATATCGATCGGAAGAAAAGCGTTAGTTGACGTCGAAAATGAGGCTCATAGAATTATCGGAAGCGTCTCGAACGCAAGTCTCCTTGCTTGTCTTTGTATTATTCACGATCATATATAGTAGGATATCGCCATGTCACACCCCGAGTTGTTTTTCGACGAAGTAGCGGAAACAATGTCTCAGGACGAGCTTATTAGCCGTCAAAACCAAGCGCTCAAAGAGAAGGTTCGCTATGTAATGGCGAATAACGCGTACTTTCGCGCGCTTTACCAGAAGGCGGGAATTGTTGCGGACGATTTTCGCGGACTTGAGGATATAACGAGTCTTCCGATCATCGCAAAAGCGAATTTTCGGGAAACATATCCTCTTGGAATGTGTTGCGTTCCGAAGAATCAAATTCGCGAGATGCATATGTCGAGCGGCACTTCCGGCACGCCGGTCGTTATGCCGTACACGCAGGCAGATTTGAAGCAATGGGCGAATTGCATGGCGCGTTGTTATCGAATGGCAGGGGCGCGCGTCGGCGATCCGATTCAAATCATGCCCTCCTTCGGCCTTTTTAACGGCGGTTTTGGGATGTATCACGGCGCGAGAGCGGCGGAACTTTTCGTTATTCCAACGGGTTCCGGAAACACCGAACGCCAAATTCGGCTGGCGAAGGATTTTGACACGCGTATTTTTACGGCGGTTATCTCGTATACCACGCGCATTATCGAAGTGATGGAAAAGATGGGAGTCGAACTGCCGAGTCTTGAGATCGGTATCTTTGGCGCGGAGACGGTGACTGAGGCGATGTGTCAAAAGATCCGCAATCGTCTGGGAATGGACGTCTTTAACATCTATGGCATGACTGAAACAGGAGGCGTCGGCACCCTCGGTATGGACTGCCAGGCGCACGACGGGATCCACGTTTGGGAAGACCAATACTATCTCGAAGTCGTCGATCCCGTGACAAAAGTTTCCGTCCCCGACGGACAGCTTGGCGAACTCGTCGTGACGTCGCTAACGCGCGAGGCGTTGCCGGTCATCCGCTTTAAGACGGGCGACCTAACGCGCATCCTTTCTCGGGAAAAATGCGCTTGCGGACGCACCCACCTGCGCATTGACCGCATTTCTGGACGTACGGACGATATGCTCATCGTCAAGGGCGTTAATTTCTTCCCGTCTCAAGTGGAGCAGGCGCTCTTGGAAATTCCTGGAGTACATTCGGAATACCAGATCATCATGGAAGAAGAGAACGGCGTCTGCGACGTGCACGTTCTCGTCGAGGCGGAACCGGGCGTCACGGGCTTCGTCGTCGAGAAAAAGCTTAAGGAACGTCTCGGTTTTTCGCCGAAGGGAGAAGTTCTGCCCGTCGGCGCGCTGCCGCGAGTCGACGGCAAGGCTGTGCGCGTCGTCCGTAAAAAGTCCTGACGCGTTTCTCTGCAAGAAATAAAAACGGCCCGACGCGCAATCGACGTCGAGCCGTTCTTTTTTTCTTTCTTCAGGTTGTTTAGTATCTTCCGGACTGCGTCTTGACGTTTGCCGTCGTCGCTTGACGCTGCTGAGTTGTCGCGTTTCCTGCTGCGTACGCTTGCTCCGGCATGGCGGCTTCCTGGCGCATGATCGAAAATTCTTCTTCGCGCACCTCTTTCGTCCATCCGGGTTCTACCGTGCCTTCGATTTTCCACAACCCCTTGTTGACGGAGACGTTTTTGAAGGTCAAATCGGTGCGACTCTTTCCGTTGACGCCAAGACGACGCATGTAGGTCGGCTGCAAATCTTTCAAACCAAGAATAACGGTGATCGAGCGGAACTGCTGCGCGTCGCGGGCATATCGCGGAAAGGCTTCGATCCAGACTTCATCCTTTTGCTTGTTGGCGGGAGTGATAATCCGCATGTAGAAGCGATCCTTGAGAGAATCGGCTTTTGCGACGAAGAAGAGGGGAAACTGACCGTTGTCCATAGTCAGATCCATGTCCTGTTCTTCGGACGCGACGGGGAAGACGATGACCTTCTTGTTTTTGTAGTCGTACTGGATGAATTCCTTACTATTAAGAACGATCATCCATTCGTTTTGTCCCTCTTTCCATTCCCCTTCTGGCTTTTCATCGGTGTAGACAAACTCTCCGCGAATGTGATACATGAGCTTGTTGGGGGAAATAAATCGGAATTGTCCCCACGTGTGAGCGACAGGACGCTTAGAATTTTGCTGTAAAACGCCGTCGAATTCGCGCATATGTACTTCGCAGGAAATCCTCTTTACGTTCTTTCCGAATTCTTCCCATCTGACGAGAAAATCGTCCAGCTGCTTGAGTTCGTCTTCGGTGGGCTTGTAAGTTTCCGGAGCGGGAACGATGGCGCTTGCGATTTCGCCGCCAACATATCCTCCGGAGGGAGCGCCTTGTCCAGGAACGTTTTGAGCGGGAGTCGTTTGAGCGGGAGCGCGATTCGGCGTCGGCGCCGCAGGACTCTTTTGGACGGGAGCGCCGACGATTTGATCCGGCGTCGTCTGTCGCGTTTGCTGAGCGGTCGTTTGCATTGCGGCGTTGTTAACTCGCGTCGTCGTATTTGTCGAGGGGAGGACTTGACGCGTCGTCTGACGGTTTGTAGCGATCCCAGACTGGGCTTGCGCGGGATTTTTCAGCGTTTGCTGAGCAAGAGCGCCGCTGTTCGTTTTTGTTTGAACGTTTTGCGCAGGGGCGACGTAATCGCCGAAGCCTTGAGCGTGAGCGTTCCCCGCCGCTGTGAGGATTAAGGCCGCAATAGTCGACCAAACGACGTGTTTTTTATCCATTTTTTTCTCCTACCTGCGTCGTTATTCAGGGAATAAAGGGCGAACAAATCATCCCTGAACAGTTCACGGATATATTGCAAGTTCTAAATCAAGCGCCGAGCGTCGCACAAGGCCTCATAGAACGCTTACGCCACGTTGAGAAGAAGGCTCGAGCCTCCGGGACAAGGGTAACAACTTAGCGGCGTGATGTAAAGAGGAGTTTTCAAAATGCGTGATTCTTCTTTTTCTCGAGAAAAATTTAAAAAACCCCTTGCGAACGACTAACAGGGCCGTATAATCATTTCTGTAATTTGCATGGAGGATATGCGAATGGTTAGCAACCTCATTGGAAATGAGGCGCCCCTTGCTGGGGTTGCGGGTTCGAGTCCCGTGTCCTCCGCTTTAAACCGAACTTAATGTTCGGTTTTTTTATTTCTTGTTTTTATATTTCTCAACTGATATACTTACGTCAGTTACGACGAGCCGTTTCGTCGACGAATGACGTTTTCTATTGGAGGATCATATGAAACGATTTCTGGGCTTTCGCGTTTTGTTAGGAATGGCGGTCGCCTTCGCTTCCTGCGCGCTTCTTAGCGCCGCTGAACCGTCGGGTATTCCTGCGGAGGTATCTGAGTTGATAACGGAACCTGAGACGACGTTAAAACTATGGCCGGACACGCCTCCTGGCGGAATTCCTGAAGGAATAGGCGACGAGAAGTGGACGCCGGGAAATGAGAATCCTCCTATCGTGCGCGTCGGAAACGTGTCGATACCAACCCTCGGCTTCTATCCTGCGAAGAATCCCAATGGCGCTTGCGTTGTGATTTTTCCCGGCGGCGGTTTTGAAATCCTTGCGTACAATCTCGAAGGGACGGAAATCGCGCAGTGGCTCAATAGCCTCGGCGTCTCCGCTGTTATCGTAAAGTATCGAGTTCCGCGTCGCGCGGGACTCCCGAAGCATTATGCGCCCCTTCAGGACGCGCAACGCGCGGTTCGTTTAACGCGCGCTCACGCGAAGGAATGGGGGATCGATCCCTCTAAGATTGGCGTTCTTGGATTTTCCGCCGGCGGACGTCTGACGGTTGCCGCCGCGCTTGATTACGGCGTTAAGACGTACGATCCGATCGATGAAGCGGACGAATTGAGCGCGCGACCTGATTTCGCGATTCCGATCTATCCGGCGTACCTGATGGACGACGAAAGAGATATGAAAGCGTCGACGCCCCTTTCCGACGAGCTTAATATTCGCGAAGGTCTCCCTCCGTTCTTTATCTCTGTCGCAGGGAACGACGAGAATCGTCCTGCGGCTGCGGCTCGATTCTTCATTCGATTGAAGGAAGTCGGCGTTCCGTGCGAACTTCATATCCCCGTTAAAGGCGGTCATGGCTACGGTTTACGTTCTTACGGTGGAGTCGCTTCCGAATGGGGCTCCAATTGCGAGAAGTGGATGCGCGCCATGAACATCCTCCCTTGACCTTCCCTTGCGATTTCTATAATTGAACCTGAGAGTATCGTTGCGTTTCGCGACGCGACGATCTCTTGCGCGCGTTTTTCGCAGGTTAATCTATTGAAAGGATGATTAAGCAAGGTGAAAAAAATGACTGACGTCGAACCTCAAGGAGGCCGTCCTTCCAAGATTAAATTGCCCTTCTATACGGTAGGCGAGGAGATCGTCAAC
Organism: Thermoguttaceae bacterium; assembly: GCA_051885615.1. Lineage (GTDB taxonomy): Bacteria > Planctomycetota > Planctomycetia > Pirellulales > Thermoguttaceae > RUG369. The sequence continues at coordinate 21,605 of JBJEXI010000072.1, forward strand.
GCGATCACTCACGGCATAGGGGCGCTCCTTGCGATCGCGGCGTTAGTCTTACTAATCATCCGCGCGGCGACGCAGGCCCCCGTTGGGTATGCGGCGGGTTACGTCGTCGGATATACGATCTTTGGCGTGACGCTTGTGCTTCTCTATTTGACGTCGACGCTCTATCATTCGTTGCCTCGCAACGGCGCGAAACGCGTTTTCGCGAGTCTTGACCATTCCGCGATTTTTCTCCTCATCGCCGGCTCCTATTCGGCGTATTGCCTTGGACCGCTCAATAGTTCCATGGGCTGGTGGCTTTTTGGCACGATATGGTCGCTTGCGGTCGTCGGCGTGACAGCGTACTCGGTTTATGGAAATCGGGCGCGGTGGTTTACATTCTGTCTTTATCTCGTGATGGGATGGTTTTTGATTGTCGTTGGTCGTTCCGTCTATGAGGTTTTAACTTCTCTTTCTTGGCTATTCCTTGTTCTAGGGGGCGTTTCCTACACGGTCGGTTGCATCTTTTTTGCGATGAAGAAGGTGCGATGGATGCATGGCGTTTGGCATCTTTTCGTGCTAGGGGGGAGCGTCATGCACTTCTTCTCTCTCTACTGGGCATTTTGAGAAGGGGAAGGGTATTAAGGGGCGTTTTTTAGTATGAAATTCATTTCGCCCCCTTGTCTTGACGGCGTGTCCATATAAAATAAAGGTTCGTATGAGCATGTTTCGCGCGCGTGATAGTGCGCGTCTTGTGCGTTTGGTGTTCTCCGCGCTCTGTCGCGGGGGGCGAGTCACGCAACTTTTAAGAGACGAAGGGCCTTCAAATGCCTAAAATTAAAACTCATAAGGGAGTTGCCAAGCGTTTTCGCGTTACCGCTAACGGTAAGGTTAAGCACCGACACAGCGGAACGAGTCACTTGGCGTGGCGTATGACCTCTAAGCGCGTCCGCAACCTTCGTGGTACGGATCCTGTTAGCTCGGTCGAAGCCAAGAGCATCATCAAAGCGCTGGGAAAAGGCGGTCTTTGATCGACTCTCGACGGCGTGTCATAACACGTCGCGCATTGTCCGACTTCTCTTCTGATTCGCGTTAAGAGAGCGGTCGGTTTCTGAAAACTGGTCGTTAACGCCGCGTTAGTTTTTTGAATATAGCGGGACCTGATTTTCGTTGAATGTCGGAATCATACGCGGACGATTGAAGTTCAATCGATTGATTTCGGTAAAACTAAGCCAAAATTGAGGAATTTTGTAATGAGAGTTACAATAGCTCCAGCTCGTAGACGATCGAAGAATCGACTTTTCAAGCGCGCGAAGGGTTTTCGCGGCGGTCGTAGTAAGCTTCTGCGCACAGTAAAAGAGACGGTGCTTCGCGCCGACGTTTTCGCGACCCGCGACCGTCGCGCACGAAAACGAGATTTCCGTCGCCTTTGGATCATTCGTATCAACGCCGCCGTTCGTATGCGCGGTATGCGTTACAGCGAATTCATCAGCGGTTTGAAGAAGGCGAACGTCATCCTTGACCGTAAAATGCTCGCCGACGTCGCCGTTGCCGATCCCGCCGCTTTCGATAAGATTGTCGAAACCGCTAAGGCTGCGCTTGCTTGATCTCGAAAAGACCTTAGGACTTTTTGGTCGCGTCAAGAACTATCGTTCTCGTATTAGATTCTTGCCTCCTAAGTCCGCAGTCATACAAGTCTAGGGTTTTAAGCGACGCTCCAATGTGAGCGTCGCTTTTTTGTTTCCCAATTCCCTCTTTCAAAGTATTTCATGAGCCAGCCGTTTGACTTTGCGCGTCGAGACGCGTACAATAATTGAACGTCTTTGTATTTATGTACCGCGCTTTGATCGTGAAAGGATCTGGAAATGTTTCAAATGCTGGCAGGGGAGCTTGTTGCGCGGGCGCTCTATCTGGTTTTCCCCGGAATTTTTCTTTTCTTTCTTCTTTTGGCCGTCGTCTTCAAAACGTATCCCTCGACTCGAGCGATCCTTCTTCTTTGCGTAGACGTTTTCATTTCTATAATTTCCATGGTTTTAGGAAACGCGTTCCCGTATTTTCTAACCTATGGCGTTGATCTGCTCGTCTTATCGCTCTTGATCGCCGATTGGATCCCGCTCCTAGCGATACGTCGAGATATCGTTGCGCGGCGCGAGACGGAAAGCGTCGCCGCTCTGGGACGTCCGCATCCCGTAACTATCGTCGTTGAAAATCATGGACGTCGAACAATTCGTTTTGAGATGACGGACGATACGTCCTCGTATGCGACGACTCTTCCTCCGCTTGAAACGCTAGAAGAGTTAACGCAGGAACAATTTCAAGATTTTTCGCCGAGAAAGTCGGAGAACCCCTATGCGCATTCGCGTTTTCGAATGCGCTTTCTTGGAGGAGATTCGAAAGAGACTTTTTCGTATCGACTTTTGTGGAATAGTCGGGGAATCTTTTCTTTCGAATTTGTCGCGTTGCGCTTTTTGGGCCCTCTAGGGTTATGGAGAAAGTATAGGAAGCTCCCTTGCAAGTCGGAATTTCACGTGTATCCGAACCTCTGTCAGCTAGCGCGTCAGGATTTTTGGGCGCGAAAAAGCGAGTTGCTTATGCCGGGGGTGAGGCGTTCGCGCCGCGTAGGTCTGGACGCTGAATTTGAGCGATTACGCGACTATACGACCGACGACCAGTATAAATTTATCGATTGGCGCGCGACGGCGCGTCGCAACAAGCTGACCGTACGGGATTTTCAGACTTCGCGCAATCAGCGCGTTATTCTCGCCCTCGACGCCGGGCGGATGATGATGAACCGTTCCGAGGGGCTCTCTCTCTTTGACGGGGCGCTCAACGCGACGCTAGCGCTCGCTTATATAGCGCTTCGACAAGGAGACGAAGTTGGTTGCCTCGTTTTTTCGAACGAAGTCAAACGGTTTATTCCGCCTCAAGGAGGCGCGTCGCATATAAACTCGATTATCCGCGGCGTTTTTGACGTTTTTCCCGAACAAGTCGAGTCCCGATACGATCGCGCCTTCGGTTACCTGAAAACACATTCGCCGAAGCGAGCGCTCGTTGTTTTGGCGACGAACGTTCTCGATCAACGTAATGCGGAGCAGACGCGTCAGTGTCTTGTTAATCTTTGCGGGGCCCACCTCCCCCTGGGACTCTTCCTTCGCGAACATTCTCTTTTCGACGCCGTCGAACGGTATGAAGACCTTGACCGCGAAATACGCGAGGGCGCGCTGTTGAAGAATTCCCTTGCCAGCGGTCGGTTGGCGCTCTATCAGGAGCAGTATCGCGAACAAGCGCCAGTAGATGAAATAGAACGGTATTTTAAAAATGACGGAGACGTCTTATCGCAACGTCCCGAGGACGTTTTCTTTCGCGCAGGAGCCGCGGCTGAGATTCTTAACTGGCGCCGTGAAACGCTTATTAATCTTGAAGCGCGAGGGGTGTTGACGCTCGACGTTTTTCCAGAAGACGCGACGGCGCCTCTCGTGAATAAATATTTAGAGATCAAAGCTCGTAGTCTTTTATAACGAGTTAAAGCCCAATGTTGGGGAACGTAAGGAGAAATCGATTTATGAAACGACTTATCAAGGCGGCGACTCTGTGTCTATGCTACGCCGCGCTATGCGTCGGCGCGTTTGCGCAAGACGGGCCGCAAAAGGCGATAACGATAGCGAAAAGCGTCGAAGCGCTTTCCAATCCAGTGGGTGTTGATTCGACGACCCCGCGTTTTTCCTGGATCACGGAGGCGGCGGGAACGCGCAATAAGAAACAGTCGGCTTATCAACTTCTCGTGGCGTCGAGTCTCGAGAAACTTGCGAATAACGAAGGCGATCTTTGGGATACTGGGAAGGTTCAGTCCGAAGAGTCGAATTTCGTCTCTTACGCCGGCGCGCCTCTCGAGAGTTTGACGCGATATTACTGGAAGGCGCGCGTTTGGGACGAAAAAGATGAGCCGACCGACTGGTCCGCTCCTTCGACGTGGGTTCAAGGAATCGTTAAGCCTGAAGACTGGCAAGGGGAGTGGATCGCGCAGGGTAAAGAGGCGCGTCCCGACGTCGACATGACCGGAGCGGGATGGATTGGCGCGTCCGACAGTCGCGAATCGAACGCCGGTTATGAGGACGAATCTTATCGTCGCGTATTCGATCTCGATCGTCCTCAAAGCGACTTTGACAACCAGAATCTTTCCGGACTTCTTTACTTCGCCGCGTGCGAACGTTTCGAAATCTTTGTCAATGGAAAGAAGGTCGGTCATTCGATCGGAATGGTTTACAATCCCGATCAACTCCGTTCGATCGACGTTTCCGAGTATTTGCAACCGGGTAAAAACGTCGTGTCTTTCCTGGTTCACAACCTGACGAAACAACCAAACAATACCAAATTTGGCGACGGTACGCTCTATCCGACGGCGCTCGTCGCGAAACTTGTCGTGCGCGAACTTAACAAGGAAAACGCGCCTTCTAATTTGCCGACTCCGAACCGCTTCGGACGTCTCGGCGACGTCGCGCTGGCCGTCGGAACCGACGCGTCATGGAAGGCGACGAGCGGCGCTCGCGCGGATAATTGGACGACGGTCGAATTTGACGATTCGCAGTGGCCGAACGCGACCAAAGCGTCCTTTGTCGCCGAAGGCGCGGAATGGGAATTAGACGAAACTCCGTGGGGTAAACTGCGTCGTCGAGACGAAATTACGTCCCCCGTTGTTCAGAAATCATTCAACGTCTCCAAAGAAGTCTCTTCCGCGTATCTTGCCGTTTGCGCCCCCGGTCTCTTTGAAGCGTACCTTGACGGTCAAAAGGTCGGCGATCAAGTTTTAACGCCCTCCTTCACGCGTTACGACCGTCGTTTGCTTTACAACGTTCTGGACGTTACGGATTATTTCAAATCTGCTAAATCGTCGTCAAAACATGAGCTCGAGTTCATTCTCGGTCATAGCTGGTACGACGTTCGTTCGATCGTGACGTGGAACTTCGACGCCGCTCCTTGGCGCGATTTTCCACGCGTCAAAGCTCAGTTGAAGCTCGCCTATACGGACGGTAGCGTCGAGACTGTCGCGACGGACGGCACATGGACCTATTCGACGAGTCCCATTGTTTTTGATTGCGTTCGTCAGGGCGAAATTGTCGACGGCGCGTGGAATCGCGAGATCTTAGGCCAGGCGGATGTCGTCGACGCTCCGCGCGGGGAACCGAAGGTCACGGCACAAAAGAACGCGCTCTCCGTCGTTACCGACGTTTACGAAGCGAAAAGCGTTAAAGAAGTCAAGCCAGGTCTCTATGTCGTCGATATGGGACGCAACTGCGCGGGTTGGGCGCGCGTTCGTATTACCGGGCAGAAGAAGGGCGACGTCATCCGTTTCCGTTATTCGGAACGCGTTGTCGATTCGGGGGAAATCGAACGTCATGATATCGCCCAACACTTCATGGAAGGAACCCCCGCCTATCTTACGGGCATGAAGGGCGAATTCCAGACCGATTTCTATTTCTGTAACGGAGAAGAAGAAGAATTCTTCGAACCCCGTTTTACCTACAACGGTTATCAATATATCGAAGTTCTTGGTTTGCGTTCCGCTCCTAAGGCGAGCGATTTTGTCGGACGCCGCGTCAATACGGCGTTTGGCGAGACCGGTTCTTTTGAATGTGATAACGAGCTCCTTAACAAACTCCAAAAAGCGACGCTCGAATCTTATCGCAACAACTTCGTCGCGGGTTATCCGACCGACTGCCCTCACCGAGAAAAGAACGGATGGACTGGCGACGCTAATCTCGCGTGCGAACTAGCGCAATATAACTTCGCGAATACGCGCGGCTATGAAAAATGGATCGACGACTTGGTTGACGAGCAGCGACCCGACGGTAATCTTCCTGGTATCGTTCCATCCGGCGACTGGGGTTATCCTTGGGGTAACGGCCCGGCATGGGATTCGTCCCTCGTGATGATTCCTTGGTGCGTTTACGTTTATCAAGGCGACAAGAAAATCCTTGAAGACTCGTATGACGCGATGAAGAAATACGTCGACTACATGACGTCTCGACGCCATGACGACGGCCTTCTTTACCACGGCCTGGGCGATTGGGTTCCCGTGAAAACCGTAACCCCCGTCGAAGCCGTTGTGACGGGCTTCTACTATGTAGACGCGAACGTTGTGTCGCAAACGGCGAAACTCCTTGGAAAAACGGAAGACGCGGAGAAATACGCGGCGCTTGCGTCCAAGATTCGCGACGATTACAACGCGGTTCTCTATAAAGGAGACGGCGTTTATAGCAACGGCGGTCAGACCGCTCAGAGTTGCCCGATTCACCAGGGTTTCACTCGCGCTCTCTCTCAAGAGGATCAACAAGCGGTCGTCGCTCGACTTGCCGAAAGCGTTGAAAAAGAGAATAATCATTTCGACGTCGGCATCCTCGGCATGAAGTACGTCCTTCGCTCGCTCGCGGAAAATGGACGCAACGATCTTGCGCTTGCCATGATGCTTCAGGAAGATCGTCCAGCGGTCTCCGATTGGATTAAGCGCGGCGCAGGAACCCTCTGGGAAGATTGGGGCGAAGGTTCTTCGCGCAATCACATCATGTTCGGCGACTTTAGCGCGTGGTACTATCAGTCCTTGGCTGGTCTCAAGCTGGCGGGCGCTCCGGACGTCGTGGTCGCTGAAACGGAACCGAGCGCCGTCGCGTTCAAGCATTTTGTCATCGAGCCTAAAACGCGCAAGAATGAACGAACCGCTCCTGGTCGCGAATCGTTGAAGCGTGTTGCCGCGTCGATCGTCACGCCTTACGGCAAAGCGTCTTCTTCATGGCGCGTTGACGAAAACGCCGATTCGATTCGCTATGAAATCGAAGTTCCCTTCAACACGACGGCTACCGTGATCCTTCCTTGCGAGGCTGGATATGAGTGCCAAGCGCTTGATGGAAGCGAATCGGCGAAGAGAACGTCGAGCGAGAATGCTGACGTCGCGGTCTTTGAAGTCGGATCCGGCGTATGGAGCTTTGCTGTGACGAAGAAATAAGGCTGTCCGCAAGGGATTGTCAACAGGGACGCCGCGTCGAAAGGCACGGCGTTTCTTTCCGTTTAAAGACCGCTGTGTTTGAGATGGCGGTCTCTTCTTCCTTTCCAATAATGACAACGGGGTTCAAACAGATGGCTCCTTCTCTTCATGCAGTCGATTATCTGGTCTTGGCCGTTTTTTTTCTTTCGACCGTCTACATCGGTTGGCGAACGATGCGCAAAGCCGGGAAAGATTCTTCTGAATTTTTCCTTTCAGGCCGCTCAACTCCTTGGTGGCTCCTAGGTTTTTCACTTGTGGCCACCACTTTTTCCGCCGACACGCCGAACCTTGTGACGGATATTGTTCGACAGAACGGGGTAGCAGGCAACTGGGTTTGGTGGGCGTTTCTCCCCGCAGGGTTAACGACCGTTTTTATCTACGCCAAATTATGGCGTAAACTTGGAGTGATGACCGATATCGAGTTTTACGAGATTCGCTATAGCGGTAAATCCGGGGCTTTTGTACGAGGGTTCCGAACTCTTTATTTAGGCTTTTGCGTCAATACGTTGATAATGGCGTCCGTGACCCTGGCGATCGTCAAAATTTTCGGCGTTATGCTCGGTTTTTCCCAGTTAACGACGATTCTCGTCGCGGGTACGGCGACAGTCTTCTTCACGACGATCGGCGGCTTTTCCGCAGTGCTTTGGGCTGACTTCGTGTTGTTTATTATCGCGATGGCCGGTAGCATTATCGCCGCAATCGTTGCGGTCAACCTTCCTGCGGTAGGGGGATTACACGCGCTTTTGACGAACGAGCAAGTCGCGGAGAAGCTTTCTTTCTTCCCCGATTTTAACGATACGATGGCGGTGGTAACCCTCCTCGTGACTCCCCTTGCCATCCAGTGGTGGAGCTCGTGGTATCCAGGGGCGGAACCGGGCGGCGGTAGTTATACTGCGCAACGAATGCTTGCCGCGAAAACGCCCGGTCACGCCGTCGGCGCCACGCTCTTCTTCAATATTTGTCACTACGCGGTGCGTCCGTGGCCCTGGATTCTCGTCGCCTTAGCGTCTATCGTTGTTTTCCCCGACCTCGACTCGCTTCATGAGGCGTTTCCAAACGTGAAACAAGTTGGTCACGATATGGCGTATCCTGCGATGATGACGCTTCTTCCACACGGAATTTTCGGACTTGTCGTCGCGTCTCTCTTCGCCGCCTATATGTCGACTATCGCGACGCATCTCAACCTGGGCTCGTCCTATATGGTGAACGATTTCTACAAGCGATTTATCAATCCCTCGGCGCCGGAAAAGAAGCTTGTTCTCATCGGCCGAATCTGGACCGTTCTTTTCATGGCGCTCGCTTGCGGTATGGCGTTCTTCCTACAAAACGCGCTCGGCGCCTTTATGATACTCCTCTCCGTAGGGGCGGGGACAGGGCTCCTCTTCTTGATTCGGTGGTTCTGGTGGCGGTTAAACGCGTATAGCGAAATCGCGGCGATGTGTTTCGCTTTTCCCCTCGCGTGCTTCTTCCAGTTTTATGATTTCAAATCCGAGCTATTGAATAATTCTAGCATCCAGCTAATTCTCAGCGTGGCGATTACCACGTGCGGTTGGCTTGTCGTGACCTTCTTGACTCCTCCCGACGATAAAGAAACGCTCCGCGAATTTGTCCGAAGAACGCGCGCAGGCGGTCCTGGATGGCGCAAGGTCTATGAGGAAGCGGAAAAAGAGGGCGTTTCCCTTGAGGGCGCCCATGATAAATGGCCGGTTCCTTTTGGTATTTTGTGCAGCGTTTTAGGATGCGCTGCGATTTACGCGGCTCTTTTTGGCGTCGGAGCGATCATCTATGGCAACGTTTGTCCCGGTTCCATTTTACTCGTTTGTTCGTTGATTACGGGCGCGCTTCTCTTCTACGCGTGGCGAAAGCTTGAGGCGATTTCGAAGGAAAACGAAGAGAGCGCCTCCGATACGACGACGTCAGAGAATTGATTGCCAGTCGTTGAGGTAAAAGAAAAACGGACGCGGTTGAATGCGTCCGTTTTTTATTCTAGGATTTTCTCATTCGGCAACGCGCGGAATATCTGCGACGCCGATTTGTTGGAAGAGGAGTCCGCCTCTCGTTTCATAAAAGATTCCGAGATTTTCGTCGTCCATCTTAACGAGACATGAGTATCCGAGGGAATTTGGACGGTATATTGTCAATTCATGCGTCCACGTTTTGCCTTCGTCTTCGCTCAGTCGCACGGTCAGATTGACGCGCCCTTCTTGGGATTTCGGGTTGGCAAAGGCTAATAAGTCGGAATCGTCTCCTTCGGCGGTTGATTTAACAAGAAGAAGACTCCCCTGACATACGGGTTCGATAAGCGTATTGCCAGAGGTCGAATGTTCTTGCCATGTTTCGCCTAAATCGCGAGTGACGGCGACCGCGCGGAACTTGTCGGATAGATGGCGCATATTGAGCATTAGCGAATCGTCTTTGAGTTGAACAACTTGCGCTTCGCAGGTTTTAGGATGAGCTCCTTCGGCGACGCGCCATGTTTCGCCATGGTCTTTACTCCAGAGTAAGGTGGAGTAAAAAACGCCTTGGCTATCGATGAATTGGGCAGGGAAGACGAGGGTTCCGTCACGAAGGACGATTCCGTTTCCGGGCCCTTGGAAAACGAGTTTCCAATCCTTGTTGGGAGCGACTTCGTTCGTGACGTCGAGAGGCTCGCTCCATGTTTCTCCTTCGTCGTCGCTATAGGCGAGAACGAGTCTGGGAGAAGAACCGCTCTTTAGTCCGGGCTCAGAGTTCTGAAGTCCTTTCCCTTCATGAGCCCAAAGGGCGGCTACCCAAAGGCGTCCATTTGAAGGATCAACAAGAATAGAAGGATCTCCAGCGCCCTCTTTAGCGGGATCTTCGCCGTCAAAGTCGACGACGGGTTTCATTTCCGTCCATGTTTTTCCGTAGTCGAAACTGCGACTACACATGACGTCTATGTCGGCGGGTAGGTCGGGGAAGCCTCGCCGACGAGCGTCGTAAACTGCGACGAGGGTTCCCTTGGGGGTTTTTACTATCCCTGGAATACGATATTGAGCGACGTTATCCCATCCCGAGTCCCTTACAAGAGTTGCGAAACGGTATTCTAAAGGCGCTTCCTGACAATAGATTTTCTCCTCTTCGAAGGAGACGCTTTGTATGCCAAAGTCGATTTTGACGTTGGGCGCGGCGTTTTTCGAAGGGAAGCCCCAGATTGACGCCTCGCCACCGACGTTGGAATCTGATTCAATAAAGAGAGGAATTTGAGTAGGATTTGTCGGGCGATTGCTATCGCTGTCGAAGACGTCTCCAAAGTCAAATGAAGCGACGACTTTCCCATTGAGGCGCGCCTCGAGGCGCGATAGGTATTTGGGTTCTGAAACCGTCGCAACAATAGAAGAAGGGATTACTTCTACGTCAAATTTCTGAAGCAACGTCGCGCGTTCTTCTCCTTGAGTGGTTTGAAGAATAGGGGTTTGGGGTTCCTTTAGCTTGAGCGTTATTTTTTCGACGCCTTTGGCAGAGAGCGGTGGAAGAATCGCGAGGGACGCGAGAATGGTCAAGAGGGGAATTCCGCGCATGACGAGTCTTGGGAATTTTGTAAGCCGCATAAGAAACTCCTTTCGGGAAATGCTAAGAATGCACTGAAAAGCGTATGAGATTATTCTATAGAGAAAAAAGTCCGAGGGCAAGAATGCGCTAGAATGTGATATTACATAAAAGAAACTTCCAACTTAATTCACAAAAGAACTTAGCTGGAAGTTTAAAATTACGCTCGGGTCAATCTATAAGAGTTTAGATAGAGAGAATCATTCGTTGAAGAATCTCTTGAGGAGACCAACGAAACCGCAACCGTGGCGGGCTTCGTCTTTGGCCATTTCATGAACGGTGTCATGGATGGCGTCATAACCAAGTTTCTTGGCGCGAGCGGCGAGTTCGAACTTGCCGGCGCAAGCGCCCGCTTCAGCTTCAGCGCGCATCTTGAGGTTGGTTTTGGTGTCGGCGGTGACAACTTCGCCAAGGAGTTCGGCGAACTTAGAGGCGTGTTCCGCTTCCTCGAAAGCATAACGCTTGTAGGCTTCCGCGATTTCGGGATAACCTTCGCGTTCCGCCTGACGGCTCATCGCAAGGTACATACCGACTTCGGTGCATTCAGCGGTGAAGTTTTCGCGAAGACCTTCAACGACTTCAGCGTCGTCAACTTTGCCGTCGCCAATCGTGTGAACGGTGGCGTAACCGGTCGCGGCGGTTTCAACTTGTTCTTGGAATTTGGAAGCGGGAGCTCCACACTGAGGACACTTGGCCGGAGCGGCGTCGCCTTCATAGACGTAACCACAAACTTTGCAGATGAACTTTTTCTTTGTAGACATGTTTTAGCCCTTTCTCACAAAAAGAACGCTATAGGCGCCGATTATGACGCAACGTTTACCGTCTCCAAACGTCGCGTTTGTTTTACACGTCGCCAACGTTTATCGGAATAGCTCGTTCTAAACGCTGAACGTTACAGTACAAATAACTCCAACGTGGAACTTATTTCCAACGATTATACCACAAATCTTCCTTTAGTAGGTAGTCCAAGTTAAAAATAAGACCTATTGAAGAGAGAAATTTCTTAATTCTCTACTTCTTCTGGATGCTTTGATTTTATGTACTATATAGTACATTGCAATAGTGAAAATAAAAATTTTTATGCATCTCGCTTTCCTCAAGTTACTCCTAATTTGAGATAAGGCTCGGCTGTTTTGACCCGCGTTGCAAGTTCTGATATAATCAAAGGAATCGAGAAGCCGATACTATAGTTGTCAAAGGAGACGGTATGAATAGGTTTGAACCAACCAATCTTTATGAGCCGACGAGGCGGAATTTTCTAAAGGTTGCGCTTTGCGCGTCGACGTCAGTTTTGATTGGCGGCTCCCTGACGAGCGCGGCGTATTCCGGTGAAAACAACTTCCATAATCCTATTTTTCCAGCAATCGCCGCCGATCCCGAGGTCTTGTTTTCACAAAAAAACGGTCGAGTTTACATTTATCCTACCGGAAACCTTCCGGGGGCGAAAGAGCCTGGCTTTACCGTATGGTCGAGCGATAATCTTGTCGAATGGAAATGCGAGGGCTATGTCTTGCGCAAATCTGATATTCACTGGGAAAATTGTAAATTCTGGGCGCCCTCCATTCTCGAGAGGAAAGGGGAAGACGGCGTCTATCGATATTATTTTTATTACTGCGCGAATGAAAAAATCGGCGTCGCTGTTGGCGAAGATCCCGTCGGTCCTTTTGTCGACGTTGGGGAAATTGTTGGACATGACCTTCGCCCTCAAGGTCGCGGAGGCGTCGAGATCGATCCGTTCGTCTTTGCCGACCCTGTTTCAGGAAAGACATACCTCTATTGGGGGAATTCCTACTTGTGCGTCGCTGAGCTAGACGACTCTCTAACCGCGATCAAAAAGGAGACTATTCGAGACATTACCCCTGAGAATTTTTTTGAAGGGACGTACGTCTTTTACCGTAATGGTCAGTACTATCTGACATGGTCAAAAAATCCAACGTGGGATCCAAACTATGAAGTATGGTGCGCGACTTCCAATTCTCCTCTAGGCCCCTTCACAAGTCAGGAGAAATACCCCGTGATCCTTTCGAAACGCCCCGAAAAGAATATCCTGGGCCCCGGTCATCATTCGTTTTTGTTTCTTCCTAACGGCGAAAACTATATTTTTTATCACCGTCTAGTCGTTCCCCACAAAAGCCAGAGCTATTCGCGTCAGGTTTGTCTTGATCGCTTCGAGTTTGCCCCCGACGGTTCGATTTTGCCAATTGAACCAACGCATGAAGGCGTGTCCAAGCCAGTTGATTTGAAAAGTATGGCGTCATCGCGACAATAATTGATTCTTTGCGCGAGAATTCGCGTTGCAGTGGAGTAGGTTATGAATCGTATATTGCATATCGCGTTTTGCGCGACGTTTCTCCTTGCGTCTTTAAGTTCTTGCTTGCAAGGAGCGGAGGAAACGACGCCCCTGACGGACGCAGTTGTTTTCCTAAATTTTGCCGCCGACGAGGGCGTTATTTCTCATGGCGATTTTCATTGCGGCGAGGCGCTGGGAGGAAGGGAACGCGATTTGTCTCTACTGCGCGGTGGGGACGGCGTAGTCGCGTCTGTTACGCGGGGAGGATTTGCGACAGTCACCGACGCGTTAAACGCGAAATTACACGCTATTAACGGACGAGAAATAACCTTTGGCGTTCGGGTGAAATGCGCTAGCGCAACATGGCGCAACGCTCCTTTGTTTTCTTGCCATGGGGGTCACGCGGCGCTAAGTTTTAACCTTTTCTGCCTTGACGGAG
>JBJEXI010000073.1:0-34847 GCA_051885615.1 Thermoguttaceae bacterium
CCCGTTCAGCAACCCGGTCAGCAACCCGTTCAGCAAACCGTTCAGCAACCTGTTCAGCAGACCGTTCAGCAACCCGTTCAGCAGACCGTTCAGCAGACCGTTCAGCGACCCGTTCAGCAACCCGTTCAGCAACCCGTTCAGCAACCTGTTCAGCAGACCGTTCAGCAACCCGTTCAGGACTCGAGCGTCGAAGTCTTTACCCCCGGCTCAACACGATCGGCGATTGAACCTGGTCAAGCGACTCCTAACGCGTCGATGATAGCGCAATCCGTCCCCGTCGTTGCGACGGCGCCGACCGAGACGCCTTCCGCACAGACGACTGTGCAGCAGGCTCCTCAGCAATACGCTTCCGTCGGTCCGGTCTTAGACTACGCGATCTCAGAAAACGCCGTTACTTACGATTACTCCGACGCCGACAGCTGGGAAGACGAAGAGTGGGACGACTCCGCGTGCGCGACTTCCGGCGCAATCGCGACCGCCGCTCCCGTCGCGCAACAACCGACCGCGCCTCAGCCCACCATCGCACACCCCATCGTCCCTCAGCCAGGCGTTACGCAACCGGTTCTTCCTCAGCCCGCGCAGACGCCCCAAGGGTTTAGCGAATACGCGACGCCAACCTTCTCCGTCAAGGAACTCGACGCGAAGTTTCACGACGAACTAGCCCGCGTCGCCTCCCTCGAAGAGTTCGCCGCGTGCGCCGGAACAAAGAAAGCGGGACGTTATCTCGCGCCGATCCGAATTCCCAACCTCCTCAGGGAAAAGAACAGCGGATACCTCGTCGCGCAATGTTCCGATTTACAAGGCGCGAACGCCGACGTTGATCCTGTGAGATTCCGCCCCGACGTCCCAAACGTCACCTACCGTGACGCCGCAGGCTACATCAGGATGACGGCGCACATCGGAAGCGGCAATCCGGGGCTCTTCGCCTCCGCAAATTCTCAAGAAACGCTCGTAGCTTATCGACCAGGTTCCATCGGCGGCGAAAACGCCCAGGAACAGGAGGCGCCCTTAACGCGGAGAGCGCGTCCCCGACGCGAGGAAGCGACTCTCGAGACAATCGACGCTCGTCCTTTGCCAACCGAAACCGCGCCGCAAGAGGCCCCCGAAGAGATCGCCGATCTATCGACGGAAGGCGTCGATCTTTGGATGCGACTCGAAAACGAATGGCAGGTCCTCGTTGCGCGAACCGACGGGTTAGTCGCCGACTTCGTTTCAGTCGCTACGATTGAGAAGGAATACGACGATCCGATCCTCGTCGCCGTCGCAACCGAAGCGCCTCTCGAAGACGATTTCGACGACGATGAAGACTGGGACGATTCCGCCTTTGCCGTCTCCGGCGCCGTGCAAACGCCTCTCCCGTCGGCGTCCGTTCCTCAGACAACCGGCTTCGGCGACTATACGGCGCCCGTCCTTTCGACGCCCGCCTCTTCCCCTTCCGTCCCTTCGGACCAGGTTGCGACAGAACAAAGCGCCCCTCGATACGTCGCGCTTAACACGACTCCCGCCAACTCTTCAACGCCGCGTTCCGCAGGGATTCCGTCGACTCGAAAGACCACGACTCCCGAGGAACGCTTGGAAGCGGCGAAGAGAGCTGGCGCTCAAATCGTCGAACTCTCGCCGGAGCAGTACCGCCATGCGGTCGCCAAAGGGCTCGGAACGGTTCCTCAAGGAAGATGAGACGGTAAAATATAGTTCAGATGTTGCGAAAAACGCGTCGTCGCGCTAGAATTCTCTCTAAAGAATCACCAGCGCGCGACGCGTTTTTTGTTTAGACGTAAGCGACACGCTCATAGTAAATAGAAGGACTAACGTATGAACGGTTCACAAGGCTTTTATCAGGAAATTGCGCGGCGCCTCGACCATGCGCTCTCTTTTTGCGACGATACGAAAGCGGTTCTCATCGGCGAAGGAACCCTTGCCGCGACAGGCGACTTTTTCTCTCAACTCTTTCCGAATTCAAAGGCCTTTATCGTCGCTGATGAAACGACCTACGAGCTTGCGGGCAAAGCGGCGGAAAAGAGTCTTCGCGATAAGGGGATAGAAACGGAAGACGCGTATATCTTCCGCGAACCGCATATGCACGCGGAGATGCGGCTCGTCGACGCCTTGCGTCCAAAGTTCGAATCGACGAACGCGATCGCCGTCGCCGTTGGCTCGGGAACGATCAACGATCTTTGCAAATACGCCTCCTCTCTTGTCAACCGTCCTTACATGACCTGCGGAACCGCCGCGTCTATGGACGGCTACACGTCTTTCGGCGCCTCCATTGAATACAATGAGACCAAGCGAACCTTCAGTTGCCCCGCTCCGCGCGGAGTTCTCATCGATATGAACGTCCTCGCGAAAGCCCCGCAGAAGATGAGCGCCGCTGGTTACGCGGATCTTATCGCCAAAATTCCCGCAGGGGCTGACTGGCTCCTCGCGGATCTGCTGGGAACGGAACCGATCGACTCGATCGCGTGGAAGCTCGTGCAAGACAATTTGCGCGAATGGGTTTCGAATCCTCTCGGCGTCGCAGTCGGCGATCCCAAAGCGCTCGCGTCCCTTGTCGAAGGGCTAATCATGAGTGGATTGGCGATGCAAAAGGCAAAGACGTCGCGAACCGCTTCCGGCGCGGAACACCAATTCAGTCATCTTTGGGACAATCAACACCACACACACAACGGCGAAGCGCCTTCTCACGGGTTCAAAGTTGGGATTGGAACGATCTCGACGTCCGCGCTTTACGAACATATCCTCTCAACGTGGACGGAAGCCTCCTTTCAATCCGCCGCCGACGCCGTCGACAAGAATTTCCGCAGCTGGGAAACGATCGAAAAAGAGTTAGCAGAGCGTTTTGGAACAACCGGACTCTACGAAACAGTAAAGAGAGAGTGTCGTAAAAAGTACGTCGAGCCGGAAGAACAGCGACGGCGCCTTCTCCTCTTTAAAGACGCGTGGCCCGAACTCAAATTAAAATTGGCGGAACAACTTCTTCCCGCGTCGCAAATTCAGGAGCTCATTTGCCTCTCGTCGGCGCCCTCTATTCCGGAAGAGATCGGGATCGATCGAGAACGACTCCATAAATCGTACCAACTCGCTCAGCAGCTGAGATATCGGTACAACGTCCTTGACTGGACGCAAGACATGGGGCTCTGGAAAGAAAGCGTCGACGTTCTCTTTGAACCTGGTGGATTCTGGTCCTTCTAATCTCGCTCGCCTCTACAATGAAAAAAGCGTCGGTTTGAAAGCCGACGCTCTTTTTTGTCGTTCGACAATATCTAATAGGAACGCAACACTCCCTAGAAAGGCGTCGCGAAAGTCGAAAAACGCGCATGTGAAAAAGATGTCCCAAGAAACGACATAAGGGCCCAAGGGCCCCTATGCGACTATACAGGCAAGCCTTCCGCTAGGATCAGGACTTCACGAAACGCCCGTTAGCAGAATTGAGATCAGTTGCCAAGCTGAGAGATATCAAGAGTCTTGGAGGTGAAGTTGTTCTTGTACCAGTAGGTGGCTTTGTCGTTCGGAGCCATCGCCTTGGTGAGGACTTCGTGATCGACAGATTCGTTGACAACGCGGGTCGAACCGTCAACCATAGCGGAGACGATGACGCCGGGGTGAGAGGAGGACATGCGAGCCCAAGCCCAAAGACCGCTGTTGACGCTGTCAGGATTCTGCGAGTTGTAAGTGTTGACGGTGGAAGCGTCCATCAAGTCGCGGAGGTTGTTCACCTTGAGAGGACAAATGACGCCGCTGACGAATCCGTCGCCGGAAACCAGCGCTTCATCAATAACCGCAGGATAATCCCAGTTATATTTACCAGTAGTGTCGACAGAGTTGACGCAGAAACCGACGAGGAACTCTTGCGAAGCCCAGATGTTGCCCGCTTGGAGGTTTTCGGAAACCAAAAGGGTGTTTGTCGTACCGTCTTTGATCGCGCTGATGGAAAGCTTTTCGCCGCCGTAGACGCCGTCGGTGAGGACGCCGTAGTTCTTCGACGTATCAGTCGCTTTATAAGCGCCGCTGGCGTCGACGCCGACAGGACCGTCGGCGACGCCGCAGTTCGCGACGTAGTTATTCGAATTCGCTTCGCCAGCCGCCGTGCCGGCGCTCTTGCAGACGAAGGTTTCAATCGCGATATCGCAGTTCTCGGGGGAATATCCTTCCGTCTGAATGACGTCGTAGAGTTGTTGCTGTTCAATATAGGGGAAGAGCTGAGGAATCCAACCGAGCTGAAGCTTGCCGTTAGCGGAAGCGACGGCGTTTTCACTAGCGCCGCTCCAACCACAGTCGCCTTCATCGCGCCAGTGCGGGAAGCGATTCTTCGTTTGCTCGTACTGGATGAAAGCCAGCGCGATATTCTTCTGATTGTTCATGCACGTCGTACGACGACCCTGTTCACGCGCAGACTGCACCGCAGGGAGCATGAGACCCGCGAGCATACCGATGATAGAGATAACTACCAGCAGTTCGATGAGCGTAAAACCTGCAATAGACGTTTTTTTCATTTCCCTCATTCCTTATACAGAATAGAGCGACGCGGCGACGAACGCTAACGCGCTCGTACGTCTGCGCAACGGATGACTTGCCCAAAATTATGATTTCGTATAAATTTGCCCGCGACTTACCCAAAATACCGCGAGGCGATATAATCTGCATTCCTCAGAAAAACTGAGAACGCTAATATAATAGCATACTAAAGCGGGTGATTTTTCGCAAGCGTTTTCCAAAAAATTTTTGATTATTTAGGAAAATCTGCGAGAACTCGCGTTCATAATTGATTATTACAAAAAATATGTGAATTGTATCAATAATCATGGAGGAAACAGCGCGTTCGAAGCCTACTCAACATTCTCGCCGGGCGCTTTCTCGGCGGTCGGCGCCTCGTCCGCGTTGCTTCCCTCGGCGGACTCCTCCTGCGCTTCCGATTGCAGATGGAAGACCAGAAGAACGTCCTTCAGGTTCTCCTTCGCGGGGACCTCGCTCGGCGTCTGCGTCCATTCCTGGAGGGCGCGAGAAACCTTAACGTCGCGCGTCGCCCCTACTCCTAACCTATCGGCTAGTCGACGCATCTGCGTCGGCGCGACGTTGACGAGCCGCGCTTCGCCTTTACCGCCATTCTGGAGATAGCGGATCCCTTCTTCTTCGCAGATTTGCTCTATTTCGCTCATCTGCGCGCGAAGCTCTGCGCTCCCCGCAAAGGAGACCTTGATCCAATATTCTTTCTGCGATAACCGACGAGCGTCGCGTCGAAGCGTAAATCCGCTCGTCTCGCCGTCTGGCGCCGACCCCGACAAGAAGTCGACGCCGCTGTCCATACTAGTTTCCACTGCGGGGGGAGCCTTCACTGTCTGAGGCGCCGCAGAGGAAAGCGCGACGCCTTCACGAAAGCTACCGCGCCCCGCGTCATGCGCCGAAAACCCTCCCAAAGAACTTACCTGAGGGCTTCCCAACATGGGAGAGGAACTTAACCTCATAGCTCCGTCCATTCGAGGAAACGTCGGCGTTTCGTCGCCAAGCGCAAAGTCGTTCGAGGATTGATTATCGCTCATGTCGAACGCGCGAGAATCGCCGACGGGATCGTCCTTCTTCGCCGACATAAGGGCTTCGGAATCGACGTCACGAAACGGTTCCGTCTCTTCGACCGAACCCATTTTTTGGTCTACGGCAGAATCGATCGTCTTGTCGGTAGGCGTTCTTTCGATTTGCGCAGGAATATTTACAGAACCGGAATCCTTCGTCGAATTCAAGGCGAGAAGTCGATCGGAATAATCCGAGAAATCTCGACGCAACGTCGCGTCGCTAAAAAGCGCGACTCCGGAGAAAATTACCGCGACGCTTGCCGCGATTAGCGCCCAATTCTTCGTCCGCGTCCTTCGACTCGGCTTCGTCGCCGAAGAGGCGGTCTTCGCCCGCCGCGCGTCGATCGCGTTCCAAGCGTCAGAATTACGCAACGCAATCTGCAAACGATCCTCGTAGTCCTTTGGAAAAGGGCTCCTGCTATTCTCAAAGAGTCGGCGCATTCGACGCGCCCAGTCTATCTGGGAGCGCAACGCCGCGTCAAATTCTGAGCGTTCCTCAACACGACGCTCTTCCTCGTCAGAAAGCTCCCCGTCAACATACGGATCGACTAATTCGTTCCAATCCAAAATTTCCATGCTCGACGATCCTCGATCTCGCGACTGCTTCGCCGCGGATGACGCGCCCCAACGCGGAGCGCGTTAAAAACGATTAGCGTCGATTCTTCGTGCCTGCGCGATCTCAAGAGCGATAACCCGCGCGTTCGAGAATCTCGCGAAGCGCCGCGCGCGCTCGATGCAAGCGACTGCGCACCGTTCCGATCGGAACTCCCAAAGCCTCGGCTATCTCGTCATAGCTCGCCCCGTCGATTTCGCGAAGCGAAAGGGGTTCGCGATATTCGTCGGGAAGACGCTGGAGCGCCGCGCTTAAAATTCGCGCGTCGTCCGCTCGGCGTGATTGCGCGTCGGGCGCGTCTATATCCGCTTCGAACGAATCGCCAAACTCTTCGACAAACGCGTCGATCGACGTAGTGCGTCGACGGCGGCGCAACGCCCCTATCGCGCAGTTGTACGCGATCCGATAGAGCCAGGTGTAGAATCGACTTGATCGTCGAAACCCTTCAAGATGCGTCAACGCCTGGACAAACGTCTCCTGCGTCACGTCAAGCGCGTCTTCCGGATTACCTACGATCGGGAGCGCCAAATTGAAAACGCGATCCTGATACTTCAGCGCAAGTTTGCCGAAAGCTTCTCTATCTCCGGCAAGAGTCAGTTCAATCAATAAATCGTCGTTCACTTTCCGCTCCTCTGCAACCTGAGACGCGCGGCGTCGGCGAAAGTTCCAATAAGCTTTATTTTTCTTAACGCGACCCCAGCTGTCGCAATAGGGCCAATCCAACGAGTACACGCCGGCGTTACAATAGTCGTATCGCAGTACCTGGGTCATCTTCGTTCGCTCCGTTATAAAAAGGCGTTCTTTTGCGGCAATCCCAAAAAAGAGGAACGGAAAGGGACTTTGCAAATTCGCGCCAAAAATAAATTTCTTACTCTCTAGGGAACCGAACGTTTTCCGAACCGTCTAAATTTGAAACGCTCACTTTAAACACATTGTTTCAAAACGCTACACTTTGTTCTTTTTTCTATTCGAAAAACGCTCTTTCTACCCCTGTATTTGCATTTCAGGCGCCAATTCAAAATCGTCCTAAATTTTCCTCTCCCTGTCGCTCAAAAAACGCGGCGATAACTCTGTTCATTTCCCCCTTGAACTCCGCTTTCTCCCAAATTTTTTCCTTTAACGAACTTTCGCGAAAATTTGATTTCAACTCCCCGTATTAATAAGGAAAGCGCTTGACGCGCCCACCTCGATTGACTATCCTCTCGAAGATTGTCGACTTACGTTGCATTGATATGACCGTTTTATTTTGCGCTACTTGCGCTTTACTGCCGCTCTTATGAAATCTGCACAAAAAAAACTTGCATTGCGTCGGCGCGGCTCCTCTAAAGTCTTGCGCAAAATAAAACATATTTGTCTCTGGGGCGTCTTCCTTCTCGTCATAACCTTAGGCGTCGCCGCTTTCCTCGTCTACAAGAACGTTGATTCCAAGCTGCGCGACGCCGTTTCTCGCGCCTTATACGCTTCCTATCCCGCTTTCGAAGTCTCATTTAAAGACGTGAAGCTCGACTCCAACCGCGGGGTGCGAATACATAATCTTGAATGGCGCAAAAGAAGAGGCGCTAAAGACGCGAAGCCCCTTTTAGCCGTCGAGGAAATATACGTCGCCTCCCCGATTAGTCCCAAAACGGTCTTACAAGGCGCTCCAAAGATCCTTTCCCTCAATATCAAGCGGCCTGTGCTAAACGTCGAAGGAGGCGTTTTGCAACTGCGCGACGCCCTATCCGAGCTTGTCCCTGTTGCAAATTCGCAACTCGATCCCGACTTCTCCGTGCAAGTCGACGACGCCGCCCTTCTCCTCGGAACCACGAACTTCTCCGGACTCGCCCTCTCGATCGTTCCGCGCCCTTCTCTTCCCCTAAACACGAACGACGCGTCCTCCCCCAATCCTTCGCAAAAACCCTTCGAAGAAGAGGCTCCGCTCCCCGAGATTTCGCGATATCAAAGCGTCGCACCCGCGGTCGCCTTCGACTCGCCGAATTCCGCAAGATACGGTTTTGTGAGCTATCAGCCCTCTTTCGCCGTCGAACCCCAACCCGAAGAAACGAAGCCCTCTCCTTCCAATTCCTCTCAAAAGACGGGCGGATGGGAGATCAAATTCTTTGTTTCCAATCCCTACGTCGAATCAATTCGCGGCGTCGGCGAATTATCCAAAGACGCGTGGAGGCTCTCCGGTTCCGTCGCCAATTTCGATCTCGCCGCGCTCGTCGCAGTCGCGCGCGCCGCCTTTCCTGAACAGCTCAAACTTCTCGAAGGCGCTCAGGGGAAAACGTCCCTCTCCTTCTCTTTAGGCAGCAAAGACGATTCCCTCGAACTCGGCTCTTGGAAAATCGAAGGTACTCTCGCCAACGCGGCGTTATCGTCTCCGATCCTCAATTACCCGGCGTCCGACGTCAACGCGTTTTACCTTATAGACAACGACAAGATCGAATTGCGACGCGCGACCGCCGTATGCGGCCAATCCTCCGTCAAAGCGGCGTTTCAGAGCGTCGTTGGCCAAAGTTCATACGCGCGTGTTCAATTCGACAACGTCTCCGTCGCCGATTCTGTTTTCGCCGACGCGCTTCGCCGCGCCCAAAAACTCCTCGCAAACGACGCGGAAAAAATCAATAAGCTTCTCAATTTCCTCGAAGACTACTCCTTCGAAGGAAAAGCCTCTTTCGACGTTCAATTGGAAAAATCCGCAAGGGCCCAAGACGCATGGGCGCCGCGCAGCGTTGTTGTCGCCGTCAACAATCTTTCTTTTTACCCGATCGTCTTTCCCTACCCGTTGGAAAAATTACAAGGAACCCTCTCCCTCGACGCCGAAGGCGCGCTCGCGATCGACCTCGCTTCGGCGCCAGACGCGCCTCCTACCGTCGCGCAAGGGTTCTTCGCCGACGTCATGACCAATCCCCGCGGGCAATTCGACGCGCGCGTCGACAATCGCGCGATCGACGCTCGCGTCATGAACGCGTTGCCCCCAAAAGCGCGCGCCCTCGTCGACTCTCTCCATCCTTCCGGCGCTATTGGCGCGCGCGTGCGCATTGTTTACGACAAAGACGCTCGTCCTGAAAAGCCCCTCGCCGTCGAGGCCGCCGTCGACGTCTCTGGCGCATCTTTGCGATACGACTACTTCCCGCTTCCAATCTCCGGCGTCGAGGGAAAAATATTCTTACGCGACGAAGCTTGGGCGATCTCTCAACTCTCGGGGAAAAGCGGAGGCGCCGCCCTGGCTGCGGCGGGCTCTCTTGTCTCGGGAAATGGTTTTTCGCTTTTGCGCCGCGCTTTTGAAAGGGAAAACGCGCGTATGAAGAGCGCTAACGCGGCGCCCACCTCCCTCACAATCCCTGAGAAATTTCCCCTTTTATTGGAAGAATCTCCCGCTCCTTTGGGGTACTTCACGGGGATTCCCGAAGTTGCGGGCGCTAAGTTGCCCGCAGAAGATTGGCGTTTCCTTTTAGCGGCGAACGTTCGTCGTTTCCCGCTCGGAGAAGAGCTTATTGCGGCGCTTGAGCATTACGACGGAAAAGAACTCCTGAAAGAGTTAAAACTCGAAGGAAAGGCCGACGGTCAAATCCGCGTCGGATTCAGAACCGATGAAAATCGACTCGCCCTCCAATTCGACGCCCAGCCGATCCCTGGCTCAACCTCGTTCCAACCCAATGGTTTCCCCTATCCTCTTTCGGACGTCGAGGGAAAAGTGTCGTGGAAGGAAGGCCGATTAACGATTTCCGGCCTCCGCGCTCGAAGCGGCGTCACTACGTGCTCCGCAAACGTCGTGAGTCAAAACGTGCCTGGAGTCGGACGCGTCGTCGACGTCTCGCCTTTGCGCGTCGATCAGCTCCAAGTCGACCGAGACTTGCAAAGCGTCGCGGGAAAAGACACGCAGAAATTTCTTTCATTCTTGAAGCCTGCGGGGTTCTTCAACGTCGACGGCTCCGTCCGTATTACGAGTCCTGCGGATCCTACGGCAAAGAGAAAATACGCCTGGAATCTACGCTTTATTGCGCAACAAAACTCCACTCTTCCCGGAGAGGCGGTCGCCGCAATATGCGGAAGGTTTCGAACTTACGGGGTCGCGCTACAAAATACGAGTCCGTTGATTTACGGAGAGTTGGATCTCGACTCCTTCTTCTATAAGGACGCGCAAGTCTCAAATATGCGGGGGCCCCTTTATTATAACGGCGCCGACTTCTTCTGGGGAACCGACGCGCCTTTCATCCGGAATACGCCCGTCTACTCCGAGCCTTTTTTGAGAGAGAAGATCGACGCGGATCCGACGTATCAAACCATCTCGGCGTCGACGCCCCCGCGCGTCCTTCGCGGACAGACTCAACAGACGATCTCACGCGACGTTTTGTCCGCCCAAACTTCGAGCGGCGCGGCGTCTTCCTCAGCGCTTTCCGTGCAAACGCCGCCTTCTCATATCGAGCGCGCCGCAGGGCTCCGTTCGATTGAGGCAAACGTCTTCGGCGGTCGAATCAGTTGCGACGGGGTCTATTTGGGCGCTCAGGATCAGACCTATCGTCTCAACGCCAGACTTGAAAATTCCGCGTTGGATCAAGCGCTTCGCGTTTTCGCCCCCGGCTCCAAGCCCCTCAAAGGACGCGTCAATATGTCGTTGGCCTTGCAAGGCGAAGGTAAGAACACCGCCGCGCTTAAAGGCGAAGGAAGCGTCGAAATTCGCGAAGCTCAGCTCTACGAACTCCCCCAAATCGTAAAAATTCTCAGTTTGTTAAGCGTCAAAAATCCCGGCGAGAACGCCTTCGGTTCCTGCGACGTCGACTTCAAGGTGCTAAGCGATCACGTAAAACTTACCCGCGTTCTCCTTGAAGGAGACGCGCTCACGCTCTTTGGCGACGGCTGGCTCACGATTCGCGGCAAGGAACAACTCGTCGACTTGACTCTGAATTCAAGGTTAGGAAACCAAAAATCTCAAATTCCAATCCTTTCCGACGTCATCGGCGCCGCAGGAGACCAGATCGCTCAAATTCGCGTCGAAGGAAATCTCGCCTCCCCCGTTATACAGCAGGAAAACCTGCCGGGACTCAAAAAAGCGTGGTGGAGCATTTTCCCCGAACAAGAGCCGACCCCTGCTGAGGCCGCCCCCGAAGAACGCGCGAAGCCTGTGCGCGACGCGATCAAAAAACTCGTTGGGGGAAACGACAAGGACGAATAAAAATCCTCTTGCCGAGTGTCAAACTCATGATACAATTTTTCCTTTTTACGGGAAAGGGCGACGCGACTAGAGATTAAAGAAAGGATTTATATGGCTGAAAGTAAAAATTCACAGAAAAAATACCCCGCCTCTGGAAACGAAACCTCCTTCTATCGCCAAGTGAAATGCGATAATTTTACAGTCGAAGGGTATTCGCGCGCGCCGGTTCTAACGTTTTGGCGAATACCTGAATTCAAGCTTGGATTTGATCTTGGATGGCAACCGTGGGAATTTATGGGGACGCCGCGATATTTCGTATCTCATGCGCACATGGATCACATCCTCACGCTTCCCGCTTACATAGCGCGACGAAGAATGATGGAAATGACTCCTCCGACAATCTATATTCCAGAACAAAAGGTCGGGGATTTGCGCCAGTTGCTTGCAGCCTTTTCAAGGCTCGAACAAAGCGTCATGCCTTGCGAAATTATCGGCGTAAAGCCCGGCGACGAAATCGATCTCTCCCGAGAGCTCGTCGTCACCGTCCATAAAACATGGCACACCGTTCCGTCCGTCGGTTACATCGTGTGGGAAAAGAGGAAAAAACTCCGTCCAGAGTTCCTCGAACTCTCGGGGGAAGAAATTAGGGAACTCAACCAACAGGGAGTTCAGATTTCTTACGAACAGCGCTTCCCGCGCGTCGCTTTCCTAGGAGATAGTTCTCCGCGCGGACTTGACGAGAATCCTGACATGTATCGCGCGGACGTTCTCATTGCGGAGATGACGCACATTCCT
This sequence comes from Thermoguttaceae bacterium, assembly GCA_051885615.1. Taxonomy (GTDB): domain Bacteria; phylum Planctomycetota; class Planctomycetia; order Pirellulales; family Thermoguttaceae; genus RUG369. Next base: position 12,110 of record JBJEXI010000073.1, read on the forward strand.
CAAGGGAACGATATCAATCCCCTGACTGGTCATATGAAGTTAGACGACTACGTAAATCGCCGAGAAAAATTCCAGAATAAGAAGATTATCGCCTCTCACTTTAGCATTCGCTACTCTTCGCGTGAAATTGATACGATAGTTCGCGAAAAGCTCCCCGACATGCTTGACGGCAGGCTCATTCTTGTTTGAATTTCTTAAAAAAAAGAGGAAAATTCGGACTTTTCTGAGAGAAGACGCCGTCCTTATTATCTAATATTTCATAAGAGAACTATTTTTAAGTACAAAAAGACAATGCTAGCGTTGTTTTTTACATACTTTTTACATACGCTATTTTAGGGCTTGACAAAACTGCTATCACAGTAAAATTGTGTGTGTTTGGACTTTTACTAAAATCGCCTCGAAACAAGCGGTTAGAGCTTGTTTCCCTCTTTACAAGTCAATCAGCAAAGCTTTTGAGATCTTCAACATGAATAAAACGTTTGTCTTGAGCGCGCTTGCTCTCGTCTGCGCGTTGATGTTGCCCGCGTGCGGTTCTAAAAACAATCTTAAGATCGAAAAGGTCTCCGGCGTCGTTACCCTTGACGGCGAACCTCTCGCCGACGCCTTTGTTTACTTTACGCCCGTCGGCGACGGCGCCCCCGCTTTTGGGCAAACCGACGCTCAGGGCGTCTATCAGCTTCAAACCGCTTCTGGTTCTGTCGGAGGAACCACTGTAGGAAACTATAAGGTTCACTTCAACCATGAAATCGTCATAAAACCAGAAGAAGTTGTCACTATGACAAACGAAGACGGTGAAGAAGTTAAGGTCATTCAAGAAGGCGAAACCGAAAACGATCTTCCTGCGAAGTATGGCGATCCGGAAACCTCCGGTTTCACCGCTGAAGTCGTCAAGGGGAAGAATACCTTCGATTTCAATCTTGAATCGGAATGATTAACCGCTTAACGAAGACGATTTGTAGTACTCGTCTTTTTCACTTTAAAAAGTTTCCCTGGAAATTTTGAAGCTCTCCGTCGAGAGTGTTGTAAGCTCGTCATTGACGCCTAAGCAGGGAATTTTGGGAGTTATTTCTATGTCTAAAACTCGTCAACATGGTTTCACCTTGGTGGAACTCCTCGTTGTTATCGCCATTATCGGTATCCTCATCGGTCTCCTCCTTCCCGCCGTTCAAGCGGCTCGTGAAGCGGCCCGTCGTATGCAGTGCACAAACAACCTGAAGCAACTCGGTCTTGCCGTCCAGAACTTCTCCGACGCTCAGGGGCGTATCCCCAATCAGTACAAAGACCTCTACTGGAGAACTGGAGCTTTCGACACGAGCATCGACACCATCAAGACGCGTCTTGATCGCGTCTCCGCTCAGTGCCTACTCCTTCCCTACATCGAACAGCAGGCGCTCTTCACGGAAATTGTCACCGATTTCCAAAACGCGGTCGCGAATAACGACGCCAACTACTCTCCGTCCCCGACCAGCGGCACCACCATTCCTACAAACGCTACCCGTAACCCCTACACCGTTGCGATCGACGGCTTCCTTTGCCCCTCTGACGGGCGCGCCACCGGAGCCAAGGGCGAAGAAGGCCATATCGCTCGTTGTAGCTATGCAACCTGCAACGGCGACACCTCCTTCCAGAATGACGACGACGATCAGAACAAGAATCGCCGCGGCGTCTTCGTCAGCGGTAAAGCTGGTAAAACAACCCTCGCGACGCTTACCGACGGTACGAGCAACACCATGGGCTTCTCCGAAGTCTGCGTCTCCGATCCCAACATTACCGATATGAATATCAAATCCGGTATCGCGTATCTAACTCAGACGATTTCCACCAATCCTACTAAGTGCCTGAGTTTGCGCGACACGAGCGCTTCGAACCAGTTCATTACTGGTCTTAGCTACTACATGGAAAAGGGCCGTCGTTGGAACAACGCAAACTATGCGAACACCAATTTCCAAGCCGTTCTCCCTCCGAACGCTCCTAGCTGCTCCTCTTCTACCGCGAACCTGTACTCTCGTCCGATGTTGATCTCCGCCTCCAGCAATCACTCCGGCGGCGTCAATGTCGCTATGATGGACGGTTCCGTCCGTTTTGTTTCCGAAACGGTCGATTGCGGCGACACCAGCGCTGCTTGCAACAAATCCTATACCGGTAAATCCCTGCGCGGCGTCTGGGGCGCGATGGCGACTCCCTCCGCTGGCGAAACGGCCTCTCTCTGATTTTAGATTTGGCGCGTGCGCCTAAAACACGCGTATGGCCTCATTTTAAGCCTTAGCTATAAAAGAACGTCGAGAAAGTTGACGTTCTTTTTTTTATCTTCTATAATAAAGTTATGATGACGCTTCGTTTTTATTGTTTTATTCTCCTTTCCGCGCTGACGTTTACCTGCGTTTCATGCGCGACAAAGGTTTCCGACACTTGCGGACAAGTCGATGGGATCGTTCGAATCGATTCCCAATCCCTTGCCAACGCTGAAGTTTATTTTGCGCCGATCGCAGAGGGCTCCTTCGCCTCGGGAATCGCTAACGAACTCGGCGAGTTTCAACTCAGAACCGCCGGTAAGAATTCCTCTGTCGATATTCCCGTCGGTCAGTATCGAGTCTTCTTCAATCATGAGGGAATCGCCTCCCCCGACGTCTTGGATGAAAACGGAGCGATCGTCTCCCCCGCTACGACTTATTGCGACGTGCCTGTCAAGTATACCAATCCCGAAACCTCGGGTCTGATCGTCGAAGTCGCTAAGGGCGCGAATTTCTTCAACTTTAACCTCCAGACAGAAGAGTCTCGCGATGAAGCCAAAAACTAAGGCGTATGTTGGGCGTTATCTCTCGCCCCTCGGCAATATCTTCCTGCTTGCCGATGAGAATGGGCTCAAAGGGCTGTGGTTTGAATTTCAAAAGGACAGCGTAAAAGCGGTAAGCGCAAGCCACATCCTCGCGGAAGAGCCTTTTGAAGAAACCCAAAGATGGCTGGATATCTATTTTGAAAGACGACAGCCTGATTTTACGCCCAGGTTTCACCTTAACGTCTCTCAGACTAGGGAGTGCGTTTACCGCGAGATCATCAAACAACCCTACGGTAAAACTGCTTCCTATGAAGAGATCGTCGATCGCGTCGCCAAAAGTCTGAACGTAAATTCCCCCCCTCAGAGCGTCGGTTGCGCTATCCACTGCAACCCTCTCGCTCTCATTATTCCTTGTCATCGCATTGTTGGAACCAAGAGATTCCACAATGGATACGCCGGAGAAATTGAAATTAAGGTCAAACTTCTCCAAATGGAAGGAGTCGATCTTTCAAACTTTTCAGTTCCAACTAGGGACTACAATCTCTTCCTCGAGACGCAGACTCTTCTTACTATTCGATAACTTTTTCAATAAAAGGAGTTCGTTTACCATGGGTGCAATCAGAGAATGTAAGCCCGTTCTACTTTTAATAGCCGCCTTCGCTGCAACTGAAGAGGCCATGCAACGAGGAAAAGAACTTGCAGAAAAAGAGTTCGGGCCGATTGCGTTAGAGAGCAAAACCTATCGCTTCGACGACTTCACGCCATATTACGCCAAAGAAATGGGCGAGGCGCTTCCGAAACGCTTTTGGGTCTTCCAAAATCTAATCGATCCGGGCGTCCTTGCCGATATCAAACGCCAAACAAACGAATGGGAAGCGCAGATCGGCGAAGAACTCTTTGCCAACCAACGCGCCGCTACTCCGCGCCCTTTAAACCTCGATCCCGGATATATCGAACTCGGAAAGCTCATCCTAGCATCCACGAAAGATCACGCGCACCGCATCTACCTACGCGACGGTATTTTCGCGGAAACCACGCTCATGTATTCGAAAAAGGATTGGCAAGCGCTCCCCTGGAGCTACGCGGATTATCAAGACAAAGAAAACCAAGCGTTCTTCACGCAGTGCCGCGAATATCTCAAGACGCGCTACCAGCTCTTGGCGTTAAAAAACGCGGAAAAATGAAAAGTCACGCCTCAAAATCGGGGAGCGCCTTTCTCAGCTCCGCGCTCAGCGTCTGAACAACGTCGACGCGCGTTTTCAGCGGCGCTCCCGTCAATAGCGACGTCGCCCTTTTCAAATCCGCAAGTCCCTTGAGTTTCGCGCTCAAGTCGTCCGCCGCGCCCTTGGACTCCGTCAAACTTGAAAATTCGCGACGCTCCGCGACGGCGCGCAGCTCTTTCCAGAAAAGCGGAAGCTCAATCTTGTTCGAAGGATGCGCGGGAATTCTTATGGCGACAGAGTCTTCCATCGCCTTACCGCGCGTCTGCAAATGATGAACAAGGGCGACTTCACGCGCCAACGTCGCTTTGAGAACCCCCTCGCTGACGCGCAAAGAGAGTCGTTTGCGCGATTTGTCGTACTTCGCTCCGTAGACGGAAGCGCCGCCCCCCAACGCGCCGCCAAGCGCCGCCCCGATCGCCGTGCCGACCCCTAAGGAAAGTCCCGCAAACGCAATATCCGCCGCCAACCCCACCGTCGCGCCGATCGTCGCGCCAAGAGACGCGCCCCTCTTTAACTGCTCGCTTCGATCCTCCTCTTCCTTCGTCTCCTCTTCGACCTGCAACAACTCGCGATTTAACACTCCCGGTTTGAATCCCCATGTTTTGAGCAGTTCCGCCTGCGCCGTCAGCTCCCGGCTCATTACGCCTTCCGTCAATCGGCCTTGCAATTTCTTGAGAGAGTCTTGAAGCTGCGAAGAGTCGACGTTCGACGCCTCGTAACGACAAGTCGCCACGTCTAAAAGCAATTCCGCGATGATCTGACGCGACTCTTCAAGCCGACGCCGTTCCCGCGATTTGCGATCCTCTAACTCCATTCGTAAAACCCGGCGCGTCAACGGATCGCGCGACAAAGCGACGAGCTTTTCAAAGAGCGCTACCTCGTCCGAAAAAACGCGGCGGTGCGCGTCGTAACACTGCACAAGAAAAAAGCTCTTTTGGAAGAGCGTCGCGTCCCATTCTTTTCGAAAATCGGCGCTCGTCGATCCTTCGTCCACTTGAACTCCTAAATTATTATATGCGACAAGCGTCGGCTTCCCGATATGTTGCAGGAGCGTTATTGTCGACTTCAAAAGGGAACGTCGGGGATCTTCCGCTACGTTCGCGACAAACATGACCACGTCGCACTTCTCAATCTCTCGCCACGCCCGAAGATCATGACGAAAATCTTCGTCCTCCGTCGGAATCGCGTCGAGAATATCGGCAAGGGTAAACTCCCCGCCATGATCTTGCGCCAGAGAATTCTCCGTCACATTTTCAAGAATCTCACTCGAAGTCTGGAAACCTGGCGTGTCGATCAGTTGCAGAATCTCCGCCGCTCCACGACAAAAAACGCGTTGAATCTCCGCACGAATCGTCGTACCCGTATACGCGTTCACGCATCCAAACTCCGGATCGTTCGTCAATGTTCTGAGAATCGACGTTTTACCCTCGTTGGTCGGACCGACGATCGCCACCACAAGGGGCTTGACTCGATTTAACTCGTCTTGCGTTAAATAGGATTCGTTACCTTCCATTCTCACACTCCGAACAATCCTTATGCCTTTGGAGTCGCTAATAATATCTCGCGCGCGGCGGAAATCGCGCTCTTAATCTCTTCAAGGGTGGAAAGGGACGAGCTTTCCAGCGGCTCCATTATACGAGCAGTCCTCTCGGCGATCTGCGCTTCGTCGAAACCCTGTAACTCAAGAACGACGCTCCACGCCGTCGCCGCTCGCGTCAACGCGCTTACGAACTCCGTACTCGTCTCCTCTAGGAGTTCCTCGGGCGTTTCTCCCCCCGTTTCAGTTCCGTTCGCACGAAACTTTGCGGCAATCTTACACCCTACCTGCCGCAGCGCTTCCGGCGCCATCGATCCTAAAACGCCCGTGACCATTCCCGACGCAAGAGAAGTAGGAAGAACGCCCCCAAGCGCTCCGAGGGACGAAAGGAGCGTCGTCGCTGTTACCGCGCCCCCCAGAAGAGGAGACAACGCGACGACGCACGGCGCCGCTACTCCCAATGTCGCTGCGGCGATCCCGCATTTCGGACTCAACTTTCCCGTAAAATACCGGAAACGATCCCCCAGCCGACACGCGTACAACAGACGTTCTCCCAGATCGTCGGGAGAGAGTCCCAGTTTTTCCGCCTGCGAAGCGAAGCTTTTCCCCGCTTCACTTGAAATGTTGCGCGCGCCCTCGGAGAGACTTTTCCAAAGCGTTCCGCCGTCGACGTCCACTTTCGGCAAAAGTCGCGCCGTATGACCGGTCTCTTCTCGATAAATGGAAAAGATCTCCGCGCAGAGAACGCTCGCGCGAAGACGCGCCGATTCTTCACTCAAAACTTCTTCGTCTTCCTCAGCAAAAATCTCGCAACAAGCGTTCTCTATACGTTCCGTCGCCGCGTCCCATTTCTCCAGCGTTCGTTTCCCGTCAGCCGCAGAAGTCCTTTCCGCGCCTTCCAATATGCCTTCGAGGCGTCGCCGTTCTTCGGGCAAGTCAAGCTCGGCGTCGTAAGAAAAAACAGGCTCTATATCTCGTCCTGACATTTCCTTGATCGCCGCGATCGTCTTAGTCCAGTCCTCGAGTCGTTGAGAAATAGCCGACGGAGACGTCGCAAAGCGTTTCCTCATACGTTCGCCGCCAGACGCGACCAAGACAATTCGCGCGGCGGTCAGTTTCGGAAAGAGATCGTCGCGGAGGAAGCGAATAAAATGTCTCGCGGGCGAAAGTCCGACGTCGACGCCGATCACGCATAGATCGATTTCCGCTCCGGCGGAGTCGAGGAGCGCTTTCAGACGGCGTTTTAGCGCGGGCTCGCTTGCTATGTCGCCAAAAAGACGGGAAGAGTCGCGGCAATGGAGGATTTTTCCGAAAAGCTCGGGGGAAATCGTGGAGTCGTAAGAAAAAGCGAGTTTGGAAGGTTCATTCTCGGGCGCGGCGAAAGAGACCGACAGTTTTACCAGCGCGCTTTGCAGGCGGCTTTGACTCTTCTCTTGTCGCAAATTGTCGACGGACGGGGACGTCTCCGCAACGTCGGCGGATTCTTCGCAGACGTCATTGGACGCCGATTCTTCCGTCTCTTCCTGAAGGTCGACGTTCGTTACGAGCGGAGCTGTTTCATTTTCGTCGCAAGGAACGGGTTCCGACGGCGCTTCTGGAAGATCGTCCTCTTCCGCTTCTTCTTTCGAATCGTCGGAGATTTCCGTCAAAACAGAAGTCGTCCCATCTCCGTTGTCAGACGCAGGGAGCGTCGCGGGCTCTGGAATAAACGCGGGGGTAAAAGCGGAATCTTCTTTTTGGGGCTCGACTGACGGAACTTGAGGAAGCTCCTTGGGGAGTTCCGGCTCCGTTTTCTCCTCTTCTATCGACGCTGGACTATTATCGCTAACGGGCGCAGACTCCGCCTTGATCGGAGCGACAGCCTCCTCGTTCTTTGGCGGCGTCTTCCAAATCGGGCGCGAAGGTTCCGTAATCGGCGCCTTTTCTTCTTCGACGCCTTGAATGGCGGCCAATACCGCGTCGTCTTTTCGTTCTGCGGCGAGAGTCGTCGTTGAATAACCTTCCGCCTTCGTCAAAATCTCTTGAAAATATGGCGCTTGGAAGTCGGGACAATAATCGTTCAGCGCCTTTTTGAAGAGGTAATAGTACAAGAGAGCGAAAAGAACGCGCGGAACAACGCACCAAATAAAAACGAGAGACAGCAAGAAATACGACCAGCGCGATCGCGTCGCCGCCGCAGTCTGCCGCATTGCGGCGGATTCGTCAACCGTCGTTTTCTTCGTTCCAACGCCAACTTTATTCTTCGACGCGTTGAGATCGTCGGAAAAAAGCGCCTCGACGTCGGCGGATGAGGGTACGCCCCCCCCTAGCGCGGCAATCGGCGCGCCAAGAAAATCAACCCCCGCTTTGACGACTCTCTCGTCTTCAAGAGACGTATGCCAACAGTAATCATAACGATTCCCCTGCATTCGCGCCGCAAGAATCACAAGGACGCACAGGGAGCACGACGCCCAAAACGAATGTGTTAAAACGCAACTCCAGCGGCCCGCAACTTGCGCCCGAGAAAAGAGCATATTCCAAAATAACGCCCCTCCCTCTCGAAGGCGTCGTCCGTCTTCTTCTTCCCTTTTAACGCTTTCGGGATCGTCCAAACGCGCTCGCCGCGCGGCCCCGCTGTGTTTATGCCATCCGAATCGCTCGCGAAATCGCGCTCCATAAAAAGAAGACGTCATCGGAATTACATGATGAAAAACCCAAATTGCGACGCGTCCAACCAGCCCCGAAAGGAGAACCGCAACCCTTTCGCCCCAAGTCGCCGAACGACCTCTACCAAAGAGTCGCCTGCAAAGAAGGGAAATCAGTAAAATTCCCAGAAAAACCGACGCGCACGACAAAAAGAAGAGTTGCGTCACAAGAAAGAAGAGAAAGGGCCCGGCAAGGTTGACGCCGTTCTCCAGGATCGTCTCAACGCGCGCAAAGGGAAAAGCCAACGCTCCTAATGCTATCGTGAAAAAAAACGACCCGCGACAGATCCATCCCGCCCGCTCAACCCAGGCTCGCGCCGAGATTCCGATAGAGTAAAGCCCCGATTCGGCTCGAGAACTCAAAAACGACGTCGGGTCGACAAAACGCCCTTCGGAATCGCGTTCGCTTGAGACGTCTTTCGTTTTGGGCGCACGAAATAAACGGTTTTCTTCGCAAGCGCGCGCCCATTGGATCATGAGCCAATCGTAGATTGTCGCCTTGGTCTGCCTCGTTTTTCGTTCTTTCACTATTCTTTTCCCTCGTGCGAAAATTCACGCCAAAAGACGACCGATCCAACGCCCAGTCGCGATACCGTCAACGCTAAATATACCCCCGGAGCCTTTCTTTTCAAGTCGTTCCCTCTGCGCCTGGCAAGTCGACGACCGCCGCCGTCGCCGTCCGATCTGAAAGATTAGGACGGAAGATCGTCAATATGATCAGCGGGAGATACCACGCCATATACAATCCCCCCTGCCGACCCATCCAAAATTGTGCGCCAAGCATTAACGCGGCGGACAAGGACATGAGCGATCCAAGCGTCTTCTGCTGAATGAGAAGAGCGTAACCAAAACAAAAAACGCCAAAGAGGGATATGATCGGAATCCTGTAAAATCGAGGCAAATACTCCCATATGCCGTCGGCGTCCGCCAAAAAAATCGAATGCCAACCGAAAGTCAACGCTAAAGACTCTCGAAAACTGACGCCTTCCACTTGATAAAGGAGAAGCCCGACCGACAGCGTGAGAATCACCGCGCTGCTTCCCGTAAGAAAACGTCCCAACCCCTTCCTCCAATAAAACCCAATCCATAACGGGAAAAGGAAAAAAGGATAGAAAACCAGCGTTCCCGCCGCTCCTAGCGCGGCGCCTGAAAGAAATGGGCGGCGATACAGAAGGATCGCTAAGAGGAGCAAAAGCGCGGGGACAATATGATCGAGACGACCGGTAAATTGATTGATATAGGGGTGAAGAAGGTACAGGAGCGCTGCGGCGAGCCCCGCTTGGAGGGATCCAAAATGCACATGGCCGATCATGACAATCGTCAAGATAATCCCTAATTGCAAGAAGATCACGCACAGAACGAGCAGAAAACCCTCTTGAGATAGGGGTTGCCAGCGGAAGGTGGCGGAATCGCCCGCGTTGATCCGTTCGGAATTATGCTTTTCGTCAGTCTCTAAATGGGAAGAACGCCCGTCTTCGACGCCTAATTGCGGAGCGCGAATCCCCGACGACCGAGAAAACACATCGTCCGTCTCTTCGTCTTCCATGCGCGTCGCCTGCGGGGTCGTTTCCGCCGTAGGGATCGACGCCGCAGGCTCCACGCCGTTCAGACTTTGCGGTCTATAATCGTCCGAATCGAAACGCGAGCCTTCAAAATCGGGACGATTCAATTCGTAAAAGCTCTCCTCCGACGCGCCCGACGCCCAACGTACCGCCCGCGCCGCCGGTCTCTCTTTCTCTCGTTCCGATCCAACGCGGATCGTGAAACCGAAAAGATTCAGCTCGTCATCCGATTGTTTGCGAATCAACGCCTCGGTAACGGCGCGTTTCCACGCGATTTGCGACGGAGAAAAGAAACGATTTACATCTTGGGTCGCTTGCAAGAAAGGAGGATATCCTGGCCAGACCGTTTTCTTGACCTCCTCGTGACGCGACTCCTCCGACGCGGCAAGGATTTGCTCCAAACGCCAGGCGCGCGGAGATTCGCACGCGTCCCCGCGATTCAGGAAAAGGTTCGGTATCAAAAAAGCGCACGACGCCACGCACGAAAACGCCAATCCTTCAAAATTTAGGTTCGGAGAAAGAATCGGACGACGGCGGAAGAAAACGTCAAGCGTCAATCGCACAAAAATAAACGCCCCGACGATGAAAAGCCAAAGATAACCCTGTAACGCCGACCCCATTGCGACATAAACCAAACCGGGAGTCAACGCTATCAGGCCAAAAACGTCGAGGTTTCTGACGCTTGCTAGTCGATTAAAGCGAAAAAAAAGAGCAATGATCAGAATCGAAGAAAGATAAAACCATGACGTCGGCAGCATTTCGTACTGAAAGAGCGACGTAGGCATCGCAGAACTCCTCGTGTCTATAAAACTCAGCGCGCCCATGCGGTTCAATACGCCGCATGAGCCGCCCGAATCTCTCTTATATCAGTCCGTTTTGACGCGCCAACGAAGATATTCTTCCATAAACGGCTGAACGCCTCCGTCAAGAACTTCATGAAAATTACCGACGGAATACCCCGTGCGCGAATCCTTCACGCGCTGATCAGGGTGTAAGAAATAGTTGCGTATCTGAGATCCAAAACCAACCTTAGACAGATTCTTATATTTCTCGGACATCTGCTGTTCGCGTTTTTCTTCCTCGCGCTGGAGCAAACGCGCCCTAAGCATCTTCCACGCCGTCGCGCGGTTTTTATGCTGGCTCCGTTCATTTTGGCACTGAACGACCGTATTCGTCGGTATATGCGTTAAACGAATCGCACTCGACGTCTTATTAACGTGCTGACCGCCCGCTCCGCTCGAACGGAAAACGTCTTCGCGAACGTCTTCCGGATTGATATCAACATGAATAGAATCGTCGACGTCCGGGTTTACGTCGACTGCGGCAAAGCTCGTCTGCCTCTTGCCTTCCGAGTTGAAAGGACTAATGCGAACAAGACGATGCGTACCAATCTCGCTCTTCAAGTACCCGTAAGCCATCGGCCCGCGCACCATCAACGACGCGCTGTTAATACCCGCCTCTTCATTGTCCTGGCGGTCGAGAAGCTCAACCTGATATCCGCGCGATTGCGCCCAGTTAATATACATGCGCAACAGCATCTCCGCCCAGTCGTTGGCGTCGGTTCCACCGTCGCGCGCATTGATCGTTAGAATCGCGTCGTTTGCGTCAAAGGGTCCGTTCAAAAGCGCGGCGGTCTGCAAATCGCCCAACGTCTTTTCTATCTCTTGAAGCTTAGCGGGAATTTCCGCCGCAGTTTCTTCGTCCTCGCGCCCCAGCTCAAAAAACACGTCGAGTTCTTCAAGCTCGTTCAGAATCTCGTCCATCGGACGAACGAGCGTCTTCAACGCCTTGACTCTAGCGACGACGCCCTGGGCCTTCTCCTGATCGTCCCAGAAGCCAGGCTCCGTCATCTGCGCGTCTAGCTCCTCGATCTCTTTCTTCTTCGCGTCGTAGTCTAACGAAACCTTTAACTGATCGAGTCCGTTGCGTATCTGCTCGGCTCGGTCTATCTGTTCGCGTTCTACAGGCATAACCTTCTTCTCTCCTGTCTTGCGGGATAGTACGCGCAAGGCTCATTAAGCGCGCGTTTCGTCCTCTTTAACCCTATCATTCTAATTTAAAATATTCGTTAGACAAGCCGTGTCGAAACGAAATACGGTCTTACAAATATCCTTTTGCCAAAAAATTTACCCTTCTCCTTGAAATCGTTAAAATAGATCGCATAGATTAAAGGGCTTGGCGACGACATTAACTCTTCCCTCAAACTCGGACGTCTGAAATGCGCGTCGTTCGGACTCGGTCGGCGCGAATCCCCACAGAGTAATTGTCGCCAATGGGTAAAGTTTGCAAAGCTCGACAATCTTCTCCGGAAGCCGTCGATCGGAAAGCTCCGCCACGTCGACGACAATGCGCGTAGGTTCCTTATTCAACCGAAGCGCTCCCTCCTCGTTCGCTGAGAATAAGCCGTCTACGGCGCAAAGCGACTCCTCGGGGATCGTCTCTCGACAAAGAGTCGCTATTCTCTCATCGTCCGTCAAAAGCAGAACGGATCCGCGAACCGCACCCTCTTGCCGAGAAGATATACGATATTTCTGAAGCGCTGACGTCGGCGTGAGGGGGGACTCCATGAAAAGCCCCTTCCCCTGAAAGAAGTTCTCGAATTCCTCTCGTCCAAAAGAACGCCAGTCGTCGACATAAAACCGTCGCGTCCCAGGCAAGAGCTCCCCGTGATACTCCTCTCCTTCGCAAAACTTCCCCGCAATGACGACGATAGGCGCAAGAGGCGAAATCCTTCGAAATCCCTCGACGTCGCTCTGCAAAAATTCGTGAGGAAAAGACCGAAATAAAAAGATAAAATCGACGTTCCGAAGCCCTCTATCAGGTTGAATCTGTTCGCTTTTGACCAAAGTCGCCCCGTAACGGTCGGAAATCGCTTTAACTTCCCTGACTATTTCGGAAAATTCAGCGCGTTCAAGTTGCCCGCCTTCATAAACAATCATGTCGTTACCAACGAGATATAAACTTACTGCGCAAGCGCAAAATTGTTTAACATGAAAAGATTTTACCTGCGGCGATTCATTGGCGCAACTTGGGATTGAGTCGAATCGCCTCTTCTTTAGAGATTTCGACCAACTTGATTTGCGGATAAGTATATCCGCTGACGCCGCCGAATTTCTCCAATAAATCGTCAAATCGCCATTGCAAAAATTCGTAGTATCGCGGCTCTGGATCACTTTGGAGCCATTCCTTACGCAGGGTCTGGCAAACTAGGTTATAGCGCGCTTTGGAACCGTGCTGCCAATTTCTACCGGGAAAACGTCTCACGTCGCCGTTAAAATCAGCGCTGATATGATACAGCTCGTGGATGAGGGTGTCGATTTTCTCTTCTACGGAAAGATTATGGAACCTTGGTTGAACAATAGTTAGAATGTATTTAAGTTCTGTTTTGCCGTCCCTCGAAAGAACGCGAGGCGTTTTATAATAGCGCTCGGACGTCCCAACGGTGAAAACTTTGCCGAGGCGACGCGCTTTGACGGGGCGGATAACGCGAATCGCGAGAGCGCCGTCTTCAAAGCGAAGGGGAGTCATCGACGCCCATCTTCCAAATCGCGAATCTTTGTTTTGAGCATGAGCAAGAGCGAAACCGACCTCGTCAATCTTAATCGAACGGAAGACGCGAAGCGAAAGGCAGAGATTACCGCAAAGATCCTTGACAGCTTGCAGATAATCAAAATACTTTTCGGTATTAGAAGATTGGTTCATATATTTTCCGGAAGGTGTATAAAGAAGTATCCCAGGCGCTTCTATCAACGGATAAATAAAAAAGACGCCCGCAACGAGCGTCTTTATTAGACCGGCAAATTTAGTCGATTTAGATCATTCGACGGTAGGAACGACAGAAGTCGCGACAACGTTTCGACGATCGTTTTCACCGACGAATTCGATAATCGCCTGCTTACCAGCGTCGCCAAGACGGGGCTTAGCGAGCTTGTAAATACGGGTGTAACCGCCGCAACGCTCGACGTAACGAGGAGCGATACGGTCGAAAAGAAGGGTTACAGCCTCGCGGTTATTAAGTTTTTCGTATACAGCACGGCGAGCGGCGACAGCGGGAGCGGAAGCTTTAACCCAAGCTTTCCAACCTTCGCCCTGGCGCCACGCCTTCCATTCTTCGGAGTTCTTGTCAGCTTTGCAGACCAACTCGTCAGCCGCTTTGATAGAGGCTTGAGCATGAACGGCCTTCGTGATAAGCTTCTCGATAAAAGGACGAAGTTCCTTAGCTTTAGGAAGAGTCGTAGTGATACGACCAGTAGTTTTCGGAGCCTGTTCCTTCGAATCGAAATCTTCGACGTCGCGTTCCGTAAGGATCAACGAAATCGCAAGATTGCGCAGAAGGGCGCGCTGATGGTTAGGATTGCGCCCAAATTTACGTCCAATTCTTCTATGTCGCATTGTATTATCTTATTCTTCTATTTACGGTTGTTTCAGTTATACTTGCCGATTTGAGAACCCTGGGCTCCTGGAACTCGCATTCCAAGACGTAGGCCGATCTCGTTAAGCTTCTGCTTGACTTCATTCAAAGAAGTTTCGCCAAAATTACGGAGATCTAGGAGGTCGTCCTCGTTACGACATACCAACTGGCCAACCGTCGTGATATTCTCATTTTCGAGGCAGTTCGAAGCACGAACAGAAAGTTTTAAATCGGAAAGCGTCATCGCGAGCTTTTGCTCAAGCGCTGGATCAACTCCGTCGACAACTGACGACTTCGGACGGCAGAAAACGTCGCCTTCGGGACGATCATATTGAATAAACGGGTTGAGATGTTTACGAAGAATCTTCGCCGCCTCGACCAGAGCCATTTCTGGCGTAATCGATCCGTCTGTCGTTATTTCAAGATTTAGGCGTTCGTAGTTCGTCTTCTGACCTACGCGCGTCTCTTGAACGTCGTACTTGACTTTGACGACAGGACTGAAAGATGCGTCAATCGGAATATAACCTGACTCTGTATTACGTTCACGACCTGAGGTCATAGCTCCTACCGGAACATAACCTCTTCCGTTTTCAACGACAAGTTCAAGTTCAAACTCTACGTCTTGCGTTAAGGTCGCAATCAAAAGATCAGGGTTGATGACGTCAACATGACTCTGATCAGAAACAACGTCATGCCCAGTCACTTCGCCCGGACCGGTTTTCACGATACGAATAACGCTCGGGCCCTCGTTATGTGAACGCACTATGAGCGATTTCACATTCAAAACGATTTCCGTGACGTCCTCTACGACGCCCTCAAGAGAAGTGAATTCAAGCTGAGCTCCACGAAGCTTGATCTTCGTGACCGCGCTTCCCTCTAGACTGGAAAGAAGCGCCCTGCGCAAGCTGTTGCCGACAGTGATGCCGAATCCGCGTTCAAACGGCTCGCAAGTGAAACGTCCAAAAGTCGGCGTCGCTTGCTCGCATTTCACTTTGCTGGGAAGCTCAAGTCCCCTCCATCTGATTCTCATGTTACAGTCCGCTCCAGTGTTAATGACGTGTTAGACAAAGATATGACCCTGCTTCTTCTCGCGCATACTCCTAATAAAATAAACGCAAAAAGAGCGCGAAAGCAAACGAAGAAACTCGTCGTCTCTCCGTTGCTAACGCAGCTAGACGGATCATTTCGAGCAAAGTTCGACGATAAGTTGCGGATTGACGGCCAAGGAGACGTCGTCGAAGAGCGGGTAACGAAGAACGACGCCGTTAGGAACGTCGCCGTCGTTACGGACGAGATAATCAGGCGTCTGACGAGCGCCGATGTTCTCAAGAGAGAACTTGGCGATCCCCATGGGGCCCTGACGCTTCGACTTTTCGCCTTCTCGCTTGTAAACCTTAATAGCGATGGAATCACCCGGACGGGTCAAATAACTCGCGACGTCAAGACGACGCCCGTTCACACAAATATGGCCGTGCGCAATCAACTGGCGCGCCTGAGCGCGAGAAGTCGCGAAACCAAGACGATAAACTACGTTGTCAAGACGTCGTTCGAGGAGAGACATCAAGACCAAACCCGTATTACCCTTTGAGCGTTCTGCCATCTGATAATACTTACGGAATTGCGCTTCGAGTACGCCATAGAAGGTCTTGACCTTCTGCTTTTCACGAAGCTGTTCGCCATATTCCGTCATTTTTCCACGTTTGAAACCATGCATTCCAGGAGGAAGAGGTTTTTTGTTCGCGCCAGCTTTTTCAAAGGGGCACATCGGAGAATCGCAACGAGTTCCCTTCAGGAAGAGCTTTACGCCTTCACGACGGCATCTTTTGCAGACGGGTCCTAAAGTTCGAGCCATTATTTTGCTCCAATATTTTAAAATTCGATATTTATTTTCTTAAAGTGCGTCAATTTGATCTTTTCCATGGGCAGGCGCTAAAAAAGTAATGCACGCCCGAGAGAAAAGAATCAGACACGGCGACGCTTCGGAGGACGACAACCGTTATGGGGCAACGGGCTCACATCTTCTAACGTTTTGACAGTAAGGCCAGCCTGCGCAATAGCCTGAATAGCCAGATCACGACCGCTACCAGGACCTTTAACGCGAATGTCAACCTCTTTCATACCGAACTTTTTAGCTTTATCAGCCGCCTGCTGCGCCGCCATCTGTCCAGCAAAAGCCGTAGATTTACGGCTACCTTTGAAACCGCAAGTACCAGCGGTCGCCCAGCAAAGGGTGTCGCCTTTCATGTCGGTGATCGTCACAATCGTATTGTTAAACGTGACTTTGATGTGCACGATCCCGTTCGCAACGCTTCTCTTGATCTTACGTTTCTTAGAAACCTTAGCCACAGTATTATCTCCAGACTTATTATTCCGTATCAAACTAAACGGAATATTTGATTTTTAGTCCAATAAACTCCAATACCAATCCGGCTCTTCGCGTCTTTTTCCAAACGAAACAAACACGAAATAAAGAGTCGAAATACCGACAAGGAAAGATTATCGATCCTTGACGCCCTTCTTTCCGGCAACGGTCTTCTTGGGTCCCTTACGGGTACGCGCATTGGTTTTAGTTCGTTGACCACGAACAGGGAGGCCCTTACGGTGGCGAATACCACGATAACACTTAATGGCATTAAGACGGGCAATATTTTGCTGAACTTGGCGACGAAGTTGACCTTCGACAACATATTCGTTATCGAGTAGAGCGGCCAATCTCGCGATTTCGTCCTCTTTGAGCTCCTTCGCTCGCGCCGTAGGATCAACCCCAGCCTTCAAACAAAGTTCGCTCGCGATCTTGGGTCCAACGCCGTAAAGATACGTTAGAGCAACCACGGTCGGACGATCGTTTGGAATATCAACGCCCAATAAACGAGGCATTTAACTTCTCCTAATTACTTAATACTCGAACTTACGTTCGACTTCCAGCGCGCCGTAGACGTTTAAAACATTACCCGATCGTCGTCTTCCGTCTACTATGGCTACGCCTCTCTCATGCTCAGCCTTGTCGTTGCTTGTGTCGGGGATTAACACAAATAACGTAGACCTTGCCCTTACGCTTAACGATTTTGCAGTTCTCGCAAATTCGTTTAACACTAGCTTGAACTTTCATTATTTCGTTCCTTACTATAAACGAGCCTAGCGGGTTACGCGCAATTGAACGTCTCCCGCTACTAGCCGAATTGTATTAGATTCTACAAGGAAAATAGATTAAATCAAGAGGAGAATTGGCAAATTTCACCTTTTATTGATTTTCTTCTAAAGTCCCCCTTCTATTTGTTTTCGCGATAACGTCGGAAAAATTCGTCGACTTGCTCTTGTTCTTCCTGTGTTTGCGGCGGTCCTGTTAAAACAAGGGGCCCTGTTTTAAGGATACCTATCGTATGCTCTTCGTGCGCGCTCAAGCGTCCGTCCATCGTGACTATCGTCCAATAATCATTAAGCTGCCTGACGCGTTTACCTCCGGCGTTGACCATTGGTTCGACCGCTATCACTAGTCCTGGTTTAATCTGAAAGTCCTCACGCTTGACAAATTCGCTGTAAACGAAATTGGGAACCTGCGGCGCTTCATGCATCGTTCTGCCAATACCATGGCCTACGAAAGATTCAACAACCGAATACCCTTGACCGCGAACAAATTTTTCCATATCGCGAGCTACCTCGCTCCAATATCGAGCAGTCTCAAGACGCTTAATTGCAAGATTGAGGACGTCGCGCGTACACTTCACCAAATCACGCGCTTCTTGCGAAACGTTCCCGACAAGACTAGAATACGCGGAATCGCCGCACCAACCGTCTATTTTGCATCCGAGATCGACGCTTACAAGGTCGCCGTCTTGGATTACGCGATCTCCGGGGATTCCATGAACAACTTGTTCGTTAATGGATATGCATGTCACAGCGGGAAAAGGAACGCGACCAGGAACGCCTTTAAACATCCCTACCGCATAGTTGCGAGTGAAAAGATTTTCAACTTCCCTATCCAATTCCGCCGTCGTCATGCCAGGTCGAATAATTTGGCGCACTAGTTCGTGCGCAGACCAGGTGAGGAGCCCTGCCTTCCTCATCTTCCATATATCTTTTTCCGTCTTAAGCGAGAGCATTAAAGAACCTTTAAAATTTTTATTATCACTACGAATCGTCATTTGACGGCGCGTTTCGATTTCAAAAAAAACCGGGACTAATGTCCCGGTCAACGCTTAAAGTAAAGACGATCATTTATATTCATCAAGAACTTTTTGGATTCGCGCATAAATCTCGTCTATCGTTCCGAGACCGTCTATCTTTCTCAGAATACCGGCTTTAGAATAGTAGCCGACCAAAGGTTCGGTTTGATTGTGATAAGCGACAAGTCTCTGTTTGATGACGTCGGGGTTATCGTCGGCGCGTCCGCGGGAGGCAAGGCGTTTGTACAATTCCTCTTCAGGAACGGCCAACTCAAGAACAACGTCGAGGGGAGCGTTCTTTTCCGCTAAGATTTTATCAAGCGCTTCCGCTTGAGCTATGGTGCGCGGAAAACCGTCGAGCAAGCAACCGTCTTTCGCTTCTTCAAGCCTTTCCACAACAACGCCAATGACGACTTCGTCGGGAACTAACGCGCCGGCTTTCATATATTTGTCGGCTTCAATCCCAATAGGAGACTGCGCTTTAACGGCGGCTCGTAGCGCGTCGCCGGTTGAAAGATGGAATAGACCATAGTCGCGAACGATATTTTCGGCTTGCGTTCCCTTACCAGCGCCTGGAGGACCTACAAAAACTACTCGCATATTGAATCCTTTAAACAAATCGACGCTTCGAGATGAATGAGCGTCAAATAAATTACAAAAAGGCGTCCAACGTAATTACGTTCAACGCCGTTTCCTTGATTTAACAATCTGTATGTGCAATTACTTCTCAAGAAGGCTCTTGTAATTACGCATAATAAGGTGCGCGTCGATCTTGTCGACAAGATCAAGTACGACGCTAACCGCAATCAACAAGCTCGTACCGCCGAAGAAACTGGCAAGGCTATAACCAACGTGAAGCGAATTCGTAATGAGCGTCGGTACGATCGCAATGATGGCAAGGAAGGAAGCCCCTACGTATGTAATACGCAACATAACCTTTTCAAGGTAGTTGGAGGTGCTGCTACCGGGTCGATAACCTTGGATGAAGGTTCCGCTCCGCTTGAGATTATCCGCCATATCCTTGGGATTAAATGTGACGGCCGTCCAGAAATAGCAGAAGAAGTAAATGAGAACGACGTCGAGAATCACATACGTGAAAGACTGACTTCCGCTGAAGATTTCGTATCCGCCGCGAACAAAGGAAATCCAAATCGAAGACGAATCCGACGCAAGATTCGAATTCAGATAAGCGAAAAGGAACTGCGGGAAAAGCAAAAGGCTGCTCGCGAAGATGATCGGCATAACGCCCGCTTGGTTGACGCGAAGGGGAAGATATTGACGACTTCCGCCATAGACCTGGCGACCGCGAACGTGCTTAGCGCTTTGCGTAGGTATGCGACGCTGTCCTTTAGTAACGAAAACAACGGCAAGAACTACAAGGAAGAAAAGCACGACGAGGAAGCAGAGGGTTTCAACACCAAATGCGCCGCCTAACTTGAGACCGCCGTCGCTCGAAGCCGCTACCCAGAGTTCCATAATAGCGCCAGGAGCGCGCGCGAGGATACCCGCCATAATCAACAAACTGATACCGTTACCAATACCGTATTCGTCAATCTGTTCGCCAAGCCACATTAAGAAAGCGGTGCCGGTCGTCATGATGAGAATCGCCAACCAATACCAAGCAAAAGTCAAGTGACCATTTTCGGAAACGCAACTGCTCAGAAACATCTGCTGATAACCGTTCGAAGCCACCTGTTGGGCTGCTTGGGCGTTGAGCATGGACAAATAAGCCATCGATTGAATTACGCAAATAACGATCGTCGCGTATCTGGTGTACTCGTTAATCTTTTTACGCCCGCTTTCTCCTTCTTTTTGAAGCTTTTCAAGAGGCTCGTAAACAGTCGCCAAAAGCTGGAAAATAATCGACGCCGAAATATATGGCATGATCCCAAGACCAAAAATGGTCATTTGATCTAGCTGCGTTCCGGAAAAAACGGCTACTTGGTTAAGAAGATCGCCAAAGCCGTTCGCTCCGCCAAAAGCAGAAACCATATTACTATCGACCATTGGAAGGAAAATATTCCAACCAAGACGATAGATCGCGATAAGGCCGATCGTCAGCATTATCTTTTTTCTCAATTCAGCGATTGAGAACATTGTCCGAATCTTATCTATCATCGAAACCTCGATTAAAATGTTGCGCTTTTACTATGCGCTACGCGACATATGTCAAACGAGCATAAGCACGATCGCAGACCATTGGTATCAACGCGACTATTCCGAAATATCGTTTCGGAGAAAACATATCGCAAGGCGCCTGAAGAACCCTAACGGCTCGCTAAACAAAGCGACGTTTGAATGCTGGAAAGGAAGCGTCTTGTCGCCTCAAAGGACAACCATGATAGCAAGGCTATCGGCGTCAATCCACAAATACTAGATAATGATTTTAATATTTATTTACAATTAAACAAGGACTAACGACCTAATTTAACAAATTTAAGAGTAAAAAAAAACGTCCAACATCGTTGGACGTTCATTTAATCATCTTGCCATCACTTCTTGGTCTTCATCTTATTCTTGACGACCGGTTTCTTACCGGGAAGAATTTCGATAGAGCCGCCGGCTTTTTCGACCGCGGCTTTAGCGCCTTCGGAGACGCGATGAATCTTGAATTTATAAGCGACGTTTAAGTCGTCGGATCCAATGAGCTTGACAAAGGATTTAGCGCTCTTAATTAGACCTCTGTCCTCAAGAACTTGAGGAGTAACTTCAACAGAAGGATCGATCTTTCTCAGAATACTCTTCAGGGCGACGCTTTCGACCACATCGGCAAAGACTTTATTATTGAATCCGCGCTTAGGGATACGACGAGAAAGGGGATTCTGACCACCTTCGAATAAAGGCGAAACAGAGGAACCGGCACGAGATCGCTGACCGTTTGAACCACGACCAGCAGTCTTACCATTTCCGGAACCGGGACCACGACCAACTCTGTCTTTGCGAACGTTTTTATTAACGTCCGTGTTAACTGTATTGATATTCATTAGAGTTTAACTCCCCGCAAATTCTCAATTTGTTCCTTAGAACGAAGACTATTAAGTGCGACAATGGTCGCTTTAACAAGGTTCGTGGAATTCGCGCTTCCATAAGATTTCGTGAGAATGTCTTTGATTCCAGCGGCTTCGCATACGGCGCGAACAGCAGCTCCGGCAATTACGCCGGTACCAGGACGCGCGGGGATCAACTTCACAGAAGAAGAACCAAAGGAGCCTTCGACCGCATGAGGAATTGTGTTCTTATCGAGACAAACGGAAGCTAACTTTCGTTGCCCATCTTGAACAGCCTTATTGACGGCAGGTGGAACTTCATTCGCGGTGCCATAACCCCAAGCCACTTTGCCGTTGTTATCGCCAACGACGACTAATGCGGTGAAAGTAAAGCGACGACCGCCTTTAACAGTCGCAGAGCATCGACGAATCTTGACGACTTTATCGATGATTTCGACGTTTTCACGTGTATTATCGGACATTTTATCTATATCCTATTCGGGATTGTTTCTATCGATTCAACGATCTTTTGCCAAAGGACAAATTTTCGTCTGCCTATCGCTCATTCTTGTTCAGTGTTGCCGCCAATATTAAGACCAGCTTCACGCGCTGCGTCGGCAAGAGCGGCTACGCGACCATGATACTTATAACCTTTACGGTCGAAAGCAACAGCGGTTACGCCAGCGGCTAAAGCTCTTTCAGCGATCAGCTTACCAATGACAGACGCCGCAGCTACATTTCCGCCGTTGGCGTTGGAGGAACGAAAATCTTTTTCGTAAGTGCTGGCGCTAGCAAGCGTCTTGCCGCAGGAATCGTCGACGACCTGAGCGCTAATGTGCCTAGAACTACGAAAAACGCACAATCTCGGGCGAGTACTAACTCTTTTAACCGCATTCGAGACTCGGAATTTGCGAGTCTGGCGTTGTTTATTGAGACGAAGTTGTTTTTTCATATTCTTACCGGATGTTATATGTTAATCTATCAGTTATGTTGACTTGCAGTACGCTTAGCGTAAGTGAAACCAGGTCAACTATCTGAAACAGTATCAAAATACTATTTCTTACCGGCCGTCTTATTTTCCTTGCGACGGATGGCTTCACCTTCGTACTTGATACCCTTGCCTTTATACGGTTCAGCAGGACGGACGGCCCTGACGTCGGCGGCGAATTGACCGACAAGCTGCTTATCGCAACCAGTGACGACGACGTGCAACTGATCGGGACAAACAACCTTGACGCCCGCAGGTATCGTAAGACGAATTTCATTAGCGAAACCGGCGCGTACCTCAAGGTTTTGACCGTTGACGGCAGCCAGATAACCGGTACCAACAATCTCAAGTTTTTTCTCGTATCCGGCAGAAACGCCAATGACCATGTTCTGAACGAGCGCTCTCGT
>JBJEXI010000074.1:0-1101 GCA_051885615.1 Thermoguttaceae bacterium
CCGATAATCACGCTGATTTTAGGGAACTGGTTTAAGAAGAATCTCGGGAGCGTGATGGGAATCGTGATGGCGTTTTCGGGAATCGTCGGAGCGGCGATGAGTCCGATTTTGGCGAAGGTCATCGCTCTTTATGGGTACAAAACGGCGCTGGCGCTTTGCGGAACGTTCGTGGTATTGACGACGTATCCGCTCAGCGGAACGATACTGAAGCTTAAACCTGAGAAAAGCGCACCGGAGGAGGAAACGTCGGAACGCGCCGCCGTCGCCGCCAATTCCGCTCGGCTTGTGAATCGTTTTTCCTATGCGTCCCCCGTCTTTTACTGTCTCGTGGGGATGACGTTCCTGAGCGTCTTCGTCATCGGGTTGACGGCGCATATCTCGGGGATCGGGGAGAATCTTGGCGTGGGGGCGGAAATCGGAGCGACGATGATCTCTGCGGCGATGATTGGGAATATCTTCTCGAAGTTCGCGGCGGGATTCTCTTCCGATAAGATCGGCCCGGTTAAGACTTTTGCGTTGATCTTCCTTATTGCGACGTCTGGGTGCGCGCTCATGCTTATGACGCGGACGACGCCGTTCCTTCTCGTCGCGTCCTTCCTATATGGAACGATCTACGCTGTGACCGCGATCGGTCTGCCAAGCGTCGTGCGCCTTGTCTATGGAGATCGCCAATATGGACGGGCCTTCTCGATCATCTCGATGGTCTCCGTCGTCGCGCCGTCCGTCTCGATGTTCGTCGTCGGGTATCTCTACGACCTTGCGGGGAATTACGCGCTCGCGATCAAAATCTGCGGAGGCTCAGCGCTCGGCGCCCTCGCGCTCTGGCTCCTAGCCGTGAAGCTTGCTAAACGGTATAACGATTTCCCAGACGCCGAGAACGCTTGAGAGACGCGTTTGTTGCGCGCCTATTGGTCTGGATTCGCTCGTTTCGATAGGTAAGAAGATTATCGCGTTATTACGCAGGAATCCTGAGGAGATGGTGAACTAGAGCGTTAATCATGTAGCTATCATAATTGGAAAACGGCGTTTTGAAAAATAAATAGTTTGGCGTGAATGTCGGCGTGAATGTCGGCGTGAATGTCGGCGTGAATGTCGGCGTGA
>JBJEXI010000074.1:1201-8092 GCA_051885615.1 Thermoguttaceae bacterium
TCGGCGTGAATGTCGGCGTCAATGTCGGCGTGAATGTCGGCGTGAATGTCGGCGTGAATGTCGGCGTGAATGTCGGCGTCAATGTCGGCGTGAATGTCGGCGTAAATGTCGGTGTAAATGTCGGTGTAAATGTCGGTGTAAATGTCGGTGATGAACGTTGTCTAAGTCCTGAATTTAAAAAAGAATAGGCTGTTGCTAATAAATTTTGTTCTTCGATTGACGTCGGTGTAAATGTCGGTGTAAATGTCGGCGTCAATTATCTTAACGATATCTGCTCTAGAGACGCGCCGAAAGGTTGTTTTGGGGCTTGCTTTGAGGGACGACGTCGAAAGATTTTCCCCGCTTCTGGGATGTGGGAGACGACGTTTCGGGCTATGCGCTTTTATTCCATTGGGTAAAATGCACGATTGTTTGTTTTAGTTCTGCAACCGCCGATTGGAAAGGAGACGCCGACCTTTGGAACGAGACTTGACTACTGGAAGCGTATTTAGAAACATCGTTTTCTTTTCGCTCCCTTATTTATTGTCGTACTTTCTGCAAGTTCTATACGGCGTGGCTGATTTGTTTATCATCGGTCAGTTCGAAGGGGTTGCGAGCACGACGGCGGTCTCGGTTGGAAGTCAGATCATGCACATGCTGACGGTCATGATCGTGGGGTTGGCGATGGGAACGACGGTCTGCATTGGGCAGGCGGTAGGGGCGAAGAATCAGAAAGAGACCGCGCTCAACGTCGGGAATTCTGCGACTCTCTTCATGACCCTTTCGATTTTGCTCGCGGGCGTTCTTCTCCTCTTTGTGAAGCCGATCGTCTCGGTCTTGTCGACTCCCGCCGAAGCGGTTTCGGGAACCGTCGCGTACTTGACGATCTGCTTCATCGGCGTTCCCTTCATCACCGCGTACAATATCGTCAGCTCCATCTTTCGAGGAATGGGGGATTCAAAGAGCCCGATGTATTTCGTCGCGGTCGCATGCGTCGGGAATATCCTTCTCGATTATCTCTTTATCGGTTTTTTCCGGTTAGGCCCTGCGGGCGCGGCGCTTGGAACGACCCTTTCGCAAACGATTAGCGTGATCGTCTCCCTCGCGTATATCGGCAAGAGAAAGATGGGATTGCGCGTCTCTAAGCGCGATTTCAAACCGCAGAAAGCGATTATGGGGAAGATCCTGAAAATCGGGTTCCCGATCTGTCTTCAGGACGGATTGATTCAGATCGCGTTTTTAATCATTACGATCATTGCCAACATGCGCGGTCTAACGGACGCCGCCGCCGTGGGAATTGTCGAAAAGATTATCTGCTTCCTCTTCCTGACGCCCTCGGCGATGCTCTCGACCGTCTCGGCGTTGGGCGCGCAGAATATCGGCGCGGGGAAGTTGCGGCGCGCGAAAGACACGCTTCGTTATGCGATCATGATCGCGGCGGGCTACGGTATCGTCGTCTCCGACGTCATTCTTTGCGTTGCGGAGCCCGTCGTCGGCTGGTTCACTCCCGACGCGTCGGTGATCGTCGCGGGGGGCCAATATCTTCGCGGGTACGTCAGCGACTGCATTTTCGCGGGGATCCACTTCTGCTTTAGCGGTTACTTTTGCGCGCTTGGAAAATCGGGGTTGTCGTTCCTGCACAATATCGTCGCGATTTCGCTCGTGCGCGTTCCCGGCGTCTATCTGACGTCTGAGCTGTTTCCCGACACGCTCCTTCCGATGGGAATCGCCACCGCGCTGGGTTCCCTCGTCTCCGTGATCGTCTGCGTTGTCGCGTATCTCGTGATTAGCCGACCTCGGCAAGAGACGCGCGTTTTATAGACGGACGGAGATTCCGCATACCGACGCGCTTGGCGTCGGCGGATTTTTTTCGTATTTTAGGCGCGACGCTTATTGACCTTCGCCCCGACGCGTGAAAAATGAAAAGAGCCGGTGTTGGCGCCTTGTTTCATCGTACTAGCCGCAGGGAAGATCATGTTATGACCTCTTGCATAGATCCCGTCAGTCCATATCACGAACTTTCAGAAGAAGACGTTAAGCGTCTTTATATTACGCCGGCTCTGGAGCGAAACTGGGGAAAAGACTGTATGCGTCTTGAATATCAGATCACGGCGGGGCGCGTCGATATTCGTGGAAATAAGCCGTGTCGCGGTAATGGAAAACGCGCGGATTATCTCCTCTTCTTCAAATCTGGGATTCCTCTTGCGGTCGTTGAAGCTAAATCGAAGAAGTTTCCCCCCGCTCATGGTCTTCAGCAGGCGAAAGAGTACGCGCAAATGATGGATCTTTCCTTTGCGTATAGCTCCAATGGCGAATCTTTTGTGGAGTATGATTTTCTAACGGGGAAAGAGCGCGAATTTTCCCTCGATAGTTTTCCGACTCAGGAGGAGTTGCGCGCGCGATTGACGACTGGAAAACGCATGTCGGAGGAGGTTTCGAAGATCAATGACACGCCGTATTATACGGACGGTCAGACGCACGCGGCGCGTTATTATCAACGGATTGCGATCAACCGCACGGTCGACGCGGTCGCGCGAGGAGAAAAGCGGATTTTGCTCGCGATGGCGACGGGAACGGGGAAGACGTTTACCGCGTTTCAGATCGTCTATCGTCTTTTGACAAGCGGCGTGGTAAAGAAGGTTCTCTATCTTGCCGATCGAAACGTTCTCGTGGATCAATCGAAGGACGAAGGTTTTGCGCCCCTTGAAAGCGTCGTCCACAAGGTGAATTATGCGACGGACGTGCGAAATCCTGCGGTTCTGACCTCATACCAGGTCTATTTTGCGCTCTATCAACAGTTGATGGGGGGAGAGGAATCGGAAAATGAGGATTCTGAAAAGCTTGAGGAAAGGATCGTTGACGAGAAGGGAATCGAAAAATTAAGGAATTTGTTCCCTCCAGACTACTTCGATCTGGTAATCGTCGACGAATGTCATCGCGGTTCGGCGAGGGAAGACAGCAATTGGCGTCGAATACTCGAGTATTTTTCGGACTCCGTCCAAATCGGATTGACGGCGACCCCGAAAGAGACGAAATACGTTTCGAACATCGACTACTTCGGCGAGCCGATCTACCAATATAGCTTAAAACAAGGGATCGACGACGGTTTTCTTGCGCCTTTCAAGGTGATGAACGTGACGCTCAATATCGGCGACGGATGGCGACCGTATAAAGGTCAACGCGACGTCGAGGGCGAATTGATCCCAGACCGAATCTACAACAACGTCGATTACGACTATAACATCGCGATTTTAGATCGCACGCGTCAAGTTGCGGAAACGATCACCGACTATCTCAAGAAGACGGATCGAATGGCGAAGACGATCGTCTTTTGCGCGACGGAGGAGGCCGCGCTGAGGATGCGGCAAGAGCTGGTCAATCTCAACTCCGATATGATGAAGGAGAATCCGGATTACGTAGTGCGCATCACCGGAGGGGACGCCTATGGGAAATCGAAACTGGACTATTTCACTTCCGTCGGGGAGAAGTTTCCGGTGATCGCGACGACGTCGAAGCTCTTGACGACGGGCGTGGACTGCAAAATGACGAAACTTATCGCGTTGGACGAAAATATTTCGTCTCTGACGGAGTTCAAGCAGATTCTCGGACGCGGTACGCGCCTGCGCTTCGACGAAGGAAAAACGCATTTCATGGTGATGGATTTTCGCAACGTTACGCATCTTTTTGCGGATCCGGATTGGGATGGGGAACCGATTCAAGATCCCGATTTTTCCGGTTCCGAAGGAAATGGAGGAGCAGGGAAGTCGGGCGCGGGAGCGCCAACCTCCGACGCGGAGCCCAAGCCGGAACTCGAGTCGAAGTACAAACCGATCGTCGACCGTAACGGCTGCGCCGTTTGCGTTCTGCAAAAGATAGTCCGCGTTTACAATACTGACGGAACCTTGTCGACGGTGAGCGTCGTCGATTTTACGCGTCGGAATATTCAGGGCGAATACGCGACGCTCGACGACTTCATTTGCAAGTGGTCGCAGATGGAGAAGAAGAAGACGATTCGCGAACTTTTGGCGGAGGCGGGACTCGATCTCGACGCGTTGAAGGCGGAAGAGGGGATGTCGGACTACGACGATTTCGATTTTATCTGCCACGTCGCGTACGATCAAAAGGCGCTGACGCGTCAGGAACGGGTCAACAGGGTCAAGAAACGCGATTTCTTTAGCCGATATGGAGGAGAAGCGCGCAATGTTCTCGAAGCGCTTCTTGAAAGATATCGGGATCATGGAATCTATGAGATTGAGGATATTGCCGTTCTCAATTTTGAGCCGTTTGCGCAATATGGCAAACCGAGCGTGATTGTTCGGATGTTCGGGGGCAAGGAGAAGTATTTGGAGGCGGTTCGCCTTCTGGAAAGTGAAATTTACGCCGAGGAGGCCGTCTAAAAGGAAATGAGCGATCTATCAAGTTTTACGAAGCGGATTCGGGATATCATGAGGCAGGACTCCGGGGTTCAGGGAGACGCGCAGCGAATCGAGCAGTTGTCGTGGATGCTCTTCATGAAGATTTACGACGCGAAAGAGGAAGATTGGGAGCTTGACGGTTACGAGTCGATCATTCCTCCCGATTTGCGGTGGCGCTATTGGGGCGCGAATCAGGGCGGAAAAGGAATGACGGGGGGCGCGTTCCTTGATTTTGTCAACAACACGCTTTTTCCTCGATTGAAGGGGCTTCAGGTTACGTCGGAAAGCCCTGTGAAGCATCGCGTAGTGAAGAATATCTTTCAGGACGCGCACAACTACATGAAGGACGGCGTTCTTTTGCGTCAGGTTGCGAACGAGATCGACGCGATTCCTCTGGAGAGCCAGAAGGACACGCACGCGTTTGGCGAGGTTTACGAGACGATTCTTCGCCTCCTTCAAAGCGCGGGCTCTTCCGGCGAATTCTATACGCCTCGCGCGGTTACGGATTTCATGGTCGAGTTGATCGATCCTCAAATCGGGGAGAAGATGGCGGACTTTGCGTGCGGCACGGGAGGTTTCCTCACGAGCTGGCTCAAGGCGCTCAGACCTAAAGCGCTTCAGGGAACCACGGGGGAGTTGCAGGCGTGGAACGAATCCGTCTACGGGATGGAGAAGAAGTCGTTCCCGTATCAGCTATGCGTGGCGAATATGCTTCTGCACGACCTGGACGAGCCGAATATCGAGCATGGGAACTCCCTTGCGAAGAAGGTTCTTGACTACACCGACGCCGATCGTTTCGACGTTATTCTGATGAATCCCCCGTACGGCGGTTCGGAGAAGGAAGAGATTAAGCGGTTTTTTCCTTCCGATTTGCAGAGTTCGGAGACTGCGGATCTCTTTATGTCCGTCATCATGTACCGCCTCAAGGAAAAGGGGCGCGCGGGCGTCGTCCTTCCCGACGGGTTCCTCTTCGGAACAGACTCTGCGAAATTGCAGATTAAAAAGAAACTCCTTTCAGAGTTCAACCTCCATACGATCATCCGCCTTCCTGCGAGCGTTTTCGCGCCGTACACGTCGATTACGACGAATCTTCTCTTTTTCAATCGCGACGGCGCGACAAAAGAGACGCAATTCTACCGACTCGACATGCCCGAAGGGTACAAGCATTTCTCGAAAACCAAGCCGATCCAGCTTGAGCATTTTGCCCCCGTGAGGGAATGGCTCAAGGATCGTCGCCCGATCGTCGCGGACGGATTTGACAAGGCGCGAACGTATACGGCGCAGGAGCTCGTCGAGCGCAACTACAATCTTGATCTTTGCGGCTATCCGCATAAGGAAGAAGAGATTCTTCCGCCGAAAGATCTCATTCTCGAATATCAGGAGAAGAGGGCGAGCCTCAACGCGGATATCGACCATATCCTCGGGAAGATCGCCGCCGTTCTCGGCATAAACCTCAACGACTAATTTCCGCGCCGCCAACTCCGGCGCGTTTTCCTAATCCGGTATCAAAGGTATCACGTGACCTCGCAACAACTGAAAAACTCGATTCTTCAGATGGCCGTTCAAGGCCTTCTCGTCCCACAAGACCCGAACGACGAACCCGCGTCCGTCCTCCTGCAACGGATTCGTGAAGAGAAGCAAAAACTCGTCAAAGAGGGGAAAATCAAGAAGGAAAAACACTCTTCCGTCATTTTTCGAGGTTCCGATAACTTGCCTTATGAGTGCCGAGATAATTCTACTCCCGTTTGCATCGCCGAACAACTTCCCTTCGATATTCCTGACTCTTGGGAGTGGGCGCGGCTGGGGGAGGTTTTTAATGTCAATCCAAGGAATAAATTACCAGATGACATGGATGTTGGTTTTGTCCCAATGACGTTAATCGATGAAGGATATGGGAATCATCATTCTTTTGAACCAAAAAAATGGTTAAGCGTCAAAAAAGGCTTTACCCATTTTGCTAATAACGACGTTGTTATAGCTAAAATTACGCCGTGTTTTCAAAATAGAAAATCAGCTATTCTCTCAAACCTTCCAAATGGTTATGGAGCAGGAACGACTGAACTACATGTTTTACGAGCGAATCCTAGTGATATATGCTTAAAGTTCTATCTTTACCTTTTTAAAACACAAAATTTTATCCAGGAAGGAGTTAAAGCTTTTTCAGGAACCGCAGGACAACAAAGAATAAGTACAGACTATCTTAAAAATTATCTCATCCCCATCCCTCCCCTAGAAGAACAGCGACGTATAGTCGCAAAGCTGGAAGAGCTCCTCCCGTTAGTAGAAGAATACGGCAAAGCGGAGTCGACGCTAACCGCGCTAAACGCAACCTTCCCCGAAGCGCTCAAAAAGTCGATCCTTCAAGACGCCGTCCAGGGGAAGCTTGTCCCTCAAGACCCCGACGAAGAGCCCGCATCCGTACTCCTCGAACGGATTCGACGCGAAAAAAAAGCCCTCGACAAAACGAAAAAGGGAAAGCGAAACCCCGTCGAATCGC
>JBJEXI010000075.1:0-5511 GCA_051885615.1 Thermoguttaceae bacterium
ATACTGCGAATTTTGAGCGACAGCATAATCGAGAGGCGGTCGGTCATAAGCGACCGCGTCAATACGACCAGCCAATAAAGCCGCATACGCGTCCGCAGGTTGTGGAAAACTCGCCACTTTAGCGTTAGGAAGGGCTTCGTGTCCCATTCTTAACGAGACGGTCTCCGTTTGACCGCCGATTACGATTCCGGGCTGATTAAGGTCAGCCAAGCACGTTATCGGAGTCGTCGTACGTTCCGCGCATCCCACGCAAACAAGCAGAGATAACGAAGCAAACGACATAACGACAGATGAAAGAAAATGACGTCGTGCGTCACACGACGCAGAACCAGACCCAAACTTTACAAACATCGGAGTCCGCATCCTTTTTGATCCTCACTCACGTAAAAGCTGTTATCACGAAAAACCTATGCTTTTCATAAAACCAGGCAACCTTTACTCGCAATCGCGAGCAAGCGCTGACTTGACACAGAGAACCGCTTCCTCTGCAAGGTTGCCACATATAACCAATTCGCTCCTTAGAGCACAATACTCCTAAAAAGAGCAAATAAAGACCAAAATACTAATCGTTACCTTTTATAAAATGAGGTTTTACGATCTTCGGAACGATTCAAAGTCACGAAGACCGCTCTACCATCAAAGAGCCCGACTCGCGATCTCTTCTTTTAGGCTTTCTACGAAGGCGCCAACCTCAACAGCTCCCATCTCTCCTTGTTTTCTTCCGCGCACGGCAACAGAACCCGTTTCTTCTTCCTTTGCCCCTACAACGCACAGATAAGGAATGAGATCATTTCGTCCTAAGCGGATCTTCGCGCCTATCTTTTCCGCACTCAAATCTAACTTGACGCGGATACCGGCGTCTTTCAACTGACTCGCCACCTTCTTCGCATACTCCTCATATTTTTCGCTAATTGAAAGGACGCGAACTTGCTCCGGGGCCAACCAAAGCGGGAAAGCGGCGGCAAAATGCTCAATAAGGATACCGGTAAATCGCTCGAAAGAACCAAACGGAGCGCGGTGGATCATGACGGGCTGATGCAACTCGCCGTCAGGTCCAACATATTTCAAATTAAAGCGTTGCGGAGACGGAAGATTATAGTCTAACTGAATCGTGCCAAGTTGCCACTTTCGGCCTAGGCAGTCGCGTACGATAAAGTCAGCCTTAGGGCCATAGAAAGCAGCCTCGCCTTCCGCGATCTCAAGTTTAGGAAGATCCATCTCACGGCACGCGCGTTCAAGAGAACTTTGAGCCTTCTTCCATACCTCGGCGTCGCCAACGTATTTGGAACTCGTCCAATCACGGAAACTCAAACGAACCTCGTAATCCTCAAACCCCATCGTTTTGAGGACTTTCAACGTCATATCAACGCAGTTCTTGAACTCTGATTCAACTTGCTCTTCAGTGCAGAAGATGTGCGCGTCGTCCTGAGTGAAACCGCGAACGCGGGTGAGTCCGCTCAATTCGCCAGATTGTTCAAATCGATGAACGTTTCCGAACTCTGCAAGACGTAGGGGCAACTCACGGTAACTACGAGGTTTAGACTCATAAACCATCACATGTAACGGACAGTTCATAGGGCGAAGGAGATATCGGTCGCCGTCGTCGACCGTAATCGGCGGAAACTGACTATCGGCATAATAGGGATAGTGACCGGACGTCTCAAAAAGCTCCACTCGACAGATGACCGGGGAGTACATCGGCTGATAATCGCGTTTAATGAGCTCTTCGTAAATGAAATTCTCAAGTTGTTTGCGAACAACGGCGCCCTTTGGCAACCAAACAACCAAACCAGAACCAACGCGAGGATCGACCATGAAAAGTTCATGCTTTTTGCCAAGAACACGATGGTCGCGTTTTTTAGCTTCCTCGATTTGCTTAAGATGTGCGTCGAGCTCCTTTTTATCGAAGAACGCCGTTCCATAAACGCGGCACAATTGTTGGCGACTAGAATCCCCTTTCCAATAAGCCGAAGACGTCGCCGTTAATTTGAACGCGCCAATAAATCTAGCGGAAGGAATATGCGGACCGCGGCAAAGATCAAGAAATTCACCCTGGCGGTAGAAAGAAACCACTTCGTTCTCTTGAAGCCCTGTTTCGAGATGTTCGATCTTTAGGGTCTGCCCCATTCCCTTCAGTAAGTCGATCGCCTCGTCTCGCTTCATTTCAATTCGTTCAAACGGTTCGTCTTCCTTGATAATCTTCGCCATCTCGGCCTCGATTTTCGCAAAGTCCTCCTCGGTGAAAGGCGTTTCTTTCCAGAAATCGTAATAAAAACCGTTTTCAGTGGTAGGACCAAAGGCAAGCTGAACCCCTGAAAAGAGGCGCATAACCGCTCGAGCCATCACGTGCGCGCACGAATGACGCATAATATCAAGCGCTTCCTGATCCTTCTTGGTCAAAAGACGGAGCTGAACAACGCCGCTTGCGGGAAGCATATCGGTTGCGGAGAGGGTTTTCGATACAGGACGACCCATTTCATCAAGAACGTCGGGAGTCGTTACGACAGCCGCAACAGTCGCTTTCGCCAGACCCGCGCCAATTTCCAACGCCACGTCCAAAGGACGCGCGCTCTTTTCGTATGACTTTTCAGAACCGTCGGGAAGTATAACCTTCAACATCTCAAACGCCTTCGTAAAGCAAGATTCTCAACATCCGCAAAACTTCTTATGCAACTGGCTCTACGCCAAGCCCGTCGTACAGAAGCGAAACGCAATTTAACGCACGTCATTGTACACACGGGGGGGATTTTTAAAAGGTAAGAAAAAAAAGCTTCGAAAAAAACCATTCTAAAAAGAAAAATGTTGTCTCCATTAATCTTAGTTTGTCGATTCAGGGAACAGAGCGGCGTGCTAAATTCCAACAATAAAGTAGAAGCCAAGTGAAATAGACGCGTTAATTTATGTTTTTCACCTTAAATTTTTGGCAAATGCTTGATTAACGACAAAAATAAAGTTAATATTCATAATATCGGCTTAATCATAAGTTGATTTATTTAAAAAACCTTTCCCCTTGTTTAGGCCATTTAACATAAGCGCAGGAGTTTCACATGAACGTGCATTCTCGTCGTAAATTTCTTGTCAACAGCGCGGTTCTTTCCGCTGCTGTAGCCACTTCGTCCTCCCTCGCCTCTCCCCGCGTTCACGCAAGTGAAAACAACACCCTCAAGCTCGGTATTGTCGGTTGCGGCGGTCGCGGATGCGGCGCAGTCGATAACGCTCTCACTGCCGACGCCAACGTCAAACTCGTTGTTGCCGCAGACGTCGATCAAAAGCGCGCCTCCGCTCAAATGGAAGGACTCAAAGCCAAATGGGGCGAACGGATCGCCGTTAATGACGACAGCTTCTTTATCGGATTCGACGCGTACAAGAAGGTTCTTGAAAGCGACATTGACATTGTCCTCCTTACCTCTCCCCAATTCTTTCGTCCTCAGATGTTCAAGGAAGCCGTCGCCGCTGGCAAGCACATCTTTGCGGAAAAACCCGTCGCAGTTGACGGCGAAGGAATCAGAATGATCCAGGAAGCGGGTGAAGAAGCGCGTAAGAAAGGTCTCAATGTCGTCGGCGGACTCGTCAATCGCTATGGAGCCTCCGCTCAAGAAACCATGAAGCGTATTCAAGACGGCGCTATCGGCGAAGTTGTCACCGCTCGCGGCGATCGTATGGGCGGCGGATGCTGGAGACGTCCCAGAACTGAAGGCCAAAATGAAATGCAGTATCAGATGACCAACTGGCTGAATTTCAACTGGATCGCCAGCGAATTCATCAACGACGTTACCATTCACCAGCTCGATATCGCTCTTTGGTCCTTTAACGACGCTCAGCCCAAGGGCGCTTATTCTCTTGGCGGACGTCTTGCTCGTCGTGGCGCCGATACGGGCGATATGTACGACTCGATGGCGACAGTTTATGAATTTGAAGACGGTCGTTCCCTTTATGCGTTCTCTAGACAAATTAACGGCGCGTTCAGCCGCGGAACAACGACAATTAACGGCTCCAAAGGTTACGCGGTTATCGGCAATCTTGAATCGGTCGCAAGCATTTTCAACGATGGTGCGGAAACGAAGATTCCGAGAGGTTCCGTATCCGGTTATGTCGTAGAGCACAAAGTACTTATCGACGCTGTTCGTAGCGGTGGCGACACATACGTCAACAACGTAAGCTACATGACCAACTCTACAGGCGCGGCAATCCTTGGACGTATGGCCGCCTACACAGGACAATATGTAACCTGGGATGAAATGCTTGCGTCTGTTGGAGACAAACCGTCCGAACTTTCTTGGGACGCCGAGCCTCCTACGCTTCCTGACGAACGCGGACGCTACAAGATCGCTATTCCCGGCGAGGGATGGGGTTATCTGGATTAAATTACCCCCAAAGTTTTTACATCTATTCACAGTTCCGTTATTTATACCCTTTTGAAAAAGAAAGGAAACGCAATCGCCTCTACATTGTTACTTCACGTACACACCAGGCGGTTGCGTTTTTGCTTTAATATCAGTTCAGTCCTCAAAGATAAAGAAAGTTTGCACATGGCAGTCGAAACAACCGCCACATCGTGGGGTTCTCGAATAAGGCAGTCCTTCAAGGGTATTCTAACAGGTTTCGTCCTCATTTTTGCGTCGATAACGCTCCTCTTCTGGAACGAAGGAAGGACAATTAAACGCGAAAAAGCTCTTGTAGAAACAGGAAGCGTCGCCGTTTCAATTAAATCGGATTCCATTGACGCCGCTAACGAAGACAAGGTTATTCATATTTCCGGAAACGTTACAACAGACTCCATTGTTTCCGACCCCGATTTCAATGTAAACATCAACGCCCTTAAGCTTGTCAGAAACGTTGAAATGTATCAATGGCAAGAAAACCAGGAGGAACGTACGATTGGAGAGGATACGAAAGAAATCACCACTTACTATACCAAAACGTGGTCGTCAACTCTTATCGATTCGTCGACGTTCAAAGAAGCCGGACACAATAATCCTACGACAATGCCGTATGCCAACGAAGAATTTGTCGCGTCCAACGCTAGTCTCGGCGCATTTTCATTGACGTCGGAGCAAATCGCAAATCTTGGCCCCGAACAGGAGTTGGACGTGAAAGAAATCGCCGACTCAACGCCGGAAGAATCCACAACCGAAGAAACCTCGACCGACGTTGCGCCCGAAACTCTAGAATTAGCGCCCACAACATATCAAGCGGCTCAAACCGCAGATAAGGTTGCGCAAGATTTCTCCGTTTCCCCTGCCCAAGAAGCCGCCCCCTCTATCTCGTTGACGTCAGATCCGTCAACGGCAAAAGAGGAAGTCTCGGCGACCGCGACTGAAAGTCAGACAATCTCGACTTTCGACGAATTATCGCTTGACTCTGCCGCGACGCCTCTGAAATTCGTACAGTTTGGAAAGGGATATTACTTCGGCGATCCTTCAAACGTTCAGATCGGAGATATTCGTGTTTCCTTCAAGTATGTCGCGACTCCCGCTCCGACGACTTTCGTCGCCCAACAACATGGCGATC
>JBJEXI010000075.1:5611-53965 GCA_051885615.1 Thermoguttaceae bacterium
ATGCGGCTCCCTTGTCATCGGTCTCACCACTATTTCGATTGGATGGCTCTTCTACCGACCGATTGTCGCGGTTCCCTTCCTTATTATTGCGGTTGGCGCTATAATCGCCCCCTTTATTTTGCGCAGTAAAAAGAAACAAGCGTAGTTTCTTTTAACGCTAAGTCCTTATTTAGCAAAATTGCAGCAGACGTCTCGCTCGTCGTGGAACGGAAACGGACGATGGGTACGACTGACGACTACGGATTATGAATTCGAAGGCGCTCGTTCTCCAGACAATTTGACGGTTCCCAAGGTTACGCGGTTATCGGTAAATTTTGTCGGTCGCGAGCATTTTCAACGACAGTAAAGAAACAAAGGTTCCGAGAAGTTCCGTATCCGGTTATGCTGTCGAGCCCAAGTACTTATCGACGCGGTTGCAGCAGTGGTGAAATATACTTAAACCACGTAAGCTACATGACAACTCTACTGGCGTGGCAATCCTTGGACGTATGGTTCTTAATCTGGTACTAGACAACATGTAAGCTGTGGTGAAATACTTGCGTCTGTTTGAGCCCAACCGTCCGAACCTTCTTTGAACGCCGTATAAATCGTCCCATTACGCAATATCGTTTAAAAACAGAAAGAAAACGTAGTCGTCGCTAAAATGTACCATTACGCTCATTTTTAGGCGGTTGCGTTTTTGCTTTAATATCAGTTCAGTCCTCAAAGATAAAGAAAGTTTACGCATGACAGTCGAAGAAACTACTACATCGTGGGG
This sequence comes from Thermoguttaceae bacterium, assembly GCA_051885615.1. Taxonomy (GTDB): domain Bacteria; phylum Planctomycetota; class Planctomycetia; order Pirellulales; family Thermoguttaceae; genus RUG369. Next base: position 6,369 of record JBJEXI010000075.1, read on the forward strand.
TTCTCGGATAGGGCAATCCTTCAAGGGAATTTTAACCGGTTTCGTCCTTATTTTAGCGTCAATTGCGCTCCTCTTCTGGAACGAAGGAAAGACGATTAAACGCGAAAAGGCCCTTACTGAAACAGGAAGCGTCGCCGTCTCTGTTAAATCGGATTCCATTGACGCCGCTAACGAAGATAAGGTTATTCACGTTTCCGGAGACGTTACAACAGACTCCGTTCTTTCCGATCCCGACTTCAACGTTAACATCAACGCTCTTAAGCTTGTCAGAAACGTCGAAATGTATCAATGGCAAGAAAACCAGGAGACCCAAAAGGAACGCACGTCCGGAGGCGGGGAAAAAGAAGTCACAACTTACACCTATTCCAAAACGTGGTCGCCAACCCTTATCGATTCTTCAAATTTCAAGGAAGCCGGACACGACAATCCTACGTCAATGCCGTATGTCAGTGAAGAATTTGTCGCGCCAACGGCTAATCTTGGCGCATTTTCATTGACGTCGGAGCAAATAGAAAATCTTGGTCCTGAAGAAGAGTTGGACGTAACACGAATCGCAGACTCAACGTCGGAAGAATCTACAACCGAAGAAACCTCGACCGACGTTGCGCCAGAAACTCCTGAATTAGCGCCCACAACATACCAAGCGGCTCAAATCGCGGATAAGGTTACGCAAGATTTCTCCGTTTCCCCTGCGCAAGAAGCCGCTCCCACTATCACGCTGTCGTCGGACGCATCGACGGCGAAAGATCAAATCTCCGCTCCCGCGACCGGAAATCAGACAATCTCAACAACCAGCGAATTATCCCTTGACGCGACCTCGACGCCTCAGAAATTCGCGCAGAATGGGAAGGGATATTATTTCGGCGATCCTTCAAACGTTCAGATCGGAGATATTCGCGTTTCCTTTAAGTATGTCGCGACTCCCGCTCCGACGACTTTCGTCGCCCAACAACATGGCGATCAACTCATAAGTTACCAGGCGGCTACGGGAAGCGTATTCCTTCAATCTGCGGGAATTAAGTCTCTTGATAACATGATTCAGGCCGCCCAAAAGCAGAACAAAACAATGGCGTGGCTGTTGCGCGTCGTCGGCTTATTCCTGATCTTTGTTGGAATTAAAGCAATCTTAGCGCCCTTGGAAGTCCTTGCAGACATTATTCCAGTCGCAGCCTCTATCGTTGGCTTTGGCACGGGGCTTGTCGCCTTATGCGGCTCCCTTGTCATCGGTCTCACCACTATTTCGATTGGATGGCTCTTCTACAGACCGATTGTCGCGGTTCCCTTCCTTGTTGTTGCGGTTGGCGCTATAATCGCCCCGTTCATTTTACGTGGAAAAAAGAAGCAAGCATAGTTTCTTTCTACGCTTCGTCCTTGTTTAACAAATGCGCCGCGGACGTCTCTACGCACGTGGCGCGAATTATATAAAGGATTAACGTCAACGAATGGCACAGCGCAAATCCGATATATTCTCGCTGGAGAATAATTGTCAGGTTGAAAAAAATGACTTCGTCCGAGCGGAAAAAGCGCTTGATAAAAGGATCGAACACGTCCTTCGCGCTGTTAAACGCGCTGACTTACTTACCGCTTCGACTGCGTTTACGACGATCGCGTTGGCGTTAGTCTTCCTTGGCGTTTTACATGATAGTTGGCTTTCTCGAGAGGGCCTAAACCAAAATGAAAGAATTTTTTATGCTTTCTTCATTGGAATAGCTTCTCTTGGCGTCTTTATTTGGAAGATTATCCCAGTTTTTCGCCAACGAATCAATGATCTATATGCGGCTAAAATACTGGAAGACTCACACCAGGTTTCTCACAATCTTGTTATCAATTGGTTCCTTTTACGAAAAGATAATCTTACATCTGAAACAAGGAATCGTCGTGATTCGTCGACGTCTCCGTCTCCAGGCGACAACGTACGCAAAGCAATATTACAAAACTTAGTCCTTCAAGCCGAAAGAAAAACACACGAAGAAACGTCAGAAACTGCAGTCGACTACACGCCTCTTATTCGATGGGGCGTTCTCTTGGCAATTCTCGTTTTTTGTCTAGCCTGTTACTCTATTCTTTCTCCCAAGAAACCTTTCGCGTCTATCGGTCGCATCGTAGCGCCATTGTCAGATTTATCCCGACCGCAGGCGTGGAAAATCGAATCGGTTGAACCTGGCGACGTGGAACTCTATCAAGGAGATTTTGTAGAATTTCAAGCAATAATCCCAGATGTGAAAGACTCGGAAACAGTCGAACTTCTTTGGTCGACGCCCGATGGTAGAACGTCTGATCTCTCGCTCCCCCTAGACGCGCGCGGACGTGGACGCTTCGGCGCGACTTTTCCTGAAAAGCAGGACGGTTTAACAGAAGACATTGTGTACCGAATCGTCGTTGATCGGGGTTCCTCCTTGGAAAGCTCGTCCGATATCTATCATATCAAAGTACTCCCACAGCCGTCCTTCCGCATTGCGTCGACAACTCTAAATTTTCCATCCTACACCGGACTGCCTTCGCAAACGTTCGCTAATCAAGGTGAAATTCGAGCGCTCGAAAATACGACTGTCGAAGTTTGCGCTGAATCGAATGAAAAACTTGAACGCGCCTATCTTTTTCCTGACGGCGATCCTACGAGAGCGATAAAGATGGTCGTCGACCCCCAAAATTCCATGGCGGCGTCGACGACTTTCACCCTCGCTTGGAAGCCTAACGCAGACGAAAAAAGGCCGGAGTTCAGTTCATATACACTTTCATTTGAAAGCGTCGACGGTAAAAAGAACAGAGACATAATATCTTACCCTGTTTCCATTATTCCAGATCTTCCTCCCGTCGTCGAGTGGAAAAATCCCAGGGACGAAAAAACCGAAGTTCCATTCGACGGGGAAATTGTACTTGAATTTTTAGGTCAAGACCAAGACTATGCCCTTAGAAACGCTAAGCTCAACTTCTCTTTCTCCATATTAAATCAAGGAGACGAAAAAGACTTCAAACCCGCTCCAAATCCTGTCAGCCTCGAATTTACCCCTCTAGAAGGACTCGCCTCTCCGTCGCACGACCCAGCGCTTCACATCGGCGCTCAAAAGTTATCGTATTCTTTTTCTCCGCGAAAACTTGGTTTAGAAGTTGGAGACGAAATAGAAATTTGGGCGACTGTCACAGACTCAAAGCTCCCTGAACCGAACGTCGTCTCTTCCGAAAAGCGAGTTTTTTCGATCATCCCTAAGACAGGGAGCACGTCGTCTGAACAATCCGATTCGAATGACGAGGGCGCAGGACAATCTGCAGGTGGAGATAATTCTGCCGGTAATCAAAACTCCTCGAATACGGACAACTCCCAAAACGGAAACTCGACAAAGAGTGGGCAAAGCGATGGGACGGGAGAATCTGGCGATAAGTCCGAGACCCCAAACGCCGACGGAGAATCAGGAGAAGGGGAGCAAGGCGATTCCTCCGAATCTGGAGCAGAATCTCAGACCTCGAGCGCTAATCAGGGCGCGAACGCCTCTGAGTCGGGAACTTCCTCCCAAGCTCCCGAAACAGACGGCAGTCAAGGAGCAACTCAAAGCGGATCCAACGGAGACTCAGAGAGTGGCGGCGGAAATAGTCAAGATCAGTCAGACCCTTCAGAAAGTTATTCTCAAGGAGCCTCGGACGGATCAAATTCCCCAAACCAATCCAGTTCCAATTCCAGCGTTCCCTCCCCTTCCTCCGATTCAGCGGCAGACGACAAATCAAGGGCCTCTGAACAAACGCCGACAAGTAAGACTCAGCCTCAAGACGCATTTCAGAAAATCCTGGATTACATGAATCAGCAAAGCGGCAATTCAGAATCAGCCGAGGACACGTCTACTGAACAAAACGGGAACCAGGGAAAAGCTTCGTCCTCAGAGGCGGAAGGCGAGAACGGCAATACTTCCGACGGGGAAAATGCCAATAAAGAGTCTTCTGCTCAAGCCGGAAACGGAACGAAGCCGTCCCCCAATGAAGACAATTCGCTTCAAAACAATGCTCGGACTCCGACTCAACCAACGCCTCAAAAACCGGGCAAAGACGCCCATACGTTTAATGGAAACACCCCGGAAAATATAGATGAAAATATTAATCGGGAAAAAGGCGAGGTAGATCCTAATACCAATAATTATCTTGCGCAAAACGCCTCGGAAAATCAGCCAACTTCGTCCAAACGAAAGAATAACAATGCAAACGTCAGCCTAGATTCGTTAGACCAAAACCCTGCAGTCGCAGCAGACGACGTCGACCCCCACGCGCAAGAAGCCAAGGGAACGCCCAATTTTGATCTTAACCAAGGAAAGACGGAAGTTGACGAGGACGCTCCCCAAAATTCAGGGCGTTCAACCGTTCAAGGAGACAAGCCTCAAGACGCAGAGCCAGCGAATATAGGAGGAAGAGGTTCCAGCGCTAATGAAAAAAATCAAAGAAGCGCGTCGTCGGACGCTTCTTCCGAAAACGGCTCTGGAAAAAACAATTCCGAGCAAAATTCAAATAAAAAGAACAGCGCGACAAGCGCGTCCAATGGAAATGAAGACGGGATTTCGTCTTATCACGGAGGAGGAGGCGCAGGACAAGGTCTCGGCGAATTACTTCAGAAGCAAGCAAGTCTCGCTCCGGCGGACGCGCCAACTTTACAATATGCGGAAGAAGCGGCCAATCTGGTCTTAGAGTACCTCTCTGAAAACCAGCGCTCTCCTGATCCCCGACTCCTAAACGAACTTGGGTGGACGGAGGAGGAGCTCCGCGCATTCTATCAAAAGTGGAACGCCATGCGCACGGCAGCGCTAAAAAATGCGCCAAATGCCAAGAATCGTTATCTCGAGGAGTTGGAAAAGCAAGAAGTCGACGCTTCGTCTCTCCCAGATTCTCCGGAAAAAATTGAAACGGTTATCGGAAAGCCTTCTGACGATAGAAAGCCTAACGACGGCTACCGAGAGGCGACTCGAGTGAAGACGCCTGAACGATTATCAGAACGCGTTCGCGCCTTCACAAGGGGCGTAGGAGCAAAAAAGAACCTGCCTTAATAAACTGTAAATACGGTTCTTAGTAGTTCAACACTTTCTCCGACGTTGAATTCAATATATAATGCAAGGACGCGCTTTGTTTATTGCGACGTCGGAGTCGCTGCTTCCATTGCTAGCGCCGATCGTTTGTTAAAGTTCATAGCCGCACTATTACGCGTTTTACAGGAAATTAGCGAATGAGTTTTGCTGAAAGAGTCAGCGCCAAGGTTTTCTCGTGGATTCACGGCAACAACCTGGTATACAATACGTGTTGGGAAGACCCAAGAATTGACAAAAAGGCGTTAAACCTCACCCCTAAAGACAATGTGCTTGTAATCACCTCTGCTGGGTGTAATGCTCTGTCGTACGCTTTAAGCGGCGTCAATCACGTCTATGCCGTAGATATGAACTATCGACAAAACGCGCTTCTTGATCTCAAGATCGCCGCGATTGCAGAACTTGAATACGAAACGTTCTTTCAGCTCTTTGGAGAAGGTCGTCTTCCCGGAGTGTTACAACTATATCGCGAACGACTCCGAAACCGTCTTCCTGAACTCTCTCAGATGTTTTGGGATCGATATATCAAAAGTTTCTTTGACAATCCTCGAAAATCATTCTACTTTTCAGGTTCCTCCGGCTTTCTGGCTCAACAAGTCAATCGGTACGCAACCCTACGAGGTTTGAGGCCCCAAATCGATAAGATTTTCAACGCAAAGACATTAGAAGAGCAAAAAGACATTTGGAAAACATGTAGGAATCGATTCTGGTCTCCCCTACTCAAAGCAATTCTCAATTGCGATACAACAATGTCTTTAGTCGGCGTTCCCAAGGCTCAAAGAAAACAAATAGAAACAACTTACGGGGCGCTCGTTCCATTCATCCAAAAATGTCTTGACTCTGTTTTTGGAGACTTGCCGATTCAAGATAATTATTTTTGGCGAGTCTATGCCATGGGGAGTTATACCAAGACCTGCTGCCCTGAGTACCTAACTCGCGATGGATTTGAAACGCTTAAGGCTGGAGCGGTTGATCGTATCACCACCCATACGGCGTCGCTAGAAGCATTTATGAGTCATACTCCCAATCTCAAAATAAGCCGTTTTATCCTTCTCGACCATATGGACTGGCTCTCCGACAAGCTTTTTTACCTCCTTGTCGACGAATGGAACGCAATTTTTAAAGTCGCCGCTCCGGGGGCGCGCGCAATATGGCGAAGCGGAGGCCTCGACGTTTCCAACTACCTCCATAAGGTGCAGGTTCGCCTTAACGCCAAGGATTATCCCCTTAGCTCCCTTTTAACTTATCGTCGCGAAGAAGCGGAAGAATTACATAAACAGTGCCGTGTTCACACATACGGAAGCTTTTATATCGCTGATTTACAGACTCCTTAGAATACGTCGTACCGTCTCATATGCTCGTAACGCGTCTACGTTACTCTTTGCTGATTTCGAATCAAAATCCATTCAACAGACCTTTAAATGAAGAATAACCAAAGATTGATATGATTTCTTTGATTCCTTGTTACAGTTTGGAAGACTTTTCACTTTTCCGTAAAGCGTCTGAAGTTGACGAAATATTCTCCGCTTGGTCAGCGCTCTACCATCCTGCGCTCATCGATCGCTTTGGCGAAGCTCCGCACTGGGAAGCTGCGGGAAGTCCCTCGACTGGCAAGCTACGTCGCCTTGTTGTGATTCCACCCTGCGCTGAATACTTGGTATCGAGAAGTTGGATCAAATCGGCTGAAGCTGAAGGAGCGCTCGTTATTCGTCACCTCTCCGACAGAGACGCTATTCTCCAAGAGGCTTTTGAAAAATTAGGTATCGATCCGACGCCTAGAATAGATCAAATCGTTCCTACTGACGCTCGACCTTCCGAAAATGCCCCGACAAGCGAAGAGGCAAAGCGAGCAGTCCCCTATGACGACGTTGCCGAAACTTTCATGAGCGCAGGGCTTGGATGTCTTTTAGAAGAATTGTTGACGCGCAAGCTCCGATACATGAGCAATTTAGATCAAATTAGTTTCAACACGCGCCTCGTTGACGCTTCGCGCGCTCACATGGACGGAAGGACGGAAGAGCGCGAGAAGAATCTTCAAAAGGCGTTTGACCTCCTTACTCAATCCAAAGAATACTTTTTTCCCACAGCGACAAAGTTCTTGGAACTAATTTGGGTACATGAAGAAGATCTTAAAAGCGATCTCTTCGACGCTCTTAAACGTCGCCAACTTCGAAACGAGTCTTCAAATCTCATTATTCCCCTTCAAGTCCTCAAAACATGTGAAAAAAAATACCCGGATTTACTCCAATTTATAAAATTTGAAATTGAAGCCAAACGCGTTTCCGTCATAGGCGGCGACGAATGGGAAGCGCCTTTCTACCTCATGTCGCCTCTTGAAATAATTAGACTATTGCGAAATGGCCGTGAACTCTACCAACGAATTTTAGGGTGTGCGCCAACGCTCTTTGCGCGTCAGGAGGCAGGTTACGCGCAAATCTTACCCCAACTTCTCAAGGGCGCCGGCTACAAGGCTGTTCTTGCTCGTACAGGAGACGGTTGGACTCTTCTCGACAAAAAAACGGATCGGACTCAATTCCGCTGGCAAGGACGCGACGGTTCTGCGATCATGGCGCTCTGCAAGGAGCCCTTGGACGCTTCTAACGCGGAGGGACTCCTTCAAATTCCTGACAAAATCGGGAGCTCCTACTACTCGGACGAAAACGCCGCGCTCTTCTTCGAGCATCGTCCAAATAAAGCTTCGCGTTGGATGGGAGATCTGCTACGTATGAATCAATACTCTCCCGTACTTGGCAGATTCTTATCGATTACTGACTTTCTTCGAGAAACAGAAGGTTCGGGCAACACGGAAAAATTCGTTAAAGACCAATTCAAAACAAACTTTCTTACGCGATCCGTTAAGCGTTCGCGCGAAAACCCCGTCTCCCTATGGCCTCAACGTCGAAGGCTAGGACAAGCTTTAAGCGCGTTGTCGACATTGGAAACCACGGTTCGTTTTTTCTCCTTCAAAACACGAAAGAACGCGCGAAAAGACGCGGAAAGAGCTTTTGAAAAATTCATCCAATCGTCCCAAAATCTTAGAAAAGAAGTTGAGAGCGTCCTCCGTTCCCTGGACTCTTCTCTCTTACTGCCCACGACGACTTCTGATAAAGAAACGACGTTAGAATTCTCCTCCCAATATCAGAACCTTGAAGAGAGAATTCAAGAACATCTGGATAATGCCTCTAAGTTTTTACTCGTCCCCCTGGAGTCTGCAAAAGCAACCAAAGAAAACGACGACGTCCCAGCTCAATGGGACAAGGGCTTCCTAATCCTCAACGCGTCGTCGTCTCGTCAAACACTTCTCTGGGAAATCAAAAGAACGACAGACGACCTCGAAAAATACAATGTAGCGATCAACGAGTATACCGATTTCATCAAAGAAAAGTTTACGGCCTTTTCTGGCGTTCAGCTAAGAAGTTTCTCAGATCCGAAATCTTCTCTAACTCGTTTTGCCGTCTCAATTCCTTCCGGTCTCTCTTTATGGATACCGCAGATAGCGGAAGGAACTATTCATTTCATAGCGCGTTCCTTTTTTGAAATCGAGGAGAAGCCGGTTTCTCTTCTGGTTGATGATTCCCCTGCTTCCACGCAATCACCCAATGCGCTTGTTCCTAGCCATACAAAGACCAAGAAGTCGTTAATTCAAAAGTTTGCGCAAAAGTTACGCGGTAGTGAATCGAACTCTCCTTCAAAATCAGGGGAAGAGGAAGAGGAAAATCGAACGCACGAACTCGTCGAATACGTCGAACGTCGTTATTCGCCAACAGAATTTGAACGGTATTATTCTCTGAAAAACGATTATATAGAACTAAGAATCGATCCGACAACAGGTTCCGTGCGTAGGTTAACCACATACAAATCAAACGCGGTGTTTACCAACGGGGTTCTGCGCCAACCATCGTTAGGAAATCGATTTGCATGGGATCTCGCAATGAAGTTGCCGGAGGAACTTCGTCGTTTAGATTCGCGTTCCGACACAGACTCCTATTACGGGTACACAATACCCGCAGCCGATCGTTTTGAGATAATATCTTCAGGTCCTGGCATAGGGCGCCTATTAATTGAGGGGCGAATGATGACGCCTGCGGGGGAGATCGCAGCGTCCTTCAAGCAGACGCTCAGCATCCGATTAAAAAGTCGCGTTGTCGACGTCGACGTTGAAATCGATCCTCAAACGACGCCCAACGGCTCTCCTTGGGATTCGTATTATGCTTGTCGATTTGCCTGGAAAGACGCGTTGGCAGATATTCGCGGGGGAGTCGCGGCCTCCCTTATCGGAACGGCGCGCGATTACTTACAGGCGCCCGAATGCGTGGATATCAGAAGTGAAGACTCAATTGGAATTACCATTCTCTCTGCGGGATTGCCGTTTTACAAAAAGGTGAACGACTCAAGAATCGACGGTATCCTTATTCCCTCGGGAGAAACGAGACGACGCTTCCGGTTCGGCGTCGGGGTTGACCTCGAAGATCCGCATTCGGAGGCGTTAAGTTATTCTGATATTCCCCCCTTCATCCTTGGAAACCTTCCGTCTCCGCGGAGAATCGCGACCCAATTTTTGACTGTAGCCAACGCTAATATTTCAATCTTAGAGACGTCGCCGCTTATTGAATCAAGCGACGCCAACAGTAATTCTTCCCAACGTGACGAAAAGTTAAACGATTCCTTCACAGGAGTTCAAATAACGCTTTTAGAGACTCATAGCGCAGAAACGGAAACAACTCTTCGTTCCTTACTCCCAATTAAACGAGTTGAAGCCGTCAATTATTTAGGGGATGTCACGAAGGAAATTATCGACGTCAAAAATGGATCGACGATACCGTTAAAGTTCAACCCCAGACAGATGCGGATGCTGAGACTTTATTTTTAGTCAAATGAAATCCTTAAAAAGCCAATCCCCGTCGAAATCATACGGCGACGACGGGGATTTTCACAACAAACGAGAAGAATTATTGATTAAAGGATTAAAAACATCCGGTAGCCCTCTTCAAACGTTCGGTTGCGAGAATGGCGTCATATTTAGCGTTTGTAAAAGCGCTCTTTGCCGCCGTCAAATTCGACGCGGCGTCCAGCGCTTCTGTATGATTCAAAACGCCCTCCTGAAAACCGCGCGTCGTCACACGATAATTCTCCTCCGCATGGTCAACGGTAGTCTGTGCAAGTTTTAACCGCGCATAAGCTTCGTTTTGAGCAAGCCATGCCTGACGAATTTGAAGTTTAATTCCCGCCTCCGTCTCTTCTCGAAGGCGCGCGACAGCCATTGCGCTATGACGCGCAGCCTGTTCGCGCGCTCGGCTTGTTCCTCCGTCGAAGGGAGTCCACGTCATTCCAATCGCCGCCGTAGCGTTACTATTAGCCGTCATATGGCTATTTTCGATATAAGAATAGGCGCCTACCGCCGCGACTTGAGGTTTTATATCTGCGCGTGCCACTCGTTCCTGGGCTTGTAATGCTCGTCGTTCAGCGTCTAACGCCCTTATTTCTCCCCGATTAGCAAGCGCGGAATTAATTAGCGAATCAACGCTCTCTCCTAAAGGCGCCATCTCTCCTTCCGCCAAGTTCACGGGACTATCGAGAGGACGCCAAAGAATTCGATTGTAAGCGGACTCTGCGATTGAAAGCGCCGTTCTCACTTGCAATTCGGTTTGCTGCGCCTCGGAAAGAGCGACTTGCGCAGCCAGCGATACATTCTTGGTCAAGATCCCAACGCTCTCCATCTTCACTGCGTCATTTAGATGGCTTTGCGCCGAAGCCGTCGCGTCAATCGCCACTTGAAGGAGACTACGCAATCTTAGAACGAGAAAAAAAGCCTCCGTTGCTTCTAACTTCACCCTTTGTAAATCGACTTCCTCTCCTGCGGCAATCGCCTGAGTCATCGCCGTCGCGGACTCCTCCAACGCTTTTACGCGCCCGCCAAGATAGATTGGTAAAGTGACGGAAGTCACCGACGTCACAAAATTTTTATCAAGCACAGGGGTCGATACTTGAAATTGCGTTGGAAGATTCGAAAGAATTGGCCCGACTGTTCCAGCTAAATCGGGAGGAAGGCTCCCGCCAATGGACGTGACTGCTCCAGAAATATCAACTTGCGATTTCATTTCCGGTTGATTAAGAAGGCCGACATACGCCGTCGTATTGCTAATCTTGGGATTACGCAAGGTTTGAGCCGCTTGAACGCCAGACTGGGAAGCGTCGCGTCTTGACGCCATTGCGAGTTGCGTCCTACTTTGAGAAACAGCAACGTCAACCGCTTGAGCCAAAGTCTCTCCCTGTAGCGCAAGAGAGTTCGTGACCGTTGGGCTTGTTTCCCCGCCCCTAGGTTTATTTTCCGTCTGTAGATCGTGAAAAACAACGCTACTTTCCGGTAATTCAGGAAGGGGCTTATAAGTTGAAACTGAAGGTCGATACAAATCAGGCGACGGCGCCTCACGAAGCCCTGGGGATCGTGAAGTAGACTCCTGACCAACGCCCTCCGCGAAAATTCCGCTATAAAATGTTGCCAAACTAGCAATTACAACCGAGAATAAACGATTTTTCGCAAACAGTGAGAGACAAATTTTAGAGGAGCTTGTCGAAGGGCGCCACCCTCTCTTCAATTGCTTGCCATAATCTTTCATCATTGAATCCTCACAACGGTACACAATCAATTCTCAGAGTAACCTTTAACCCATTAATAAAATACTAACAGTCCAACTTTTCTATAAAATCGGTACAAACCAAACAAATATTAAGTCATTTTTTCTTAAAACTCGAACTAACAGGCGTTTGGAAAAATAAGCGCAAATTATCTTTGTCCCCTAAAGAAAGATATATGTCGTCAAATCTTAACTCGTTTTAATTGAACGAAAGACGTCGTTTGGATTCCAAAAAAAGGATCGCCTTAAAAGACGATCCTCATGACGACCTTAACCAAGAAGATTAGAACTTGAAATATCCTTGTAAAACAAGAGAGTCGACTCCGTAGTTGCCCTTTTCAAGATTATCTGTTTTTGTAGCGTCAACAAAGGCGTGTTCCCATGCAAACGTCCACGAAGTTTGTTCGTTCCAAAACCAATTGCATCCCAAGACAGAACGATGCACGTTTCCATAAGTAGCGTTCGCAATATTCTTAACGTTGTTCACTTCCGTCCATTCCCATTTCGCCAACGCTTCCCATGCGCCGAGGTTCTGTCCTACCGTACGCTCCTTGTAGTTTAAGAAGACGGCGTCGTCTCTCATTTTCACAGAGCCAAATCGCGCGTCTTCCTTTTTATATGTTCTCGTACATCCAGAAGTTAGAATCCAACGCGCCGAGACGGTCGTTCCAAAAACCTGACCATTATCCTCAATCGACATTAGATATCCCTCGGCGCTCGTTCCAAAGCCCTCGTGTTGATACGCCGTCTCAACGTTCGTCATATTGTACGACCGACCGTTCATTGGAATTGTGGCCTTTACAAAAGAGGGGGAGTCGCTCTGCCACCGGAGTCCCGCTACGCTTAAATCGAGATTCGTATTGGATCCGGTATGAACCCAGTAGTAGCTACCTCCAAAATGCAATATCTCGCGCGTGAATCCCTCCTCGTCTTCTACAAGTATTGGAGTCGAAGTTAAACGGGTATTGAGAACAAGACCTGGACCGTCATAACTAACTCGATGAGGATTACTCGACAAATTTTTTGGCAAATACACGCCAAAATGAGCGCGAGACTTCTTTTCCGCGCCAAAAATGCGCGTCGCCACTCCAAACCGACGACGTAATCCGAATAAAGAAGCGTTTTCATCGATATTCGCAAAGGGGCGATCCGCGTTGGTATCGATACTTTCCATTCCTGACTCTACGAAGAAATTACCAAAGGTAACGTCCCCAATTCCGGTATTTTTCGCGCGAATATATGCGTCTTGGAAAGAGATATTTTTATTGATGACGACAAAAAGACGATATTGCAGATTCTCGTGCCCAGTCCCCTCAAAAGTCAATCGGACGTCATGGACGCCAAAAGAGTTTTTAACGTTGCCAATATACTCTTTTGATTCCTCGTCTTGAGACGTAAGAACCCCGTCAAAGCGAACTTGACCTCCAATCTTAACGCTAAAAGGCGAATTAAACGAAATTGATTTGTCGTTCTTTTTCTTCGACTCTTCCAGTTCCGCCTTCAATGAGTTCGTCTCTGCCTGTAACTCATCGAGTTGACGTTGAAAATTCACCAACGGATCATCATCCGGGTTTAAGAAATCCCCATTGCTTTCAACAACTGTAAGATCCTGAGTGAACTCGGCTCCATTAGCGACCCGATCTTGGACGCCTGACAACCATCCGTATCCCCACACCCCAAGGGTCAACTCCAAGCCGACCATTAATCTCAAACCATACATAAAGAATCCCTTTTCTTAAATTGCATTTGTATATCAGACTAATCGTGGGATATGTTCATTATCGTCTCGAAGCTTCTCAATCTTTATTCCAAAACACATCTAAATCTATATTTAACATATACTTAATTATTTTTCATAACGGCTATACGATAAATTTCTTACAAGAAAGAGAAAAGCAACTATCGCCTAATGCGTTTTATCAGATATCTTAGATACTATATCTATGATGGAGTCAAGGCTTTTCTAGAATAGGATAAGATTCGTTATCATTCTGTAGATTAAAGGTTTAGATAAAGTCAAACTTCGAAGCAAGTCTCCTTGCTTACAGCTCCGATCCATAGCGTCAAAAAAATGGAGCCCTTTGTCAAGGCTCCAGATCAAAACGCTTCAGAAGCTTGAAAAACTTAGTCTCGCGAAATTTCATACGCCGCAATTTTACGGTCCAGCGTCGTCCTTTCTATACCAAGAGACTTTGCCGTTTTAGTCTTGTTCCATGAGTAGAGCTCTAATGTTTGCTGAATTAATCTCTTTTCCATTTCTTTCAAAGAGATAGGGGTAAAAGATTCCGGCTCTCTTATGGCGGCTCCCGGAATTTTTTCAGATCGCTGACCTCCTAATTCAACCTCTTCTAAGGCAGAAAAGAGGAGATCCGCCTTCTGGACAGTGGGCGGATTCCCCATAAGAACCGCGCGTTCCACAATATTTTTTAATTCACGCACATTTCCCGGCCATCGATACGCGTTTAACAAGGCCTTTGCCTCGGCGGAGAACTCTTTATACCTGCGTCCAGTTTCCTCAGAAAAACGCGCAAGGAAATGATCCGCCAAAATGTCGACGTCGCCAACGCGTTCTCGAAGGGGCGGAACGGTAATCTCCAAGACGCGCAGACGATAATACAAGTCCTTTCGAAAACGTCCAGCCGTGACTTCCTCTTCCAAATTACGATTCGTCGCCGCAACGACGCGAACGTCTGCAGATATCTGCTTATTTCCGCCAATCCGAGTAAATTGAGCGCCTTCTAAGACGCGAAGAAAAGTCGCTTGGAGCGCAGGATTCATTTCCGCAATTTCATCAAGGAATATTGTTCCCTTGTCCGCCGCTTCAAATTTTCCGACTTTCGTCTCGACGGCGTCTGTAAAAGCGCCTTTTTCGTGTCCAAAAAGTTCGCTCGGCAAGAGACTTTCAGAAAAAGCGGCGCAGTTTAAGCACACCATCGGCCCGCCGCTACGTACGCTATGTTCATGAATCGCCTGAGCCACCAATTCCTTTCCGACGCCGCTCTCGCCGCGTATCAAAACCGTCGCTTTGGAGTTGCCGGCCCGAACAATGCTATCTTGAACCTTTCGTATCGCCGCAGATGAGCCAATCATCTCCAACTTTTGACCAATAAAACCCCTTAATCGGCGGTTTTCCGCACGTTCGCAGTTTAAGTAGGCTGTTAGCTCATTTTGACGCTGAAAGAAGTTGCTGTTGCGAAACGTCGTCCCTTCCCCAGAACCGAAAACCTCGCCAAAATCACGCGGAGCTGTTGCCAAAAGCGTTTGACGACCAATTTGAATTTTCGAGCCTATCGCCAACTCTACCTCGTCTTTTACCGCGACGCCGTCAACCTGCGTTCCATTACGACTATTCAGATCTGTCAAAAGCCATTTGGAATCGTGAAAACGTATCGTCGCATGAAAGCGACTGCATCTATCGTCGTTCAATATGATAGAGTTGCCGATCGCCCGGCCTATCGTCGTCTCGGAATCCGAGTTCAAAAAATAGGCGACCGAGGGAGATCCATTCTGAAAACAAACCAGTTCAAGAATATTTGTCATACTTTCACTAAAAGATAAAGTATCGTCTCTTTCAGTCATTCAAAAAAATTTTCTACAAAAACCTTCTTAATAGAGTCGGTGGATTCTTTAACGTCGGGTGAAACGACAGAAGACGCCTCTATCGGCGTCAGAAGCCAATTAACGAAATCGTATGCTGTAAACGAATGAGGCGCAATTGGCGCTATTTGATTCGCAGCCTCAACGCTCAAATCCTTTAAGGAGAAATACTCCACCCCCTTAAGAGCCGTGTCAATCGGACGTTCTTGCCAAGTTTCACCGCGCAAGGAACGGCTCCTTATGAACGCGGAAACGTCGAATGCGAGAAGGTTGGTAAAGTTCCACTCACGATCGATCTTCATCGATTCAGAGAGGAATGGAGACGTAATTTGCGCAAGCTGAAGTCCTGACAAGCTTATAATTGAATCGTTCCCAACAACTTTGAAATACGGCGTGGAATCGCGCTGAGTTAAAGAGGATTCTTCTAACAACGACGTCTGAGAGACTGCGCCCGTCCAACTACCTTCCGCGTCTATCTTAACCAATGGCGAACGACCAACCCCAACGACGTGGTCAAAAAGCAAGGAGAATCGCTGTTCAATATCCGGCGGGGCGCTTTGTTCGGACTCCACATATTGCAAAAGAGGTCCGGAAATATTAAAACCGCTATTAGTCAGGGAAAAACGACCGCCTGGTCTCTCAAGAACAAAGAGAGTCGCTTCTCCGCGAACTAGACTTCCGTCAATTTGAATATTCCCTGATCGCAAAGGAGTCGTGGGATTCTCCATCGTCAACCATTGCGAGTCAAAACCTGACGCAAAGGCGTCTTCAGACGATCGAAAAAAAGTCACGTTAGAATGAAGGGGCGACGTGAAAGAATCCCCCGTCATATTGCAAACCGTTAAGATCGAATCACGTATTTCGAGCTCGAAGGAACCCAACGTTTCGAAGACGGACCACTCGGAAGAAACAACGTCCTGGGAAGGAACGGTGAACGAAATCTCAACTCCCTCTATCTGCACGTGGGACGAATCGACCAAAAACATTCGTTCGCCGCGCCCCCCGTCCGGAGTGGAAGACGCCTTGAAAACAAGTTTAGGCCGATAACCTTCCGACGCGCGAATTTCCACGTTGCAATCGAGTAACGATATTGGGGGCGTCTCCATTTTATCGTTAAACTTTAATTCGACGCGCACCAGCTCTGTAGAGGTCGCGTTGATCGACGCCAAAGCGGCTTGTAGAGTCGCATAACAATTACTCCCTTCTCCAAGACCGTCGACAATGCGGTCGGAAGAAGCCGCAGGCGCTTCAGAAACCGTCGATTCTGAAGTCATGCCAAGGAGAGAATAGGAATTGCAAGACAACGAAGTCGACGTATCTACGATAGATGCGCTAACAGACGCGTATGATAATTCACTAGGCGGATTCCCTGCGCTCTGTTGAAGTCCAAAAGCTCTCCAGCCAAACGCGGCGCGTACGGAAGGAGCACGTTCCAGGCTTCCGCTCAAATAAGTCTTTTGTTCTTCAAGAACAGACTCGGAAAGAATCATCGGGGAGGCTTCGACACTCTGATCATACCCTGCGGCATAGAGTAAATCCAAAGACGCGGAGTCATACAGATAATCGGCCATTTGATAAGTGGAATCGCTCCCCCCAGAGGAGGGCTGTAAGCCGCCGAGAAAAGAACTTTCATGCTTGTTTGTGGAATTACCATCCGACGCAATCAAAGGCTCCCGAACAGTATCGTTTCCTCCGTTCTCTGAACCGTTGTGCGCAAGCTTAGGAGTGGAAGATTCTATTGTTGGTATGGCTAAATCAGAGTCTCTTTCAAAGAAAACAAAGGTCAAAACTACCGCAATCAATATGAAAGAGGCAGCAAACGCGGGGAGCGCTTTCTTGGGTAAAATATGAGAAAGCTGTCTACTGGACGGCGTTTCCCCGAGGCCCCTATTGTCGACGTCTAATCCCAAAAGATCGACAATTTGCAACAAGTCCTTGATAAGGAGTTCAGGTGTTTGATACCGATCCTCCGGGTTCTTGCGCATCATTTTGCGCACAACCGCCGCTATTTCAAAGGGCACGGAGGGATTGGCGTCGCGTACGTCAGGAGTCTCATTTCCCTGATGACTTAAAAGCTTCTGGAGCATCGTCCCATCCGGATAGGGAGGCGACCCAGTAAGAATGTAGTAAAAGGTGCAACCGAGCGAATAAACGTCGCTTCGAACGTCGGCGATTCTAGGATCTTTAGCCTGTTCAGGGGAAATATAGTCGAACGTGCCAAGAGTCACGCCGCTTTCGGTAAGATCGCCGTCTTCTTCAGTCTTGAGAAGACGCGCCAACCCCATGTCAATCAGTTTGACGCGATTCTGGGGAGTTACGATGATGTTGGAAGGTTTGACGTCGCGGTGCGTTACCCCATGTGCGGCGGCGTGAGCTAACGCAGACGCAGTTTGGAGGATATAGTCGATAGCTTCCGAAAGAGCGAGTATGCCGTTCGTGCGGACATAGTCTCTAAGATTAACGCCCTCTACATATTCAAACGCGATATACGGAATCCCGTCGACATTTCCGAAAAGATAAACCTGCGCGATATTTTCATGATTTAAACGCGCGGCGGATTTAGCTTCGTTGAGAAAACGCGCGACAACGGTAGGGTCGGAGGCGCGTCGTTTAGGAAGAACTTTTATCGCGACCTTTCGCTCCAACGCAACGTCGACGCCCTCGTAGACGTGTCCCATTCCACCGCCGCCAATATAGCGAATAATTCGAAATTGGCCAAACATCGCGTCGGGGAAAAGACCGTCGTCAGGAAAAGAATTAGAACTTTCTCCGTTCAAGGAAACGCAAGAGCCTTGACTTGCGCTCGAACCGGAAGTCGGCGAACTGGCAAACTTCGTAATCTCTCTAGTAGAAGAACCTTCGCTCCCAACAGCGACGACGTCCGCAAAATCAGATTTGTTTCTCAACGTCAGCGTCGAGTTCGGAACCGCTTTGACGCTTGAAGACGAACCGTTTTGGGCTCCGTCTCCTTGAGAAGAAGGACGAGATACAGAAATATCAGCCACAGGGATAGAAATGGAAGCAGAAGAGGCGTCAAGTGGTTTGACTTCTGTTTCAGCGTTAAACGACTTCGTCTGTTCGCCATTATCGCAGCGAGACGTTTCCCCACGTGGAATCTCGTCTTTCCGAGAAAAGGACGAATTGGACGACATATGAAGCCTCCTCTGCGTACAAATTCATCTTTTGTTAAAAACAAAGAAGCGCTTTCACCGCAAATGCGGTGAAAGCTTTTGAAATCAAGGGTTATCGACGCTCACTAAGGCGAATCAAAACATGAAACGATTGAAGATATTCTCAATCAATTCTTGACGACCGCTTTGAGGGGGATCAACCTCGCCCTTCTCGATCATGTAGTTATACAAAGATTTGAAATCGTGCTTACCCTGTTCGATCTCTGCGCCGATTCCGCTATCCCATGTCGAGTAGCGTTCTTTAACTATACGATCAAAGACGCCGTCGGCGCGCGCGCTAGCGGCGTTACGAAGACCCTTCGCAAAAGCGTCCATACCGCCGATATGGGCGTAGAAGAGATCCATCGGTTCAAAGCTCTCGCGGCGAACTTTCGCGTCGAAATTCAGACCGCCGGTCGTGAAACCGCCGTACTTCAACAGGACGAGCATCATTTTCGTCGTCATGTAGACGTCAGTGGGGAACTGATCGGTATCCCAACCGAGCAACATATCGCCGGAGTTGGCGTCGACGGAACCGAGGAATCCTTGACTACCGGCAACTTCCATTTCATGTTCAACGTTGTGACCGGCCAACGTTGCGTGATTCGTTTCGATATTCATCTTAACGTGATCTTCAAGGCCATACGCGCGCAAGAAGTTAATGCACGTCGCAACGTCGAAGTCGTACTGATGCTTTGTCGGTTCCTTCGGTTTCGGTTCAAAATAGAATTGTCCAGTAAAACCGATCTCCTTGGCGTAATCGACAGCCATGTGCATAAATTGCGCAAGATGATCGAGCTCGCGCTTCATGTCGGTATTCCAAAGACACTGGTATCCTTCGCGACCGCCCCAGAAGGTATAACCTTGAGCGCCAAGTTCTTTAGAAACTTCCAAGGCCTTTTTCACTTGAGCCGCCGCATATGCAAAAGAGGTTGCGTTGCAACTAGTCGCGGCTCCGTGCATAAAACGAGGATTGCCAAAAAGGTTTGCCGTTCCCCAAAGCATTGTAATGCCGGTACGTTCAGATTCTTCCTTGAAGACTTCGACTACGGCGTCAAGATTCTTGCATGTCTCGGCAAACGTCTTTCCCTCGGGCGCGACGTCGCGATCATGGAACGCGTAAAACTGAATACCCGTCTTCTCAAGGAATTCAAAGAAAACTCGAACGCGATTCTTAGCGTTCTCGACAGAATCAGAACCGTCGTCCCACGGACGCAACATCGTCGCGGCGCCAAAGGGATCGACGCCGTTCATACGCATAGTGTGCCAGAACGCGCAGGAAAAACGCAGATGATCCCGCATCGTTTTCCCTTCAATCACTTCGTCGGGATTGTAATAACGGAACGCTAGAGGGTTAGTGGAATCCGGGCCTTCGTATTTAATTTTCGAAATTTCAGGGAAAGCAACCATTATAGTCTCCAGTTTAAAGGGATATTTCAATAAAAATGGACGCGTCATCCAAGTTCTTCGCACGTCAAGACTTACTAGTTTGCGTCTAAATGCCTACACGTCGGACGATTCCGACATGAAGATATAACAGTCAAAACCTTTCATATAACGCGCCGACACAGTTCAAAGTATACACAATTTCAGTGTAAAAGAAAAGCGTCTTGCAACGAAAAATTCAAACCTCTTTGGAATCATCCCTTTAAAAAAACGCTTGACGCTCACGGCGCCAAGCGCAAAATCAACGCTCAAAGCAGGGAAGAATCAGATAATTCCCTTTTCTTTGAGGAACGCGACGACTTGGTCTCCAAGTTCGTTCGCCGTCAGTTTTGACGCGTCGATCGTAAGTTCTGGATTCAGAGGAGCTTCATAGGGATCGTCAATACCGGTGAATCCTTTGATTTCGCCGGCGCGCGCCTTTTTATAAAGTCCCTTAGGATCGCGCTGCTCGCACACCTCAATGGGGGTTGCGACGTAAATTTCGAAGAAGTCGCCGTCATTCATCGCGCGAACGCTGTCGCGATCAACGCGGTAAGGACTAATAAAGGCAGTAATCGCAATCGTTCCAGAATCGGCGAAAAGTTTCGCGACCGCGCCGATACGGCGAATATTCTCTTCGCGATCCTGAGCGGAAAAACCGAGTCCGAAACGTTTAGCAAATTCTTCGGAGTGCTTCTCTGCCAACATTTTGGGAGACGCGTTCAGATTATGGCGGACATTGTCGCCGTCAAGAACAAAACTATGCTTGCCAAGTTCATGAAGCTTATGATCGACGATGTTCGCGACCGTGCTCTTGCCGCTTCCGCTCAAACCGGTAAACCAAAGGACGCATCCCTTATTGCCATTCAGTTTTTCTTTTTCCGCACGTGAAACGGCATGTTCGTGCCAAAAGACCTCTACTTCGCTCATCATTACTCCTCAAGAGTCAAAAAGTCAACGTCGTCGAAACAACGTATAGTCAGGGTGAATACTTGTCTCAGAATTACATTAATGCGTGTCGACGCCCTTTGAACCTGCAACGAGCGCCCTCTTTTCCAAGGCCTTCTCTTCCGCCGCCGCGCGCCGAGAATAAATGGGAAGAATACTCCAAACGTCGTCAAAAGAATCGTCTCTGACGCGTCGCCAGGCCGAAAGCGCTACGCCTGCGGCGTTCGGAACGTCTTCGCCGCACGGAATATACTGAAGATTCGGATACTTCTCGTCGACGTCTTTAACGCGTCGAAGCGCCGGACCTGCAAACCATACGGATGAATAAGTCATATTCGACCATATTTCTGAAATGGCGTCGAAATTCCCCGTGCTTAATTCTTTGTCAGACAGTCCAGACGGCATTTCATACGGCAAATCACACGATGCGCTCAACCATGTTTGGATAGAGACAATCCGAAAGCGCTTATGAAGAGGAATCGCCCGGCTCTTATCGGACAGAAATAGATAGTCTCTTACGGCGGCGTCGCCTCTTTGCGCGTCCATGCCGACTGAAAGAATCCGGGGCGCGTTTCTAAAAAGATCGCGTTCCGTAAGCGCATAGGTTTCAGCGATCGCGTCTAGAGAATCGACGCCAACAATCTTTGTCTCCCAAGCCCATGCCAACATCTTTGCCGTCGTGACGCCAACCCTAAGGCCGGTGAATGACCCCGGTCCAGTAGCAACTGCAACGACGTCGACGTCCGTAGACAACCAATAGTTGTCGCCGAGGATTTCACGTATAGCGGGAGCCAACGATTGGGCGCTGCGTTGATCGTCTCGCAACAGCCGCATGTCTTTAATCTCACCATCTTCGCAGAGAGCGACGCTCCCTTTTGTCTCGGTCGTTTCAAGAGCCAGCAATTTCATCATGCAAACTATCCTCTCTTAACAGAAACGTCCGGAGCTGAACGACGTTTCAACACTCGGTTAATACGCAACGCAAACAACCTCGCAAGGACGGACGCGATTTCATTTTATAAGAGACGGTCGCAATGTGCAGGGGGCGGGAGCTTCCTTCTCGAGAAAATGCTCTTGTTATTCATTTGCAAAAAAGGTAGAGTCGAGAAACTCGCTCCGTCGTCCTATGTTGGACAATCAAACGAGACGCTTCAGACCGATAACCATGTACCGTCAATTTTATTCAATGGCGTCATTACAGTTCAAAAGCTTTCAGGCTAATCCGCAAAAAAACGCTCTAGCGCAAGGAATCTTTTTCTTTTGCGTCTGGGCGCTTCTTGTCGGCGTTTGTCAAAACGCCGCCGACGCCCAGGAAAATACTACGCAAGATCAAAGTCAAGAAAGCGTAGTCTATTTTCCTATGGAAACGGCGGATCATACGACGGTTGTATACGCTTCGCCCTCGAGCCAAAGCTATCAGGTCGGTAAACTCCCGGCAAAATCGAAGGTGGAGGTCTATTTTCGCACAAACGATGGATTTTGCGCAATTCGGCCTCCTAAAGGGAGCTTTTCATGGATCAATTCCCGATTTGTAGAGCTTGAAACGTCGACCTCAGGTCATATTCTCTCGCCGTCCGGAAAGGCAATTCCGTCGCGGGTAGGCGGAGCTTCGCCTGCCGTTAGCTCCGCCGTACAGGTGGGCTTAAAGGATAACCAGAGCGTCAAGGTTTTGGGAGAAATCTCGCTTGAAGACGGATCCATTTGGTACAAAATAGCTCCGCCGCCCGGGGAATTTCGCTGGATTCCAGAAGACGCCCTATCCGCTAAATACGACGTCGCGCAACTCCCTGAAAAGCTCACGCGTCAATCGCAGTATGGAGTCGCGAGCGCAAATGAGAAAAATGACGATTCCACTCAATATTCAGCGGCAAATCAAGAGGACTCGCCCAGAGTAGAGGAAGATTTTCAAAAGCAAGTCGCGCGTCTGAACAACGACGTCGTCAACGCCCTCCAGAACGCGAATCCTTCTCAGCAAGAACTGTTAGCGCTCCAAGCTCGCGCGGAGAAACTTTTCGATCGAGCTCCTAGCGACGCCGATCGTTTCGTTGTGCAGTCAATCTTTGACGCGATCGTCAAAGCTCAGATTCGACAAAATCAAGCGTCTCTTCAGACGCCGTCGGCAAATGTTGCGCCTCTTGACGGATATTCCAGCGCTTCCATGGCCCAGTCGATAAATACTCCCAACCTATTTAACGGCGAGTATATTGTCGGCCCGATTCTGGATCAAGACGGGATTCCTGTGGATCCTTCGCTTCTTAACGGGGCATTCTTCTCTATGGCTCCAGACGCTGCCAACGCAACGGCCCTTGAGACGTCAGCTCCAAAGGAAGAGGGCTCCAAATCAAAAATGGAATTCGCCTTCTCTAGCGTCAATAATCCCTTCGCACGTTCAAAAACCGCGATAAGAAATCGATCCTCGCGTATGGAGTCGAGTCTTTCGCACCTTCTCCCGGAACGACCAACCCAGATTGTTCCTCCTGCAAACTATAATTTTTTTGACGCGACAAATGCGCGGAAGACCTTAGCGCAGAATGTTCTTAAACCCGGCCCTTTACGCGGAGACGCGGTCGTACCGGCTCATACTTCCCAACCGACTGCCAAGGAGCTTGGAGAAAACGCAACGGCTCTAGCCTCAAGACAACCTCGATGGTCTCCTGTTGGAACTCTACCTTCGGAAGTTCATACGTCCGTCGTTCAGTTCGCTTCAAACGAAGAAAAAGAGGAAGGCTCAAACCGAATTAGACAAACTAACTCCTTTGCGCCCGTCACGTCTCGTTCATTCGACAATCACGATACGTCGGGCACGTTGATTGAACTTCCTGAAAAGCGCGACGGAGCGCCTCGTTACGCGCTGATCGCGCCGGAAGGCGATGCGTTCGACGTCGTCGCGTACGTCGATCCGGGCAAAAACGTCTCCTTCAACAAATTCATTGGACAGAAAGTCGTCGTAAAAGGCGTAACCGGTACGATCTCGATCGATGGAAGAAACGTGAAGCACGTCGTTGTTTCCTCATTGTTTCTTATGAAATAAAAAACAGTCGTTTTACTACGCCTGATGATTGTTCGTTTCACTTTCGATTTCTTAACGCAGAAAATACTCAAAATGCGAGCAATTCGACGCTCCAGCGACATCCCTTAGCAAAAACAGCGGATTGCTCGAAGTGAATTTCCGCGCCTATCTGTTCCGCGAGTCGCCAAGCCTTAGAAAGTCCCATTCCGAGGCCGCGTCCAGCTAAACGCCCTGAATAGAACGGGGAATAAACGAGTTCCGGAAAATCGACGGAAAGTCCGGGCCCATTATCTTCTATGACAAACTGAACGTAGGAATCGCCGTTTTTCACACGCGTAGAGACGCACAAGATCACTCGCCCCTCAGTTATTTTGCGCTCGGACTCAGCGTTCAAACGCCCCAAACCCAGTTTATTTTCAAAAGAAATCGCTTCAAGAGCGTTTTGAACAATAGCGTCGAGAATCGTCGACAACATCGCCCTGTCCGTCTTACACACTACCCCTACCGCGGAACTAACGCTCTGACTAGAGAGCGCGACGCCTGCTTCTTGAAACCTTTTTTCTTCTCGACTGATCCATTCGTTAAAGAAGGAATCCACTTCAACGGCTGAAAACTCTGGCGCAGGTGGACGCGCAAATGTTCGCACCGCTACGATCATCTCATAGGCGCGCTTAGTTTGCTCGAGAATAGACGCCAAAGAACGACGTTTTGACGCGTCCGTCTCATTTTTGAGAAGAGCCTGGGCGTAACCGCTTATGACCGCAAGAGGATTATTCAGCTCGTGCCCCACTCCAGCGGCAAACTCTGCCATCATCTCTAAAAGGCGCTTGTTATCCACTGCTTCTAGAGTTTCTAAACAGTTCCTATCGCCCAAGGCGCAACTCCTTATATTACCCTAACTCGCTATTTTAACAAAACGAGGCAAAAAAAGAACGTTTTCACATGATTGAAAAAACGTTCTCGAGAATTCGGAAAAGTTTAAAACTTCGGCGTCAATAATACCGACGCTTGTTGTAAAAGGATGAACAATCAACGACTATATAGAGACTCTACGTCAAGAAGTCGGCAAATATGTTCGATCAGACTATCCATATTGAACGGCTTTGGAATAAATTCGTCAGCGCCGGCCTTGAGAAGTTCGTCAATCTTGTCCTTTTCAACCTCGCCAGAAACGCAGACAATCTTGACGGATTCTAACGTCTTATCGCTTCGGACAAAAACGCAGACGTCGCGTCCATTAATATCGGGCAACATAACGTCAAGAATAATCAAGTCAGGACGATACTCTCGAACGAGCATACCGGCTAGAAAACCATTGTTGGCCGTACGCGTTTCAAAACGTCCGTCGCTCTCGAGTACCTTCACCAAAAGTTCAACCATCTCTTGGTTGTCGTCGACGACCAGGATCTTCCTCTTGCCGCTCTCAAGCGCGTCGGTCGGTATATTATTCTCTTTCATAAAGGTCAGTAGGCATTCACGCGGTATGCGACGAAAGCGACTTCCGGGAACAAGAAAACCTTTAAGGGCGCCGTTGTCAAAGCAACGAATGATCGTCTGCTGACTTACTTTACAAATCTTCGCCGCTTCGCCTGTGGTAAAAACTGTCTTGAACGCCATCGTCCTAATCCATCCCTCTATCTAACCGGATCGTCAGCCGTTTTTATCTATCGTCCATAAATATCCGACATGACGCTCTTCAAATGATACTTCCCTCTACTATTAAGAAATCCCGCTGTGAAGAAGATTCCGATACTTCGCGCTTGAGGCGTTGAAAATCACAAAATAAAGACGAATATGCGAATTCAAAAGCGTAAAAGCGCCAGAATCTACTCCCTTTCCGGATTTACTAAGTAGTCCGATTATAACTATTTTACCGTCTCAGTCAATATCACTTTTTCCACACAGAAACCCCAGTCTACCTAACCGGAATTATCAACCCAAAAGCAAGACTAAAGTCAATGGTAAAGATCCGCAATTTACGAAGCGCGCATAACGAAAGAAGCTTTATCCCTTCTTTCCTCATCTATTGAAAAGAACGAACTCAACGTCAATTGCAAAATCTACCACGTAATCGCAATAACACGCATTTTACATAATCGTCTTTTCCATTCCAGTCCTTCATGATTTTATTCCTGGTTATTTTGAAAAATGAGGAAATTCGCGTACTTCATAGAATTTATCCGATTTAATGAGTAAAAAAGCAGTTGGAACGCTAAAAAGAATCAATTGTCTTTAAAACAAAAAACGCTATATTCATTAACGAAGAGAAACGTCATGAATACGCGTCGTAGGCAAATAAGAACGCCTTGGCGCAATGTTCGATATATAAACAAGGAAAACTTAACATGTCCCAACGCAAAAACCTCGTCGTCGCGCAGAGCGGCGGCCCGACCTGCGTGATTAACAGCAGTCTTCGCGGCGTGATCGACGCCGCGCGGGAATTTGACGCCATCGACGTCGTTTATGGCGCCTGTCACGGCATTGAAGGCGTTCTCAAAGAAGAACTTCTCAATCTTACAGCGCAGCCCGAAGAAGAAATCGCGCTCCTTCGATACACCCCTGTCGCAGGCTCAATCGGAACCTGCCGTTACAAGCTCAAGTCCTGGCAGAACGAAGACTTCGAACGCGTCGTCGAAGTTTTCAAAGCGCATAACGTTGGTTATTTCCTCTATAACGGCGGAAACGACTCCATGGACACCGCTAACAAAATCGCCCTTCTCGCGGCGGAAAGAGGCTTGGAGTTGCAGGCGGTCGGCGTTCCGAAGACCATCGACAACGATATCGGAGACGCTGAATTCAAACTCATCGATCATACGCCGGGATATGCTTCGACCGCGAAATATTGGACGCATATGGTTCAATATGCCAACGAAGAAAATAAAGGCTCCTGCCCTGCCGACCCCGTCCTCGTTCTACAAGCGATGGGACGAAAGATTGGCTTCATTCCTGCGGCGGCCCGACTTGCCGATCCGAAGCGTGAGAATCCCATCTTGATTTATCTGGCGGAATCTCAATGCTCTCTTGAAGAAATGGCTGAACAGGTCAATTCAACATTAAAACAGGCAGGGCGTTGCGTCGTTGTCGTGAGCGAAGGTTTCAACGTCGGGGACGTCGGCGCCGTCAAAGATTCTTTTGGACACACCAACTTTGGCGCGAGCAAAATCACCGTCGCTCAAACCGTTGTAAATTACCTGAACTCCGTCGGGTTGGCCGCAAGAGGCGCCGCGCGTTGCAACGTTCCGGGTACGGATCAGCGTCATTCGATGGGATACGCTTCCACCGTCGATTTGGACGAGGCTTATCGTCTTGGACAAAAGGCTGCGGAACTTGCCGCTACTGGTCAAGGGGGATATATGTCCACCATTCTTCGCGAACCAGGCTTAATCTATAACGTTCGTTATGATAAAGCGCCTCTCTCCGAAGTCGCCAACAGTGAAAGAACCTTCCCAAAGGAATGGATCCTCCCGAGCGGATGCGACGTTTCCGACGACTTCGTCAAATATCTCAAACCGCTCGTCGGCGAAGACATGTTAACTCTCCCGATGCTCAATGGACGCCAGCGACTCACTCGTTTCGAGCCTATCTATGCGGAGAAACTCTTGCCTGAATATATTCCGCAGGCCGATCGTCAGAGCAAACCGTGATAATTGCCGCAAGGCGTTGAAACATTAGGCGTCCTCGTCTTGACGGACGCCTTTTTCTTTCCTACCTCTTTCTTTTTAGCGCCTCTTACCGCAAGCCCTGCGCGCTTTTTTGAAAATCCGACTTGTACCGTTCCTTATTATTATGTATCCTCGGGAAGTCTCTATAGATTACTCGGGCGCAGTCGACATGGAAGCCGACAGTGGAGAGTGACGTCTCAACCCGAATAAAGTGAGGGACGCTTCGGTTCATCAGGCGTTCAGCGCCTTTCAAAAAGGTTCGATAAGAATGGTTTTTTCATCAGACGCAACACAGTCCGATCTAGAAAAAGACGTCCTTTTCAGGGAAGATGGCGCGCGGTTCGTTCAGACTCGTTTCATGAACACATTTCGCGCAAGCATTGTAATTTTCTCAGTTGCGGCGATTCTTCTCGGTTCAGGAACGCGTCAAGCCTTTTCACAGTCGACGAGCATAAATAACGCAAATAAACGTGAAACGCTAGAAGAAACATCTGGAACCTCTATTCGCAATTTCGACGCGTTGCGCGCCCTAAGTTCCGACTACCTCAACAATCCCGACGGGGGCGAAACGCCCGTCGACGAAGACGACCTATGGATTCCCAACATGTCCTTAGGTAAAAAACCAGAATCGACAAAGAAAAACGACGTCCGCGTTATCTCATACAATAACGGTAAAACGACGACGGAAACACGTCCCCTCGCCTCCCCGTCGTCCTCATCGACCGCGTCCTCAAAGACGGGCGTCGCTACGGCTCAGTATTCAGCCGCTACCGCCTCCAAAGCCGCTCCCATAAAGCAAACGCAAAACCTCCAGCCTGTCGGCGGCTTCAGCGACTATTCCCTTGATTTGTTAAATCAGGAAACGACGCTTGCAAACTCCGCCGGGGGGTTCGCTGATTATCAGTTGGGCGCGACGCAAACGCCTTACGTCGCCATGCTCAATCAGGAAGACGACGCGTCCAATAATCTTTCAAACGCCGACGTCGATCCCTCTTTTCCGTCTATTGACGGATTCGACGAGACGTTCACGTCGTCCGACTTCCAAGTCCCGTCTTCCGACGCCCTTGACGAAGTTCTACCGATTAATTACAACGACGCCCCATTCGTGAATACGGGGCTCGACGACCTGCTCTCAGACTCCGCGCCGATCGATTTACCGGAAGCTCCTGCTCAGAATCCGAATCAGGAGGAAAGCGTTCAGCCTGTCGTCGATTTGACTCCGTTTCCGGAAACGGAACTCCCCTCCCTTGACTCCGCTCCTATTGAGACGACGGAACCAAGCGTCGTGTCGCAGGAAACCGAGCCCATCGAGGAATTCGCGCCGCTTCCTACGCAAGAATACACCCCTATCGATCTTCTAAGCGAACCGACGGAAGATCATACGGTTATCAACGACGCCGAGGCTCCTTTCCGTGAATCGTATCGCGTCTCCGAAATCTCCAAGCCGGAGAGTCTTCCCGTCGAGGACGAATCAAACGAAAAGACCTCCCGTAAAGAAAAGAGCCTTGAGGACGCCAACTTTACCGAAGCGGAATTGAAAAATCTCGTCGTCGAAGACGTACGAATCTCAGGTCTCGAAATGACCGCTCAGCAGTTCAACAAAATTGTCAAAACGCGAATCGGCGCGAAATTCAATCAACAACGCTTAGAGGAAGACAAAAGAGCGCTTTTACAAACGAAACAATTCATCGACGTCTCAGTCTCGACCTCATGGTCGCCGGACAATCCCGATAAGGTTATCGTAAATTTCGATCTTACGCCGCGCCGCATGATGCGCTATATCAAGATCGTCGGCAACCGTAAAATCTCTAAGCACGATATTCTCGAAGAGCTTTCCCTCAAACCTGGCGAATCGCGCATGGATCCTTATGAAGTAGAAAACGGTCGCCTGCGCATTATCGAGTTCTACAAGAGTAAGGACTACGGCGAACCTCATGTGGAAATCCTTCGCGGCAACCGTCCCGAAGACGTCGGCGTTGTTTACCTTATCGACGAAGGGATGAAGCAGCGCGTCTTGAAAACGACTTTTGTGGGCAACACGATCGTTAGTAGCGCGCGTCTTCACAGCCTCGTCTCCGTTAAGCCCGGCGTTCTTTACTTCATTGGCGGTACTTTCACTCGAGAAAGGCTCGAAGCAGACGTTGAAAAACTCCTTGAATACTATCGAAATCTTGGATATTTTGACGCGCGTATCGACCGTGAATACGAAGAGAGCAGATGGTTTGGCGGTCTAGGAAAAGACAACGCCTGGGTTTCCGTCCGATACATTATCGACGAGGGCCCCCGATACAAGATCCGCAACTTCCTCTTTAGCGGCAACCGCGTCGTTTCCGACAAAGAGCTTGAAGCAAAGCTCAAGGTTAAAAAGGGCTCCTACTATCGCTTTGACGAAATTGAAGCGGATCGTATCGCTCTACGCTACAAGTATCAAGACTTGGGCTACGTCCGCGCCGACATTACCCCCAATCAAATCTTTACCGACGAGGTTGGCGTTGTCGACATTCGTTACGACGTCGTCGAAGATCACCGCTATCGCGTCAGAGACGTCATCGTCGATTACGTCGGTACGGAATCCCGCACGATGACGCCCGTCGTTCTCAATATGCTTGACGTTTCCCCCGGCGAACTCCTTAACGGTAAAAAAATTCGAATGAGCGAAAACACCCTCCGCCAGTCCGGCTACTTTAACGATAAACCGGACGGACAGTTGCCTGAAATCGCCGTTATTCCGGATGAAACAAAATCCTATCGATTAAATAGCAAGGGGTCTGTTCAGGTCGCGCGTGAAGGGATCGATAAGGAAAAAGACAAGGAAAAGAGAAATAAAGAAGCAGAGACGACGCGCGGACAGAACCCTCCTCGCGTAACTCGAGGGCAATCCCCCGTTTTGACGGATACTTCGGCGCACGTCTACGAATCGTATGACGTCGCAAAAACGACCGGATCCACGGCTCAAGGTTTCCTCGCGTACGGTCCCAGTCAAAATTCCGCCCAAAACGAAATCACTCCATATCCAGTATCGTCAAAGAACGCGACGATCTTAGGACAGACGCGTCAAATTCCAAGCGGATTCTCAACCTATACCACGTCGCGATCCTCCAACGCGTCTTCCGGTTCATACCAGTCCTACGACTCTACTCCGACGACAGGATCTCAGTTCACCGACGGACTCGACTATGCGAACAGCTCTTCGGCGAACCTTTTAAACGCGAATGTCGCAACGAACGGAGACTCGCGTCTCAATTCCGGATTCGTCACTTCCGAAAGCGAGACCGCGCCTGGTTTTTCCGACGGGGTCTACGGTTCCATCGGTAAAGAAGTGTTGGATCCTATCACGCCGGACGAAGACGAAATTTATGACGGCGACGTCTTGGTCAAGGTTCAAGAAGGACGCACCGGGATGTTCCAAGCGTCCGTCGGCGTCAACTCCGACTATGGGCTCGTAGGAAATCTGAGCTTCACGGAACGAAACTTCAATCTTTTCCGATGGCCGACAAGTCTCTGTCGCGCGGACGGCTGGAACAACGCCTTCCGAGGCGGCGGCCAGATCTTCAGCTTCCAGGCAAGTCCTGGTACAAACGTCCAGAGTTATCGCGTCTCGTGGGACGTGCCGAACGTCTTCAACACGAAGTATCTCTTCGGCGTCACGGGACTGTACGGGGAGCGTTCTTACGACGAGTGGTTTGAAGCGCGATACGGCGGCGAACTGCGCGTTGGTAGACAGTGGACGCCTTGATTTAGCACGACCCTCAACGGGGGAATGTACAATGTGAAAATCAGCGATCCGGCAGTCTCCTTCGTTCCTGACCTTAACGAAGTTTTGGGCGTCAACCGAATGTATACGGTCGGTCTCACCGCTACCTACGACACGAGAAACCATCCCTACTCTCCGTCGGCGGGGTACTTAATCAAAGGCAGCGCGGAGGCGGGTCTTGGGGACTACAACTTCCCTCGCGTTACGCTTGACGGACGTTATTACAAGACGTTGCACCAACGCGTCGACGGAACGGGACGCTGGGTTTTGGGATTCTCAACTCACATGGGTTGGACGGGAGACGACACGCCGATTTTCGAAAGATACTACGGCGGCGGATCGCAAAATCTTCGCGGGTTCGAATATCGTGAAGTCACGCCTCGCTATCAGCAGTCGGGGTTCGGCGTCGGCGGCAACTTCGAATTCTACAACACCGTTGAATTCTTCGTCCCGATCTCCGGCGGCGACGAATTCCAACTCGCCGTCTTCTGCGACACGGGGACAGTCGCAGAAAGCATAAAGAACTGGGGACGTTACCGAGTTGCGCCTGGCGTCGGACTGCGCTTCTCGATCCCGATGTTGGGCCCCGCGCCTCTCGCGCTTGACTTCTCCTTCCCGATTAGCAAAGATCCGAACGACGTCACCGAGGTCTTCACATTTAACCTAAGCGGTTCAAGGTAATACTTAATTCAACAGAACAAAGGCGAACCTTAGCAATGAGGTTCGCCTTTTTCTTTGCGTCTTCCTATCGCCAATCTTCCGTTCTGACTTTCTACTAGCTAAATTTCTTACCCCCCATTTTTTCTATATTATGACTATAATATATTACTTTAAAACAGGTAATCAACGATGAACGCACTTACTTACATAACAGAAAAATACAGACAACTTGAAGGTCTCTTAGTCAATAGATATGGGGCTCAAGGAATCAGTCTTGGAACGTACGCGCAATCGCTCAAGGAACGTCTTCCTGAACAAATACTTCGTAAAATATTGGAAGTCGCAGATCTTCGAAATTCATTGCAACATTATCTGAAAGAAGTAGAAGCAACGCCCCTGGATCCTGATTCTATAGCGCGTAAAGAATTATTCAATATTCAAAGAAAGGTTGACTACATCCTCAAGGCTTGTAGTTATCCAGAAGTTGTGTTGGCCCGAATCGACGTAGCCTTTAAAGAGCTTGAAGAGGCGCGTAGTAAAATTACGACCTTGATGGACTCTTTTGGTATTCAGGGGGATACTTTAGAGGAAAAATTAGACAAAGTCGAAAACGAACTATCGGTAGAAGCGTTATGGAAGCTATGTCAATTCCGTGACTATTTCGAACGCGCCGTAAACGACGACTTTGCCGACGCCCTTCGATACTCGCAACAGGCTCAAAATCTCTACGATGAGATCACAAAAGATCTCAAAGATAAGAACGCTTCGCCGAAGGAAATCTTACCTCAAGAACGTTATACCACCGATAAAATAAACGACGATGTAAAGCTAATTGACGAAATTCATCAAAAACTTCTCCTTCTACTGGGTGCGAACGTCAAAGCGCCAACATTTAACATGCGAACAGTGCTCAAACGCGTGAACAAAATCGTTGACACGACTTTTATCCAAACGCTTTTAAGCGAAGCTGGAAATAATCATAGTTTGTCTAACGAAGTTATCTTTGCAGCAGGATCTTTATCTCCGAAGCAGAAAATAGAGGAATTACGCGCCGCCATTACAAGTTCAATGGGAGCTCAACTCCACCTTAAAGGGAAAAACCTACAAGAGAAACTTGAAAAAGGCAAATCTATAATTCCTTCTTCACTACTTCAAAAAATAGATCAATTCAACAAATCATCAGAACTCGCTATACAAGCTGGTGAAATAAACGGAGAGAAACTCGAGGATCTTCAGATACTCTGTGACGATATTCTTTCTAGCGTGGCAGTGGAAATAGAACCATCCAACAAATCCTCAGAACTCGCTATACAAGCTGGTAAAATTGACGAAAAGAAACTCGAAGATCTTCAAAAACTCAATGAAGACATACTTTCTAACGTAACAGTAGAAACGATCTCCTCCCAGGACAATTCCACGAAATCTCACCCCAAACCAACGTCCAAGACGGCGTCTTCGACAGACCTGGCGACACTCAAGAAAATGCAACAGGAGATGTTTCAACACTTAGGGGCGCAATTGCACTGCGCTGGCAAAACCTTGCGAACAAAGATCGACTCTTTAAAACAACAAAAAGGCGTTTCAAAGTCAGTCATACAGAAACTGAATCAATTTGAAACGGAAATAGACGAAGTTTTAACACATAAACTCATTAAACCAGACGCCGTCGACAAGTTACGCCAACTCGCTCAAGAAATATCACCGCTTCTTCAATCGGCGATCACCGCAATTCGAGCACAAAACGCTTCTGCCCAAAAGAAGTAAACTCTCGCGCTTATCGCCCGAAACGCAACGCCTTAACACGATACCGCGGGGTCTTAATTACAACGCCAAATGCGCGAAAAATAAGGAAACGACGATTTAACTCGATGATTTCGCAAGACGCTTCGTCCCCGTTGTGAAACCAGAGGTAGTCTTTAGCTCCATTTTTCGAGCGTATCGCCTCGCATAAGGCGCTCGCCTCTTCGGGATCAACAGGAGGAGTCAAAACAACGCCTGTCGTAGCAAGGCGCGGATATGAGTCCGCGCCGCCGATAATGTCGTTCTCTACGTCAACTTGGTTTTGAGAGATTCCAACAACTCGCCCTACGCCCAGAACTGTTTCTCCATCGGAAGACTCATCCTCCATGTCTCGAATCAACCACGATTCGCTAGAAGGAAGAGCGGAAGCTCCCCACGAAGCTTCTAACGCTAAATATCCTACGGAAATTAGGACGCCAGAGATTAAGAACGCTTTTAGTCCAAACAACTGTTTCCTCCCTCTTTCCAGAGAATTCATTGAAAAACCAAAGACAAATCTTCCCCAACAGGACAATGCGTCGCGAAGAATTATCCCTCTACTCCGGTCGATCGTCAAGAATTTGAAAATTAAATCGTTTCATAGAGGGCGCGTCTTTATTTTTTTGCTATACTTAGTTATTAATTGGTCATGAAGCGCGACTCTTACTGTAAGACGCTTCTTAGTTTGTAACTCGCTTGTAAAGAGAAAATAGATTGCCATGAACGACATTGAAGGCGCCTCCTCAACCACTCCTAGACCAGAAGCTCCCGCCGCCTTACCGGAGTCAAACAAAACCCCGGCGCCCGTCGACGAAATAGCGCAAACGTCTCAAAAAGAGCGCCCTAACGCCATCTCCGAAGAGAAGGTCAAACGATTTGCCACGCTCTATGCAAATTTTTCTACCGAAATCGGCAAAGTCTTCGTAGGACAGCAGGAACTCGCGCTTGGTTCTCTAGTCGCTTTTTTTTCGGGAGGGCACGTGCTTCTGGAAAGCGCGCCTGGTCTTGGAAAAACGCTCTTTGCCTCCGCTTTAGGAAGGGCTCTCGGATGCGAGTTTGGAAGAATACAGTTCACTCCGGATCTCATGCCTTCAGACGTCGTGGGAGCGCCGATCTTTAATCTGAAAACGCAAGAGTTTCACTTTCATCAAGGGCCGATCTTCACGCAGATTCTTTTAGCGGATGAAATTAACCGAGCCCCCGCGAAGACACACTCGGCCCTTCTTGAAGCGATGCAAGAACGCGCCGCAACGGTTGACGGCGTCACTCATCCCCTTCCTTCTCCCTTTTTTGTCATCGCCACCCAAAATCCAATCGAATCGGAGGGAACATATCGACTTCCAGAGGCGCAGATCGACCGTTTTATGTTTAAGATTATCGCAAACTACCCCTCTGAAGACGACGAACTTAAAATTTTGGCGGAGCACGGTAAGAACATCAACTCCAAAGAAAAGCTTCTCGCGGTCAACCCGATTTCGTCGGCAAGCGAAATTCTCGAGTTACAAAAGATCGTAAACGACGTCTACATAGCCCCTCAGCTTCTCGATTACGTCAATAAAATCGTGCGTTTAACGCGTTCTTTTCCGCGTCTTGCTTTCGGAGCTTCGACGCGCGCCGGACTCGCGCTCATTCAAGGAATTCGAACGCTCGCCCTCTTCCAAGGCCGCGCCTTCGCTACCCCGGACGACGTCGCCAAACTAGTCGCCCCAACCCTTCGGCATCGAGTTTGTCTCTCTCCCGAAGCGGAAATTGAAGGACGGGACGTCGACGAAATCCTCTCGGTTTTGGTTCGATCGATTGAAGTGCCGAGAATGTAGTCGCGTCGAATTTTTTGGGATAGTCGCCGCGGCGTGTTTATTCGTCGCGTTCTTACTGATATGAATGTTTAAGGATCGTTTACTTTGGACGCTTTAACCCAAATAATGAAAATTTCGCAAACCTTGGAGAAACGACTCGAAACGCGTTACGGCGCGACGGGAAACGGGCTAACCCAAAGGATTCGAAGTATCGAAGACAAGATTCCAAGTCATATTTGTCAAAAAATCAAACAAATCGCTTATGTGAGAAATCAGGCGGCGCATGAAGACGTGTCAATCGCGGAAAAAAATCTTGTCTTTGTTAAAGATAATTTCGATTACACAATGAACGCGCTGAACTATACGGATTCTGTCTTGGTCAAAATAGGGGATGCGTTGGCGCAAATTATCGACATTAATAAAAAACTTTGCAACCTCCTTGAAAAACGTTATGGCGCGTCGGGGAACGGACTTCATCAGAAGCTTAACAGCGTAAAATCAAAAGTGCCTTTTAGGGTTCAAGGAAAGATGCACAAAATCGCAACGATCTACACGAAGGCGGCGCATAAAGATTATGCAGTCGCTCTCCGTTCCCTTAAAGACGTTCTGAAACTCGACGATGAAATCTCCGCTATTTTGAATAGGGAGGACGCCTCTCAAAATAAGAAAAAAGGTCTTGCCAATAGGGGAAATAAGTCGCGAAGAGAAAAGTTTGGTTTATTTGCCTCAGGCGCTAAACAAAAGCGCAACTCTTCCAACTTTAATAGCTCTGATGGAACCCCATCGACGCGCGCCAGTCAAATGCAAGGAGCCCGAGCGTACGGCGACAGCCAGAACTATGATAGCCGCTCCGCCTCGAGCCCGTCAGGGTCAGGACGTTATCCGAGAAGAGGCGGCTATTCTCGAAATCAGCACAAGGGCGGCACCTTTTCTCTCAAGCCTTTGCTCGTTAGCGGCGGAATTTGTCTGGTCGCGATCCTTTTGATAGCCGTTTTAGTCATGTGTTTGAAATAAATAGACACAACATACGTTGAGAGTAAAAGAAGAGAGTCCGCAGAGCAAAAGTCTTCTGCGGACTCTTTTCTTATACGGAAAAGGGAACGCGAACCCCGCCGCGCTCCCTTGACGTACGTTTAAATTCAAGCCCAGTACTTGATATAGAGAAGGATCGTAAGAACGACCACCACAATTCCGAAGATCTTTGCGTTCTTGGAATCTTTGAGGAAGTCGGTCCACTTTTCAGCGGACATTTTACGCGAACGAAGATTCGTAAGACGAGTCTTTTCTTCCTCAGAAACGCCGTCGGCGGCAAGAGCCGTCGCAAGTTCGGCGTCTAGAGCCGCTTCCGTCGGATATTCGGGCATAGGCTGAACGAAAGCTTCTTTGCGCGGAGAGATGAAACGCATAATGAACGCGGCGACGATAAGGATACCAAAAACGACGCCCATTCTGTTCAAGAAGTCAAGCTCAGGAACGAACTTCGAGAAGAGGAAGTAAAGAATCGGGCATCCGACCAAAGCGACCACGCCGTAGCTATTAGGCGCTTTTTTCATCCAGAAACCGACGACAAACGCGGCGAAGATACCGGGAGAAATGTATCCCTGGAATTCCTGAATCGCCGTGAAAACGCCGCGATACTTCGGATCGGCCCAAATAGGAGCGACGATGCAACCGATCAAGACGAAGACGACGACGGCTAGACGACCGATCGCAACCAATTTCTTTTGACGCGCTTCCCCTTCGATCTTCTTAGACAAAATATATTCGTTGAAAATATCCATCGTAAAGATGGTGGAAGCGGCGTTCAACATAGCGGCGACAGAGCTAATGATCGCGCCTAGAAGCGCGGCTAGCATAAAGCCTTTGAAACCGCCGGTCGGAATCACTTTGCTCATGAGAAGCGGGAACGCGGAGTCGGTGTCGTATCCGCTAATCGTTACGTTGCCTTCTCCCCAAACGACGTCTTTCGGAGCCTTCTTCTGGAGATCCATTAGCGCGAGGAGGTACTCGTCCTCAACGGCCATATTTTCCCGGCCCTCTGTCTTAACGTTAGGAACTTCGACTCCTAGCGCTTTCGCATCGTATTCGAGCATTTCACGAGCCTTATCGGGCGCAAACGCAACGTAACTGCGGTTGAAGAGGAAAAGGGGCTGAGACGGATCTGGATTGGCTGCAAGCTGTTCAAAACGCTCAAGTTCGGAAGCGGAATGTTCGAGAGCGGTTTTATTCATATCCGCATGAAAGAGATTGAAGGCGATCATACCCGGGAAGATGACGATGAAGGGGATAATCAGCTTCATGAACGCCGCGAATACAAGACCCTTCTGACCTTCGCCAAGGCTCTTCGCGCCAAGGGTGCGTTGGATAATATATTGGTTCAAACCCCAGTAGTAGAGGTTGGGGATCCAAATTCCAAAGATCAAAGCCGTGACGGGAAGAACCAAGTCCCATTTAGGAAGATTCATGCGCAGTTTATCGGCGTTGAGAGCCTGGAAACGATCCATCGCGCCGCCCGAAAGGCTTTGCACGAAATCGCTAAACTCGGGAGTTCCTTCAGCAATGCCTGCGCCCTGAGCAAGAACGACAGGATCCGCGCTGCCCAGCTGACGCATAGAGAAATATAGTACCACGGCGCCGGCCACAATCAACGCGGAACCCTGCAAAAGGTCAGCCCACGCGCACGCCTTGAGTCCCCCCGCGAAAATATAAAGAGCGGCAAATATGCCAATCAACCAGCAGAAGAAACTCAAATCGAGCGACATGCCGGCAAATTCTTGTCCCTGGAAGAAGACGGCATACGCTTTCGCGCCCGCGTAGGTCACAATCGTGATATTAACGGCGACGAGCATAATCATCATGAAGATCGACATGATCGTGCGCGCTCCGCGATTGTAGCGCGTTTCTAAATATTGAGGAATCGTATAGATACCAGCCTTAAGGAAACGCGGCAGGAAAAAGAAAGCGACGATAACGAGAGAAAGAGCCGCGATCCATTCGTAACTAGCGACTGCCAGACCAATATAATCGGAGCCGTTTCCGGACATACCGACAAATTGTTCCGCCGAAATATTGGCGGCGATTAGCGAAAAACCGATCAACCACCATTTGAGGCCGCGCCCTGCAAGAAAATAAGATTCGCTATCTCCCGCTGAATTGCGGCTCATTCCAAAGGCGACAAAAATTACCGCCGCAAGGAACAGGAAAAAAACGACGAGATCGCATACTCCGCCGAAAGAACTCGCGGCGGATTCTTGCGCAGCCTCTGTCGCTGCAAAAAATAAGTTGGACATATGTTACCTACAATCTTTTAGCTTTACATTCGCTAACAAAAAAGACGGCGTTCCCGCCTTATAAAGAGGGAACGCGGCGTTCTTACAAAACTTTTGTAATTTATTTGCTCAAGTGAAGGAAGCAACCTCTCTTGTTTCCGACAAGAATATCGCCGACTCCATCGCCGTTAATATCTTCAACCATAACCTGAGTTCCAACCCCTGATTTGTCGTCGATCTGGTGCGCAACGAAGGAAACTTCGCCATTTTCGCCGCGTTTCGTTTCGAACCAGAGAAGCAACGCAGGGTCGTTAGCGGCGACGTCTCCTTGCGAACCGTGCGCCCACCAGCGCTTACCGGTGACGACGTCAACGACTCCGTCGCCGTTAAGATCGCAGAGCGCCATAGAATGGAGCTGGCTGACTTTCGGGAAGAATTCGTCGCTCGGTTCGGTCGGAATCAGCCATTGGGGCGTGAAAGAAATCGTCCCGTCTTCCGCGCGAGTCTGAAGCCAGCAGACGAGACCGTAGAGATGGCAATGCCACGCGGTGAAGACGTCGTTCAAACCGTCTCCGTTAAAGTCGGCGACCAGAATGTTAGAGGCGGCTTCGGAGAACTTAAATTCATGGAAAGTCCAAGGAACGTTCTTGAGGTCTTCAGGCTGTTCCCACCATCCGTCCATCTCGACAAGATCAACGCGACCGTCGCCGTTAATATCGCCGGAACCATTTCCGTGGAAATAACGCTGATATTTTCCATTTTCCGTGGAAATCGCAGTGAAATCCCAGGGGCCGTCGGCTTTAGGTTTCGCAAAGCCGTACCAATTATTACGATTGAAAATCAATTCCTTTGCGCCGTCTCCGTCAACGTCCTCCCACGCCTGAGACTCGTTTCCAAGCTCGATCGTGGACTCGTGTTTCGGCCACATTCCTTCCTTGTTTTGAGGATTTTCATACCAAAAACCGTCGGTTCCAGGATGAGGACAAATAATAACGTCGTCCCAACCGTCTCCGTTCACATCGCCCACAAAATTGACGAACGAATTAGAATAACTCTCGGGATCATATTGATCTTCGCCTTCCATGAACTGATGTTCCGTCTTAAAATCTGGCCCTTCGTACCAGATGTGTCCCGAAACGACGTCCATTACCCCATCTTTATTGAAATCGCCGAACGCGGCTCCTTCGCTACGAAACTTCTCCGTGATAACGATCTTCTGCCATTCAGGCGTTTTCTGCGCTTCTGATTCCGACACATAGGATAAACTTATCGTCCCAAATCCTAAAGCGACAAAGACCAGCTGTAAAAAACGATGATTCATTCCATTCTCCATTTTTGCAAACGCCTCCGCGACTATTATACGCCCACGCGTAGAAAAGTTTTAAAAGGAGGTTAAAGGCGTAAAACGCCCTTTATAAACACGATTAGAACAGATAAATAGAACTGTTACAAGCCATAGAAAAAATTTTTCTGCGTTTTTCTCTAGAGATTTCCAATAAGTAGACGCCTTATCCGCTATTATCTTGAAAAAACGCTATTATCGCAGAAGACCGCCCTCCGTTTGAATCCGCGCTAACTCTTCAAGGCGTTCTGTCGCGCGTTGACGAATCGACTGTAACGTCGGATCGTTAGCCATTCCTTCTTGAACGTCGTCAAGAACTGCAATCGTCTCGGCATAGTTTCCCTTCAACATCGTCGTTTCCGCAAGTTTCGCACGATAGTCTATAGAAGCAGGATCATAGCGCACGGCGATTGCATAGGCGGTTTCCGCGTCGGAATAGTATCCCAACCCGACGTAAGCGCGTCCCTTCGCAGCAAAAACCTCCGCAGGTTCGTGATTCGTTGGATAGAGACGTTCGAGACATTGGAGGGTCGCCAAGCTGGAATCGTAATCTTGCAAATCGAGCTGAAGCGCCGCTATTTCAAGCAAGATTTCGCGATCGTCTAAAGAAAAATGCCATGCGCGTTGCAAATCTAAAAGCGCTTCGTTCGTATTCCCCAAAGCTCGATTAGCGCGACCGTGCAACTCCCATCCTTCGACGTCTTTAGGCGACAGAGAGACAACGCGTTCCGCATAAGCG
This sequence comes from Thermoguttaceae bacterium, assembly GCA_051885615.1. Lineage (GTDB taxonomy): Bacteria > Planctomycetota > Planctomycetia > Pirellulales > Thermoguttaceae > RUG369. Next base: position 47,212 of record JBJEXI010000075.1, read on the forward strand.
AGAGCCTCGTTCGGATCACCCAACTCTAACGCCTTCTCGCCAATAGAAATATACAACGAAGTCTCGGCGTCTAACGCGCCATGCTTACCGACGGCGTTTCTCAACGTCTCAAGAGCTTCTTCACGTTTGCCAAGCTTCCAAAGCGTTTCGCCATAATAACGATTCGTTTCCACATCAGATTCGTTTAGACGCAGAGCCTCGGCAAACTTCTCCTCGGCAAGCGTTAGATCGCCCCTTTCATACGCGACAATCCCTTCGCGACGCAACGGAAGGCTCTGAGAGGCCTTGCTCGTCATTCGGTAAAAGGGGGCGTTGCGGCAACCTAGAAATAGAACGCTTAATAGTATAAAGAGCGCCGCCGACCGCCAGCCCCTGTCTGATACGCCGCATATTTTCATGATCTATTATATTGCGTCCCTGCAAAATAAACGTTGACAGATTAATCCGTACGCTATTTTAAAATATTCTATCGGGAGGGAATAGACCAAAAAACGGCGTTTATAAAAGTTTCGCTTTTCTTTTCAATTCGCCTCGCGACGAAAAAACGTTTTAACGCATCTTAGCGTAAAAAGAGCGACGGTAAGAGCGACAAAACCAAACGCGCCTATTCCTAGAATAAAGATGGGATCCTCAAACCACGACGCAAGGCTCTCCGTAAATTCATCGCGAAAAACGACGTATACGACGGTTGCCAACGCAAGAAAGGGGCCGTAAGGGATTTGCGGTCCCGATGAAAAGAAATGCCTGATAAAGCCGAAAAAAAGACCAAAAAAAGGCGCAAGGAAAAAGACGATTAACACGCCCTGCCAACCGATGTACGCGCCTATCATTCCGGTTAATATAACGTCGCCAAACCCCATCGCTTCTACGCCAAGCGCGACGCGTCCTACAATCCGAACCCCCCAAATTAAAACAACGCCGACAAGGAGGCCTAAAAGGGAGTTGAAGAGATAATCAACCGAGGTCAGAGGCTCCCCCGAGTCTCCTATTTTTGACGCGTAGAAGAAGAATATCAGCCCTAAAAGCCATACGACGCCAACGACTCGCGTTAATGAAGATCGCGCTATTCGACGCAAAAAGACGAGAGTCGCCTTTTTTATCCCTAAACGAGGATAAAAGCGTCGGTCTAAAAGCGCCGCCGACCAGAAGGTCCAAGTCAGAGAGAAAAAAAGAAAAAGAGCGCGAGCCGTAGAATGAGAATCGCCGCTTCCTCTCCTCGTCTCTAAGAGTCGTACGATAAAGGCGCGAGCGCTCTGAGTCGTGTCCCCCGGTTCAAGACTCAAGGGAAGAAAGGTCGGGGTCAAAGGGATTGCCGCCGTGAAAAAAAAAGCGCCTAAAATTCCCAAGACCGCGCCAGGAATCGTAAAAGAATCAGGGATTACATAGTCGTCCAAATCGACAAGGGACGCGCAGAGGAGAAGCCAGAAAAAAAACAGCTCAATCCCCCACGGCGCTAAGGAGTCCCCCCACCCTCCCTCGGCGCTAAGCTTGACAAATCGCCAAGAAAGAAAAAGCGCGAAAAGGAGTTCCGTTAGGAAAGGTCGCAACCAAAAATGAGGCGATTCCCAACCGACCGGAACAAGATGAACGCGTTTATCCATTCGAAGCTTACGCGAAACGTTCCGCAGAATAATGGGACCGACAATCGGAAGTTTCGCGCTCCGCGGTATCTCTTTCTCCAACGAGGAAAATTCACGCGAAAAACGACGCCACGCAGAACGATAGCGCGGCGTCCAGCCAAACTTGTCGACAAAATAATTCGCGACGCTGGCGGCCAAAGCGCCTATTGCAAAAACAGCTATGAGAACCGCGTTACCGCTATTGGCTGCAAAAATTACCGATCCCATTCGACTTACTCTATTCCCTTTTCTGCCGCGCTCTTCATACTAGACCATTATTTAAAGGAAAGCGTCGCCACAATCGATACGTGGTCGCTCGCAAATCGACCATTAGAATGCTTCACAGGATTGATCTTAAATTTCTCAACGTTCACGCGGTCGTTCACAAAAATAAAATCGATAATCGAACCATTCTCAGGCTTCACCTTACCCCAGTTATGGAAGGTGTAGTTTTGGGCGATTTCATGTTCTTTCGCTATCTTATTGGTATCAAACAAGCCGGGAACGTCGTCTACGCCTTGCGTAATCGCTCGATACGCTTCCGCCTTCTCCGTCACATTAAAGTCGCCCGTGACGAAATAAGGAAATTCACCGTGATTCGTCAGTTCCCAACCCTTCTTCAAAAGGAGCTGAGCGCCCTTTTCACGCGCCGCCGTGCCGACGTGATCCAGGTGCGTGTTGCAGTAGACAAATTCTTTACCCGTCTTCTTACACTTGAATTTGCCCCACGTCGCAGTGCGGAAGCACGCCGCGTCCCAACCTTTACTCGGCTTCTCAGGAGTCTCGCTTAGCCAAAACGTTCCGGAATCAAGTAGCTCGAGAGCGTCTTCCTTATAGAAGATCGCCATAATTTCTCCAGTCTCTTTACCATCCTCGCGACCAACGCCGATTGAACGGTAGCCCTTGAGGTTTTCATCAAGATATTTCTTCTGAGGCAGCAAAGCTTCTTGAACGCCAAGGAGAAGCGGATCGCTTTCTTTCACCACCTCCACGAGCGTCTCTTTACGATTTTCCCAATAATTGTCTCCGTCGGATTTCGTCGCCAGGCGAACGTTAAAGGACATAACGTTGAAAGCGCTCGATTGAGGCGCGTCTTGACCGGCGCAAAAAGTTGAAAATGCGCTCACAACTCCAAGAACAGCCGACAATAAAAGACAGGATTTAAAAAATCTCATAGCGTTCCTTCCATTCGTCAAGAAATTAAACGACGTCGATAAAAACCGGCGCCGTTCTAGAAACTACATTTGATAACAAAACAGGTAAAAATTACTTCTGGATCGCCTTCTCATGAATCGGACGTAGCACAGCCTCGAGAGCGTCCGTCATGCGATACATTCCAAGATCGTTCGGGTGGGAACAGTCGACTGTCCCGTCGGAATCAAGCTCTTCGCCCAAAAGGGTATCCGCCGGAAGATAGAAGAGATTATCCATCTCTTTTTCGAGAATAGCGAATCCGTTCTTCATCGCTTCATGATTCGCCGCGTTCGTATTGTGACGATGCGTCACAATCCAATGATTAGAGTACCAACGATCTTCGACAAGGACGATCGGCGTTTCAGGACGCAACTCGCGGAGTCTCTTCACGAAGGGAACCATTCGTTCGTTAATAAGATCCGCCGTCATATTAGGCGCGGCGTCAAGGACGTAGATTTCGGCGTCAAGCTCGCCCAAGAGGTCGGCGATCGCCATTTCCATGCGCGCGTTCCCAGAAAAACCAAGATTAACGACGGGGACGTCAAGTCGACGTCCCAACATCGCCGTATAAGCGTTGCCGGGACGCGACGCGCAACCGCCATGCGCGATCGACGTTCCATAATACACGATCGGCTTGTCTGTTCGCGGCGAAAGAGGAACGAACTCGCAACCCTCGGGAACCCCAAAGGAGAGCGCTTCAATTCCATTATAGAGGGGCAGATACGCCATATAATCTCGAGACTTCTTCTCCATACCGGAAATCAGAACGCCGTTGAATTCACGAGAAGACGGTTGCGTGCAAGCCGCCCAACGCCAGGTTTGCGTCTCGGTATCCCATGCGTAAAGATCAACGCCGGAGACGCCGGTCGCGGGCATATGGGGCATCGCGACAGAACTATTTAGAAGCGTATAGCGAATCTTAATCTGATCGGCGTCAGCGCGAAAACGAACAACCTCGCCCGCAGAATGTTGAGAAAGACTCCACACTGCGGAGGGAATAAGCTCCTTGGCGCGACCAGGAAAACGGGCAAAATATCGTTCGACGTCAAGCCAGCCTTTATTTTCGACAGGCCATTTCGTCGCGTCATACCATGCCCAACCGTCTTCAATAATCGGCTCGACCGCCACAGGCTCCTGCGCGCGAAGGGACGCGTTAAAAAGGAGCGCCAGAAGTGTCAAACAAGCCAATAAGCAGGGGATTCGTTTCATAGCTAACACCTCAAAATAATTACATTCTTTCTACCGTTTGAATTCCTAAGAGGTTGAGTCCTAGGCCTATTGTACGCGCCGTCAAATCGCATAGAAGGAGTCGATTGGAACGAATACTATCATCCTCAGTCTTAAGGACGGGGCATCGTTCGAAGAATGACGAATATTTATTGGCAAGATCGTAAAGATATGCAGTAAGGAAGTTCGGACGATAATCCTTAGAAACGTTCTCGAGAGCCGACTGAAAACGCACAAGCTCAAAGGCTAGAGCGCGTTCAGCGGGATCGTTCAACGTCAACGTTCGCGTTCCATTCGCATATTCCTTACGAAGCGCTTCGACGTCGACGGCGCCCTTCGTAAAGATTGAGCGGACACGGGCGTAAGCATACTGCATATAAGTCGCGGTATTGCCGTTCATCGCCAGCATCTTGTCGAAGCTAAAGACGTAGTCGCTCTCGCGATTTTGCGAGAGATCCGCGTAAACTAAGGCCCCGATACCGACACGGCGAGCCGTCTCGCGCATCTCTTCTTCGCTGAAACGTTCGCCCTCAGGACGAGAGGCGTTATTCTCGGCAACGACCGCATAGGCGCGCGCTTCAGCTTCGTCGAGCAAAGACTTGAGTCCGACGGAGTCTCCCGAACGCGTCTTAAAAGGCTTCCCGTCGTCGCCAAGCACCGTTCCAAACTTAACGTGAGCCAACTCGACGTTCCCCATGCCGATAAACTTCGCGGCTTCAAAAAGCTGTTCAAAATGGTGCGACTGACGGAAGTCGACAACGTAAAGGATCGCGTCTGGATGAAAGCGATCTCGACGGTATTCGAGAGTGGCGAGGTCGGTCGTCGCGTATAAGAACGCCCCGTCGCTCTTTTGAATTAGCATCGGAACGTCTTGATCCGGGAAAAAGATCCCTAACGCTCCCTCCGTCTTACGCGCGACTCCCTCGTCGACAAGCTTCTGAACGAGAGGGCCGAGCATGTCGTTATAAAAACTTTCGCCAAGAGTTTCGTCAAAGGTTACGTCAAGACGTTTATAAATCTTGTCGACCTCGGCAAGGCACAAGGGAATGATTTGTCGCCAAAGAGCGAGATTCTCCGCGTCGCCATGGTGAAGTTTCGACGTTTCCATTAAGACGTCCTTGCCGATCGTTTCACGTCCGGCGGCAAGCTTCGCAAGTTCAGGGGAACTCTCGACGGCGTCAATCTTCCCGCGCACGCTCTCGACGTTTTCCTTCGCGGCGGCGGTTTGTTTGGCAAGACGCTCGCGTTCCTTAGCGATAGCCTTTGGATTCTCTCCGCTTGTCTTTGCGCGTTCCGCAGCCTCCGCCTGCGCCTTTTGAGCCGACGCAAGCGCCTCTTCGAGTTGCCCAATCTTGCCTTTGGCGTCATAGTAATCAACAAGCTGACGCGTCAAACGATAGAGTCGCGCGAGTTCGTCGACAGGAGCTTTCGAATAAGCCTCCGCGTCAAGGAAATTGCGATACCCATAAAAAATCATGCCAAATTGGGTGCCCCAGTCGCCTAAATGGTTGTCGGAAACTACGTCGTTGCCGAGAAATCTTAAAATCCGCGACAAAGAATTACCGATCATCGTTGAACGGATATGTCCAACATGCAGCGGCTTCGCGACATTGGGAGCCGAGTAGTCCAAAACAATACGACGCGGTTTAGCGACGCGTTCGACGCCTAGACGTTCGTCGCAAGCCTCTTGTTGAACGAGGTCGGCGAGACAATCAGTTTTCACGCGAAGATTGATAAAACCAGGACCGGCAATCTCGGGTTCTTCGAAGAAGTCGGCGTAATCAAACTTGGATACAATTTCCGCCGCGACCTCACGCGGCGATTTCCCAAGCTTTTTACCTAAGGGCATTGCGAAATTCGCCTGGTAATCGCCAAATTTCGCGTCCTGACTCGGTCGAATAAGATCAAGATAGGGCGCGGGATCGACTCCGATCCCCTCAAGAGCGACAGAAAAACGCTCTGCTAGTATTTTAATAATGTTCATTCCTTAGCGACCTTTCCTCATTCCTCGGATTCTTTCTCGTTTTGAGTTGCAGGAGCGTCTTCTAGGGGAACCTCTTCACCCTTACCCCAAAGATCTTCAAGGGCGTAAAATTCGCGAGTTTCCGGCTCGAAAAGGTGAACGACGACGTCGCCGTAATCGAGCACAACCCAGCGGCTTTCTTGATATCCGGCGACGCTTCTTCGCGAATCGCCAAGTTGCTTTTCAAAAAGATCGTCTATTTCGTCGCTAATCGAATGGAGCTGACGACGGCTTGTTCCAGACCCGATCACAAAAAAATCAAACGCTTGGGTTACGCCTCGAAGATCAAGAATCTTAACGTCTTCCCCTTTATTGTCGATGATCGTGCGAGCGGCCAAACGTGCGCGCTCAAGAGACGACGGCAAATTATTCCCCTGTTGTAAATCAGTCACAGTTTTCATCCTTTATTCGCTAAAAATGGTAAAATGCACACTCGATCAAACGGTCTTCGCACGTCAAAGAAAACGGACGTCCGTCATATCATTACGCAAGATCCCAAGAGCCGATCACGTCGGTATTATATCGTGAGACGCGCCCTTTTACAAGAGCGCCGCAGGCCGACCTCAGAGATCAGGGAACCTATAGAAATAAAAAAGGTCGTCAAAAATGACGACCTTTAATAGCGAGGTTGACGGGAATCGAACCCGCAACCACCGGATCGACAGTCCGGGACTCTAACCAATTGAGCTAC
>JBJEXI010000075.1:54065-91109 GCA_051885615.1 Thermoguttaceae bacterium
AATCGAACCCGCAACCACCGGATCGACAGTCCGGGACTCTAACCAATTGAGCTACGACCCCTCGCCTTGATTCCCACAAAGAAGAACCAACGGATCATTTAAACTAACGAGGTTGACGGGAATCGAACCCGCAACCACCGGATCGACAGTCCGGGACTCTAACCAATTGAGCTACAACCCCTTGTAATTCGTCGTCAGCATCGCTAACGTCAAGTTACACGGATTAGTTTACTCGAGATCTAGCCTTTGCCAAGGGGTCGATCAAAAATATTTCAAAAAAGGCTCTTTCAAACTCTTTAGGCTCGACGATTATCTCGTTATGCGTAAAATCAAAGCGTAAGTTTCTTTCCGTCTTTCCACTATGTTTATGTAACGCGTGCTAAGCGTCGTCATGTCGGAACAAGAAAAAACTATTCAGGCGACGCCTCAAAAGCGTCAAAAAGAACGAAAGAAAGGGAATGTTCCCATAAGTCAAGATCTGGTCGCCGCTCTTTCCTTTTGCGTCGGCGCCTTCGTTCTCATTCTTACCGCTCGAAACGCGGCGACGCGCGGGGCGGCGTTCTTTTCGGATTCTCTTGGCGCTGAATTTGTCTTGCAGATGGACGTCGATCAATTTGTCGCAAAAATTCTGACGCTAACTTTTTCCGTTTTGAAGCATTGTTTATCTCTTTTCCTTGCAGTAGTCGCTACCGTCGTAGCGGTAACGTTGTTGCAAACGCGCGGACTCTTCCTCATAAAAAAGGCTGCTCCCGATTTCACTAGGCTCAGTCCCTCTAAATACGTCAAAAGACTATTCTCAGGAGAAACGATCTTTCAAGCGTGCTTAGGACTCGGAAAAACATTCCTCTATATTGGTCTCGTCGCGCTAGCAATTTACCGCGACGCAGAGACGCTCGTAAGCCTTCCGTTCGGAGACCTTCTCGATATACTCCTCTTTTCTTTCAAATTCTTTTCGAGACTGATTTATCAGCTCTGCGCGCTCTCCCTTGTTCTCGCGGCTTGCGACTATGCCTGGAAACGCTGGATCTATGAGAAAAAACTCCGCATGACCGTTCAGGAATTTCGGGAAGAACTGCGCGAAGAGTCCGGATCTCCTCAAGCTAAGGGAGCGCGAAGATCGGCGCGACAATCTCTCATGGGATCCGTTGCGGAGATTGCAAGCCCCGCTCCCCCGAGACCGGTCTCGCCATATAAGGCTGAAGACTCTAAAAAGCAAGCTCAAGATAAAGAAAAAAAGGATAAGTCGCCGACTCGTCGTCGATGACCTATCCCTTTAAGCTCTTAAAGAATAGCTCTCCGATCCGTTACTTTTGGTAAACGCTCCGTCCTCCGTCAAGGAGCAGACTGTGTAAAACGCCGTCTTCCAACCGCGTTTCTAGGATAGCGCCATTGCGAACGTCGGTTCCTCTTGTCAAGATTTTTCCCGTCGTCAAATCTCGCGTAATCGAATAACCGCGACTCAATACTGCTAACGGACTAAGCGCTTCCAATCGTCCGACCGCTTCACGAAAACTCGCTTGTCTTCGTTCCAATAACGACTCCATACACGTTGTCAACCGCTCATGCGTTTGAGACAACAAATCCGCTTTCTTCGAAGAGATCACTCCTAACGGATCCTTGAAGATAGGTCGGGAAGTCAACGCATGGAGCCTTTCGCCCGCGCGGATCCAATCCGCCTCAACAATTCGCGCAATATGCTTTTCCGCATCGTCTAGCGCTCGTTCGAAACGCGTGTCGACGTCTTCGATCAACGTCGCGACCGCCGTAGGAGTCACGCGTCGGACGTCCGCAGTAAGATCGCATATTGAAACGTCTATTTCATGTCCGATTCCCGTAATCACCGGAAGAATCGACGACGCGACGGCGCGCGCGCTAATCTCCTCATTGAAGCACCACAAGTCTTCAACGCTACCCCCGCCGCGAATCAACGCGACGGCGTCGAGTCGCATTGCCTCGCCGTACTTATTAAGAAAATCAAACGCCTGCGCAATCTCCCGCGCGGCGAATTCGCCTTGAACGCGAGTCGGAATCAACACAATCTGCACGTAAGGACATCGCGTTCGAAGCGTGTTAATAAAGTCGCGAAACGCAGCGGCTGAAGGACTGGTCACGACGCCGACTCGACTTATGAAAGGAGAAAGGGGGCGCTTTCTCGACTCGGCAAAGAGTCCTTCGGCGCGAAGCTTTTCCTGAAGCGCCCGAAACTGGAGTTCGCGAACGCCCACGCCTACTGGAATCATCTTGGAAACGGAAAGCTGGTATTTCCCTTGAGTTACATACACCTCCAAATTGGCGGAACAAACGACTTTGAGACCGTTTTTAATCTGAAAAGGCGTGCGCTGGATCACCGACTTCCACATAACCGCCGGAATTTTCGATTCGGGATCTTTCAAGTCGAAAAAGCCATGACCATTATGGACGGTAAAACCGGAAATCTCCCCCACGACGTTTACGCGTCGAATCGTTCCTTCGATGAGAGATTTCAACGATTTATTGAGCTGCGTTACGCTCATAGAGAGCGCGTCTGGCGTCTGTTCGGGTTCCTCGTCGATAAAACCGACAAGATCTAATTCCGCTTGACTTACGCGCTTTCTGTTCGTATAGGCCACTTATGCCTCCTAAAAAGATTCGCCTAAAAACGTAGATTCTTGAGTCCAAGCCTCCTCTTCCACGACTTGCACCTCAAGTCGTTTTACACAGGTCCACGCTTTCTCGGCATTAAGATCGCTCGTCTGTATTTCGAGTTGATAATACCCTGCGGGCAACGTTTCGGGAAGAGGAATCGAGACGTTTAGAACAATATCTCTCAATTTTGTTTCCGACAAATTCGAACAACGTTGCGACTCAAAGCTCGTTCGCGGCGATCCGTCGGCGTTTAACAGGCGCCAGCGACATTCAACGTCGATTGCGAACCCCTCCTCCGTCTCGCGACTCGTCACATACTCGAGTTCCGAGTACGCAAAAACGGTTTCTCCTGGAAGATACGCGTCTTCGCGCGCCTTAAAAAGCCCATAGCAGGCCGGAGATTCCACAAGGAGTATCTTTCGTATTTGAAGCTGACAAAACGCAGAGAGTGAATCGAGGCCCGAACGAAGACGATCTGCTACGAACGCCGGATCGATCTCCTCCAACTGATTCTCCAGGAGAGTCTCTAGACCGCGGCACTCCTTCTCCCAGAAGATCCGAAGCGGGTCGTTCTCATCCTCTATTTCCTGAATCGAGCGTTCGTATTCGCCAATCACCAAATAGAGAAGGCGTAAACGAGCGTCGCAAATCCGCACGTCGTCGCCGCGCTTTTTACACTCTTCACGCTCCGCCAATAGAGATTGTATCGCATTCTTGATCTGATCAATCCAAGCGATTTCTTCTTCAGTTATGGGAGCGGAAAGTCTCTCCCCCTTTCGCGCTTCGACAGATTCCGGCGTCGGGGCGCTTTCACTCAATTGAGTCGCCTTTTCCTCAATGAGATTCGTTAGAACGCTAGGTTCTTCGCGAAAAGAACACTCGGATTCTTCGGGTTCCACGCTCTCCATAATCGCGTTCGCTAAATCCGTTGCGATAGTTTGCCCGGAGAGTTTGGGCGAATTCACGACGTCGTCATTATTTTGAAGATTCCTGGAAAGCAAGGGCTCGTCTTGATTCGCGGCGGAATCGACAATATCGTCCAAAGCCTTAGCGGCGAGAGGCTCCGGCGCGTCTAACGGAGCTTCTCCGGGAACCGGTAATTCCTCGACGGGGGCGGACGTCGATTCGTAATGAGTCTCAACGCTTGGGCTCGCTTCGTCGCGCGGCGGAACGACGGAGCTTGGAGCGGGAATCGCCGTATTCATAGAATCGTCAACGGCGTCGGGCGTAGCGTCGTTTTCATCGGAATCTGAATTAAACCAAGAAAAAGAGCGCCGACTGCCAAGTGAATTGCGAAACGTTTCATCGACGTCCGAAGGAACGGTAGGCGTTGTAGGCGAGGCGGAGCTCGTCTCTTGAGGAGAAACGTTAGAAGAAGGCAATTCGACCGCTTCAACAACTTGATATTCGTCCTCTTGCAGGCCGTAAAGCGAGTCGGCCTCGAGAACCTTCTCGTCGTTACGAACCTCGTTTCCTTGACTCGGAAACGAAACAGTGGAAACGCCCCCTTGATTGGGAATGACGGAAGCGATAGATCGCGTTATTCCCCTATTGTTGGAACGCGCCTCGCTCGTTTTGACGCCCGAACCGACGTTGGGAGAATTAGTCGTTTTCGACGCGGGAATTGGAGAAAGACTCGCAGCGCCGCTACGTTTTTCATAGTAACCGTCATGAACTTGCGCCGGGGAAGCAGGGATCTCCGCAGATCCGTCTTCCACGTTGATCTCGTTCTGAACCGGTGTGTAATAACTTGAACGATAAGAATCCCTGATAGGCGTCGCCGCCGTTTTTTCTACGCGCTGAGCGGACGCGGTCTTCGGACGGAAAGTCGAATCGCCGTAGGCATGACTCTCGACGTAAGCTGTTTCGGTTCGCACGGGGGGAATGCTCCCGAGAGAATAATATCTTTCGATCATCCTCATAGGGGGCAGGAACCGTGATTGATCGTAGTTTTCGATTTCAAGAGATCGCTTATTTGCGGTTTTACGCGCAGGCGTTCCTCTATCCTTTCGAGAAAAGGGATTCGAAAAATTTACGATCGACCGGGGAGAGGAATTACGCTCGCTGTTAATCGCCTCGACAGGTCGAGAATTTCGACCGCCTAAGAGCTCGTCTTCGTTATTCGATTCCTCTCGAGAGTGGAAAAGCTTTGTGAAGAAATTCGTGTTTTTCCGTTCCTGCTGGAAAGTGCCGGAAGACGTTGTTTCAATAGTTCGGGATCTCGTATCTTCGGAATCTAAGTCGTCGTATCGCCGTTGCGAAAGTTCCTCGGGATGGGATTCCGATTTCGAAAAACTTGGAAAAGAGAATTTTGGAAAATGGAAAGGCGCCTTAAACTTATCAAACCAAGAAGTATTCGATTCGGCTCCGAGATATTCTTCTTCCTCGCTGAGACTACCGCGCGTAACAGAAGAATCATAGGGAGCGACCCCGCGAACCGACGTCTTGACGTTTTTTCCAGAACTCGGCTCACCAGAATCGAACGTCCCAAATTCCTTGCGCTCCTTAAACGATTTCGCTCGATTCCAGTCGGCGGTTGCGTCTTCTCCGTCCAAATAACAACCGTCGCCTATGCACCGATTCGTTCGATATTCGGGGGGGAAGAAAATTGAGCGACAACCAAACGACGAAAGGAACGTCACGCCCAGAGCCGCGCTGATCAGAAACGCGTCGACGCGTCGAAACTTCGATATGCCGACGTTATTTCGTCCTCTAAACCGAACTTGTTCCTTTTCCTGATTCATTGTCACTTCCTTGTGCAATTGCGTCTGAAATCCGCTAAACGACGCGTCTATACGACAAATGTTGTGAGAACTGGCGCGTTCTGTCAAAATGGCAGACCGAGCGTCTTCAAGGACAATCCTTAGAAACTGCGGAGTCCTTTCCTTTTTTCCCGTCGAGACGATCAAGCCACGCGCATGTGCGTCTTAATCCCTCTTCTAAAGAGATGGGATCATATCCCAATTCCTTTTTCGCCTTTTCGCAACTATATTTCCAGTCGACAAGAAACGTCTCGACCCAGCCGGGAGTAATACGCGGGTATGCGCCCGTCATATCGGCCCATATTTTCATACTCCGCGCCACTAGCAGAGGGATGAACTTATATAAAGGGAGCTTCCAGTGTTTCTTACCGTCGACCTTATCGATCATTCGATAAAGTTCTAAGAGAGACGCGTTGTCCCCTCCTAGGATATATCGTTCTCCAACGCGTCCATTTTCCAACGCTAAGTAATGCCCGCGCGCGACGTCTTCCACATACCCGTAGTTGCCGTAATTGACGCCGTAATTGAGTAAAAAAGGCCCAGTTCCTCGCCTATAATCCCGAATAAGACCCGCCATCGCGTTTCCTTCAGAGAGTTGACCCGGCCCGTAAACGCGCGTCGGATTTACGATCACGAGAGGCAACCCCTCTTTGACGAGTTTTAACGCGGCCCTCTCCCCCATCGTTTTAGACTCTTCGTATTCGGTGTAAAACTTATCGGTAATTCTCTCGAGCGTCTCGTCGCAAAGCTGTCCCTTAGGAGTCGGACCAAAGGACACGATTGTCGACGTCGACACAATCTTCTCAACGCCAAGTTTTAGCGCCGTGTTAAGGACGTTTTGCAAGCCGTCGACATTGACTCGATAAAAAACCTTGGGATCCCTCGAGTAATTACGCGCATACCCCGCTAAAGTAAAAACGTACTTACACCCCTTCATTCCGCGTTCTATCGACTCAATGTCGCTAATATCTCCCGGAACGTGCTCGAAATTAGGATGTTCCCATAACTCTTTGACGTCCCCTTCATATCCTGGAGGCAAAGACGGTTTCGATCGACTCATACCGCGGACGCGCCACCCGTCCGCCAACAATTGACGCGTTAAAGTAGAACCGATAAAGCCGGTGGCGCCGGAAACAAAAATCGTCGCTGATTTATCAAGGGACACTTGATTACTCCCTGTTAAGAATCATAAAGGCGTCAAACGCCTATTTTCGTAAACGCTAAACCGCCGCAAACATACAAAACTACTCGACGTCTTCTCCTGCTACGGAAGGAACCTCAGAAGAAAGACCCCGACTCTCTCCTTCGACGAAGAGATCTGATTTCTCTCGATCGAGTTTCTCGACAACCTGGCAATTATACTCTAAAAAACTCGCAAAACCAAACGCGCCAGGAACCGTCTTTTTAAAATTCAACTCCGTACGAACAGCCAATCCCAATTCGCGATCAAAGAGCGCTACGCCGGAAAACAATCGTTCGGCAAGAGCCCCCTCGACGACGGGATCGTCGATTATTGACGTCAGAGTCGTCTTGAAGGAAATCGTCGCGTATTTTTCATCAATCTTGTCCAGTCGGAATCTTTCAATAATTCGACATGGTTTTACAGCCTCGTTCGCCCCTTTCAGGTAAAGTGTATACGGTATCGTCCAGACGTCGCCAACGGCAAGCTCGCCCTGGGGAAATGGGGTCATAACGTTAGAATCGCCCTCCCTGCCTTGATACTCCGCCACCAGCTTCTTTTTATTCGACATAACGCCAAGGGGATTGATTTCGAAGGTCTCAAGAACGACGCCAACGGCCTTCTCCGTGCCGAACGCGGCAATTTCCTTTGGAACCGCCAAGTCGCGCTCGCTATCGTAGTCGATAGGCTCCTTTCCTTCCTCGTTTTGACGCAGAATCATCCGATCGATCCAATGTCTCGCCTTGACTTTCCCGTCGGCGGTCGCATCTTGAAATTCCCAACGCCGCCATGTCGTCGACGACGTCTCGATCAACGACTCCGTCCCGCCGTACGACACGCGTTTCCGGACAAGATGCACGACGTTCCAAGCAAGATTCGCGCGCTGGGGGAACTTATATTCCAATCGGTATTTAGGCGCCGTCTCCAGATCCTCTCCGCGTTGCGCAAGCGTCGGTGCAATAAGGGTGCGGTCGTCTGAATATTTTCGTTTCGTTTCGTCGTCAACAAGGGAAAAATCTACGCCGCTAGCCTCCTCCGTTTCGTCGCCGTTCTCCCCTTCGTCAGAAAAAACGCCCGAAAACTGATCCGCCGCGCGTCCTAAGACGTCCGCAACGCCTTCATCCTCGGAAAGGGCCGAGTCGTCCGACTTAACGCGAGAACCGGAATCTTCTTTAAAGGTCGAAACGCTCGATCCGGAATCAACGCGAGGATTCTCCGCCGTTTTCTCCGCCTCTCGACAGCCTAAGAAAGCAGACAGCGCACAAATCGCCGCCGTTGTCAATATCTTTCGCGACACGACATATCCCCAAGGTAAATTTAACTTATCGACGATACCTGAAAGGCGCGACGCTCTCTACGCCGCGCCGCCTCAATACAACTCCATGTTCAGGGTAATCTTTCAACGCTCTTGAGTCTAGAGCAATCAACCTTCATTTTTACAAACGCTTTAGAGAAAAAATGTGCGCAAAGGATTTTCCAAGCGTATATAACGCTATTAGCGCAACGAGAACTCTTAATGGAAGCAATGGAAGCAGACGTCAGGACTCTATGGACTTTTTCCCGATGCGCATATAATGGATTGAAAATTGAGTTCTAAAAAAGATTTCAACTTGACGCATTTTGATAGGTTTTGGCGTCTATGTTGCTCTATGATTTTTGACTACAAGCCGTGTCGTTACGGTTTTGTGTAATCTGATTCACTAGATAATAGGCTTATATAGCTATGGCATACGAACGTTTTACCACAAAAGCCAAAAACGCGATGAAGCTTGCGCATGGCGAGGCAATGCGCCTCAACCATGAATACATTGGCGTGGAACACCTACTGCTCGGACTCATCAGAGAAGCGGACGGAATGGCGGCAGGCGTCCTTGAGAAATTTGGAGCGGATCTACGCAAAACCCAAAATGCGATTGAGAGTATTATTACCCCCGGCACGAGCCTTGCTTCTCTCGGTAGACTTCCGCAAACGCCTCAGTTAAAGCTCATTTTAGGTCGCGCAATCGATCAGGCTAATGAGTTGCACCACTCTTTTGTCGGCACCGAACACCTATTGCTGGCGATTCTTTCCGACGAATCGAATAGCGCTTGCCAAGCTTTATTGAACATGGGTTTGAATTTGGACGCTATTCGCGATGAAATAATGTCGATGATCGGCGCAGGAGAGAGCGATTCTACCGATTCTGGCGCCTCCGGAGATACTAACTCAGGATCCGGAGACGACGTCAACAACGGATCAACGGGAGACGGTAGAGAGATTTCAACTTGACGCATTTTGATAGGTTTTGGCGTCTATGTTGCTCCATGTTGTTTGACTACAAGCCGTATCGTTACGGTTTTGTGTAATCTGATTCACTAGATAATAGGCTTATATAGCTATGGCATACGAACGTTTTACCACAAAAGCCAAAAACGCGATGAAGCTTGCGCATGGCGAGGCAATGCGCCTCAACCATGAATACATTGGCGTGGAACACCTACTGCTCGGACTCATCAGAGAAGCGGACGGAATGGCGGCAGGCGTCCTTGAGAAATTTGGAGCGGATCTACGCAAAACCCAAAATGCGATTGAGAGTATTATTACCCCCGGCACGAGCCTTGCTTCTCTCGGTAGACTTCCGCAAACGCCTCAGTTAAAGCTCATTTTAGGTCGCGCAATCGATCAGGCTAATGAGTTGCACCACTCTTTTGTCGGCACCGAACACCTATTGCTGGCGATTCTTTCCGACGAATCGAATAGCGCTTGCCAAGCTTTATTGAACATGGGTTTGAATTTGGACGCTATTCGCGATGAAATAATGTCGATGATCGGCGCAGGAGAGAGCGATTCTACCGATTCTGGCGCCTCCGGAGATACTAACTCAGGATCCGGAGACGACGTCAACAACGGACCAACGGTAGACGTTGCCGATCAAGCGCAACCCAAACCTACGACGGCGTCCCCAAAAGGTTCAGATCGAGTCAAAACTCCGGCTCTGGACAACTTCGGTCGAGACTTGACAGAATTGGCAAGAAAAGGCGAACTTGATCCCGTCGTTGGTCGCGTGGTGGAAATCGAGCGCACCATGCAGATCCTCTGCCGACGAACGAAAAACAACCCTGCTCTTATTGGAGAAGCGGGAGTCGGTAAAACCGCCGTCGTCGAAGGTCTCGCTCAAAAAATCGCTAATGGCGACGTTCCAGAAATTCTCATGGGGCGCCGCGTTGTTGCCCTTGACGTTACCTCTATGGTTGCGGGAACAAAATATCGCGGTCAATTCGAAGAACGAATCAAGGCCGTCATGAACGAAGTGAAACGCGCTAAAAATATCATTCTTTTCGTCGACGAACTTCATTCGCTCGTCGGCGCGGGAAGCGCAGAGGGAGCTAACGACGCCGCCAATATCATTAAGCCCGCCCTTTCACGCGGCGAATTCCAAATCGTCGGCGCGACAACCTTCGATGAATATCGAAAATACATCGAAAAAGACCATGCCCTCGAACGTCGTTTCCAGACAGTGACGATTAATCCGCCGACGACTGCGGAAACTCTTGATATTCTCAAAGGACTACGTAGTCGTTACCAGCAACATCATAACGTCACGATTACAGACGACGCGCTCACTTCCGCGATCGAACTTTCCGAACGATATATCACCAATCGTAGTCTTCCTGACAAGGCGATCGACGTCGTCGACGAAGCTGGAGCTCGAATTCGACTCCAGAGTTGCACGCGCCCCCCCGATCTCACGGAAGTCGACCGGCAAATCGAGGCGCTTCAAAAGGAAAAGGACGCGACGGTTCGCACTCAAGAATTTGAGCGCTCTGCCTATCTTCGCGATCAAATTGACATACTTCGCGCCCAAAAAGCGGAGTTGCAAGAAAATTGGCGCAATAAGCAGAAAGAAGCGATAGGCGTCGTTAACGCCCAAGTAATCGCCGAGGTTGTGTCGAGAATCACGGGGGTTCCCCTCTCTAACGTTACGGTAGAGGATTCGAAACGTCTCCTTCAGATGGAAGCGGAGCTTCATAAATGCGTCGTAAGCCAGGATGAAGCGATTCGCGCCGTTTCCAAGGCTATCCGTCGAAGTCGAGCGGGAATTCAAGATCGGAGCAGGCCGATTGCGTCTTTCATCTTCGCTGGTCCAACAGGGGTCGGAAAGACTTTACTCGCGAAAACATTGGCGAAATTTATGTTCGGCGACGAAAACGCCATTCTTCAGTTCGACATGAGCGAGTACATGGAGAGTTACAACGTCTCAAGAATGGTCGGCTCTCCTCCGGGTTACGTTGGTCATGACGAAGGCGGTCAACTCACGGAACGCGTGCGTCGCCGACCTTACTCGGTGGTTCTTTTCGATGAAATCGAAAAGGCGCACCCTGACGTCTTCAATCTCTTCCTGCAAGTCCTTGAAGAAGGTCGTCTTACCGATTCAGTTGGTAGAACGGTTGATTTCCGCAACACGATTATCATTATGACGACCAACGCGGGCGCCTCGGCAATCAAAAACGAATCAGCTTTTGGTTTCCAAGAACCCGACGCAAACACGTCGTACGAGAGTATGAAGACGCGCGTCAACGAGGAGATCGAAAGAGCCTTTAGACCTGAGTTTATTAACCGCTTTAACGACGTCATCGTTTTCCGTCACCTCACGGACGAAGACCTGCTCTCCGTCGTCGACATGGAGCTCAATAAGCTTCGAAAACGTTTGGTCGAAAAAGAGCTTTGCCTCCATATTTCGGACGAAGCGAAAAAGTTCGTCGCCAAAGTTGGCTCCAAACTTGAGTTTGGCGCTAGACCATTACGACGCGCCATTGAAGAGCATATTGAAGATCCTCTTTCTGAAAAATTCCTTGAAGGCGTTTTCACGAATCAAGAAGTTATCGATATAACGCTTGTCGAAAGGGAGTTGACAGAGGAGGAACGAAAGGCGCTTCTTCCTGGCGAAGAGGAGAAGAAACAAAAGAAGTCGATACTCCAATTTGAACCCAAAAACTACGCCGATTATTCCCAAGAAGAGCTTGACGGTCCACAGTTCAAGGAGTATCGCGAACAAATCTCTGAACGTGCGAAGCTTCGCGCGATGAAAGAAGAAGAGGTTGCAAACGAGGAGGAATCGAAGCCCGTAGAAGGGGATTCGTCGGATTCCGCCGCGACCGGGCAATCTGAAAACGTCGCGACTTCGTGATTTCGCTGTCAAATGATCTAGCAAGGGGAGCGTTCCATAAGCTCCCCTTGCTTTTTTTCGTACGCCGTCGATTTAGAGCGTTGCAGAAGCGCAACCTTTTCGAAACAACATTTGGTCGTCACATGCCCTTTGATCTTCTTTTTTCCCCCTTTACCCTAATAGTCGGCTCGTTAGCGGCTTTTCTAGTCGGTCTTGCAAAGACAGGCACGCCTGGAGTCGGGCTCTTCTCCTGCCTCCTAATGATTTCGGCATTCCCCAACCATGAGATGTTTGCCTCAGGCGCCATCGTGCCTTTACTGATCCTCGGAGATTTAGCCGCCGTTTACTTCTATCGAAAGGATTGCGATCCTCGCCTTTTAAAAAGACTTGCGCCTCCCGTCGTCATAGGACTTCTCTTAGGAACGGTCGTCCTGTGCTTCATGAAAAATTCTCAATTTCGCGTAACGGTTGGCGCGTTGGCCGTCTCTATTCTAGTCTTTGAGTTTGTTCGTCAGCGTCTCGGATGGACAAAAGTTGCGACGAACCTACCCTTCAGATGGTTTTGCGGCGTCCTCGCCGGAACGACCACTATCTTAGGAAATGCCGCTGGCGCCGTTTCCGCCGCTTATTTTTCTTCTCAAGGACTTGATAAAAAAAGATTCATGGGAACGAACGCCGTTTTCTTCTTCCTCGTCAACGTCTCCAAAATTCCTCTCATGTTTGCCGCCACCTATATTAAAGAGGTAATGGGATTTGAAAAAGAATCCGCTCAGGTCATGAACGCAACGAGTTTCCTGCTCGCGGCGATTTTCGCCCTGCCCCTGATCTTTGGCGGCGTCGTCGGCAGAAAGATCTACCGCGCTATCCCGGAAAAAATTTTCGTACCTTTCATCCTCGCTCTGAATTTTATAACAGCTCTTTATCTTCTGATTTCCGCCTTCTCCACTATATGAGGTGCGGCGATGAACTAGAAAGAAAAATCAGCTTCGTTACAATACTCGATAACAACTCAAAACAAGAAAAAAAGAATCTTATACCGAAGGGACGTATATTCTATGCTCAAAGCGCTAATTTTTGATTTTGACGGCACTATTGCCAACACCCTTCCCGCCTGCATTAACGCTTTCAAACGAACAGTCGAACCTGTTTTGGGAAAGGATATGTCTTTACAGGAAGTACGTTCCTACTTTGGCCCTGCGGAAGAAGGCATTTTCGCGAAACATTTTCCTGATCGACAGCATGAACTAGCGGAAATTTACTATAAAATCTATGCGGAAGAACAAGCAAAGATTCCCAATCTTGTTCCAGGGGTGATGGAAGTCATTCGAGAGGTAAAGGCGCGTGGCGTCCGCGTCGCTTTAATCACGGCCAAGGGACCGGTTAGTTGTAAAATCTCCCTTGATTTCTACAAGATAGCCGACGATTTTGAAGAGATTCGCACCGGAGGTTCCAACGGTCGCGTTAAGGACGTTGCGATACGTGAAATTCTCGAAATCATGGGAATTGGAACCGACGAAGTCGCCTACGTTGGCGATTCTTGGAAAGACGTCATCTCGTCGCATAAAGCGGGCGTTCCATCGTGGGCGGCCGCTTGGCTTAGCACCGCTGAACCTGAAAGAATTCTCTCCTACAACCCCGAAAAGATTTTTTATACCGTGGATGAGTTTAGACGCGCACTCCAGGAAGAAGGAATCCTCGAATGAACACTCTTCGTAGAATAACTCGTAAGATCAAAGTCGGATCGACGTTCATTGGCGGCGACGCCCCTATTCTCGTTCAAACAATGGCCGCCACAAAAACGAGAGAAGTCGACGCCACCGTCGCGACCATACGGAAGCTCGCGGCGCACGGCGCAGGAATGATCCGCGTCGCCGTCGACGCCCCTATCGACGCGGAAGCGCTTGTTGAAATTCGTAAAAGAGTCGACGCCAATCTTTCCGTCGACCTACAAGAGAATTTCCGGATGGCGGAAAGGGTCGCCCCTTATGTCGACAAGATCCGCTACAATCCCGGACATCTTCATCGGCTTGAACCGGAACTTTCGTGGGAAAAGAAGGTGCAATACCTAGTCGACGTTGCGAGAGACAATGATTGCGCCCTTCGAATCGGCGTAAACTCGGGAAGTCTTGATCCGGAAAAACTGCGTCAATACCATGAAAAAATAGCCCGTCTCGACGCAGATCCTACGCTCAAAGACGACGAAGCGCAGTTCTTCGACCCGCCGATCCGAAGCGCTTTGGAACATGTTGATTTCGTCGAATCGCTTGGTTTTGAACGATTCTGCGTCTCCATCAAAGATTCCGATCCCGACACTGTCCTTCTGTTAAACAGACGTTTTGCCGCTTTACGTCCCCTTGTTCCTCTCCATTTAGGCGTCACCGAAGCCGGCGCGCCTCCAAGAGGAATTCTCAAGACTCGTTCCGCGCTAGAACCCCTCCTCTCGGAAGGAATTGGCGAAACCTTGCGCGTTTCTCTTACTGTCCGCGCCGACCAAAAAGAACAAGAAGTTGAAGCGGGCAAGTTGATTCTGAGCAACGTTGCAAATGGAATCGTAGCCAACCCGAACGATTATAAACAGACCGCGCTTAATATCGTTAGTTGCCCAGGATGTTCGAGAACTCAAAGCGCGCGATTTGTCGACCTCGCCCTCGAGATCGAAAAAGCGACTCAATTCGCCAAGGACTATCCTTTCACAATCGCCGTTATGGGATGTCGTGTAAACGGTCCGGGCGAGACGGACGACGCTGATATCGGTCTCTGGTGCGGCGGAGATAAAGTCAATCTGAAAAATGGAGGCGTCCCCGTGGGCGCCTACGCTTACGACGTTGTTGTTGAAAAAGCTGTTGAACTTCTTAAGGAGAAAATTCGGCTCTCACAACTAAAATAACCCTCAGGAGAAGGTCATGCGCAGATTCCGCTTTTTGTTTCATCCCGGAGTCCTTGTCTCCCTCGTCGTCTTTACTGTCGGCGTGTTATCTTTTATTCCAATGAACGGCGCGTACGCGCTCGATGAAGAAGCCGCGACGGTTCAAAAGAAGCCGACGCCCAAAGACTATCGCCGTCAGAGTCGTCAATTCCGCGGGCTCTGGGTTTCCGTTGTGTCCAATATCGACTTTCCGTCAAAACCGGGACTTTCTCCCGAGGAGTTGATGAAGGAAACAGACGAGATCCTTGACCGAGCGGCGGCTATGCGTTTTAACGCGATTTTCCTCCAAGTTCGTCCGATGGGCGACGCCCTCTATCCCTCCGAATTATATCCATGGTCTAGTTTCCTTACCGGCGAACAGGGCAAAGCGCCCGACCCGTTCTTTGATCCGTTGCGCTATTGGATCGACTCCGCTCATGCCCGCGGAATGGAGCTTCACGCCTGGATTAATCCCTATCGCGTTACGATAGGCAAAAAGGAATTAGAGGATCTTCCTCCCACTAATCCCGCAGCGCAACATCCCGAATGGACCTTTAAGCACGGAGATCGCATTTATTTAAATCCTGGAGTTCCCGAAGCGAGAGAGCATGTCGTTAAGGGACTCGTCGAAATTGTCAAAAACTACAACGTCGACGGCGTCCATATTGACGATTACTTCTACCCCGAAAGGAATATCGAAGAAGATCGTCAAACCTTTGAGACCTACGGAGAAGGTTTTGACAATATTGAAGACTGGCGCCGCAACAACGTCAATCTGTTCATACAGGACGTCAACCGCGCAGTCCATAAAGTCCGACCTAAAGTCGTGTGGAGCGTTAGCCCTGCGGGAATTTGGGCAAATAAAGGAAGCCATCCTCTTGGAAGCGACACCAGAGGAAATCAGTGCTATTTCAATCTATATGCCGACGTAAGAAAATGGATCAAAGAAGAAACGATCGACGCGGTCATTCCTCAAATCTATTGGCATATCGGGTTTGACGTCGCAGACTTTTCAACCCTCGTCGACTGGTGGTCCGACGTCGTCTCCGACGTTGACGTCAAACTCTATGTCGGAATAGCCGCTTATCGAATGGATCCCAATTCCAAAACGGAAGCATGGCGCGACGGCGAGGAACTTGAAAGACAACTCAACTACATGGCTGCGTCGCCGGACGTCGACGGACAGGTCTTCTTTACCGCCAATAGCTTTAAAGAAGGCAAACCGGCGCACAACGCTATCCTAAACTATGGCGATAAGCATAAATGGCAGGCCCCAAAAGCGAGGTCTAGATAACGCCAAAGACGCGAACTTTCCTTTCGCTGAAAGTTCGCGTCTCTTTTATGCGCGTCATCCTTCTATTCGCCGAACAACGACGGATTGGGATCCTTGTTCAAAAAAGCGAGACTCCACCAATCCTTTATCATATCCAATCAATCCGTGATTTTTGTATGGATCGTTGAAAAAGTATCGCGTCGAATCATATCCAACGAGCACAAGGCAGTGTTCGTTGCCGTTCCAGGTAAAATAATCTCCCAGACGCAAACAGGAATTCTCGTCGACATAGTCGATAATCCATGAAGTCCCCAAATGCGAAGGCGCCATGTCCATCGTCGCCCAAAGAATTACCGGCTCTCCCTTATCGATATAATTCGCCGTGAGATCCACAAGTTTGAGACCGCTTGTCGCAACAGCCTTCAAATTTTTCTGCAACAAAACCTTATTCATCGACTTCGCAAGACAGGGCGCATAACAACCGTAACCGCAGTTGAGACCGGAATCTTTATAAGGATCGCCTGGGTATGCCGCCCATGGATCCGGTCCGTAAATAACTCCGTTGTCAAGTCGCCAATCGCGCTTGATGAGATAAGAATCGGTAAAATCGCGCCAAGAAAGGTCGCATCCATAGAATTGAAGAACCATTGTCGCGCTGACCGCCTCGCATCCAAAAACGACGTCTAATTGGTTGATATAGGGTACGTCGATTATCTTCCTCTTTGAATCGTCATTAAACGCTCGCATGCTCTTTCTCCCTATTTCTTTATGTATTTGCGCCTAGAAGTCGAAGGACGTCGGCCTCTGCGCTCTCTCCTGTCATTATAGCTTTAGCCGACCTTTCCTAGTAGAGTCCGTCTTTTCCGAAAAAAAACAAAAAGAAAGAAAAAATCCTTAAATCACGCTTGACGCACAAAAATGAAAAATCTAAAATCCAACAGCTTATGATAACCGCATTTAAATAAAGTTATCTTATCGATTAAGCGTTTCAGGAAGGACACATAGGCTAATAGAAGGATTATGAGTATGTCGTCGCAGATCAATTCGGTTCCGATGTTGGATCTCAAGCGTCAGTTTAAAGTGATTGGCGAAGAAATGAACGACGCTCTTCGACGCGTCAACGAAACCGGTCAGTTCGTGTTGGGGCCCGAAGTAAAAAAGTTGGAAGAAGGAATTGCGGCATACTCTAAAACCAAACGCGCTGTTGGTTGCGCCTCTGGAAGCGACGCCCTTCTCTTAGCGCTTATGGCCATTAAAGCAGGCGAAGGGGACGAGGTCATCGCCCCGTCGTTTACCTTTTTCGCCACGGCGAGTTGCATTCCTCGAGTTGGAGCCGACGTCGTCTTCGCCGATATTGATCCGGTTACTTTTTGCTTGGATCCTGAAGACGTCCGTAAGAAGTTGACGGAAAAAACAAAGGCGATTATCGTCGTTCATCTTTTCGGCCAAGCCGCCGACATGTGCGCCTTCCGCGAAATAGCGAACGACTATCAGAATAAATACGGTCGCAAACTTTACCTGATTGAAGACTCGGCGCAAGCGATTGGCGCCGAACTCGAAGGAATTCAAGTCGGAAACTGGGGCGACGCTTCCTGCGTCAGTTTCTATCCGACCAAAAATCTGGGCGGCGCTGGAGACGGCGGCATGGTTCTTTCTAACGACGACGAAATCGCAGATCGCGTCCAGTTATTACGCGGCCACGGCATGTCGCCGCGATACTATCACAAAGAAATTGGAATCAACAGTCGACTGGATTCCTATCAAGCCGCAATCTTAAACGTTAAGTTGCCGTATCTTGACGCCTGGTCCGACGCGCGAAACGCAAACGCCGCGCGTTACGAAAAGCTCTTCGCCCAAGCGGGTTTGCAGGGAAAGATCGTTACGCCTGTTAAAGTCGGCGATCGTCGCCACGTATGGAACCAGTATACTATTCGCGTTTTAGGCGGTCGGCGAGACGCCCTCCGCGCTTTCTTACAGGAAAAGAAAGTCGGCGTTGACATATACTACCCCCTCGGCTTGCATCAACAAGAATGTTTCGCGTATCTTGGCTACAAGCCGGAAGATCTTCCCGAAACTCTGAAGGCGGCGAACGAAGTCCTCGCGCTCCCAATCTTCCCTGAGTTGCTTCCTGAAGAACAACAATATCTCGTAGACTGCGTCAGCGAATTTCTTAAATAGCTTAAATCAATCACGATAAGCCGACTGGTTCTTCCAGTCGGCTTTTTCCTTTTTATCGGCGACTTTCTAACTATCGCTAAAATACGCATTATCTAATTACGTTTTCTTTTCGTTAAAAAGCTCAAGTTTTCTCGCATAACGTCGAATTAGAAGATAGGGAGTCTCTGCAACCGCGCTACGTTGAGGTACTCTCGAGAGGTATGACTAAGGAGATGAACAAGATGACGTTTTGTGAAACACCCAATTATTCGCGTAGCTATGGCGAAAATTGCGCGGAAACGGAGGACGCCGCCTTCGAAGACGTCGTCAACGTGTCGGAAGTCAACGATCAACTCAGCGAGGTCGAAAAGCTCGCGGAACCACGAGAGCCTAGAATCATAGGTATAATTCCCGATTTGCATGATCCAAGTGAAACGTCGGTGGAAAAATTGACTACAACTAAAAAGATTTTAAAGCAAACGACCTTTTTTGCCGTTGCTTTTTCGCTGGGAGTCACGTCCGCGTTCCTTTGCAAAGGAAATTCTGTAGGCGGCGACCAAGCTGTTGCCGAAACCAAGAACTACGTTTCAGTTGAAGAATCGAACAAAGTCGCGAATTCCGAATCAGAAAAAACGAACGCCCCTGCGGCCCCTTCTTTTTCTCCATATGACAACGCCTACGAGCCGGAAATAACGGCGTCCGCCTTTTCACAATTAGATGAAAGCGGCAGTTACTCCGATTACGACAGAATCGATTTCTCCGCTCCTTCCCCAACCGATCGTTTTGATTCGAACGACTTAGACGCTTGGGCGGCGCTAGGAGATATGCTTCAATCGACGGAATCGGACGCCTATGACGATGGCGTTTCTTATGATAATCCTCGCCGCGTTGCCCAAAGCGACGTCTCGCCGTCGTACCAACAAGGCGTCAGCGGCGGTTTTGCCGATTATTCCTTCGGTTCCGACCCAGAGTCTGCAAGTCTCGAAGGGAATGTCAATCTCGCGCCTACGGTTAGTTATCAAGACGAACGCTTGGCGTCGAATAGACTTTCCAGCTCTACGGCAAAACAAAACTTTTCCTTAAATACCGATTATCCTAATAGCAACGACGATGCGCATATTGGCTTTTCAGAAAATAACGCCAATTTTGGCGCTTTTTCTCGAAAATGGAATTACAATGAAGATTATAATAGGGACGATTCGCGAGGAATCGCAAGTCAGCGGCGTCTGGATTTAGATTACGCGACAAACATGGATCAAGGTAGATCGCGTTTCCAAGGTTTTGAAACAAGGACGTCGGAATTTGCACAAAACGATTCAGCCTCTGCGGAACGTCAGCCAAGCGCGTACGTCGCTCAGCGCGTAGAAGAGGAAACGAATCTTCCTCTTCAAGGCTCCGCTTCGTCGCGTTCCGTACGTTGGTAGAGATTGCCTCATTATACGTCGGGGCGTCCTCTTCCACGCTGAAACAATTAACACTAATATCCCAAAGTGAGGGCGCCGCGCAATGAACCGCCGCAACGACGATTTCATCCATGTCTGCATATTCCTGTTTCTCATGGGATATAGCGCGCTGGCGGCGACTCTTCTACTTCGAGGAAACGATGAGGAGAATCTTGACGCAGCGCCCAACGCCGCCGGAATAGTGGCGAGAAGCGTTGTTCTTGAATTACCTTCCAAAGAGAATAATCCGCGCAACAGCGAGGGAGATTTCATTCGTCTTAGAACCGGGGAAATTTTGTATGTATACACTCGTTACGAGGGAGGAACAGGAACAAATAAAAATGTAACGACGCGTCTTATGAGCCGTGTTTCGAAAGATCAAGGTCGCACTTGGTCGACTCAAGACAAGCTCGTTCTCAACGATAAAGAAATCGTCAACGCCGCTTCGGTCTCTCTCTTGAGGTTGCGCGATCAATCGATCGCCCTTTTCTACTCGGTAAAGGATTCCGCCGGAGACTGTCGTCCCTATCTTCGCTACTCTTATGACGAAGGGAAAACATGGACGCGTCAGATCGAAACAATCGTCCCCCCTTCTTATAATGTCCTCAACAACTCTCGAGCAACGTTGTTAGCGGACGGACGCATCCTTCTTCCTGTCGCAAGGCACGCTTATTTGGGAGGCGATCTCTTCAACTACGAAAGCAAGGGAGTTCTTTTTTGCTTGATTTCAGACGATGGGGGACGAAAATGGAGCCAGAGTTCAGAGGTTCCCAATCCTAATTCTCTTCTCTGCCAAGAGCCGGGAATTGTCGAGCTCGCCGACGGGAAATTACTGATGACGATTCGGACGGATCAAGGACGTCAATACTATTCCTATTCCTTGGATCGCGGCGAATCCTGGTCTCTCGTCAAACCGTCTCCGCTAACGTCGCCGCAAGCCCCCGCCACAATAAAGAGACTGCCGGACAGCGATTATCTTGTCGCCGTATGGGACGACTCCCCTTACGAACGAAATCCTTTAACGATTGGGATTCTTTCTCCGGACGGTGCGAAAATACTCTCAAAAAAAATCCTCGATCGATCGGGAGACGAGGAAACTCGATCTTTCTGCTATCCTGCAATTTTCTTCGTCGACTCGAGCGCTCTGCTAGCGGCGTACTGCTCGGGCAGAACGAGCATGGGACTTGATTCTTCTCGAATTACGCTCGTAGGATTGCGGAGTCTTTTGGAAGACGTTTCAAAAATCATGTCCAATCAAACGCCTTGATCTTCATGGTTCCACGCCAAAGGAGAAATCATGTTGCATACGTTCGCTTGCTCGTCTCTCGCCACGCGGCGTCAATTCCTTGTTCGATCCCTTTTTGGCGCGGCCCTGAGCGCCTTCTTTTTTAACGTTGACTCGACGACGGCGGAGGAGGCGGACGTCTTTCTTGAAAAAGAAACGGTTTTGCTTCTTCCTCCAGGAAAAGACAATCCGCGCAACAGCGAAGGAGACTTCATCCGCCTCAAAGCAGGCGAGATCCTTTTCGTCTACACGCGGTATTACGCCTCTTCGGCAAACGATGACGCGCCCGCGCACCTCGTCTCTAGAATTGCAGATTCCGAAGGGCGAAATTGGTCGTCCGACGACGCGCTTATTCTCGAAAATGAAGGGCGACTCAACGTAATGTCCGTAACCTTGTTACGCTTCTCGGACGATTCCATCGCTCTCTTTTATCTAGTTAAAGACGCCGCAGGGGATTGTAGACCTTACCTGCGCTTCTCGCGCGACGAAGGAAAAACATGGTCTGAAAGAACCTCTATTATCAACGATCCTACTTATAATGTGCTCAATAATTCTCGGGTCGTAATCCTCTCCAATGGGAGAATTCTTGTGCCCGTCGCGCGGCATGGCGCGTTAGTAGAGGGAAAATTCCAATGGGACTCCAAGGCGCTTTTATCCTGTTACATCTCCGACGACTGCGGAGTTTCATGGAAACAAAGCGACCTCGTTCCCAACCCGTCCTCCAATCTCTTTCAAGAACCGGGTGTTGTTGAACTCGCCGACGGGCGGATTTTAATGACCATTAGGAACGAAAGCGGACGTCAGCTTTTCTCCCATTCCCATGACGCAGGCGAAACGTGGTCGATTCCCGAACCGTCGCCCCTCGTATCCCCTCTTTCCCCCGCGTCGATAAAGCGACTTCCTCAAAGCGATCTGCTTGTCGCCGTCTGGAACGAATCCCCCAAGACGAGAGATCCGCTCGCCCTGGCAATATTAGACGCTAAGGGTGAGAGAATTCTCGCCAAAAGGATTCTCGACGCAGCCGATGGAGACGGAAAACGCGGATTCTGCTATCCTGCGCTCTTCTTTCTCAACCAGACGAAACTTCTGGTCGGATATTGCAACGGCGACGGCGCTTACGCCTTAAGCTCTTCAAAAATCATCCGCGTCGATTTGAGCTCCCTCGTCAAAGAAGCCATGGACGCCATAGAAAGGTAAAACTTTGCGTCTAATCGACATTACTCATTCGAGGAGAACACGATATGTCAAACCATAGATCCGGCGTCCAACTTTCCCGCCGCTCATTTCTTTCGCAAAGCGTCCTTGGCGCGGGGCTTCTCTGCCTCCCTTCTTCCATGTTTAAGATTTCCGAGCTCCACGCGGAAGAGGAAAACAATAGCGTCGTTTTAAGGTTTTGCGCCCTTAGCGACGTCCATTTCAAAACCTCGCCCGACACGAAAGAAGTCGATCGGTTTCGACGCGCCATACGGTTTATGTACGACTATTCGGCTCAACACCCCTATTCCAAATTCGACGCGCTCCTTATCGCCGGCGACGTCTCCGACCATGGACTAGACGAAGAGCTTTTACTCTTCAAAAAGACGATGGACGAAGAAATTCACGGCGACGTCAAGACGATCATGTGCATGGGCAACCATGAGTTTTACAGCGGAAATAAACCGCGTTGGCGGGAAATATTCCAACGCGACGACAACGTCGCTACAAAAGTCAACGGATTCTCTTTTATCGGAGTCTCTCCAGAAAGAGGATCGTGCGAAAACGGAGATTATTTATACGCGCTCGACTGGTATAAAAAAGCGCTTCAAGAGGCGCTCGACGACGACCCTAACAAACCGATTTTCACATTCCAGCACTACCATATATCCTCTACCGTTTACGGAAGCCAGGGCGAAGACGTCTGGGGAATCGACGATCTTTACGAAACGCTTCAACAAGCCCCCCGCGTCGTTAATTTCTCAGGTCATTCCCACTATCCGATCAACGACCCGCGTTCAATATGGCAAGGCTCTTTCACGGCCCTAGGAACCGGCACGTTAAGCTATTTTGAAATGAGTAGCGAAGGGGGAAAACTCAATAAATTCCCTGAAGGATATGAGAACGCCGCCCAAATGTATGTTGTCGAAGTACGCAAAGATAATTCCGTCGTTTTCAAACCCTACGATCTTATTACCAATTCTTTCTTTGACTGCGTCTATTATCTACCTCAGCCAGGAAACGTCTCCGCCTACGCCTACACGGACGCGCGTTCAGAAACGAGCGAGAGACCAACATGGAAAAATGGCGCCGTCGCATCTTCAACGATTTTGGACGATGAGACGACTCTTTGCGTCTCAATTCCTCAAGCCTCTTGTCCCGACGTCGTTCATAGTTATCGCATCGATTTAGAAAGAAAAGAGGAATGCTCCGGCGTACTCCAATGGGTGAAAGACGACCCAATATACGCGTGGTCCCAATATTACTTTAAGAACCATCCCAATCCGCTACAACTGAAGATCGACACGCTGCCTCCCTTAACCCTGTATCGCGCGAAGATTTTTGCCCTTAATCCCTGGCTCAAGGAGAGCGAACGTTTCCTTGAACTCCAGTTCACGACTCCCGCGAATCCTTACGCGCCGGCAGATCCTGACGCGGCCTGCCCCACGCCTAACGTGCTGGACGTAGCATTTGTCGACGGTAAGCCGGTAAATCTCGCCCAGAACGTCAAACGGCTCGTTAAAGAAATCCGCGTCGAAGGCGCCCCGCAGATTATGCGCGTAGACGACTTGAACGGGCAAGAAAGCGCGTCGTTCAACGGAAAAGATCAGCGTCTAGTCATTCCCTTCACGTCAAGCGATTTCGCTAGATTGGGCGTCATGAGCATCTCCGCGCGTTTCCTTCTCGAGAAGACTCCGGAAGAGGCTCAGTCTATCTTCTCCTGTACCGAGGGTAAAGGCGTCAGTCTGGAAATCAATAAGGATCAGATAGAATTTTGGGCTTCTGTAAACGGAGAATATCGTATTTTACGCGCCCACGTTCCGCTTGGACGTTTTGTCGACGCCCTTGGATCATACGACGGAAAAACGCTCAAGTTATACCTTGACGGCAAGCTCGTTCAAACGCTCGACGTCAACGGCAAACTTGTCTATACAACCGATTCCTCCCCGCAAGGATTCTGCGTCGGTTGCGACATTGCGCGCGGCATGTCCGGTACGAATTATTTTCAGGGCAAAATATCGCGCGCGCAGCTTTTCTCATGGGCGCTCTCCGCAGAACAAGTCAAAGAACTCGCCCGATAATCGGAGGAACAAGAGTCGCCCTCGTCACGTTCGTAGAGAAACTCAGACGCCTTTCTCGATATTGAACGCGACGTCGGCGACTTTATTGACAAGCGCGTCGCTGTGGGACGCGAAAACGATCGTCTTTCCGGCGTCCCTAAGCGTCTTGAAAAGCTCCATAACAATCGATTGACCAGAAACGTCCAAACTTGCAAAAGGCTCGTCGACGACAAGCGCGTCGGGATTGAGCGCTAATACGCAAGCAAACGCTACGCGTCGCTTCTCTCCACCGGACAAAGAATAAGGAGCGCGGTAGCGCAAACGCGCTATCTCCATCAAGGAAAGACAGTCGTCGACTCGCGTTCGTATTTCTGTTTCTTCAAGATTGAGTTGGCGCGGTCCAAACGCGATCTCGTCTTCGACGCTCCCGCAAAACAGCTGAGCGTCCGCACTTTGAAATACGAAGCCTACGCGACGATGAAATTCTTTCGCAAAACGAATATCAGAAAGTTGTTTTCGAGTTATCTCCGTCCCGTCGAAAAAATACTTACCTTTAGTGGGGAGGGCAAGTCCGTTAAGCAAGCGCAGAAGCGTCGTTTTTCCGCAACCGTTAGCGCCCGTTATCGCCGCCGCGACGCCTTCCTCAATCTTTATCGAGACGTCGTCTAGTATTTTATTGGCGCCGTCATAAGAAAAGGTAACGTTCTTCAGGTCAAACATCGCTTTGCATACTCAAAATAAATGAAGAGAACGATCATCGCCGATAAGAGCGCGACGCCCAAAAAATCTACGCGTCGCCAAGGCGCCCAATAACGTCGATATACTCCGGAAAAACATCGACATGTCATGGCGTCAAACTGTTCCTGCGCCGCTCTTTGCGCGCGCAAAAAAATGACGCCGACGACGCCGCCAAGGGTTCGCGCAGGACGACGGTCTAGCCCTGGCGAACGCAAAAGAACCGCCTCGATCGTCTCAAGACAAATCTCGCACAGGACGACGACGTATTTCATCGTCAAATCAAAAATGAAGATGAGCGCGTCCGGAGCTCGGAAAAATTTGAACGCGCACGTCAAGCGATTCCAATTCATCGATTGAATGAGAAGGGAAAGAATCGTCGTTGTGATAAGCGTCTTGCATGGGACGACTACAAGCGCGCGCGTCTGATCCCATAAGATCGCCGCCGGCGCCAGAATTAAAAGAGACGCGACAAACGCCTCGAAGGGCAACGCGATAATCCGCGCAAGGATACGAGAATCCAAGGTCGCCAAATAAACGAGAATTACCGTGCCCACGATCTCGACAAAAACGAAATTGAACGACGCCGAAACAAGCAGAATTGAAAAGAAAGCAAGCGCGAGGCGCATTGGGGGAGAAAAAGCAAACCTGCCTGGCGGAGTCGGTTCGCGCCTCACGCTTTTCAATACGCTTAAAAGTCCTTTAGCGCTTTTGCGCAAGAATGCGCCCCCGTCTCGTAATGGCTCCCTCTTCTCGCTCTTCAAAAGCCACTTCGGAGTTTCCCTCTTCTCCATAATCAAACCGAGACGCCGTTTCGTTTGAGAAGCGTCGCCAATTTGAAAATAAGAATTGAAAGAGCGACTCCCGATATCGCCGAAAGGACGTAACTCAACCACTCGGGAGCGCCAGGCGCAGAATAATCTGGAACGAGAGCTGACCAATGGAACCCCGTCGTCATTCCCTGGGGAACATACCCCAATTCCTCGCCGTTAACTACAAGAGACGCTACTTCATCTTCTCCCCATTCTCCCCACGCCGTTCCTTCAGCCAGAAGACCAAGGGGCGTCAACGCAACAAGAATAGCAAGGAGAATATAAACAGAATTGAAAGAAGAGTTCGGCTTCTTCCATTCCACTTCGTTCTCAGACGATTTCTCAGGAGCAAAAAACGCGGGATTGGCCGCAAAACCGGGAGCGGCGCGCATTACAAAGACGTAAACGCCGACGGAAAAAAGGATTTCCGCTAGCCCGAAGAGAGTTAGATGGCCGATCGCCATCGCAGGAACGGAGACCGAAAGAGGATACGGACAGAAGAGCGCCTGACCTTCAGGCGTATGAAAAAGAAGGGGTTGAACGCCGAACTGAATCGCCGCAGCAAGAGCCGCAAGGTTCAAACCGACATAGGAAGCCGCGCCGACGCAAAAGACGTCGCGGCGGGAACCCGTTTGCGCGCGAAGAAGCTTACGCAACGCGCAGTACGTTAAATACCCGCTGAACGGAAGTATGCAGGCGATATTGAAACAGTTGGCGCCAAAAGCAAGAATTCCACCGTCTCCAAAGAGGAGCGCTTGAATCGCCAGCGCGATAGTCAGCGACAAGCACGCCGCTTCAGGCCCCAGAAGAACCGCAAGGAGAACTCCGCCGACGGCATGTCCCGTCGTCCCTCCAGGGAGAGGCACGTTAAACATCATCGCAAGGAAGGAAAACGCTGCGGCTACTCCTAACGCAGAAAATCGTTCCTTGGGAAATTCTCTGGTGATTTTCTTAACAGAAACGCTCCAAACAGGAATCGTCGCAATCGTCAATGCAACGCAAGTCGACGCGCTCAAATAATTGTCAGGAATATGCATGTCGCAATTTCTCCTAGAATAACTCTCTTCGAAACTCCGCTGAGAAGCAAAATCTTACGCTATTGAAGTATACAAAAAAGGGATTGAGAGTCAACTAATTGGGAAGTCGTCGAGGAACTCCCCTGGCAATCGGCGCTTGACGCCTGTGCTACCGTTAGAACAAAAACGTCGGGGCTGACTAACAGGGGCTTTTGGGGTATAATTCGCGATTAATACTTTAAAAAACTAAGCCTGGGTTCGCGAATAATCGTCCCTGGGATTGTTCCCTTCCAAGAAAGCTTCGTCTGGTTATGAAACGGATTCTCACAATTCAGGACGTCTCCTGCGTCGGCAAATGTTCCCTTACTGTCGCGCTTCCGATCATTTCGGCGGCGCAGATAGAAGCCTGCGTTCTGCCCACCGCCGTTCTTTCAACTCATACGCGTTTTCAAAGGTACACGTTCGCTAATCTAACCGACGAAATCGAACCAACGATGAATGTCTGGAAAGCCGAAGGAATTACGTTTGACGGAGTATATACCGGCTATTTGGGATCATTTCGTCAAATGGAGCTCATTGAAAAGCTCGTTCGAGAATTTAAGACGGAACACAACTTCTTTTTTGTCGATCCTGTGCTTGGCGACGGCGGCGCCTTATATGCGCGCTTCGATCAAAATTTCGCCGATCGAATGGCGGAATTATGCGCTTACGCCGACGTTATTTCCCCTAATTTAACCGAGGCGTCCTTCATGCTTCATAAACCGTTCCAGGAAAAGGGACATACGGAAGCGTACGTTCAAACTATCCTTAAGGAACTCGCGGCTTTAGGGCCAAAGATTGTCCTTTTGAAGGGGATAGATTACGGGGACGGTAAAGTTGGCGTCGCAACATATGATTCTAGACGGAACGAATACTCGACGTATTTCCACGAGCGGATACCGGGCGCGTTTCACGGAACGGGGGACATTTTTGCCAGCGCGGTCGTTGCGGCGATAACGCGAGAACGGTCGATTGCCGACGCGGTTAAAATTGCGGCGGATTTTACGCTTGACTCTATACGAAGGACAGTCGTCAATCCCGATGCGAGGGATTATGGCGTGGACTTCGAAGCCGCTTTGTTTGACTTTGCTAAATTATTTCTTTGATCTTTATCGAGATACTATATAAGCAGTTTCCAAGGAGACTTTTATGAAACAATATTACAGATTGCGCGCTTCTAAAAAGAAAGCGTTTGCCTTCTTCTTAGGCGCTTTTGCCGCGGTTTCGCTTTTTCAGAATCAAACCGTTTGTTCCCAGGAGTTTAATATGAAAAGACCCGTCGCGCAAAAAGGCGACCAAAAGGACGTCTATTTTGGCGTCTCGGTCGCCGATCCGTATCGTTGGATGGAAACGGAGAAAACTCCGGAGATACTTAAATGGATTGACGAAGAGAACGCCTTGACGCAATCCGTTCTCAGCCAAATTCCCTTGCGCGACGAGCTTCGTAAGGAGATGACGGAGTGCTACGATTACGAAAAACAGGGAGCGCCAAGCAAACACGGTTCAAGATATTTTTACTTTAAGAACTCGGGGCTTCAAAATCAGTCCGTCCTCTATTTCAAAACGTCCCTCGACGGAGAAGAGCGTCTTCTCTTGGATCCGAACACTCTTTCGGACGACGGCACCGTCGCTCTCTCCGACGTTTCCTTCTCAAAGGACGGACGTTATGCCGCCTTTGCGATCTCCACGAGCGGTTCCGACTGGCGAGATATTTTTGTCATGGACGTCGAGACCGGAGAGAGACTAAAAGACTCTATCTCGTGGGCTAAGTTCACCAATATCGCTTGGTTTGGCGACGGATTCTTCTACAGTCGTTACGACGCGCCGAAAAAAGGCGAGGAATTCACCGCAAAAAACGAATTTCAGAAGATTTTCTACCACAAGCTCGGCGATTCTCAAGATCAAGACGTCCTCGTCTTCGTCGACCTTGACAATCCTTCCAGAAATTGCGTCGCCGACGTCGACGATGATGAAAAATGGTTGTTCGTTTATCAGAATGAATCGACCTATGGGCAAAGAGTTATCTTCACAGAACTCAACGACTCCGTCAACCTTAAAGAACTGAAATTCAACACTCTATTCCCGGATTTTTCCGCTGAATCAGGAATTGTCGCCGTTCATGACGGACTCTTCTATCTCTCCACCGACTATCAAGCTTCGAATCGTCGTCTTGTAAAAATTGATCCGCGTCAGCCGGAACCGGAACACTGGGTCGACGTGATTCCGGAATCTGAAAACTTGCTTGAAAGCGTTCGACCGATTGGCGATCGGCTCATTGTCACCTATCTTAAAGACGCGGCGGACGAATGTTACTTCTATTCCTACGACGGTCAAAAGCTTGCGGAATTAACCCTTCCAACTCTCGGCGTCGTCGGTTTCTCCGGCAAAAAGGACGATCCTGAGTTCTTCTACACCTTCACCTCTTTCGTCTATCCCGCGACGGTCTATCGATATGATCTGACGACAGGAACGTCGACCCTTTGGCGCGCTCCTAAAGTGTCTTTCAACCCCGAAGACTACGCGACGGAAAGACAATGGTACGTCAGTAAAGACGGAACGAAGGCGCCGATCTTCATCACCTACAAAAAGGGCATGCAAAAGAACGGCAAGAACTCGACGATTCTTTACGGTTACGGCGGGTTTAACATCAGCATGACGCCCTCCTTCAAGCCAACGCGAATACCCTATCTCAACCATGGCGGCGTCTATGCAGTCGCCGTTTTGCGCGGAGGCGGGGAGTACGGCGAAGATTGGCACAAGGCGGGCACGAAGCTCCAAAAACAAAACGTCTTCGACGACTTCATTGCCGCCGCCGAATTCCTTATCAAAGAAGGATACGCGTCGAAAGAAACCCTCGCGATTAACGGCGGCTCCAACGGCGGACTCCTTGTCGGCGCGGCGCTTACGCAGCGTCCTGATCTCTTTGCCGCCGCCGTTCCTCAAGTCGGCGTTCTCGACATGCTCCGCTATCACAAATTTACGATCGGATGGGCCTGGGCGACTGACTACGGAACCAGCGAAGAAAGCGAAGAAATGTTCAAATACCTTCTCGCCTACTCGCCCCTTCACAACGTCAAAAAGGGCGTTAAGTATCCTCCCACGATGGTCATGACCTCCGACCATGACGACCGCGTGGTTCCCGCGCACTCAATGAAATTCGGCGCTACTTTACAAGAATTAGCGGATCCCTCAAGCGTCGTTATCGTTCGCATTGAATCGAAAGCGGGCCATGGGGCTGGAAAACCGACGTCTAAGATCGTTGAAGAAGCCGCGGATATTTATTCCTTCATACTTCACTTTACGCAGCATTAATTAAGCTGCGTCTAAGACGCTGATTGTATTGACCATAAACGCGAGAATGAAAATGTTCTCGCGTTTTTCTTTTCTAGTCATGCAGACAAAGACGCTTTTTCAAGGCGTTTCGCACAAGGTCGCGTTCCCCCCGATTCATTCCTAACGCCAGAATCCAAAGCGCATAGAAGAAAAACGAAATTCCTCCGTAAAGAACGATCGACAAGTAGGTCGGTTGACAGAAACGCAAGCACCAATAACCGGGAAGAATTAAACCGCCTATGGCGATCAACGTCGACGAAAGTTGGCGTTGCCAGTATGCGCGCCAATTTTCTCCGATCATTGCGCAAACGACGTTAGGAAGCCATAAATAATAGATTGCCAAACCAGGAAGCGCCGTCCCGATCGCAACGCCCTTGAGCCCCCAACCGGCCTTTACAAGAACAACGCTCAAAAGAACGTTGAAAACGCCATGCAAGAGCGCTCCTAAAGCCAACGGTTCATGACGCGCTAGTCCCTGGAGAAGACGCATATTCACCTCGGAGGCTCCTCGATAGAGACCTTGAGAGGCTATGACAATCGCAAGGGGCCAGTACGCGTCGAGGTACTCCGCGCCGATCCATCGCTCTATAAAAAAACGGCCCAAAACCAAAATGCCAAACGCGCCAAAGAGTCCGCCGTAAATCGACGCCCGCGTGATCAGCGCGCGAGATTCATGGAAAGGAGCGGAAAGGCGCTCTACCCGCTCGGTATCTCCAAGCATTGTCCGAAAAATAGAAAAAAACGGAGTCTTTCTCTCTTCGGACTTACTATCCTCCGTCGTTCGTTCAAGAGCGCCAAGATGAGCAAACCAGTTCGTTTCCCAGGACGAACCTTCCGTCAAAAAAGAGTTGTAATAGCTCGTTAAGACGACGATCACAAGATTGTAACGCGTCACGTCCTCCATCGACAACAAAAACGCGATCAGTATCAAATCGCTACGCGTCACGAGAATCTCGCCTGCTTGAGCAAGGAATGTAAAGAAACCGTAATTAAAAAGCGCGCGAATTCGTTGACGGCGAAAATAGCGCAAGGAGAACCGAAACTCAGGAACAACGCGACGAACGATCGCCAGCCATGCGATAAGTTGCGCAAGCGTCAGCAAAGTGTTCGCGACAAGAAGCGCTACGACGCCTCCTCCCAACCAAAGCGTAGCGACATTGACGACTCCGTACGCTATTCGCGTCGCTAACGACACGACTCCTGTGATTTCTTGACGCAGCGCTCCCCTCAATACGCCGCAAAATCCGTCGGAGATCTTAGAAATCGCAAACGCCAATCCCGCGAAGAAAAGCGCCGTTCCAAGCGCGCCCGTCTCGTCGATTTGAGGGCCTACAAAGAAAGCTACTCCATACGCCGCGCAGGACGTCAAAAAAACAAGACCCGAGATTCCCCCGAACAGGACTATCGCCGTACTCCCAATCTCGTTCATACCGCGCCAATCTTGACGCGTATAACAACGTGTGACAAAACGACTTGTCGTCGTCGTCAGACCAAAATCAAGAAGTCCGCACCACCCCGCAAAGAGGGACGCTAGCGCAAAAACGCCATACGATTGCTCTCCCAACATGGAAAGCATATACGGAGTCAGAAATAATCCGAATCCTATGCGAACGACAAGCGCTCCGCATGAAAGCCAGGCGCCTTCAAGAAGTCTTGTTGAGGGCTTTTTCATTCATACCCAGTCTATCAATAACCATTGCTCAAAAAGAATTAAGCGCCGTCGCAATGAGGACGGCGCTTAACCTCAAAACGCGCGCTCGTTACGGCGTATAGAGCTCGCAAGGTTCTACGTCGAGTAGCGGCCAGACGAGTTCTCCTTTTATTTGAGATTCCTCGTCTTGGAAAGCGCCTAGTCGCAACGCGTTGGCGTCGAGCCAAAGAATAAACGCGCGGCGTTCCGGCTCAGAAACGCTGTCGATATGATTCTCGTCGAAAAGAATCGTACCGAGCCGCGATTCAGACGCGCCGACGCGTCCTGGTCGCGCGCGCGAGCCGCCATGAACGCCCGTCGTCGTCAGACCGCCGCGCATCGAACCGCTATAGTAATAAACGTAAGGACGAAAATCTTCGTGATCCATCTTTTGAAACGCGACGTCCTTTTCAACATGGCACGGAATACAGCTCTTTTCCGTTATGGGCTTAATGAGTCGATAGAAGTTGATCGGTTCGACGGGACCGCATTCTGGTTCAATCTTCGACGCAGGGCGCTGGAACGCAAGAGGTTGAGACGTCGTCTCTACGTTGCGAACGCTTTCTTCCGTCGGCTCGTGGCATCCTACGCAAACAAGATTTTCGCCTGGATGAACGAACGCGACGGCGCGCATCGTTTGCACCGCCATATTCTTATCGTCCAAGGCCTGGAAAATTAGCTGCTTACCGTAAGGAGCTTCAAAGAACGCGCTTCCGTCTTCTTCCACAGGAACCGTGCCAAGAGGAATTCTAGGCGTATTTTCCGTCGCAAAACCGACGAAGGGGGTATCCATCCAAGGATTGGATTTTGGAATGACTTGAAGAACGCGCAAACGTTTAATTGGACGATCGGCAGGAAAGGGGCGATCGTGAATATTCACATTCACGACCCCGATCGTCGCCGTCTTGTCCGCGTTGGCAAAATCTTCGCCCTGAGCGGTTTGCTGCGGAACGACAGGCGGTCGTTGACGCGCGCGAAGCGGAATCGGTTCTGAAAGTCGCACACGCGGATCATAACCTATCGGGAGAAGCTCTCGTTCGCAGAGAAGTTCTTCGTTGCCATAGCGATCAAGCATCACGAGATCTTCCCAACTGTTGCAGAGGAAAAGGTCTTCGCTAAGAGCCCATGGAGCTCCATAACGGTACTGACTGCGGTCTACGCTCTCTGATTCTGGAAAAGGTTCATAGGGAGTAATCCGTTTAATTTGACTCATATGGTTGTCGTTGGGAACGCGTAGATCAAGGATGCAGAGCGATCCAAACGACTCGCCGTGATGGGGGGCGGCTGTAAAGACGTAACGATGAGATCCGGGAATTGGACGAAACTGCATCTGAGTCATCGGCAAACCGGAAGGCGCGTCCGCGCATTGACCAAATCGATGATCCCCATGTTCGCAGTCTTCAAACGTATCCCAAGGATATGGATAGTTGCCTTGAGGGGATCGCGGATTGCGACCGTCGGGCGCGCAGGTCCAAAACGTCGAACCAAGACAGTTCTCACGATCTGTATAGTCCCATCTAGAGAAGACCAGCGCCCCGTTGTTATCTACTGCCGGACGCCACTCGCTCGTTTCAAAATAACTAATGGGATATATATCGGTTCCGTCGTTCTTCATCGAATGCATGACGGCGGTCGTAACGCGTAACGCCGCGCTTTCTCCAAAGCATCGAATAAAGCCGCCGCGACGTTCCGAACAGAAAACGAGCCGACCGGACGGAAGCTCGCAGACGTCGAAATCGTTGTATGAACCGTCCGTTAATTGTTCGATCGTGTCGCCCTCGACTGACGTTTTAAAAATCTTCCACGTCGTATCAGGCGTCCATATCCACCGATGTTCCTGAGAATTACACCATGAAAAATAGATCGTTTTCCCATCGTAACTCAGCTCCGGCTTATAGAAAGATCCCCCCCTCAGTTCACGACCAGCAAGTCGTTTATGCGTCGCCGTTTCAACGACTTTTTTACCGGAAATTAGGTCGACGGCGCGCGGCGTCTTTTCCTTCCATCCTTCAAGCGCAAAGATTCCTCCGCCATGGATAGTATTGAAACCATAGACTTGAGTCGACATATGGCCGCCCATGCGATCCGTATTGCTCATGTTGGTTAATCGAGATCCTGCATAGCATCCGCGCGCTAGAAACATAATACGATCAAGATCGACCGCCTCTGTCTGAGCAAACATTATTTGTCGTCGCAAGGCGCACGCGATAAAATAGTCGGTCGACGTTTGCGCATGATCCGAAACGTACGAATCGTCTTTCAACGAGTCGGAAACGACCGCTTCGAACCGTTCAAAATCCTGTTCAAGGCTCTGGAACTGCTCGTCCTCTTCGAAGTTTCCTCCGTCAAGAAGAGCGCGAGTTCGCCGAAGAACGACCTGAACGGGCAGTTTTTCACGATCCGGAAAAACAAGCGCGTTTTCGTCATAGACTTGATCTGCCGCCCCGCGAGGCAAGACGCGTTCTCCGCTTAATTCGCGTTCGAGTTCGAGGAATCGTTCTCCCCATGCGGCAAAGACGCCCGCGCGATAATTATCCGCGTTCACACTGCTGAGCGAAAGCGATTGAACCCTGGAGTTAAATCGCGACGCGTCGACTTCCTGGACGGGTATATTCTTGGCCGGTTTCTCTCCTGGTTGAACGTCTATTTCAGGCGCCCCGGAGGGGAAGAGAGAATCTAGAGTGTTCAAACGAAAAGCTGTAATGCGATTTTCAAGCTTTTCCGCCAGCGTTCCCTCGACGGGGAAAGCGACCTCTTGTATCTCAAGCTCTTTTTCGATCTGCGCATACGAAAGGCGATCTCCAACGTCGGCGTCTCGGCGCGACGATTGCAAATATTTCGGCGTTGACGCAAAGCGTTCCACTTTGAGAGGGGCGTCGTCTGGAACGCTTTCTTCCAGCAACTGAAAAATACGTTTTTCCTCGCTAAGATCGGCGTTCCCCTTCTCTTCTTCAAAATGACAAAGGAAAAGCGTCGTTTCGTCCGCTTCAAAGGGCGAATAAGGAACCGATTCTGGGGAAAATTCTTTGACGCCCTGCGAAATGCGCAACTCGTCGACGATTCCATTGCAGAAAAGCCCTTTTTCAACGAGGGAGCCTATCGCGAAACGCGCGGATTCGGGAGTCGCGCTATCTTCGTAATCGATTGCGACGCGCCCCGCGAGATTCCCGTCGACATACAATCGCGCCTCGTCGTAATCAAAAACGAGTCCTAAATAATGCGCACGTCCGTCGACAAGAGACGTTTCCGCGCTCAAGACGTTCCCTGCGCGATTTCCGGGGACATATAGCGACAACGCGCCAGTTCCTTGGAAGGCGTATAACTCCCAATGTCGCGGCGAACTTTTCTCTTCGTTAGCGAGAAGGATTTGAAACGCGTCCGACGAATCGACGCACGCCCAAAGTTCAACCGTAAACGGACGCGAAGAAATTGAAAGACGCGAGTCGCTTGGAAAAGTTATCGAGTTACTCTGCGGAGCGATCGCCTTTCCAAATTCCTGAGAAAAGGAGTCGACAACGAAAGATTTGTCCGTCGGATCATACACGTCGACGGCTGAATCCTTAGCGCTAATTCGGTTGATAGTCGGGGGCAGCTGCGCAAAAGCGGCGTTGAAGCCAGCTCCAACAACAAGCGCAGACGCGAGAAGACAAAGACGTTTCGAGATAGAAGTCATTTATTCTCCTCCAGTTGCAGAGGGTAAATTTCAAGAGTTTCTAGTTCGAGCTTCTCGGCGGATTCATTAACAACGGAGACGTCGCGCGCTTCTTTCTCCCGTGAAGCGTAGGTCGCGGTTCGCGATCCGTTGACGCAAAGATCTACGACTACGTTCGTCGCGTAACAGTCGAGTTCAAGACGACCGGACGATAAGTCGACGCGTTCAAGTTTCACGTCGTTGAGATAGACGGCGCGTTCGCAAAAAGAAACGCGTATCTGGCGATTAGACGCGTAGCGGATCGTAAAATCGCGCAGCGAATCCAACTTTTCAGGGGAGTATGAAAGGCGCGCGACAAGCCGGAATTGCTCTGGAGTCGAATCGACGCGAATCTCTCGATCGCGCCTGTTTTTAAGAATTACGCTTGGTTCGGACTCGGTCTCAGGCGCGAGTTCAGGAACGAAGCGTTCCCCGAGCGTTCCATCTTCAAAGCGGATCAACTCGTGAAACACGGCGGCGCCGCCAAAACCTCGTTCGCGCGTCCATCCGCAAATAATCCGTCGATCGTCGCCAAAAGGCGCGGTCTTAGGGACGTTCACGAGACCGGTCATAAGAATATTCGGCGCGGGGGGAAGCTCCCAAGGGCCAAGGGGATTTCGCGAGCGCTTGTAGTAGCCGTTCACATGATTGGCTATTACGTAGTAATAATCCCCCCACTTAAACCAATCGGGACATTCCGGCTCTCCCGGCAAATGGGTGTAGATCGGGTCTTGAAGCCGCCACGTTTCCAAATCGTCGGAAACGGCGTGCGCCCAGCACCCCTTCCCTAAGTAACTTGTCGTCGCATACATATGGTACTTTCCGTCGTCGGGAGAGACAAAAACGATCGGATCGCGCGTTCCGGTTGCATATCCCTCGGGGAGCGTCAAAAGGGGAACTGGGTTGATTTTAGTAAAGTGAACGCCGTCGTCGCTAACAGCGCTCGCTAAAAGGCCGAACGCTCGATGTTTCACGCCGTCGGGAGTTGTGTGCTCAACGGTGCGATTCGCATAAAACGCGTAATATTTTCCATTTTCGTAAAAGAGGGATCCGGTGCAAATCGAACCTTCATTTTGATCGTCTATCGCAAGAAGAAAAGGCTCATGCTTCCAGGTTTTGAGGTCGCTCGACGTCGCCTGAATCCACTGATGCGCGCCAAATCCATTCTTGGCGCCGTGACGATTCTTATCGAGAAGGTAAATAAAGTGGAAAACGCCCTCAGCATAAAAAGGCATACAGTCGCCGACCCCGTAATTGTTCGGCGGAGTCCAGTACTGCGGAGACTCGCCCAGTCGTCGTTCCGTACGACTTCGAGCGTCGCAACGCCCGTCGCCGCCGGCAAGTTTGCGAAGTTCCTCGTCAGTTAGAGCGCGATCCCACACGGCCAGAAAGTCGATCTGTCCTTCGAAACCGGGGCGCGGTTCAACCTTTAGATCTGGCGAGTCATATTGCCCGC
Source organism: Thermoguttaceae bacterium (assembly GCA_051885615.1). Classification (GTDB taxonomy): domain Bacteria; phylum Planctomycetota; class Planctomycetia; order Pirellulales; family Thermoguttaceae; genus RUG369. The sequence goes on from JBJEXI010000075.1 coordinate 90,868, forward strand.
CGATGACGAGAGGTACGTCGTTCGTTCTCAAATCGCCCAACATGAAGTCTTCGTCGTAACAACGTCCGTCCAAAAAGAGCTCGGATTTGGCGCCGTTCACTCGACAATACACGTCATGCCATTGAGTCTCGGCAACGCTCGGATCAGGGGTTTCGTCTAAACGCGCGCGCATCTGAAGCAAACTCGAGTTTCCCGTCGTTCCGACTTCAGCGCCAATCGCTCCGTCAAGGCAGACAAGGTTA
>JBJEXI010000076.1:0-33725 GCA_051885615.1 Thermoguttaceae bacterium
GCCGGGCTTATTCTCTTCGTCGAATTTCACGAACGTGTCGGAGTCAGTGACCGCGCCCATGATCTTTTTACGAATCGCCTTTTCCGGATCGTTCAGGAAGATGGATCCGCGAGGATTCGCCGCGCTCTTACTCATCTTCTTATCGGGAGAGAGAAGATCGCGAATCTTCGCCCCAACTTTCGGAATAAGAGGCTCGGGAACCACGAAGACGTCGCCATACTTCGCGTTGAAACGCTGCGCAAGATTACGCGCAAGCTCAACATGCTGTTTCTGATCGGCGCCTGTGGGAACGTACTGCGCGTTATACAGAAGGATATCCGCCGCCATAAGAACGGGGTACGTGAAGAGACCGCAACCGATCTCTTTCTTGCCTTCCGCCTTCGCTTTGAACTGCGTCATTCGAGAAAGCTCGCCAATATAAGCGGAACATTCAAGGATCCACGAAAGATTGGCGTGTTGAGGAATCTCCGACTGAACGTAGATATGATTCTCCGTCGGAGAAACGCCGCAAGCCAAATACATGCCGACAATTTCACGAACGCGTCTGTGCAGCGTCTCAGGATCCTGAGGAACCGTGATTGAATGCATATCAGGCACAAAAAGGAAAGTCTCGTAGTCCTTCTCATAATTCACTACCTGACGAATACCGCCAATATAATTCCCGATCGTTAACTCGCCGCTGGGTTGAAGCCCCGTCAATAGTCTTTTGTTCATAACTCGGCCTTCTCATGACACTAACGACGCGCCGCTAACATGTTGCGCGCCTATACAAAATCCAACCGATTATTATAAGGTTCATTCCCATATTGACAAGGACGCGCCCGACAGGAAGAAACGCGCGTTTCCTTGACGCGTCTAAGCCAGAAAGTATAATGTGCCGCAGGAGATAAACATTATGTCGGTTAAAGTTAGTGAGAAAACGTCTACTGACGACTTGGACGTTAAAAAGACGCGCTCGGAAGAGAACAAGGGATTCCTCTACGCGGTTCTTTCCGCTTTGTGCTATACCGTTTCCCTTACTTCGCTCAGAGGCTTGACAAATTATCCCGACGTGAGTTCGGATTGGTCGATCGCCGTGAAAGAACTCACTACGGTATTCTGCGTCGCCCCTATCATCCTCGTACAATATTATCGAGGAAAATTTCGCTTTCCGACTTGGAAAGTTCTTTTTCTCATCACTTTCGCCGGCGTCGCGTGCCAGTTAGTCGGCGCGCGAAATCACTTGGTCGCTTACGCGGCGTTAGGTCTCGCGCTCGCCACCCCCTTGATCCAGGCGGTGCAGCTCATCGTCACCTCCCTCTTCGGCGCTCTTTGGCTGAAAGAACGCGTCACGAAATCGCGCCTCTGCGCCCTCGTCTTGCTCATTGTCGCCGTTTGGCTTTTAAGCGGCGGAAACGTTTCCCTTGACGCGACGATCGCTGGAAAACCGATCCGGATTGGACTGGGGCTCTTTTGCGTTTTTCTCACGGCGCTGGGATACGCTACGCAACTTTCCGTGACGCGCAAGTTGCTCGGAGCCCCCAAAACGACTCCGGAGGAAGAAGCGCGTTCGGGTCGCGCCAACGAATATCTTCCAACTTCGCTCAACATGGTGGCGATAACCGGCGTTGGCGCCATTATTTGCGGCGCTTGTTTAACCTTTGAGCGCGGCCCCGGCGCTTGGCTCGCTCCCCCCGCCCCGTGTTGGGGATTCGTTCTCACCGCCGGCGTCGCCAATATGATCGGTTTTTACTTCCAGACTGAAAGTCTGCGTCGTCTTTTCGTTCTTAAACAAACGATGATCGCCAACGCCCAGACGATTACGCTCACCTTGGCGGGACTTGTCTTCTTCCATGAAAAATTCACGTGGACGATCGCGGTTGGCGCGATTCTGGTCGCCGTAGGAGTCGCCGTCGCGGGGATGGAACACGACAATAAGTCGGTCGCGGAGACGGAGCCCGACTCCGGTCGCGCATGACATGGGGACTGGAGAGCGAACGCTCGACTCTCGAGCTCGTCGTTAGTTGCGCGACGTTCCTCTTAGCGTTCGTCCTCCTCGCGTCCTCCTTCGAGTCGCGACGTCGACGCATTGAAAATCTCGGCAAGGCGCGCGCGTTTGTCGTCTTGGCGTTGCGATTTCTTTGGCTCGCGACCCTTCTCTTTCTCTACCTTGAACCGACGGCGACGCGGCGAATTGAACGCCCCGGCGCTATCGCTACTCTTCTCGACGACTCCGCCAGCATGACGCGTCCCGGAAAAGAAGGCGTCGTTCCCATCAACCTGGCCGAAGAACTCGAAGAGAGCGCGGCGCTCTTTGCGCAAACTTCTCGCGCGCCCTATGCCGTAACGCGTCTTTCGGAACGCGATCCTTACGCAGGAAAAAACGTCTCCCCTCTTTTGGACGCGCTTCACGAAGTCCCCGGACGCGTTTTTCTCTTCTCCGACGGAATCGTCAATCCGGACGTCAAATACGCTGATTATGACGGCGAACGCGCGGCAAAGGTTGACGTCGTCCTCCTAGGCGACGCGCATGAGTCTTTCAACTGGCGCTTAGAGAATCTGCAAGTCGCGCGCCCCGTTGAAAAAGGAGACGACGCAGCCCTTAACGCGCAAATTTCCCTCGAAGGCGCCGACCGATCGCGCGACGCGCGCGTCGAATTATGGAATCGCGTCGACGATCGCGTCTCGACGTTAATCGACGCGCAATCCCTTACCCTCGATCCGGAATCAACCGTCGATTATCACGCTTCCTGGAATCCCCAAAAAGAAAAGACGCGCGGCCCTTACCTTCTCGTCGTGCGCGATCAGTCCGACGCCGCGCAAGGAGACTTCGAATCGATACGTCGCTCGCCTCCTCTCCAATCCGACGAATTTTGCACGGAAGACAACGCGGAAAGCTTCGTTATCACTCCCAACGGAAAAAAAACGCGCGTCCTACTTGTCGACGAATTTCCCCGGTTTGAATATCGTTATCTGCGCGAAACACTCCGGTGGCTCGAAAATATCGAACTGAAAACGACGCTCCTCAAGGCCGACCCTGAAAGCTTAAGCGCCGACCCTTACAACCTGTCGGTCGACAGTCTTGACCGAAACGCGCTTTCGCGTTTTGATCTTATCATCCTCGGCGATCTTTCCCCCGAGGCCCTCCAAGGGAACCTCGAAAGAATCGTCGACGTCGTGGAGAAAAAGGGCTCGAAGACGTCGCTATGGTTCGTCGGCCCCAACCGCCTCGCGCGCGACCCTCGCTGGCCCCTCTCACCCTTCGCGCGACTCGCCCCAGGCCCCCCGATAACGCCGTCGCAACCCGATCCTCGCGACTCGCTATGTCAGGACGAATTCGCCGTCGAGCCGACCGTCTTCGCCATGCGCCTCTATCCCTTCCTTGATTTGAGAGAGCCTGCGGTTCTCAACTACTGCTTCTCCGCAATCGAAGAAAGCGGCGCCGCGCAAGTTCTGCTCAAAGCGCGCCCTCTGACCAACGACTCGGAACCGATCCCTCTTCTCGCCGTCTCCTCGCTGGGAACGAACGCCGTCGCCTGGCAAGGAACGGACGAGCTTTGGCGATTGCAGACCCTTGAGGACAAGACCGTTTATCGCCGCTTCCTTCTCGCCACGATCGATTATCTTTGCGATCCGGCTCGACGAGAAGTCGCGCTGAACGCTTCGCCAAACGATTCGCTCGACAGCGGCTTGAAGGATCCTTACGCCTACTACGCCCCCGAAACGAGCGAGCGAATCCTTGCCGCCAAAGAAAAGAGAAGGACAGCCGCGACGCGAAGCCTTCTCGAAAAATACGCGGCTGCGTCAGGGGGCCGCGTCCTCGATTTGCGCAATATAGCGAAGGAACGCGCCCTCCAAGAAGGGAAGGATTTCCTTCAGGAACGAATTCGAGACCTGGAATCGGAAGAGATCGTCGAGAAAACGCCCCTTCTTCCTCGCAACGCGCTCTATCCCCTTGCGTTCGCGCTTTTCATTCTTCTTTTCTTCCTATAAAAAGGCCGTCTTCACTCGCGGTGAAAACGGCTCGCGTCGATTCGTTAATCGCGGCAATTACAGGCGCCAGTAGGCGTAACCGGCGTTTTCAAATTCCTCGCGATCGAAGACGCCCTTGATATCAAGCAACGTTTTCTGCCCTGGAGCAAAGAAGGCGTCGACGTCCTCGCGCGTAAATTTTTTGAACTCAGAGTGCGCGACGGCAAGAATGATCGCGTCGACGTCCTTGACCTCGTTAAGGGGAGCCAACTCGACGCCGTAGAGGCGTTTCGCTTCGGCGGCGTCCGCTGAAGGATCGGAAACGATTGGTTCGATTCCGTATTCGCGAAGATCTTTGACAATGTCGAAAACCTTGCTGTTGCGCGTGTCGGGACAATTCTCTTTAAACGTAAACCCAAGGATCGCGACGCGCGCGTCCTTAACGCGTTTCCCCGCGCTGATGAGCTTCTTAATGCAGTTTTCCGCAACGTATTTGCCCATGCCGTCGTTGACCATTCGTCCCGAAAGAATGATTTGGCTGTGATAACCCAGCGCGTCGGCGCGGTAGGTCAGGTAGTACGGGTCGACCCCGATGCAGTGCCCGCCGACCAAACCGGGAGAGAATCGAAGGAAGTTCCACTTCGTGCTCGCCGCTTCCAAGACCGCTTTCGTATCGATCCCCATCCGATTGAAGATCATCGAAAGCTCGTTCATGAACGCGATGTTGATATCGCGCTGGCTATTTTCGATGACTTTAGAGGCTTCCGCGACCTTGATCGTCGGCGCGCGATGCACGCCCGCTTTAACCACAAGTTCGTACGTCTTGGCGACGCAGTCGAGCGTTTCCGCGTCCATACCCGAAACGATCTTCGTGATCGTTTCGAGACGGTGTTCTTTGTCGCCGGGGTTGATTCGTTCGGGGGAATAACCGACTTTAAAATCGACGCCGCATTTCATGCCGGATTCGCGTTCGAGAATCGGCACGCAAACTTCTTCCGTAACGCCGGGATAAACGGTGGATTCAAAGACGACGACGCTTCCTTTGCGGAGACGGCGTCCGACGATTTCGCTCGCGCTTTCGACGGGGCTCAGGTTCGGCGTATGGTCGTCGTAGACCGGCGTCGGGACGGCGACGACGAAGAAACGCGCGCGTTCAAGATCTTTTTCGTCAGACGTAAATTCGACCGTCGTCTCTTTGATTCCCTCGTCGCCGATTTCATGCGTCGGGTCGATTCCCGATTTGTAGAGCGCGATTTTCTCCGCGTTGAGGTCAAAACCAATGACGTTTATCTTTTTCGCAAACGCGACGGCAATCGGCATACCGACATAACCTAATCCGATTAGGGCCAACGATTCCTTGCGATTCACAAGGTCTTCATAAAGAGACGACATTTCTACTCCTATTCTTAGGTCGTATAAACCCAAGGCCTTAACTTATGCCGACGCGGATATCGGACGGTTGTGAAAACGCGCCGTCCATTGCGGTAGCGCTCTATTAAATTATTCTTATTCCGACGCGCCAAGGCGACGGCTTTTCATTTTATTCTTAATCATCACGGGCAAACGCGCGATTGTTCGACGCTCCCAGAAGAGGATCAACATTAGCTGCGCCGCGCCGATTAGAGCGCTCGCCGTAAACAGCTCCATCGTCCCGACAACCACCTGCGCGACGTAGAGGATCGAGAGCGCGACGATCGGAAGCGCGTCGCAAGTTATGCGTACGAAACGGCGCCGCGTGTCCACGACGCGAATCGCAACCATCACGGAAAAACCGACGATCCCTCCTAGCGCGACTCCAACGGGGCCCCATGCAAAATTCAGGAGGTAGCCGCCAAAAACGGCAAAGATCGACGCCGTGAAGGACGACGCGGTTATCATCATATTTTGTTTAAATACGTTGTAAAAGGTTCCAAAAAACGTACTGATTCCATTCAACGAACCTATCGTCAAAAGGAGCGGAAGAATATACCCTATCTTCCGAAATTCATTCTTTAAAAGAATATCGGCGAGGAACGGACAAATCGCTACGGCAAACGCCGAACAGGCTAGCACAAAATAAAAGTAGTGGACGAATATTGTCGAATAGAACGAATCGCGCGATTCGCTGTCGATCTCTCGCGTCGAGGAAATCTGCCACGCCTGTTGAAAAATCGTGACCGCCATGTTAATCACAGCGGGAAGCTTACTGGCCGCAATGTAACATCCCGCCAAATCCTCGCCCCCATTCCACATGATGATGAAACGCCCCGACATGTTGATAAACCAGAAGAACGCCGTATTGAAGACCATCGGGACGCTGAATCTCAGGAGCGCTTTAATCATCCCGAAATCAACTCCGTTGACCCCAAGGTAGCGCCATAGGCCGCCCGCGAGAAAATAGTAAAGCGCCGTCAGGTAATTCGCCAGGACGAGCGCCGTCAGGTATCCGGCGACGCCGTAATGAAAGAAACCGATAAAGACAATATTGAAGAGCGCCAAGAGTAGCGCGTCGATCGGCCCCCCCATCGCGAAACGTTTCGAATAGCCAAAGCCGCGAACTATGCTCGAGAAATCAGACTTTAACGCCTCCCCGAGAAGAAGGATACAGAAAAAGGTCGCGTACTCGAACGGCTTGACCAACGTCGTCAAACACGCGCCGATCGTCACGATAATCTCGCCGATCAACACGACGAAAAGACTCGACGAGAGAAGCGTCTTCCGATCGATTTTATCCATCGCGTAACGAAAAACGCCATTGGCCACGCTTAACGTCGCCAGGGGCATAAGGAGCTGCGAAAGATTAAAAATAATCTCCGCAACGCCAAACTCGCCTGGCGACATCCACCCCGTATAAAGCGGAAGAAGCAAGAACTGAACTATCTTGCTCAGCAGACTTCCAAAGGCGAAGATCCCCACGTCGAGCAGAAGTCGCGCCACGCGTCCGGCTTTATTACCCGCCATATCTTTTTCCTCTCCCCGATCTAAAACTCAAATCCGCGACTTGAGCTTCGACCAGTAAAGTTGATAAGGCAAATCAGGAAGCTTTACGGTCGATCCCTCTTGCGAAAGACGCAGACGGATCTGTTCCGCCAACTCTTCTTCATTCTCGGGAATTGTCAGAAAGTCAGGAAAAAATTCGTGAAGTTGTTCCGCTCCGGACGACACCTTATGATCCGCCGTCTTAACGACGATCGTCGGCGTGTTCGAGATTAACGAGAAGATCATGCCGTGATATCGGTCGGTGACGACGCATTTATAGGTCGAAAAATCTCGGATAAGGGACATGAACGCCTCCTCGTACTTTTCAAGAGGAAGACGCCAATCCATCCCTACGTTCGTGTCGATCACCTTATGGCGAGCGTCGCGAAATTTGCCAAGGAGCGCTTGCAACTTCTCCTCGGTGAAGACGCGTTCTTCGTCGTTGCGCATGCAGAAAAGGACGCCTTCGCGTTGCGTCTGAGGAAGATCGACGCGACCGATCAGAGACGTCACGATATCGGGATAGAGCAACGTTTTGAGACGCGGAAAACTCTCCTGCGCCGTCGCGTAAGATTCTTTATCGCGCGCAAGAAGCGTTACGTTGCGATTCTCGTACCGTTTCCGAATACGATCTTTGATTTTATCCGAACGGAATTTGATCGTCACAGGAAGGAAAACGCTTTTGTTGTTCGGGAACGTTTTAGTAAACCAATCATAGACGGGATCAGGGCGCGATTCGCCTGTGAAGTGGTATCCGCTTTGAAAGAAGATGAGATCGTCTTTGCCCATGAGTTCAACGATTCGACGCTTAGCCCACTCTTTCGCGCCTAAGAACCCGAGGCTATAGACTTCGACGAGTTCGCGATCAGGATAATTATCCCGCAACCATTTTTGAATGCACACCGCTTGAGCGCGATCCCCGAGATTCCCGTGGTGAGGAAGACACACGTGCCAAACGCGCGGTTTTGAAGAACGTTGCAACGCGCTAAAGACGCGGCGAAACTCAGACGCGCGATACGCGTATTCATGCCGTAAACGAAAGCAAACGTATGCTTTATGCAACGGCTTAACCATACTGCGCAGAAAATTCATGTCTCTAAAAAAAGCCGCGCACCCCATAGCATGTTCCTTCCTTATGTTAGAAGATCCTATTATTTAAGCGACGTCAGGAACCTAAACGGCGACTTGTCCCGTCTTCGAGATATTCGCGAATCGGAGACGCGGGAACGCCGGCCACGACCGTATGCGGAGGAACGTCCTTCGACACGACGGCGCCAGCCGCGACAAATCCGCCCTCTCCAACCGTTACGCCCGGCATGATAAGCGCCCCTAGGCCGATGGAACAATTGTCGCAAAGCTTCACAGGCTTGACGACATGTGGAACTTCGTTGTGCTTCATGCCGCGTTTGTAACCGCTCAAATCGCGCCGATGCGTTAGTATCTGGACGTTGGGCGCGATTAAAACGTCGTTGCCAATCTCAATCGCTTCGGGGTGAGCGTCAAAATAAACGCCCTGACCAATGAAGACGTTCTTGCCGACTTTAACGCCGCACATGCGCAGAGCTGCGGGCGCTATTTTCGTTGAAATCGCTGGGAGGAGGGTGAAATATCGAATGAAATGGTTCATTATGTAGATATTTCGCAATGAAGCCAGGCGACGAATAATGGACGACATAGGAGCAACTTCCCCAAGACGAGTTCGAGTAATCAGGCGCTCCGGCGCCTCAAACATTCCACAGTCTTCAAAAGAAAGAACACGCTCCGCAATTCTACCAAACGGCGAAAACTTGACAAGGGGATCAGGCTTTAACGCTAAGCTAAATCATAATATACGAAAGAGCGCTCCCCTTCGCGATTCGAGGAGGAGCGCTCTTTAAAGAAGGCAAGTCAACGCCTCTTATTTCTCAACGGGGCCGTCGCACACAACGCGGAAACCGACGTTGAAGACGCGTTGCCACGATTCGTACTCGCTACGAACGCCGGCGCGCGCCCACTTGGGACGATCTCGCCACGAACCGCCGCGCGCGACTTTCTTCGCTTCGAGAGAATTCGCGTTGCGTCCGTCCGTCGGGTCGTAAGGATACGCCTTGTAATCGGACGCCGTCCATTCGGCGACGTTTCCGAGCATATCGTAAAGGCCCCACGGATTTGCTTCGTAGCTGCCGACGTTGGTCGCGATCATATTACCGTCGTCAACTTCGTCGACGCGCGGAATAAACGCGCGCCATGCCGGAGGATTAGAAATCGGCTGAGGATTGACGCCTTGGACGACAAATTTCACCGTCTGCTTATCGGAGAGATTCTCATACGCGCCAAAGTCGGCGTCGAGTCCGCCAAACCACATCGGCGTGGAAGAACCGGCGCGCGCCGCCCATTCCCATTCGGCTTCCGTCGGAAGGCGGAACTTCATCCCCGTCTTCTCGGTAAGCCATTCGCAGAATTCCGTCGCTTCTTGCCAGTTCACGCGAATCACCGGCTGATTCGGAAGATTCGCGGGATAGCCGGGAAGAACGTGATCTTTCCACTGCTGATCGATGAAACGGCTGTCGTGAGTCGAGTCAAAAAGTTTGTACATCGCGTTGGTGACTTCCGTCGTCATCATCCAGAAAGGCTTTTCGATCGTCGCAACGCAGCGCGGAAGTTCGTCTTCGAAACCGTTCTCGTCTCCCATGACGAATTGTCCGGCAGGGATACGAACAAGCTCGATCGCAAGTTCGTCGTTAAGCGCGACGCGCGCTTTGGACTCGGACTCGACGGATACCTGGAAGAGACCGTTCTCAGGCGTGGCCCCGTTGAGGGACGCGCTTTCAACTTGCATCGAACGCGCGGTCTTGACGTCAAACGGCCAATTGGGAACGGAAGGCGCGGTATAGTCGAGAGTCTTCTTCTCCGGTTTGACAAACTCCGGTCGCTTCACGTGTTCCCAACCATAGGAATCCGATTCGAAGTTCAAGGGGTTGTCGGCATAGAGCGTCTTGAGTTCGACATGGCGATCTGAAATATTATTCAGACCGGCGTTGACGCGATCGCTATGACCGGCGTTAGCGACTTCAGACCACGTTCCGAAATAAGGAGCGTTGACGTCAATCCAGCTAAAGAGGCGTTCCCACGCTTCTTTGTCGAGCTGAACGTTATAATGCCCCTTGCGAAGGAGTTTGACGAGCTCCGAGGTGGAAACGTGATATTCCATCGGTTGGAAAGGACGAGCGTCGCTTTCCGGTCCAGGACGACGAACGTAACGCGCGAGCGCGTGGTAGGAGTTCGAGAAATTATGAGGACCGGGAGTCGTGTCTTGGAAATTAGGACGATCGGGCTTCTCGCCGTTGTGGCAACCGACGCAATATTTATCGAGAATCGGCTGAACTTCGGCAAGGAAGGTAAAGGGTCGTTCAGGGCCGTAGAAGGGTTGCAAATCCACGGGGGGCAACGTACGCGCGATCGTGTCGACGGTCGGGGAAACGTCGTTTTGGGTTTCATGGCAACCGATGCAGCTCTGGTTTTCGCCGGGCATACCGACAAGCCAAGAACGCATCAACTGAACCGCCGCGCCATTCTCGTCGAGAGGCTGGATGAAGACCGGCGTGTTCGCGGGAATCTTGAAGGACGCGCTTCCGTCCTCATAGACCGGCGCGTCGCCCAGGAGGCGGCGACCATCCCAGCAACTTTCAAGACCGAAGACATCGTGACCGCCAATTCCGCGGTAGCCGTAGCTGACGGCGTAAACGCGCAATTTCTTGACGGTTCCGCGCGGAACTTTCGGCAAACCTTGACCGAAGTAAACGTCCGTGATAAAGATGTTGGACGTTTTCTCACCCTCGACCGTTCGATCGGGAAGTTCCGTCGGCTCGTCGCGTTCGACAAGCGCGAAGGGTTCGAGGAGATGATAGTTAGGTTCGGTGCGAAGAAGCGTCATGTTGTCGTAGACGTCGACGAGGTACAGAGACCATTGGGAATCGGCGCGCGACATGCGGCAACTGACGAGGAAATGTTCGTCGTCGAGCGGATAGGGGAAGAGGAATTTCGGATACGAGTTGTCGACAAGTTGGTCGATCGTCACGTTCTTGGGAGGATTATCTCGACCAGGAATGCGCTGAACGACGCCGGCGGTTTCACGACGTCCCTTCGAAGGATCGAAAATGACCAATTCCCCTTCGCGCGCGACGCCATGGTGACCCGAAACAATACCGACGAACTTCGACGACTGACCGGGAAGCGCCTTCGCATAGAACGTGCTGTTCGGCCAATAGCCGCCGCTGCCATAGTGTTCGACCTGGTTGGTGCCGTCCGGATTCATCGTGAAGACGTAGCGCGAATAGTAGTGCGTAATGTCGACGTATTCCCAGCGCAAATACATGATGCGTCCGTTGGGCAGAATCGTCGGATTCCAGTCTTGATCTTGTTCGAAGGTGAGCTGACGAACAGTCTTACCGTCCTCTTCAACGCGATAGAGGTTGCCGACGACGTCGCTACCGCCGATGCAGGGAACGCCCATCATCGACGCGGAAGAAACGAAGATCGTCGATCCGTCGGGAACATAGCATCCCTCGACGTTGTTGACGTCGTCTCCCATTTCGGGAGTGACTTGACGTAGAGACCCGTCTTCAAGGTTGCACTCAAAGACCTGCCAGGTCTTCGCGTCGGAGAGAGCGGTGACGAGGCAACGATCGGCGTCCCAATGGAGCGAGATATCGCCGATGAACGAATCGTTAGGTCCGCGCGTAATTTCATGAAGCGGCGCAGCGAGGTCGCGGAGGTTCAGCGTGACTAGAGAGTCGTCGTACTTTCCCTTGTGACGCGACGCGTTGGAAATCCAGTTCGCCATAAGAGCCGGATTCGTCGTCTTGCGCATCAAGATTTCGTCAAATTCGTGCAGAACAGGATGGCTCAGCAACACTTCGCGACGGAAGGCGTCGTACTCTTTGACAAGAGCAAGATAGTCCTCTTGCGAAAGCGAATCGTCGGCAAAGCGTTTTTCGAAATCAGCAAAGCGTTCTTCCCAATCGACGTCGCCGAGTTCGTCCTCCCATTCGTCGAGCATCGCTTCAATCGCCAACTGGAGCGAGTCGCGATGTTCGATCGAATAAGCTACGTCAGATCCGAGCTTGTCGATTTCCGCGCGAAGACGACGCGCTTTCATCTTCGCCAACCACGCGGCGCGTTCCTCTTCGGAGTTGAAGAGCGTCGGATCGTTGACGTCGCCGAGGACTTGCACTTCGATCATCGAACCCCAGCTGCTCGCCTGCGACGCGCTCTTGCCTGGTTCGCCCGCGCCGACCTTATACGTCTTCCAGAAGCGGAATTCAACCCAGTCGTACTCGCCGTCAAAAAGACACGTTCCAGACTCGGGAGAGAAGCTCGAAAGGAACGCGCCACCGTTCGTACCGAGAACTTTGTCGCCGGACGTCAACGTGGCTTCTTCGGGAAATTTCGGTTCTACGCCAGGATTCGACGCGTTGTTCACAAGACGAATTTCAAAGTCTTGGTTGCCGCGTTCGTCAATATTTCCGGAAAAAACGTTAATCGCCGCGATCTTACGCGCTTTACCAAGATAGTAAACCGCCCGTGAAGGAGAACCGTTCACCGCAACGCGCCCAGAACCACCGTAAACGCCCCCTTGACCGTCGGTCAACATACCCGGTCCGTCGAGCTCCGTCGCGCTAACAAGTTTCGCGCCGGGGAAGGTCAATAGATTGAGATCGCTATTCTCTGAAATATATTGCGAAGCCGCCGAAAAAGCCGCGCTGTTATGCTCCCAGCTCTTCGTCTCGTGCTTTACCCCCGCTCCATGAACGAACGTAGCGCATGACAAAGAAACAAGAGCGCATAAAGCCGCGCCTAGCACCTTGTGTCGCATCGTTTCTCCTAACTGTAATTTCGGGCTCGCGCCCCTTAAAACCTAATATGACGCGCAGTATCGCTACCGTGCGCTTATCGTTATATAATCCAATTTTCCGTTAATCTTCAACCAAAACGCCCTGTTTCGACAGATACGACTTCAGGTCGTCGATATCAAAATCGTTTAACACCCCGTGAATCGCGTTCGTCAGAGGAATCGGCCCATACTCTCGGTCAAGAAGCTCGCGCCATGTGGGAAGTTCGCCGACAAGCTTTAAACTTGAGATCGCGTCGGGCTGCGCTACCGCCGCGACAAGCGCGACCGTCCCCGCGTAACCTTCGGCGACTAGACGTATCGTCTTAACGCCAAAACGCTCGCGGTAATAGCGAATCATCGCGAGAAGATCGTCGGCGCGAAGTCCCACGTAATTCTTCCCAAGAATATACGCATAGCACGCGTCGACCCCGTCAGGGCCAAAATGCGCATGGCGATAATACTCGTCGCAGACGTTCTGAGTATCGCCGTATCCTCTGAGTTCGACGGCGACGGTTCGTTCCTCTTTAGCGGAGGAAAAAATCTCGTTGACCAATGGACTTTTTCGCCCCACGTCGCTAACGACGAGCGTCAAGGAATCAAATTGCGCGTTGGAAGCCGTCGGAGAGTTGGAATCAAAATTCTCCCGCGTCGTCAGCCAAATTCCCCGATCGGTCTCAAATGCGGACTCGCTTTCACCGTCGAGCGTCCTTCCCCCGCAACATACGGTGCGCGGAGCCTCTTCCCCCGAGCGAATACCGACGCGTTCGCGAACGAGTCGCGCCGCGTCCGACGCCTGGATTCCCGACCATTTTGCGCGTCTAGCCTCCGCCAGTTGATCGGCGAGTTCGACGTTCAATTCGCGCGCAGTCTTAGCGCCGGGAAGATAAATAACGCTCGATCGATCCTTCAATGAACGAATCTCTTCTTTCGTGAGACGCGTCGCGTCGCGTTCGAGCGTCTCGACGTCGCGTCCGGCTAGCCAACGCAACGCCCAGCGAACCGTCGCGACGCGCGCCTCTTCCGTGTACGCGTGACCGCTGTCCGATTCGACGATCGAAAGTCGATTCTGCGCCCCCATGCGCGAGAAGAGACGAAGCGCGTAACGGTAAGAAACCCACGCGTCGTCGACATTGAAGAAGTCGTCCGTGCACGCGCAAAGGAGCGTGGGAGTCGGCGCGCGCATCATGAGATAGTCCGCGTGGTCGATTCCCGCCTGAACTTGCCCCCAAATATTTTGTTCGCCGTCCTGAACCCCAAGCTCATGCGTTAAATTTCCAAAGAAACCGCAGATATAGCACGAAGGAGCCCCCATCGCGAGTCGATCGTCTAGCGCCAGCAAATACGCCGACTGCGTTCCTCCCCCAGAAGTTCCGCACACGCCGATCTTCGTGCCGACAATATCGTCGCGACTTTCCAGATAATCGATCGCGCGCATGCCGTCCCAAATCTCAAACGTCGCGGCGTTGCGTCCCACCAAGATGGAACCGGCGTGAACCAAATTATGCGCGGCTACCGTCGTCGCCGTCGGCTTGCCGTTCTCGTTCAAATATTGAAATCTTTCCCCTTGATCGATCGGATCCATGACAAACGCCGCGAGTCCATTGACGGCGGCAAGGACGCCGAGCCCCTGATAGGGATCATACTCTTTGCCATTTTCCGCGTGCCCTTCCGTTATAAGGAGCGCCGGATAAGGCCCTGGAAAACGATCCGCCTTGGGAAGGAAAAGAACGCCGGTAACATAAAAACCGGGAATGCTCTCAAAAAGGATATTCTCGTAGCGAAATTTCTCTTTTTCGCCTCTCCCCGTTACTTGCGCGTTGAGAGGCGTTCGATCCCACATCGGGCCCAGCGCGCTAAGAAAATAGTCGCGTTGACGCTTCTGACGCGCTTCGATATCCGCGTAGGTCTTCACCCCCTCGTATTCCTCTATCCATCGACGACTCGCCGCGTCGATTTCTTCGAGGAACGCGACGCGTTGCGCCTTTCTTACGTCGACGCCGCTATCGAGGAATTCTTCAACAAAGGGACGTGAAATCGTATTCTCCTCCTGGCTCATAACAACCGAGGGAACGGTAAGCGCCAAGACAAGCGCACACAAGATTTGCCGCCGAAAACTTTTATGTGTCGTCACTTTTCCCCCCTTTCAACGCGCTTTTTAGAACGCCGTATTTTTTTATTTTACCACTTTATCGTACAAAAACAAGGTCGTCTCCAATCTCTCTCGACAATCACTCGCATTGACGCCATACTGCTCGCAATCGCTCCTTCCGACCTCTTCATACCCACTTGAACCGTCGACGCCAACCGTTCCTAATCAACTCGGGAATTCGCCAGAAATAGGCGCTTTTGATAAAATCGTTAAATTCCAACATAAAAATTGGCCTGCTTGGCATCGTCGGTCGATGAATAACGAAGCGGCGGCTAGCGGAAAGCCCT
Organism: Thermoguttaceae bacterium; assembly: GCA_051885615.1. Classification (GTDB taxonomy): domain Bacteria; phylum Planctomycetota; class Planctomycetia; order Pirellulales; family Thermoguttaceae; genus RUG369. The sequence continues at coordinate 15,218 of JBJEXI010000076.1, forward strand.
CGCCGCACGGCTAGTTCAGTTTAACAGAATTGTCGAGCGGCTTCAAGAATTGGAGACGTCGGAATTTCCAAAACGACATAAGAATATTACGTTAGCGGTTTAAAAGCGGAATTCTATTGAGGAAAACATAATGAAAATTATTTGCGTTGTAAGCGCGCGCCCTAATTTCATGAAAATCGCGCCCCTTATGGAAGCTTTTAAAGCGCAAACAAACGTTCAACCCCTTCTCCTGCACACCGGTCAACATTACGACGACAATATGAGCGGGGTCTTTTTTCGCGAATTAGGTCTTCCGGAACCAGATTTTTTCCTAGGATCTTCGGGGACGGGCATCGCGCCTATCGCCGAGATGATTGTAAAGCTTGAGGACGTCTTTCTGAAGGAACGTCCTGACGGAATCGTCGTTCCCGGCGACGTCAACGGCGCGTTCGCCAGCGCGTTCGTCGCGTCGCGTCTCGGAATTAAAATCGCGCACGTCGAAGCGGGATTACGCTCCTTTGATCGTTCTATGCCCGAGGAGATTAATCGCATCCTCGTCGATCATATTTCCGACCTTCTCTTTTGTACGGAAGACGACGCCGTGCGGAATTTACAAAACGAAGGAATTCCGGCGGATCGCGTCCTCCTCGCCGGAAACGTGATGATCGATTCGCTTTTAAAGAATCTGCCTCTCGCCGAAGAATCGACGATCCTAGACGATCTGAATCTGACGCCGAAACGTTACGCAGTCGCCACCTTGCATCGCCCGGCGCTCGTCGACGATTCTGAACGTCTCGCCGAAATTTTCGGAGCCCTCGAGGAAATCGCGAAAGAAATCCCCGTCCTTTGGCCCGTTCATCCCCGAACGAAGAAAAACCTCGATTCCTTCGGATTGCAAGAACGCCTTCGCAACGCGTCTGGGCTGCGCGCCATTGAACCGTTAGGATACCTGGAACTTCTGCAGCTCAACGCGAACGCCTTCTGCGTCCTTACAGACTCCGGCGGAATTCAAGAAGAAACGACCGTTTTGCGAACGCCTTGCATTACGATTCGAGAAAATACGGAGCGTCCATGCACGTGTAAGATAGGCTCGAATCAACTCGCGGGTCTATCCGCCCAAGGCGTTCTTGACGCCTGGCAACGCGTTACGAAGGAAAATTACGCAGGTCGAGAAGTTCCTCCTCTCTGGGACGGCCATGCCGCCGAACGCATCGCGAAGACAATTATTCAACGATGGAAACCTTAACGACTCCCGCCTCGACGACCCCTTAGAAATGCGAAATATCGAACGAGTAGAAATCCTTAACGAATCCGTCGACCTCCTAGACTTCGACACGGCGCTCGAATGCGCGCGCGAGTTGGCGCTCGATCGCCAAAAGGTCAGTTACGTCGTCGCCGTCAACCCAGAAAAGGTCATGACGGCGCGGCGTTCCAAGATCATCCATGATTTTATCTGTCGCGCCGACCTCGCGATACCCGACGGAATAGGAATCGTCGCGGCGGTTAGTATGCTCTTTGGGAAGAAAATCGAACGCGTCGCGGGAGCCGATCTTATGCAGAAGATCTGTGAAGAGTCGGGGAAAGAGGGAATTAAAATTTTCCTTTACGGAGCGAAGGAAGACGTTAACGCGGGCGCGGTGGAAGTCCTTAGAAAACGGTATCCGGATATTCAAATCGTCGGGCGGCAAAACGGATACCTTCCCGAATCGGAAAGCGACGACCTAGTCGCGCGCGTCAACGCCAGCGACGCCGACGTTCTCTTCCTTGCGCTGGGCTCCCCGCGTCAAGAAAAGTGGATGAACCAATACGGCGACAAGCTTCGCGTCGGGATGTGCATGGGAGTCGGCGGAACGCTCGATACGATCGTCGGAAAGGTCAAACGCGCGCCGATGGCTTGGCAACGCGCAAGGTTGGAATGGCTCTACCGTCTCATCCGTCAACCGTCAAGATTTTGGCGACAACGTAGAATTTTTTATTTCGCGGCGCGCGTCCTTTTGGAAAAAGCGCTGCATCCTAAGATTTCAAAATAACGCGCGAAAACAGGACGAATTCCCATGAAACAACTGGCGCAAAAACTCGCGGACGGACGTCCCGTCGTCGTCGACGTCCCCGCTCCTCTTCTGGGCGACGGAATGATTCTCGTTCAAAACTACTATTCCGTCGTCAGCGCGGGAACGGAAGGCGCTACGGTTCGCTCCGCGAGAAAAAATCTGATCGCCAAAGCGCTCGATCGTCCCAAAGACGTGAAAACGACCCTTGAACTCATGAAGCGTCAGGGGCCGGTTCAAGCGTATCGCGCCGTTATGAAAAAACTCGACGCCTACTCTCCCCTGGGATATTCCTCCGCAGGAAGGGTAATCGACGTCGCGCCGGGCGTCTCCGGATTTGCCGTCGGCGATTACGTCGCGTGCGCGGGGGTGGGCTACGCTTCTCATGCGGAAATCGTCGCAGTTCCCGTCAATCTTTGCGTTAAACTTCGTCCCGACGCGGATTTACGCGCCGCCGCGTACAACGCTTTAGGCGCGATCGCGCTGCAAGGCGTCAGACAAGCCGACCTGAAACTCGGTGAAAAGTGCGCCGTCGTCGGGCTGGGAATCGTCGGAGCGCTCGCCTGCCAGTTGCTCGAAGCAAGCGGCGTCGAAACGTTTGGAATCGATCTCGACCCTCGCGCGGTCGAAAAGGCGCGAGAGCTCGGATTCAACGCTCAATTGCGGCAAACGCCGGGACTCGAAAACGAAGCGCTCAACGTCGCCAACGGTATCGGATTCGACGCGGTCATTATCGCGGCGGCGACCTCCTCCCTCGATCCGATCAATCTTGCGGGAAAACTCCTGAGGAAAAAGGGGCGCGTCGTCGTTCTAGGGGACGTCCCGACCGGCTTTGACCGAAACCCGGATTTCTATCCGAAAGAACTCGAATTGCGAATGTCCTGCTCTTACGGGGCAGGTCGGTACGATCTCGATTACGAAGAAAAGGGGATCGACTATCCGGTCGGCTACGTCCGATGGACGGAAAACAGAAATATGCAAGCGTTTCAGGAGCTTGCATACAAAGGGAAAATTGCCGTCGATTCTCTCACGACGCACGTTTTCTCCTTGGACGACGCCCCTCAAGCGTACGACATGATTCTAAAACGCGCTGAACATTTTCTCGGCGTTCTCATTAAATACGACGAAAGCAAGGAACCGAAGCGCGTCGACGTCAACTTGCGCGCTTCATCCCCCGTCGACGCGCATAAGGGAAAAATCGGCTACGCATTCGTCGGCGCGGGAAGCTACGCGCAGGGTTCTCTCCTCCCCAACATGCCTCAAGGAGATCTTTGCGAACCGATAGCGATCCTCACGAAAAGCGGCGTCTCCGCCCTTCGCGTCGCTGAAAAGTTCCACTTCCAACGCGTCGCCAAAGATATCGACGACGTCTTGGACGATCCAAACGTCGACCTTGTCATGATCGCCACGCGGCACGATCTGCACGCCAAATTGCTCATGCGCGCGCTGAAAAAAAAGAAGCGCGTCTTCGTCGAAAAACCCCTCTGCCTCACCCTCGACGAGTTCCTGGAAATCCGTTCCCTCTTCGCGTCCCTTGGTGCGGAAACCGCTCCGAAAATCATGCTCGGTTTTAACCGACGCTTTTCCCCCTATTCCCAATATTTGAAAGAGGCTCTCAATTCCAATCTTCCCATGGCGATCAATTATCGCGTCAACGCTAGCGCTATTCCCCTCAATTCGTGGATTCAGGATCCCGTTCTCGGAGGTGGAAGGATTTTGGGAGAGGCGTGTCATTTCGTCGATTACGTCTCATGGCTCTCCGGTTCCTCTCCGGCATCGGTCTCCGCTATCGCGATTCCTGATCCCAACGCCTTGAACGACGTTGTCTCAATTCAGATAAAAATGGCGAACGGTTCGATCGCCTCCATCGGATATTACGCCAACGGATCCAAAACCCTCTCCAAAGAGAGAATCGAGGTTTTCCAAGGAGGGCTATCCGCCGTTGTCGACGATTTCAAAAGGATCGATATCTACGCGTCCGACGGAAAGGTAAAGACTCGTAAAGGCGTCCAAAACAAGGGCCAAGCGACAATGCTTGACGCCTTTATTCGCGATTTAAAAGAAGGACGCGACACGATTCCGTCGGCGGAAATCTTCCAAAACACGCTCGCAACTTTCGCGGTTCTCGATTCCCTCCGTGAAGGCAAAGTCATTTCTCTCGCCGAGACGAAGGAATACGAATGACCCCCAACGACGCTATGGACGCAAAGGACGCCGCGCTAAGACTTCTCAAGTGGGCCCAGGAACGAAACTTCGAAGGGATCGATCCTTACGACGCGCTCAATTCCCCCTTCGCGCCCCTACTCTCCATGGGAACGCGATACGGAAGGATTTTCCTCACCCAGCTCTTGCGACGTTCGCCCGTCAATTTGCGCGCGCTCCTTGGCATAAAACCCGGCGCAAATCCCAAGGCGTTCGCCCTCTTCCTGGAGGGCGTCGTTCGCCTTGCTCGTCAAGAAAACGACGCTGATCGACAATGCGAACTCTACGATCTCGCCCGAAACCTCATGCGCAAACTGCTCGCGCTACGCTCCCAGAACGCCTCCGGTTCCGCATGGGGATACAATTTCCCGTGGCAAAACCGTTTTCAGCTACTTCCCTCACACACGCCGACGATCGTCAACACCTCTTTCGCCGGACATGCCCTCCTCGACTATTTCGAAACGACGCAAGACGAGGTCGCGCTCGACTCGGCGCGCTCTTCCGCCGATTTCATCCTCCGCGATCTGAATCGATTCTCCGACGGCGACGATCTGTGCTTCAGCTACACGCCTCTCGATTCCAACTTTGTCCATAACGCCAACCTCCTTGGCGCGAGTCTACTAGTAAGGCTCGGACGATTAGAGAAAAAGGAGGCGCTTGAAGAAACCGCCCTCCGCGCGTATCGATACTCCTTAAAAAGACAACGTCCCGACGGATCGTGGTTCTACGCGGAAAGGGAAAGGCAACGCTGGATCGACTCTTTTCATACGGGCTTCAACCTCGAAGCGATTCGACGCGCGTTGAATCTCGGGCTCCTCAAGGAGTATGCTCACGCCTATCGAAGGGGAATCGAATTCTACGCTAAGGAATTTTTTCTCCCCGACTTCACCCCTAAATACTACGCCGACCGACTCTATCTCGTCGACGTTCACGCTCCTGCGGAAGCTATTTGCTTCTTCTCCGACGAACCGTCGTATGACGCCCTCGCGCGTAACGTTCTTCAATGGACGATGAGGAATATGTACGACAAAAAAAGAGGGACTTTCTATTTCCGAAAGTCCCATATCACGACGATAAAAACCCCCTACATGCGCTGGTCGCAAGCCTGGGCGTTCCGCGCGCTCGTCGCCTTTCTCACAACGCGCTCGCAGGCTCCCCGTCGAGACGTCGCGGTTGAGGGCCGTCCCCCTGAGGATACTTGCGTCTGAACATAATATAACAGCCCAGATGAATAACGAACGTGATAATCCACGAGGCTGGATAGCTAAAAAAGAGGACGCTCTCCGTATGAAAGCGCTCGACTTGAAAGATCGAAAAGATCCAAAGGAGTCGAAAACCGCATGCGCCGACTAACGCAACGATCGTCGGCGTCACATTGTATCCCAATCCTCGCACGACTCCGCATAACGTGTCCATCAACCCGCAGAGAAAATAGAAGCAACAAACCCAGAATACGCGAATCATCCCCGACTCGACAACTTCGGGTCGCGTATCAAAGAGTCCCAGAAGCGTTGGCCCGAAGAAATAAGCGAGATTCCCTAGAACCAGCCCCGCGACGGCGCAGCTTGCGCAGCTCACCAACGCGACGCGATTCAAACGACTATAGCGTCGCGCTCCAATATTTTGGCTCATGAACGTCAGCGCGCATTGCGAGAAAGAGTTCATCGTCAGCCAGACGATCCCCTCAAGATTCATCGCCGACGCGCTCGCCGCCATCACGAGCGGCCCAAAGCTGTTGATCGACGACTGAATCACGATATTGGAAAGTGAAAAAACGACGCCCTGGAAACCTGCCGGGACGCCGATTCGCAAAATCGAAAGCGCTGTCCGCCACGACAGCTGCATCTCGCGAAAGCGCATTTTGAAGACGCCTTCCTCGCGACCTAGACAACGAATGATAAGGTATGCCGAAAGCCCCTGGGAAATCGCCGTCGCTATCGCCGCCCCTGCGACGTCCATATGCAAAAACTTCACGAAAAGAAAATTCAACGCAAAGTTCAAAACGCCCGCCGCGATTAAATAATAAAGCGGTCGACGCGTATCCCCCTTCGCTCTGAGGATCGCGCTCCCAAAATTAAAAAACATCATTGGGATCATCCCCAATGAACATATCTGGTAATACGTCGTCGATAAATCAAGAGTCTCCGCCGGAGACTGCATGAGTTCAAGGGCGGGTCGCGCCAAAAGAAGACCCGCCGTCGTCATTAAAGCGCCGCTCAACAAAGCCAACCCGTAAGAAGTGCGTATCGCGTCTTTTACACGGGCGTCGTCGCCCCCTCCTACATACCTGGCGATGAGCGCGTTCGCGCCTAAAGATACGCCGACAAAGAGCGAAACGTTCAAATTCATCAACGCGCACGTCGAACCAACCGCCGCAAGAGAGTGCTCGCTCGCAAAATTACCGACGATTACAAGATCCGCCGCGTTGAAAAGAAACTGAAAAACACTTGATAACGCAAGGGGTATCGTCATCGCGAGAAGATTCGGAAGGACGGGTCCCGAGGTCATACAAACTTCGTGGGAGTTTTTTTTGAACATCTTAATACCTAGCGCGCGCCGCGCATTTCTAACGTCGTTTCTTCGCGGTTGATTATAAAATCAACAAAATTAACGTCAAGTCGTTATCTCTCCTAAATTGTGAGCTCTTAACTTAAGAGATTATTTCAACTCACACGACGTGCGCTCGGCGCCATCACGAGAGCCCCCAAGCTGTTGATCGAGGACTGAATCAGAATATTTGTGAATGAAAATACAATTCCTTCGAATCCTAACGGGACGCCGACTTTCAAAATTGAACGAGCCGTCTTCCACGACAACCGCAATTCGCTTAAACATACTTTGGAGACGTCTTTTTGGCGGCCTAGACAACGTATCATAAGGTACGCGGAAACCGTCTAGGAAATCGACGTCGCAATCGCCGCCCCCGCGACGTCCATATGCAAAAACTTTACGAAGAGAAAACTCAACACAATGTTCAAAACGCCCGCCGCTACTAAAAAACAAAGCGGTCGACGCGTGTCCCCCTTCGTCCCTTTTAGGATCGAGCTCCCAAAATTAAAAAACATCATTGGGATCATCCCCAATGAACATATCTGGTAATAAGTCGTCGATAAATCAAGGGTTTCCTCCGGAGACTGCATGAGTTTAAGGAGAGGCCGAGCAAAAAGAAGACCCGCCGTCGTCATTATTGCGCCGCTCAACAAAGCCAGTCCGTAAGACGTGCGTATCGCTCTTTTACCCCGGGTCGTCGCCTTCTCCTCTACCAAAGGCGATGCGCGCGTCCGCGCCTAAAGATACCCCGGCAAAGAGCGCAAGGTTTAATCCTATTAGCTCCAACGTCGATCCGATCGCCGCAAGGGAGTGTTCGCTCGCAAAATTTCCGACGATTACAAGATCCGCCGCGTTGAAGAGAAACTGCAAAACCATTGAGAACACGAGAGGAATCGCCATCGCGAGAAATTTCGGGAGGATAGCGCCCTCGTTCATATTGACTTCGTGTGGATTTGTTTTGAGCATGATATAATCTCCTTTTCAATTTCTTTTGCTCGCGGTTGGTCACAGATCTGCGCGCTCAAAAGGAAAAAATCGATAACACAAGGGTAATCGTCGCCACAAGAAAAACTCGGAGGGTCGGGATCCGAGATCATAAAATTCGGGTAAGCTTGCGTTCTTGACTTGATTATCCCCTACCGATACAAATGTCAAGCGTTAAAAAAACTAAATTGTGAAAGCTTAGAGATTATTTCAACTCACACGTAAAACACGCGTTTAGCGACAACAAAATCGAGCGCGTCGCAAGGTTTAGCAATCAAAAAAAAGTGAAAACCTCCGTCTCTTTGGCAAGATTCATATTGTCGCCGACTATAGAAATAAAAAACCTTCTAACCTCACGATGGAAATTAAAAGGTTCAAAAGTCTTCGGCGTAATTGTTAGGTTCCGCGTTTATTCCCGTACCAGACAAGCTGCATTCGCGGACAATACCGGTAGCCACGTTTCTCCGCGAAGGGATGAATCCACTCTTCTTTTTCGCGCATCTCAGCAACTTCAGTCGCCATCGGCATTAGGAAGACGCAACCAGGGCGCGCGGTTCCAAGTTCCTTTAAATACTCTTCGACTTCAAGTAGATCCTCAGGTACGTCGACGACAAATTTCAACTGATACGGATACGTCGCGATCAATTTCCGCACGACCTCAGGTCGACAACGATTCGCCTCATGAAGGCGCAAATCGGCGGACGCGGCTCCGTAAGGGCTCGAATTGGAGAGCTTGGGGCTGATCGACATCAGATCGCAGTCGACGGGAAGTTCAAGGGTTCCCGCCGTCTCAATCGTGATCTTCATTTCATGAGCGCGAAGCTGACGCGTTAGCGGAATGAGCTCTGAAGTAAGCATCGGCTCGCCGCCGGTAATCACCACATGTCGACCGCCGTAATTCAAGACGCGTCTAACGACTTCTTCAACGGAAAGCGTCTCGCCCTCCTCGCTTTGCCACGACGCGTAAGTCGTGTCGCAAAAACCGCAACGGAGATTGCAACCGATCGTTCGGACAAAAACGGACGTCACGCCCGTCCATAATCCTTCGCCCTGTTTCGATTTGAAAATCTCAGATATACGCATAACAAAGGCGCCTCCAAGAGACTCGGCAAGCCTTAGAAAGACCGCGCGCCGCAACGCCGCAACGCGCCTGTCTCAATATCATTGCTGACTTTCTTCCCTCTCTTGACGCGCAAGACCAGCCGCCCCAATATACCCTGCGGCGTTGCCAGTCGTCGCATAGCCGATGCGAAGACGCTCCGCAAGGTGCAAGAAGATGCGGCTACGAGTCTCTTCGTCGACCGTCTTCAGGAAGAGGCGACCGGTCTCCGTCTCATTGCCGCCGAACGTCATCGCGCCGCCCAGAAGGAGGCACGAAGGATCGAGCGTATGGATCAACGAAATCATACCGTGAGAAAGATAACGCGCCGTTTCCTTCACGATGCGAATCGCCAACTCATCCCCCTTCTCCGCTTCTTCGAAGACCATCTTCGGAACTTCGTCGTTACGTTTGCGCGCGCGCACGCGCGGAGCAAGGCTCGTCTTGAATTCCGCTTCAACGTATTCGATCGTACGGTTCGCTACGCCCGTCGCGCTCGCGTACGCTTCCAAGTGACCGCGCTGACCGCACTTGCACCAACGCGCGTTCTCCGAGGTGTCTATCAAATTGTGACCTGCTTCTCCGCCGTGACTGTGAGTGCCGTTCCAAACGTGACCGTTCAAAACGATTCCGCAACCTACGCCGGTGCCAAGAGTTAGAAGAATCAGACCTTCTTCGCCTTTGCCCGCGCCAACCCAATATTCGGCGAACGCTGCAGCAGGGCCGTCGTGAGCAAACGTGACGGGAAGACCGCTGTACTCGGAAAGACGATCGCGAATCGGGAAGAAATCCCAACCCGGAAGATTCGAGGGACGAACCAACGAACCGGATGGAAGGTCAAGCGTTCCAGGAGAACCAAGACCGACGCCTGCGACGTCGCTCGGTTTAAGACCAGCTTTCGTGATCGCCTCATGAACGGCGGCGGCCATTCTCTTCGTAGCGTCGTCCGCTCCGCGTTCTACCAACGTCGGCGTCGAAAGATACGAAAGCGTCTCCCCAGCGTCGTTCAAAACGCCTACCTTAATATTGGTGCCGCCTAAGTCGATCCCTACATAATTCTTCTTGGTTTCTTGAGCCATTAAAGACCGCTCCATCACGCATTTACAAGTGGTTGCCGCAAAATCAACTGCGCTTCTTTCTCTTATATACGAATATTCTAACACAGTTCTCAATAAATCGAACCATCTGCTGTAATTGTTAAAAACAGACGACAGAAACTCCTGAGAGAAACCGCGCTATCCTTGAATTATAATATCTAGCCCCCGCCCTGTAAACAAAAAATTTCTTTTTCTTCCCTTTTTATCCTATCTCCACCTATCCGGCAAGATCGTTTCACGCGTATTGCCGCGCTCCGTTGTATTCTCAAAAATTTCCAGTAAAATCGATAAATCAAATAATTGTTGAAAAATTTTAGGAGTGCCACCGCGACGCTATGACCAAGACGAAGCGTTTCAATAAGAAAACAAACGTAAGTTGGGGTAGGCTTGTTGCGATTCGAGGAATCGCGCTCCTTCGTCAGCTCCTTTGGCCGACAAGATGCAAAATTTGCGCGGCGCCCGCCGAAAGATGGAACAAAACGCCTTTTTGGAAAGAAACGCCCCTTAGTTTTCTCATTTGCCCGCAATGCCAAAAAAAGTTAGTCTCCCCCGCTTCCTACTTTTGCAAACGATGCGCGGCGGCTCTTCCTTCTCCGACTGAAACGGGTTTATGCGAAAAATGCTCCGATAAAGATTGGTTCTTTCAAACGGCGCGCCCTCTCCACTCCTACTACGGGCTGGCGCGAATCCTCGTTACGACGCTAAAACGTAGACGTTCCCCTTCCCTCGCATACGCCGCCGCAAAACTGTATTATGTTCATCGACGAAAAGAGATTCAAGACTTCAACCCTGAATGCGTCGTCGGCGTTCCCATGTATTGGGTTAAAAAGAGATTTAAACGCGGCGGAGTCAACGCGCCTGAAAGGATCGCCAAAGCGCTCGCCATACTCTTGGAAATTCCCGACTATACGCGTCTCCTAAAGCGCAAAAAAACGCGCGAAAGTCAAACGACCGTCGCGAGGGAAGAGCGTTCCGCCAATATCCGCGGCGCGTTTTCCCTCCGCCTTCCGCCGGGAGTCGACGCGCCTTTTAAGGGAAAGCGCGTATTGCTCGTCGACGACGCCTTTACTACTGGCGCGACCGTAAACGAAGTCGCGCGAGTCCTCGTCGAAGCGGGCGCCGACTCCGTATACGTCGCCGTCCTTACGCGCGCCGGAATACGCGCCAGCGTAAAATACAGGCGTCCGATCAGCTCCCCCTCTCCTTGAGAATCCTTTGTCACCCTATTTTTTGACATGAGTCAACGATGAAACACTCTTTCCTACTCGCCTTCGCGCTATGCGCCGTCTGCGCGTTATCCGCCTTGCTCTCCTCGGCTAGGGCGCAAGATCCTCTTCGCGCGCCTGCATATCCCCTCGTTGCCGTCGATCCATACTTTAGCGTTTGGTCGAATACCGACAACCTCGCCGACTCCTTCCCCGTCCACTGGACAGGGCGGGTCAACGCCCTTATCTCCCTCGTCTCCATCGACGGAAAAGCATATCGTCTCATGGGCGTTCCTCAAATCGACGGAGTCCTACCCGACGCCATGCGACAAACGCAAGTCGCGGTTCGCACTACCAACACCTCTTACACATTCGAAGACGCGGGTGTTAAAATTTCCCTCGTTTTTACCAATCCCAACCTCCCGGACGATCTAGAGCTCCTCGCGCGCCCCGTGACGTACCTCTCCTGGACGACCGTCTCGACCGACGGGAAGGAACACGACGTCAAAATATACTTCGACGCGACCGCCGAACTTTGCGTCAACGCCGTCGACCAGCCTGTCGTCGCTCAGCGCGTTCCATGCCAAGGACTCGACGTTTTGCGCGTAGGCTCTGAAGAACAGCCGATTCTCGCGAAATCGGGGGACGACCTTCGTATCGACTGGGGATATCTCTACCTTGCCGTTAAAGAAGGAGACGCTAACACGATTATAGCCCCTGCGGATAAAGCGCGCGGTTCATTTGTCAAAAACGACTCCTTGCCTGCGGAAGACGACAAAAATTTCCCACGTCAAACATCCGACGATTGGCCCGTTCTCGCCCTCTCCTTTGACTGCGGAAAAGTCGGAAACGACGCCGTTTCCAAAATGCTCGCGCTCGCCTACGACGACGTCTATTCCATGACTTGGTTCGGAGAAAAACTCAAACCATACTGGCGAAAAGACGGCGCCGACGCCCTCTCTCTTCTGCAAAACGCCGTCCAAGAATACGACTCGATCGTCGAACGTTGCCGACTATTTGACGAATCCCTCTGGAAACGCGCGGAAAGCCTCGGCGGCGAAAAGTACGCTTCTCTCTGTTCTATTGCCTATCCTCAGGCGATCGCCGCTCACAAGCTCTCGACGCTCCCTAACGGAAAGCTCATTTTCATCTCCAAAGAAAACTTCAGCGGCGGTTGCGCTGGAACCGTCGACGTTCTATACCCCGGCGCGCCCCTCTTTGTCGTCTATAATCTCGAGCTGCTCAAAGGCACGATGACGCCGATTATGGAGTACTCTCGCGAAAGATGGCCATGGCCCTACGCGCCTCACGATCTCGGATGTTATCCCCTCATGGAAGGACAAATGTACGGCGGCGGAGAAAAAACCGAAGAACGACAGATGCCCGTCGAGGAATGCGCCAACATGCTCGTCTTGTTCGACGTCGTCGCTCGCGCCGAAAATTCCGTCGACTATGCGCTGGAATACTGGGATCTTCTCCAGAAGTGGGCGCTTTATCTCGTCGAAAAGGGACTCGATCCTGAAAACCAACTCTGCACGGACGACTTCACCGGACACTTCGCTCATAACGCGAACCTCTCGATCAAGGCGATCGTGGCGCTTGCCTGCTACTCCGATCTTTGCCAACGCGCCGGAAAGGAAGACGACGCTAAATTCTTCCGACAAAAGGCCGAAGAGTTTGCCGCTAAGTGGCCGACGCTCGCCGACGACGGAGATCATTATCGCCTCGCCTTCGATCGGCCCGGTTCATGGAGCCAAAAATACAACGTCGTTTGGGATAAACTGCTAAGCTTAAACCTCTTCTCAAAGGATATTGTAAAGAAAGAGCTTGCGTTCTATCCGTCGGTCTCGAATCGTTACGGGCTCCCTCTCGATAATCGCGCCGACTTTACGAAGGCGGACTGGATCGCTTGGGTGGCGACCCTCGCCGACGATCGTCAAGGATTCGACCAGCTCATGAATCCGCTCTATGATTTTGTCAACGACACACCCGATCGCGTTCCTCTTACCGACTGGTACTTTACAAGCGACGCTAAAATGAAAGGCTTCCGCGCGCGTTCCGTCGTCGGAGGGCTCTTTATTAAAATGCTTGAGAACGAATTGAAATAAAATATTTGCGTACGACGGGGCCCCGTAAGGTTCGTCGCCGTCTTTTATAACACCCATTTATTAGAAAGGCGTTTTTATACAATGTCTCTCACAACGTTTAAGAAAAGCGCGCTCGCTTTCGTGGCGTTATGCGCGAGCTTCGTCGCGACAAACCTTGCGGTCGCAAACGACCCCTTGCGCGCTCCGGCGGTTCCCCTTATCGCCGTCGACCCCTATTTTTCGGTCTGGTCCAACACGGACAAACTCGCCGCTTCCTTCCCTGTCCACTGGACTGGACACATCAACGCGCTAACGTCTTACGTCCGCGTCGACGGTGAAAATTTCCGCCTTATGGGAAATCCCATTCAATTCGTCGACGCCGCGAAGGCTATGAATCAAACGAACGTCGCCGTTCTCCCAACGACGACGACCTACACTTTCCAAGACGCTGGCGTCGAAATCAATTTGGTCTTCACCAATCCGAATCTTCCCGACGATCTTATGACTCTCTCCTATCCGGCGACTTATCTCGCTTGGAACGTCAAGTCGATCGACGGTAAAGAACACGACGTCAAAATTTACTTTGACGCTTCCGCCGAGCTCAGCGTCAACGTTACCGAACAAAAAGTCGTCGCTCTTCGCGAAGAGACCGACAATCTCGATCTCCTCCGCATGGGGACGGAATCGCAAGAAGTCCTCGCGAAATCCGGCGATAACATCCGCATCGACTGGGGATACTTCTACGTTGCCGCGAAGAAGGGCGACGCCCAAACCGTCATTGCGGGCGCTGATCTTTCTCGCGAAACATTCTTGAAATCCGGCGCTCTCGTCAAGGAAGACGATAAGAACTTCCCGCGCGAAGCTCGCGACAACTGGCCTGTCGCCGCCGTCGCCATGAATTGCGGCAAGGTTGGCGCCGAGAATGTTGAAAAATCGATCATTCTTGCTTATGACGACGAATACTCTTTGGTTTTCCTTGGCGAAAAGCTCCGACCTTATTGGCGCAAAGACGGCATGGAAGCGAAAGAGATGCTCGAAGCGGTCAACGCCCAGTATAACGACGTCGTCAAACGCTGCGATAAATTCAACGACGAACTCATGTCGTTCGCGACCAAAGTCGGCGGTGAAAAATACGCCGCTCTATGCGCGATTACTTATCCCCAAACCATTGCCGCTCACAAACTCGCCGTCCTCCCTAATGGAAAGCTTTTCCTTCCTTCTAAGGAAAACTTCAGCAACGGTTGCGGCGGTACGGTCGACCTCATTTATCCCACCGGACCTCTCTTTGCCGTTTTGAGCACGGAACTTCTCGAAGCCTCGATGAATCCGCCTCTTGAATACGCCGCGTCCGGAAGATGGCCTTGGCCTTATTCTCCCCATGACGAAGGGCAATATCCTCTCCTGAACGGACAGGCTTACGGCGGCGGGGAAAAGTCCGAAGACAATCAAATGCCCGTTGAAGAAACGGCGAATATGCTCATCCTTCTCGACGTTGACGCGCGCCTCACGGAAAGCGTCGACTACGCTAAGGAATATTGGGACATTCTAAAGTCGTGGGCCGAATACCTTCTCGACAAGGGTCTCGATCCGGAAAATCAGCTGTGCACCGACGACTTCGCGGGGCACCTCGCTCATAACGCCAACCTCTCGGCGAAGGCGATCGTCGCGCTCGCTTGCTACGCCGATCTTTGCCAACGCGCCGGATACGCCGACGACGCGAAACGCTTCCGCGAAAAAGCGGACGAATTCGCCGCTCAATGGGTTAAGCTAGCCGACGACGGCGATCATTACCGTCTCGCTTTTGACCGTCCCGATACCTGGAGCATGAAGTACAACATCGTTTGGGATCGTCTCCTCGATCTCAAACTCTTCCCCAAGGAAGTTGCCGAAAAGGAAATGAAGTACTACAAGACGAAGCTCAACAAGTACGGACTTCCTCTCGACAATCGCTCCGACTACACCAAGCTTGACTGGGAAGTCTGGACCGCAACCCTTGCGGACAATCAGGAAGATTTCAACGCGCTCATGGCTCCTATCTACGAATTCGTAGACGCGACGACCCCGCGCGTTCCCCTCACCGACTGGTACTTCACCAGCACGGCCAAACAAGTCGGTTTCCAGGCGCGATCCGTCGTCGGCGGAATCTACATCAAGCTCATGGAAACGCAAGAAGAGCTGCGTAAATAAAACTCTCGCGATCCCTCGCTATTTTGACTAAATTTTCTATTGTCTATTGGCGGGGGAATTGCTATATTAGAGTTAATGAGGAGAGGAGCGCCATTTTTGGACTCAACCGAAGGCGCTCTTCGTTTTTTGTCCTTAAAAAAGAAAGAGAAACAAAATGGAAAAAGAATTTTACGTTGACGGAGTCGGTCAGATTCACTTCGCTGGCAACATGGTTCGTTTCGACATGGTCACCCTTCAGCCCGGCGCTGAAGGACAGGCTCCCACTCCCGAACCGGCCTTCCGCGTCATTATGCCCCCCCAGGGTTTCCTCGCCGCTTTCAACAGCATGCAACAGCTGATCGACAAGCTCGTTGCCGCCGGAGTCCTTCGCAAGAACGAAAACGCCCAGCAGTGATTATCGCTCGCGATTAAAAAACGAAGACCTCTGAGTAAAATCAGAGGTCTTTTTCTATGGACTGACTCGACCAATTCGCGTCTTAGTCGACAGGGAGATTAACGTCGTCGCTGTCCAGACGTCAGGTCGACTTTCGGCGCGTCTCTGCCAAGCTGAGGACTCTTGGGCTGCACGGGCTCCTGAGCGGGTTTCTCCGGGGTCGAAGCGCTTTGCTCTTCGACTTCCGCCGGTTCTTGAGGGGGAAGTTCCGGAACGGTCGGCGTTTCCGTCTTCGGCGCCGGGCGTTTGCTCGCGACCGAGCGCATACGCTCTTGCCAAATCCATCCCGAGGGGGTATAGCCGTCCGTCAAAATCAATCCGCGGCAAATAATCGCAGCAAACGCAAAAACGAGATAGACCGTCAACGCTTTTCCAAAATTGCAATCAAAAAAGATCAACGCTCCAAAGGAACCCACAATTGCGATCGGTATGAGGTAGATACACGCGATAAAGCCCGTTCCGCCCAGAAAATAAAGGAGCCCCTCATAGATCAACCAAGACCCCGCAAAGACGAGAGACGCCCACAAAGCTCGCTTATGCCGTTCATTCCCGAGAAGAAGTTCCAAATCGTTGTCGTCTCGAACGAGCATGTACCCGAAATCGGCGATCGGAAACGCGATGAGAAACGCTCCGACGACTCCTACTAGCGTCGAGATCAACACGCTATGCGCAAGACCGACGAGATACGAGAGACCGCACGCGACAAGAACGCCGACGAATCCCAAAAGAACTTGAGTGAGAGAAAGCGTTATCAGCTGCTGCTTGATCGGACGCGCGTCATGACCCGTTGCCTTACGCGTCTTTCCCCCGTCTGTAATATCGTCGGGGGCATGAATGATTACCTGTTCCTTCGGTATTTCAATAATATGTCCGCACTTTGGACATGGACCTCTTTTCCCCGCAAAACGATCGTCTACCTCAAAGGAGGTCATGCACCCTGGGCATATTACGCGTATTGCCATTACCTCACTCCACTTCTCGAAGCTATTATGTTCTGTTTGTTTAGCCCCTGCCCGCGACAGGGCTTGCGTTATTCTAGCACAAACGACCGTTAAAGGCAATAAGATTCACGCTCTCTGTGCGACGTCGCGTAAGAAACGTTCTTCAATCTAAAAGATTCAGGAGATTTTGAGAAGAGCGTTGAACCGTCGTGTGATTCGAATAGGTATCCCAATTCGGTTCATAATCTTCCGACGCCTGGTTCCCCCACATTTCCCAACCCGCTCTCTTACCCCTGGCAAAAAGTTCAAGATAAGGGCCAGACGAACAGCGCTCAATTAACTCTACGAAACTATCGGGCTTGCGACTATGTTCTTTTTTCATTGCCCGTAATAAATTCACCTGACTTCGACCTGGTTGCAACGTTCTGTTATTATCGCCTTTGACTCCAAAGAGAAGAAGCTCCGTCACATTTCGAAAATAAAAACCAACGCCCCGTCCATCAGGCATTCCGTCTTTACGCACCTTTTCCCAAACCAGATTCGTCTTGTATTCAAATCCCCACGCCTGCATAACGCGTAATCCTTCAGGCAGAAGGGCGTTGGGAATCCATAAATACAAGTGGGCTTTCTCTTCGAGAACCTCAGAGACGGGGATCGCCATAATGTCGGCCAACTTCATTGTTGAATAACGATTTAGCCTCTTATGTTCAGGAGCGACTTTCCCTGTCCTGTTTGCAAATTGCCAAGGGGGATCTGCATAGATCGTTTTAAATTTCTTACCCCCGGTAAAATCTAGAAAGTCTTTTATTGTTTCAGGCAAAGAATAAGAATTTTCCATTATGTTTATCCTATCGAACGATACAAGACTTCCGAATCCCTATTGCCAAAATCGGACAACCGCCGTTTCTTCGTGAATTTAATCGAGTTTCAAGTTTTCCAAGCCAAGTCGTGCTGGCTCCATATTTTGCCTTGATCCCCAATTCCGAAAAAATATCGTTTAACTCTACCGAACGAATAACAATGACGCCTACTTCAATTAAACCGCAATCAAAGTAGGTGCGCATCGCCAATAAGTCTCGATCAAACGTTTGATCTTTACTATTCCATTCTAAATCAAAGGCGACTTTCCCTTTCACAAAATCAATATTATGACCGTCGATAAAACCCTTAATGATTTTTTCCTCGAAAGGCTCTTTGGAGAAATGCCCGCGCGATTGTCCCCTGGGATACATTTTTACTAATAGGTCGCAAGTAATCTTAATTTCTCGCCAACCGCGAGGATACAGAAAATCGTCGAACTTTTTAGGAATATTTGTTTCATTCCCACCAGACGCTAGTAAATCATCTGTGGTGATCTGCACGCCACGCAAACATTCCTGTAGCTCTGCCCACTCAGTAGGAAAAGCTTCATATAATATCTCGAGAGCATGACCATAGTTTAAAAATTCATATTTTTCAAATAAAAACGGCTCTATATATCGCTTCACCTCAACGTCCTTTGCTTCATTAAACTCTATTATCTTCGATATTTTTTTCACGCAAGTCGCGAGCGTCGATCGATATGCCGCGAAGCTCTTTTGGAAAATGACAAGTTAAGACAAAGAGACGAGCGCAGAGAAAGCGAAGGCGTTGCAATAAAATAAAAAGAGCCCTACGGAAAGGCAGGGCTCATATATCATAGTAAAGAATCAACACA
>JBJEXI010000077.1:0-7980 GCA_051885615.1 Thermoguttaceae bacterium
GGAAATTATACGAACGCGACGATCTCGACGGAATCGTCGTCGCAGCGCCCGACCACTGGCACGCGTATATGACGATCGAAGCCTGCAAGGCAGGTCTAGACGTCTACTGTGAAAAACCTCTGGCGACCTCGATCGTTGAAGGAAGAATGATGGTTCAAGCGGCGCGTAAATACGATCGCGTCGTTCAGGTCGGAATACACCGAAGAAGCGCTCCCCTCTACCAAAGAATCTTCGACGAAATTGGACTCGAAAACCGCGTCGGACGCGTTTGCGTCGCGCGTACTGCTCACTGTTCAAACATGTACCCCAAGGGAATGGGAAAAGCGCAACCGACGACGCCCCCCGAGAATCTCGACTGGGAACTCTGGCTCGGTCCTCGTCCTGAAAGACAATATCAGGAAAACATCGCCCCGTACAAATTCCGATGGTGGGACGAATACTGCTCGCAAATCGCCAATCAAGGCGTGCATTTCTTCGACCTAATCCGCTGGGCGTTGCGCGAACGCGCCCCCGTCTCCGTCTGCGCGATGGGCGGAAAATTCGCCGTAGACGACGACCGAACGATTCCCGACACCCTCGCAGCGTGCTTCGAGTTCGCCTCCGGACGACTCGTCACCTTCAATCATTTCGAAAGTAGCGGCAATCCAATCATGGCGACAGACGAAAATTTCAAAGCGCTTGGATACGTCGAATATCGCGGCACGGAAGGGACCTGTTACGTTTACGATAATCGATACGTGATTAAGCCCGAACTTCCCGGCCAATTCCAAGAGAAAAAACCGCGCGCGGAGGCTGAGGTTTATCAGCTTCCCGGAGACGCGCAGCAGAATTTGGACGCGACGGCGCTCCACGCGCAAAACTTCATCGACTGCATGAGAACGCGACAACGACCGAACACGGACGTCGAAGAGGCGCATTTGAGCACGACAATGAGCCATTTGGCGAATATTTCGCTGAAGGTTCGTCAACGTTTGGAATGGGACGCCGACGCCGAACGCGTCGTCAACGTGGAAGAAGCGAACGAATACCTTGCCGCGTCGTATCGCGAACCGTGGAAGTTGACGCTCTAAGTCGAACGCGCGACGCGTATTGAAGAAAGGAGCCAGTCTTATGAAGGCGGATATTGGAGTCGTGATTGTCGCGGCGGGCAAAAGCGCGCGCTTCACCCAGAACAGAAACGCGGAGGTTCTCGCGAAAAAGCCTTTTTCGCCCGCGGGAGGACGAGCGACGTGGCTGCATAGCGCCGAAAAGTTCTTTCGACGCCAAGACGTCGCGCAAATCGTCCTCGTCGTCGCGCCGGAAGATCGCGTCGTCGTGGAGCGCGTCTTTCACAATGAAATCCAAGGGATGAAGATCGACCTTGCCGACGGAGGCGCGGAGCGTTACGAGTCGGTTCAAAACGCGCTTCGACAACTTCGCGCGGGCGTGAAATTCGTCGCGGTGCACGACGCAGCGCGTCCTTGCGTTCGAGCAGAAGAAATCGACGCGGTTTTTAGTAAGGCGCGAGAAACAGGCGCGGCGATTCTTGCAACGCAGGTCGTCGGTTCCCTAAAACGCGCAAATCAAAACGTCGTCAGAGAGCCCGTCTCTCGCGACGCACTTTGGGAAGCGCACACGCCTCAAGTCTTTGAGCGCGCGATCCTCGAACGCGCCTACGAGGAGATCGACCGCGCCACGCCCCCGACGGACGACAGCCAACTCGTCGCGGCGCTCGGTCGCGACGTCTACTTAGTTCCCGGCAAGAGAACGAACATCAAAATCACAACGCGCGACGACCTCGAACTCGCGGAACTTTATCTTGCAGCGGAAAAGGGAACGTTGTAAATAAAGAAAGAGCCTCCTGGAAAAAGAGGCTCCTTTTTCATAAAGTCTCGACTCGATCAAGCGGCGCGTTCAAGATCGCGACGCATTTGCAACAAGACTTGTTTCTGCTGACGCAATTCGTTGAGAGCGCGACGGGAACGTTCTTCGAAAAGGCGTTCCTTCTCGTCGAGTTGACTCTGCGTTTCGAGGAGGCGCAGGGTCGCGTGATCGCTTTCGGCGTGGAGCCGACGCAATTCGGCTTCACGCACGTCGAGCGCGGTTGAGCGATGCGTCAACTCGTCGCACTGAGCGCGGAACATCGCGTTCTGACGACGATATTCGTCTTCGCGCAGATCGATCGTCGCGCTCCGTTGCAGGAGATCCTTATCGCGCGTCGACAGGTCGTTTTCGAGCTTGGCGGCGCGCGCTTCCCGCGCGGTCAGGGCGTCGGCGCGCAGCGCGATTTCGTCCTCGCGCGCCTTGCACGCGGCTTCGCGCTTTTCCAGATTCGACAAACGTTCTTCGAGGGTCGACGCGCGATCCGCCAACTCGCGATCGCGCGCGTTAAGACGCGCTTCGTCTTCGAGGAGCGCGCGCCGACGTTCTTGTAGAGCCGAGTCGCGCTTCTGGAACTCGGCGCCCATCGTTTCGACTTCTACGGAGACTCCGCGGAGACGTCGTTCGCGCTCCGCTGCTTCCTGCAACTTCTGCACAACCGCCGTTTCTCGCGCTTCGAGGTCGTTTGCGATCTCGGTAAGACGCGACTCCTGTTCGCGCAGGAACGCCAACTTCTCGTCCAGAGATTTCCCCTGTACTCCCGTCGTCTTCTGGAACTTATCTTCGCGCTCTTGGAGTTCGGCTATACGACGCGTCAACTCCGATTCGCGCGATTCGAAGCTTGCGAAGATTTCCGTAAGATTCGCCTCGCGCTTTTGAATATCTTCGAGTTTTTTCGCCAGCGCCGCCTCGCGTTCCTCTAGCGCGGCGTTGAGCTTGCTTCGCCGCGCCTCGTCTTCGCGACGCAGACGGTCGCGCTGGATGAACTCCGCGCTCGCAAACTGACGCGCTGCGGCCTCGAACGCCGCCAAACGTGCGTTCAAAACGCTCTCCCGGCGTTCCACGCTGTCGTCGAGCTCGCACGTTTCCGGTAGACGCCGCGCTTCGGTCGCGCGCTGAAGCTCCGCGTTATGCTCGCTTATCCGGGACGATGATTCGTAGTTCTCAACAGAGGCGCTCGCGGTTGGAGCGGCTGGGGTAGACGTCGTCATGGCGAATCCTGATTTCCAATAAGGAGGAAAAGTAGACCCTGACCCCTATCCATGGAGAGATCATAACAGGTCTACTTTGCTGTATCGTCAGAAAACGCGCAAATATTTAGTAAAATCCTTACAATCGTTTTTATCCGCAAGTCCAGAAATCAAAATAATCAGTCGGCGTTCTTTAAGCTTTCAAGGAAAGCGGAATCTTTCTTTTCGATCTTCGCGACAAGCTTCTTTTTGAATTCGTCGAGCGCGTCCGCAAGCGCGGGGTCGGCGGTCGCAAGGATTTGAACGGCGAGAATCCCCGCGTTGCGCGCGCCGCCGGAGCCGACGCCAACCGTCGCGACGGGAACGTCGCCTGGCATCTGGACGGTGGAAAGGAGCGAATCGAGACCGCCCATGACGTCTGTCTTCACCGGAATGCCGACGACCGGAAGCGTCGTATGCGACGCGACGACGCCCGCGAGGTGCGCCGCGCCTCCCGCCGCCGCAATAATCACGCCAAGACCGCGAGAACGTGCGCTCGACGCATATTCCAAAACCTTGTCCGGCGTACGATGCGCGCTCATCACATGAATTTCGTAACCGACGTTAAACTCGTCGAGCGCGTCCGCAACGCCGTGAATTTTCGGCCAGTCGCTGTCGCTTCCCATAATAATACCAACGCGAATTGTCTTTTCCGTCATAATAAGTCGCTCCGTAAATAATCCCAAGGCGAAAAGAACGCCCGTCGGTAATGAGTTTTGGGGCGTTCGACGTTTTCCGTGAATTCTATCAATAAGAGCGCAACTTGCAAGCGACGGCGAAGCGCTTGCGATCGTTTGCTCTGGAAAATATAATTGAACCGTTTCTAAAGTCTTAATTCACCGTCGGGTTTAACAGCAAAGGACTCTTCGTCATGAAGTTTCGTCAACATATCGCGCGAACGTTTTTCGCCGCATCCATCCTATGCGCCGCGTCTATGGGCGCGCGCGGCGTCGCGAGCGAACCGCGATGGATTTTTAACAACGGGAACGGCGTCGATCGAATCGCCGTCGTGCAAGGGGAATTCGTCAAGGATTCAGGACTCGTCAAATTCAAGGTTCATGGTGAGGATTTCTCGATCGCGCCGTCGATCGACGACGGCGGATTTTCCGCTGACTCCTATCCTTTCCTTGCAATCCGATATCGTGCTGAAAAAGTCGGCGTCAAAGGAGGCCTCTTCTTCACGAACGACAAGGAAGCGCAAACCCTGTCGGATAAAACCTACTCCGAGTTTGCGATCGACGCGAACGGAGAATGGCAAAATCTCGTCGTCGACATGCGGAAGTTCGAACATGGAAACTGGACGGGGAAGATCACGTCCGCGCGCTTAGATCTTGCGAACCCGAGCGTTCCAGGAACGGAAATCGAACTTTCGCGCGTAGGATTTTTCGCAACGGAAAAGGACGCGCGAAAATTCCTAGACGCGGCGAAGGACGTCGTTTCCCAAAAACCAATCTGGATCCTTAACAATGGAGGGGACGCCGAACGCCAGAACGTTGGCGGCGGAAAGCCGCGCGCGCTCTTCGGCTTGTTTGAAGTGGAAGCGACAGGCCATGACGTCACAGTCAGTCCTATGATGACGAACGCTGAGACTTTTGAAGCGCAGGCGCGCCCCTTCTTCGCCGTCCGCTATAAGGCGCAAACGAAACGCGAAATCGGCGGAATCTTCTTCACGAACGAAAAGCTGCCGGAACTCTCCGACAAGAGTTTCTCTTCGTTCCCGATCGTCGGTGATGGAACGTGGCAAAACCTCGTCGTCGATATGCGCGAAGAACCGAAGAAGGTTTGGAACGGAACAATTACGTCGATGCGTCTCGATTTACCGAATCCGAGCGATCGCGGCACGGTCATATCCCTTTCACGATACGGTTTCTTCCCGACAAAGGAAGAAGCGAACGCGTTCTTAGCGGCGGCGAACGACGTTCCCAACTACAACCTCTCGGGCGTTTTCAAGAACGAAACCGTCGAGTGCGTCATTCCGCCAGGAGTCGGCTCCGCGTCGATGAACCTCGACAATCTCCTCGTCGATCGCGACGCCGCGATCGCTACGGCGGAAAACGCGGAGCCTGGAGACGAACTCGTCGTCCGACAGTCGGGGAGAATCGCGCCCTTTTCCGACGCGACGTCGATGGGGTACGTTTCTTACCGCGCGATTGGAGGGGGAAAAGCGGAGTTATGCGCCGTCAAGTCGACGGCGACCGACGTCGACTCGCTCGCCGATCCCGACGCGGCGCGTTTCGTTTTAGCGCGCGGACTGATGAAAAACGACTCCGACGGCGCGTTTAATCCTAGCGGAAAAGTCGGCGCCGCGGACGTCGACGCGCTAAGAGACGCGCTCGCAACAGGGAACCCCGCAAAATTAGACGACGAGAGTCAAAAACTGCTCCTCATAGCGGAAACCGCGCGTCAAGAGGGCGCGACACGCGAAGAGCTCGCGAAGCGTCTCAAACGCACCGTGAAAGAAACTCTTGGCATGGCGGTTGACACGGCGTACGACAAAGACTACTTCACGCGCGATCGAATCCGCCTCGGCGCCTGGGGAAATTTTAACTCCGCCCATTTTGACGACAAATATATGAAAACATACGCGGAAACGGGTTTCGACTTTTTACTCGCCTTCGTCAACGCTCCGACGGGGAAAATCCTTTCCCTCGCGGATAAATACGGCGTCGAGGTCGTTTTGAACGATTCGTCGTACCTCGATCCAATCGACGGTATGCGCGAATCTTGCGATCATCCGAGCTTCGCAGGATGCTACGTCGTCGACGAACCGGGCTCCGACGCGTTTCCCGCGCTGAGCGAAAAATGCAACGCATACCGCAAAGCGACGGGGAAACTCCCTTATGTAAATCTCCTTCCGATGTATGCGAACGCGGCGCAGTTGAAGTACGGCGCGGGAGCCGCCGCGATCGAGTATTACGATCCGGATCCAGAGCTTTTTGAAAAGTACTGCGACGCGTTTTGTCAACAGTTCGACGTCGACTATATCTGTACGGACATTTATCCCCTCAACTGGAAGAACAGCGCAAAGTTCACCTATCCGGAGTACGCGGAGTCAATCGACGTCATCGCTTCGGTCGCGAGAAAGCGCCAGCGCGACTTCTGGTGCTTCATTCAGACTTTTGCGTGGATCCCATCTAAGCGCACCCCCACCGAAGAAGAATTTCGTTGGCAATGCTATACGCTTCTTTCCTTTGGGTGCAAAACCTTCCTCTGCTGGGATTACTGCGGCTCCGCGAACTTCCCGGCGCTCGTCGACGAACGGGGCGAGCAGACGCCCGCGTGGTACGCCGCGCGAAACGTCATGCGCGAACTGCGCGCCCTCTCGGACGAATTCATTAGCTATCGCAACCTCGGCGCCTTCTCTTACGCGAAGGGAAAGATCCCCCCGTACCTGAAATTCGCCAATCAATACGAAGACTTTAAAGCGATCGAAGAGATCGACTCCGACTCCCCTCTCCTCTTTGGATGCTTTGAAAGAAAAGACGACGCGAGCAAATGCGCGTTCACAATCGTCAACATGGAAGAATTCGAGGGCGAGTCGGGAGCGACGGCGCGCGTCAAACTTACAGCGAAAAAGGTCGTCGTGTGGGAACGCGGCATTCCTCGCGTTCTTCCCTGCGACGAGGACGGTTTCCGAACATTCCATCTTTCGTCGGGAGAAGGCGTTTTCGTAACGATCGAATAATCGCAGAAGATAAAGAAAAACCCGAGCGTCGCGCTTTGCGGCGTTCGGATTTCTTATTTCAGGGCGAAAAAGCTTCGCGATTATTTCTTGGCGATCTTGCTCCACGAGTCGCGGAGGGAGACCGTGCGGTTGAAGACGGGCTTCTCAGGCGTCGAATTCTTATCGAGCGTGAAGTAGCCGATTCGTTCAAACTGGAAGCGATCCTCAAGACGCGCGTCCGCGAGGGACGGTTCGAGCTTCGCGCCTTCGATCACCTTCAGGGATTCGGGATTAAGATAATCCTTGTAATCGCCCGTATTGTTCGGATCATCGGGATTTTCGACGCTGAAGAGACGATCGTATAGTCGGACTTCCGCGTCGAGCGCCGTCGCGGCGTTGACCCAGTGAATCGTTCCCTGCACGCGACGACCGTCGGGGCTTTGACCGCCGCGAGATTCAGGATCATACTCGCAGTGGACTTCGACGACATTCCCGTCGGCGTCCTTCACGCAGTTCTTACACGTCACAAAATACGCGTATCGCAAGCGGACTTCGCGACCGGGCGTGAGGCGGTAGTACTTCTTCGGCGCGTCTTCCATGAAGTCGTCGCGTTCAATATAGAGAGTCTTTGAGAAAGGAACTTCGCGCGTACCGTCCGCCTCATTTTCGGGATTGTTGATCGCCACGAGCATTTCCGTCTGATCTTCGGGATAGTTGTCGATCACGAGCTTAATCGGATTGAGAACGCCCATGCGGCGGAGCGCTCTCTTATTGAGATCCTCGCGCGCGCTATTTTCCAGAACAACCGTGTCAATAACGCTGTTAAACTTCGCGACCCCGATCGTCTGACAGAAGAGACGCAGCGACTCGGGCGTGTACCCGCGACGGCGAAGACCGCAGATCGTCGGCATGCGCGGATCGTCCCAACCGTCGACGTAACCCTTTTTGACGAGTTCAAGGAGTTTGCGTTTGCTCATCACCGTGTAGGTAAGATTAAGACGCGCAAATTCGATCTGTTGCGGATGATACGCCCCGAGTTCGTCCAAGAACCAATCATAGAGGGGACGGTGCTGTTCGAATTCAAGCGTGCAGATCGAGTGCGTGATCCCCTCAATCGAGTCTTCGAGCCCGTGAGCCCAGTCGTACATCGGATAGATATTCCACTTATTCCCCTGGCGGTGATGCGTCGCGCGGACGATTCGATACATGACCGGGTCGCGCATATTG
>JBJEXI010000078.1:0-7728 GCA_051885615.1 Thermoguttaceae bacterium
AGAATCAACAACAGAATCAACAACAGAATCAACAACAGAATCAACAACAGAATCAACAACAGAATCGACAACAGAATCAACAACAGAATCAACAACAGAATCAACAACAGGATCAACAACAGGATCAACAACAGGATCAACAACAGAATCAACAACAGAATCAACAACAGAATCAACAACAGAATCAACAACAGAATCAGCAGCAGAATCAGCAGCAGGAACAGCAGAAGAACTCCTCTTCAGTCAATGACAATAGAATTTCTTCAACATTCAAGGAAAACAAGTCGGCCAAAACAGATGAGGAAGAGTTTGCGGAATCGCTAATTAAAAAAGTCAGGCGTCGTCAACTTGACGCTAAAACAGAGCGAAAATTGATACGTGAAATGTTGAAACAACAAAAAAAGTTGGAAAAAGATTGGTAACGCAGACCTTCCAACGCTACTACGTCAATGATTTAAATAGCGTGAAATATCATATAGAAGAGAGATTTTCAGTGTTTTCACTTTTAAAACATATCCCTGTTTGTATTCTTATACTTATTTTAGGAATAATAGTACCGTCCGTTTTTGGCGAATCAGACCCCGTAAAATATGAAGCTAAAATTTTTCCTTCTGAGATTTTTGAGGGGGAATCTGCCCAGCTTGTCCTTTCTATAACCAACCTTGATATCGACCAATCCCCGGATCTTTCCTCTTTAAAGGAGGACTTTGACGTCGTCGAGCTTCCGCCAACGAAACGTTCCGACGTCAAAATCTCGAATTACGGCTCTCAGGTTAATAGAATCGAAACGCGCGTCATTGATTACAATTACACCCTAAAACCCAAACGGAGCGGCGTACTCAATATTGCGCCCCCGGAGATCGAAACGAACGGACAGAAACTCATTGCAGACCCCGTCGCGCTGAAAGTAAAGGAAAAGAGCCAGACAGATCTCGTGTATTTAGAACTCGCGTCAAATCATCCGGCGAAACTATATCCGCTTGTGCCTGTGGAAATCGTCCTAAACGTTTTCATCAAACAATTTCCCGGCAAGTTTGCTGAACGCGATCCGCTAGACGTCATCGTTGAAAACCTCGAAGAGCCGCGATTAACGATTCCTTGGCTTGAATCAAAGGCGATCGGTAAAAATATTTATGGGCACGAGTCTCTTGAGGATTGGCTTAACGGGTATTTTTCCGAGAAATCTGGGTTTGCGATCAACAATTATCGTTTAAGCTCGAATCCTTTTGACTTTCCATTTTCTTTTTTCTCGGACTCTAGAAGAGAAACATACTTCCATCCCAAGGCAAAGATTGTCAATCGAATCGATTCGACAGGAGCCTCTACTCCGTATTGGGAATACAGCTTCAGAAAAAAATTCACCCCCCTCAACGCCGGGTCATACGTCTTTCCGGAAGCGACTTTAAAAGGCAACTTTATTGATTTCACATCGCCAGACCAACCCGTTGCAACGCCAATTTACCTTTCAACATCTCCGCTAACGCTGGAAGTTACTCCTATTCCGGAAGAAAACGCGCCCAATAATTATGTAGGCGTCTATGGGAAAATTGAACAAAAGACGTCGTTGTCGTCGGCAAAGGTAACAGTTGGCGAAGCTGTAAAGCTAACAATTTCCTATACGGGATACGGAGTTTTCGATTCTGCGGCGCCTCTTGATCTCTCCGCCGATCCACAAATCGCCAAGTATTTTAAGGTGTATAAACCAGAAGAACGTTCGCTAGAGTCAGGCGTTGCTTTTGATTATACGCTCAGACCTATCCAGCCTTTTCATGGAGAAATCGCAACGATTCGTTCCTCCTATTTCAATGTTGAATCTGGAACCTTCGAGGAACTTGAATCTCAATTAGGAGACCTTGAAATAGAGGTCGGGCCAGCCTCTGACGCCCCAATAGTTTCCTCGGACCAGACGATCGATTCCAAGAAGTCCAGCTCTACGCTAGATCAAGCCCCCCCCTCTTCTCCTCGTTTAAAGAGAATCTATATTGTCGTCCTCTCGTTACTTTTATTAATTCTATCCCTGATAGGAGGAATAATCTTATCAGTCAAACATAGAAAGAAGATAAACTTGAGCGCCGCTCAGATATTACGACATGTGCAGCCGATCCTAGAGGCAGGAATTGCGAAATTTGAAAATTCTCCTACCGAGTCTCTTTTACTGATTCGTAAAGCGTTTCTTTTCCTAGTCGCCCAAAAATTACCTCATTCTCTTGAAAGCTTAACAGACGCGGAAATTCTGGACTTTCTCAGTAAGGAATTCCAATCGGAAATAAACAATTCGCCTAAAAATGCGCTATTGATTAAAGACCTCTGCGACTTTTTCCAGCTTGCTGAAAAAATTCGTTTCTCTGATTCTAGGGAGAATATTGCGGACTTTGCAGAGAGAACACGAGCTTTATTTAAGTCCTGGACGTCGCTCCTTCAAGAAAAATATGTTCATATACCGTCGGGAAGTTTATCAGACTTATCCTGCCAACAAAAAATTAGCTAAACCTATCTAAGATAACGTGTGCGTCATCAAGCAGAATCTCCAAGGTCAGGTACGCACAATATGTTGCAGGTTGTACTTTTCAAAAATTCTGTGGTAGATATAATTTTTTAGGTTTTTAGTCGAAAAGTGTGCGGGAATTGCCGGAAGGCGTATTTCGCTCCGTCGATCCATTGCAGTTGTATAAATTTAGGCGTGTTGAGATAACAAGGAAAATCATATGATCGCCAAGGATATGAAACGAGGAGACGTCCTCGTCTATAACGGTTCACCTATTATTGTTGAAAATCTCCAAGTTCAAACTCCTTCTGCTCGTGGAGCGGCAACTCTCTATAAATTCCGTTGTCGTAATCTCATCACCAAGGACAAAATCGATCTTAAGCTCAAAGGAATGGACACGCTTGACGAGGCGGATTTCCGTCGTCGCGCCGTAACCTACAGCTACGCCGACTCTTCTGACGTCTATTTCATGGACGCTGAAACGTACGAAATGTACAATATTGCCAAAGAAGACGTCGAAGAAGAAATGAATTACATCAAAGACGGCCTTGAGGGGCTTTTCGCGCTGATCTACGAAGATCGTTGCGTCGCGATCAACCTTCCTGTTGCCGTTGAACTATTGGTTACCAAATGTGATCCTGCGGCCAGAGGCAATTCCGCGACTTCTCGCGAAAAGCCCGCGACGGTCGAAACAGGCCTTGTCGTCATGGTTCCCGAATATCTCGAAGAAGGCGAAATGATTAAAATCGACACGAGAACCGGTCAATTCTTGGGCAGAGCCAATAAGTAGTTCCTCATGCATGGGAAGGAGTAAGCCGACGTTTCCCCTTTCCGGTTTTACTCCTTTCCCTTTTCTGAATTTCATACTTCTTTTCTTGTGACAGCAGAGGGCGTCGTGGCAGTAGTTTCAGCTCTAGACTTCTTAAAAAATCCTTCTAAAGTTGCAATTCCGCCCGTGTGCGTTATCACTGGCGATGAAAATTTTTTTCGACAAGAAGCGTTTAATACGTTGCGATCCGTTGTATTAAGCGATCAGGACGCCGAGTTCTGTTTGTCTCGTTTTGAAGGAAACGAAGTCTCTTTCACTGACGTCCTTCGCGAAACGGCGATGATTGCTCTCTTTGGTTCTGGAAAACGCTTAGTCGTGGTTGATCAGGCAGACCCCTTCATCTCTCAATACAGAGAAAAGCTTGACGAATACATGCAAAACCCGAACAAGGCGGGAATACTTCTATTACAGCCGCTTTCATTCCCTAGCAATTTAAAGTTATATAAAAGGGTTGGCGAACTAGGTCTTATCATCGAATGCAAAGGATTGCCGCCGCGATCTATTCCGTCATGGCTTGTCGAATGGGAACGTGAACATAGCAAGATTCACCTTTCAAGGGAATCGTCCGAAGTCATTGTCGATTTAGTTGGAAACGACCTGGGAATGTTGGATCAAGAAGTGCATCGTCTCGCGCTTTTAACCTCCAACAACAAGATAGACGTCAACCTGATAAAAGAAAATGTCGGATCCTGGAAACAAGAGAAGGTTTGGGATATGATCGACGTCGCGCTGGAAGGAAAAACAAGCGAGGCGTTGCAACAACTTGAGAAACTTCTCCTCTCGGGAGAATCGCCGATTGGAATTCTCGCTCAACTTGGCTCTACATTAAGAAAGCTCAGCGCTGTCAATCAAATTCTTTTAAATTTAGAAGAAACGCCAAACGCCCCCAAACCAAGCATTAACTCGATTTTAGACCAGGTGGGCGTTAGATCCTTCTTCCAGGCCAAAACCCAAGGGCAACTCAAAAGACTCGGCGTTAATAGAGGCAGGCGGCTTATCCAGCGACTTTTAGAAACAGATTTGGATCTAAAAGGAGCAAGTCGCTCCGATCCAAGACTTATCCTGGAAAAATTTATTGTGCAAATCTCACATCCGCAGGCGAGGTAGTCAACTCTCGGAGTCGCTGATATTTGCCGTGTAAAGCGTGCGCTCTAAAAACAGTGAAAACAGGGGAAACGTAGAGAAGGTCCAGTTGAGAATCGTTTTCAATTCCTCGACGGTCAGGTTGAAAACAGGAACTAGAATGTGGGGGCCTATTTCACACGCTGGAGAAAGGACGAAATCCCGCCATTGAAATCTTGGGTGGGGAATCGTGAGTTCCTCTGACTCCAATACAGTGTTGCCATAGAGGATAATATCTAAATCGATCACTCGCGGCCCCCAAAATACCTCACGTTTTCGTTTCATCATTTTCTCGATCGCATGTAATTCTTGAAGTAACTCATTCGGGGACAAAGTCGTCTTCAAAAGAATAGCCATGTTAAGGAAAGACGGCTGATCTTTGGGACCTCCGACGGGAAAGGTTTGATAATAGGAACTTTTTTTGAGAATTTGAATGGAAGTCAAGCTAGTTAGAAATTGCAATGCGCGCTCTAAATTTCCCTTCAAGTCGCCTATGTTAGTTCCAATCGAAACTAACACGACGGAGCTATCCTCAAGGAACGTCGTCATATTCTCGCCAGAAGCCTTCCCTCTAGATCGTAAAAAGCGCCCGAATATTAATTATCAATCATTCGAACGCTTACAAAAAAACTGCGCTTATTTCAAATTAGCCGCGAATCGAACTCATCGAATCTCGCACAATGCTCCTCATAAAAGACGCAGAAGCACGCTTTCCTGTAAAAAGCTTGTACTGGAGGCTTGCCTGTCCCACAAACATCTCCAATCCGGAAACGATACGCGCGCCTTTTTCCTTTGCCATACGCAGAAGATACGTCATCTCGGGGTTATAAACGGCGTCAAAAACAACCATTCCCCCGCGCAAATACTTTGCTTCCATCGGCGACTCATCGACGTTAGGGAACATTCCGATTGGCGTGCAATTGGCCAAAACCTGAACGACATAACCGTTTCTTTCATCCCACGGACAAAACTCGCATCCTAAACTTGTCGCGATACGTTCTCCTTCATCGACCTTACGATCCGCAATGACGACGCGCGCGCCACGTTCACGCAAACCGTAAGCGAGCGCTTTTCCGGCGCCACCCGCACCCAAAACCATAGCGCTGAGTCCAGCCAAGGGACTCTCTTCGTTGGCGCCGACAGGACGCCCAGCCATGGACGTCTCAATACTCAAGACTGCCGAAATATAATCGGTGTTATAACCGTAAGCGCCATTTTCGTCAAAGACGACGGTGTTGCAGGCGCCGATAAGCTCGCAGGAGGGATCGATTCTTGTCAGTTTTTTCATGATTTCCATTTTATGGGGAATCGTGACGCTCAATCCCTTCAAATCCAATTCCTCTCGCGCCTTATCGACAAAGACTCCAAGTTCCTCTTTGGAAACTTTAAAGGGAATATAGACGCTATTAATTCCTTCCTTAGCAAAAGACTTATTGTGAATCAAAGGGCTGAGGCTGTGTCCAATAGGATCTGCTACGACTCCATAAACCGTAGTCTTCGAATCAAGCTCGTCATAACGATAGACGTCTCTCAGAGTCTTGTAGTATGGCAGTCCAGGGGCCAACGTTCGCGAATCTGAGAAGGATGCGTATGTATAAGGGACGCCCCATTTTTTCCCTAAAACCCTAGTAAAGAATCCCATTTCAGTCATCGCTAAAGTCAAGGTTCGAGGTTTGGATCTATCAGAATTTACGCGCTTCGTGAACTCGACAAGACGAAAAACGTCTTCAATTGACTTAGGAGTGACTGCAATTTTTATAACGTCAGGATCGCAAGAAGACAACGCTTCATTGTAAATAGCGTCCAGATCGCTAGGAGTCTCTTCCATATTATGATAACTAATAATGCGCTTCGTTTTTCCAAATCTCGGAATCTTGGGAGCAACGTCAACCTCAAGGTCAATATATTCGACGCCCTCGGCAATCAAGGATCTTAAAAGCTTGAGTCTATCCTCCTCGGAGCCTCTCCAGTTACCGCCGTCAGATGGTCTACGTACGGTTGCTAAAACAGCTGTTGGACGATTCGGCAACAATCTAAAAAGCTGGGGTTCCTTACGTAAGTAGTCCAACCTCAGCTCGACAAACTTAACGTTATCCTCCGCCAAATTCTTCCACTCTTCAAGCATTCTCTTATGGCTTCCACAGCCGATGGTAACGCATATCATTATATATTCTCCTTGAAAAGCTATCTCAAGAACTTCGTGTTTCCCCAACGTCATTAGCATAAAACACGCAAACCTTGCGCCGGTCGCAAAACGACCTCCCGGCCTGCATTTTACATTCGATCTTAATTTTTACAAATGGGACTACGCGCCAATACAAGGTAATCGGAGTTGAAACGTAAAAGAAGATAAAACCTGAAAAATTAGAAAAAGATGCAAATCAATGGCGCAAAGACAGCCTACAGGCGCCTTGAAATCAGACAAAACCGTTATAAAATGTGTTGCGTCGCTTTGCGCTTGGTTGCGGTCTGTTGCTGGTTCATACATGAAGTCGTCCCAGTGGACGTTAGAACGGGCCAATTGAGGCAATATTGCGTATAACCGTTAAAAAAATTCATCCTTTGTTGATTTTTTGAAGTTATCTTGCCGACAAGTGAAAGAGCGTTTATCACAAGAAAGGTTTATGGGAACCCCTCGCAATGTTTTTTTCACTGATCGACAAAATCGACGAGCTTACGCCGGGTAAGTCTGTTGTAGCAACAAAGTCACTTGCAATGTCAGAGGAGTATCTGAGGGATCATTTTCCCAAGTTTCCTGTTATGCCTGGAGTGTTGATGATTGAAGCGATGACTCAGGCTTCTTCTTGGTTAGTACGCGCCACAGAGAATTTTGCTCACAGTATGGTTGTGCTGAAGGAGACGCGAAATGTTAAGTTCGGTCAATTTCTTCAGCCTGGACAAACTCTTGTCGTTACTTCTAACATTGTCTCCGACACAGAGAGCGAGACAGTTTTGAAAGCTCAAGGTTCGATCGAGGGGCAGGTTCGTATACGGGCCCAGTTGACCCTAAGCAAATATAACCTCGCTACAGTTAGTCCTCATCAAAAAGCGATGGACGAAAAGGTTATTCGAGAACTCAAAGAACAATTAGCGCTCTTGTGGAACGAATATCAGGGATAAACCAGGAGAATCGCTGTTTCTTAGAACTAGGATCTTTGTATTCCGGTTCTTTTGCGAGATCAACAAAATCGGCTTCACCCAATCTCGACGTTAAGAATCCCCCTTGTCGAGGTTTATATGGAAAGCGCTTCCGGTGGGGTAGGCCTAAGTTTTAACGCGTTACTGTGTTTTT
>JBJEXI010000079.1:0-7602 GCA_051885615.1 Thermoguttaceae bacterium
TGACGTTCAAATCATTGTCTGTCCGTTTTCCTTGGATGAAAACGCCGCTTCATTCGAGAGCGCGAACGGAAGCAAGCGCGTTAAAATACCTTCGTCGCACTGTAATAACTTTTTCATAAAAAAAAAAGAGCAAAAACGCGTAAAGATTTTGCCCTCTCTAACTTCACAAAAAGCGCGTCCACTTTAAAATAACCGGCAACTGTGCGAGCAGTTCTCCACGCGCCGGAGATACTCGGCGTCTCTTTTAAAAAATATTCTTAAAATGGAAGATAAAAACTCTTCAATACAAGTCGATCGTTACATGATTGAAGGCTCGATTCCACGCGCTTTGTGGCGTTTTGCTATCCCCTTCATGTGCGCCTACCTTCTACAGGCGTTTTACGGAGCCGTCGACCTTTTCATTATTGGAAGATATTGCAATGAAGCGGCGATCGCCGCCGTCTCGATCGGAGCGCATTTTTTGTTTGTCGTCACCGGTCTCACTTTGGGTCTTGCGACGGGAAGCACGGCGCTCATCGCCCAACACGTTGGCTCAAAGAATTCAGAAGGCGCCGCGCTCGCTATCGGCTCAACCGCCGTTCTCTTTTTCTTAATCGCCGTTATTCTCACGCCAATTCTAGCGCTCTCTACCGATTCCTTCGTCGAAGCGATGAAGACGCCGACGGAAGCGGTCGACTACACGCGCCAATACGTCTTTACCGTCGCGTGCGGAATCCCGCTCGTGATTGGCTATAACGTGATCGGAGCGATATACCGCGGGTTCGGCGACGCCGTCACGCCCACGATCTTCGTCGTCGTTTCATGCGTCTGCAACATTATCGGCGACCTGATCCTCATCGCTCATTATGGGATGGGACCTCTTGGCGCGGCGATCGCGACAGTCGCGTCTATCGCGTTAAGTTTCGTTGCATCCATCGTTTATATTCGTATAAAACGCTTCCCGATCGAATTCCATCGTCAGCATTTTCTTCCGAACCTTGAAGCGATCAAGCGAATTCTCGGAGTCGGAACGCCTCTCGCTCTGCAAGACGTCTTCACGAGCGTTTCATTCCTCGTCATTCAGGCGATCGTCAACTCGATGGGCGTTATGGAAGCGGCGGGATTCGGCGTCGCGGAACGATGCATTGGCTTCTTCTTCCTTCCCGCCGTCGCCTTCTCCAACGCCGTTACGACCGCTACCGCGCAGAATCTAGGCGCAAAACGCCCCAAACGCGCGGCAAGCGCAAGCTTATGGGGCGTTCTTATCGCCGCGACCTTTGGAGTCGTCTTCTGGCTCGCGTGTCAGGTTTGGGCGACGAACGTCGCGGGACTTTTCACACACGTCGACGAAGTTGCGCGTCAAAGCGGGCTGTACTTGCGTTCGTTCATGATCGACTGCGTTCTTGTCGCGCTAATATTCAATCTGAACGGATACTTCTGCGGGTGCGGAAAAACGTTGATCGTTTTTCTTCATAGTACTATCACCGCGTTCGCCGCGCGTATTCCCTTGTCGTATCTCATCAGTCGAGAGAGCGATTCTACACTCTTTGACGTGGGAATGGCCGCGCCAATCTCCTCTTGCCTCTCCGTCGCCGTGTGCGTCTGCGTCTTCCTCATTTTGCGAAAAAAGACGCTCGCCGTCGCGTCGCCCCCGAACTTTTCCGCTTAACGCGAACTACGGAAGATCGCGCAACTTGCGTTCTTTTGCGAGGTCGAGGAGTTTTTTCACTTCCTCAAACGCGTCGAAAAGAGGGACGAGGCTTGGCTCCCGTCCCTCTTTTTCACGTCTCTTAATTTCCTTATATCTCTCGACGAGCGCTTCGTAAGAGTCGTACTTCTCCCCCGCGAAAACATGGGGATGACGTCGTATCATTTTCTCATTGGCGCTTGCAACGACGTCGTCGAGGGTAAAGAGATTCTCCTCCTCGCACAACTCGATCATCAAGAGAGTCGTCGTCAGAAGATCGCCGAGTTCTTCGCGCAAGTTCGTCGAATCCCCCGACGTCTTCGTCTCATTGATCGCGCAAACGACCTCCGCCGTCTCTTCTACGCACGGAAGTTTAAGCGCGTCAAGCTTCAGACTTTGAAACCAAGGACATCCGGTCTCCTTATCTCGAAGCGCGACAAGGATTTTCCTCAGCTTGCGCAATCCCTCCATACTTTTTTCCATCTCTAGATTTCTCCCTACAAATCGGCAAGAACTTGGGCGGGATTTTCCGCCGCCTTCACTTTATCGTACGCGCGCGCGACCACGCCTTCTGGATCGATCACATACGTCGTTCTCAACGTTCCCATCGAGACCTTGCCCGCGCATTTCTTTTCTTTCCAGACGTCGTACGCCTGCAGCGTCGTCAACTCGGGATCGGAAAGCAACGTAAAGTTGAGTTCGTTCTTCGTCTCGAACTTCTTATGCGACGCGACGGTATCTTTGCTCACCCCCACGATAACGGCGCCTTTCTGCGCATATTCCTGCGCCAAACGCGAAAATTCACACGCCTGTTTCGTGCAACCGGACGTCGAGTCCTTAGGATAGAAGTAGAGTACGAGCGTCTTGCCTCGATATTCGGAGAGCGTATGAGCTACTCCGTTCTGATCGAGTAATGAGAAATCGGGCGCGATTGTTCCCACTGTCAGCATATTTATCCTTTCCAAAATAAACGTAAGAGAAAATAAAACGGTCAATTCAACCCCGTTCGGAACAAGGGAACGACGTTAATCACGGGCTCCTCGTAAGGATGAACGCGTTTAATGGCGGCAAGGGTTTCGTCGAGTTTCTCGGCGCGGCAAAGAACCTCGACTTTGAGTTCGGGAGCTTCGCAGATTGTGTCGATCGTTCCGATATACGGCGAGGCGCCTTCGAGAGGGCGCCAAGTCCCCGTCACGCGCGAATAGGAGAGGCACGCGTCGTATTTGCCGATGTGTCCGGCGTCGACTTGAATCAAGGCGTCGCGCAAGTCGTCAAAATTTTCCTCGGGGATGAAAATCTCCAGTTTGAAAAACTCAAAATTCATTTTTGAGCGCTTCCTTCAAGAGCGGCGCGCCACGCCTCCTCTTTGAACCCGACGAGGACGAACCCCTCTCCGACAAGGATCGGACGTTTGACCAGCATCCCGTCGATCGCCAAAAGTTCGAGAATCTGGGCGTCGCTCATCGTCGGCAATTTGTCTTTAAGCCCCAACGAACGATACAGAAGTCCGCTCGTATTGACAAATTTTTTGATCGGAAGCCCGCTTGCGTTGAACCATCGAGTCAACTCGTCGAGCGTCGGTTGTTCTTCTTTGATATTTCGCGACGCGTAGGGGACGTTCTGAGCGTCGAGCCACGCTTTAGCTTTTTGACAGGTCGTACATTTAGGATATTGCACAAAGAGCATGATAAACCTCGAATTCCTAGCGTTCGGGCGCATAATTAAAGAAACGTTCACGCTCATTATACCGTCGAGCGTCGTCTTACAAGATGGGAACAAAAAAAGAACGCGTTCGGCTAAGTCTTATCTGACGAGCGCGTAAAGGGGTCGAATCCGTCGCTCTTTAAGCAGCGCTCAAAATCGCGCATAAGGTCGGCTAGCGTCATATTGCTGAAACACTCGACCATAATACGCTGAACTTGAATAAGACGGCCTCGCAGAGAAAGTTGAAAAGAACGCGACAACGCGCAATCCGGTTCCCGAGGCTCAGGAAAACGAAAAACAAGTTGTCCTTCCTCGTACAAGACCTCGTCTATCGCTCTATAAACGTCCATAAAAGAAATCTGCTCGGGAGAACGAGCAAACTCGGCGCCCCCCACGCCTCGACGAACTTTGACGATTCCGGCGTTGCGCAACTGACCGATAATACTACGAACGGTAACCGGATTGACCTTGATTTTACGAGCGACAAACTCGCTCGTCACTCGTTCGTCCTTGTAGTGGAAAATGCATGCAAGAATCGTGAGAGCGGTTGTAAAACGCATTGAAGTCTGCATAAAACGCCCTTTGCAAAACTCTATTAGAGCGGCAGTAAGAGGGTCGACGTCGTCATTTCACCAAATCGACCAGAGTCGCGTCAATATACTCGACAAGTTGATTTGGATTGACGATCACCATCATGCCGCGCATACCGGCGTTGATATAGATCTCGTCAAATAAGATCGCCGTTTCGTCGACTAACGTCGGAAACTTCTTTTTCATTCCGATCGGCGAACACCCGCCTCTTATGTAGCCGGTAAGATCGCGCAACGACTTCATGGGGATAAGGTCGCATTTCTTATCTCCAAAAGCCTTGGCGACTTTTTTAAGATCGAGCTCGTCGCAGACTGGAAGACAACAGACAAAATACCCCTTTTTCTCCCCTTTCATGACAAGCGTCTTGAACATGCACGACGGCTCGACCTGGGCTTCTTCCGCAATGTGCATGCCTGAGAGATCGTTCTCGTCAACTTCGTATTCAAAAGTGCGAAAAGGGATACCGGCGGTCTCCAAGAGGCGCGTGACGTTCGTTTTCTCTGTTGTATGAGTCGAATGATGCAGCGACATAAGACAATCCTCCTCTATGCCTTACAGGCGAGGCTCTCAAAAATCTCCCGGACATTATCTCCCTTACGTAGAATTCGTCAAGCGTGAGGGCGCGTTCTTTCTCTGCGCGTCGACTTGCCTATGACACAGAAAAAAAGTATAATCCTGGTTTGTACGTCGGTTGAGATATTCGCCAAGTTCTGCGAATACCGCCGACGCGTGATAAACGAGCGACGCCGTCGCCTTCACGTCGGCGTTTTTAAGTTAGGAGATATTATGACGACGCCTTTAGAGCTGCCGACCATTGACGAAACAACGCCCATTACCGAAATTCTTGAAAGAAACGCCCTTCTCTACGGCGACGACGTCAGTTTGGTGGAAATATCCCCCGAAGAAGGCGAAACTCGGCGCATCACCTGGAAAGACTTCGATCTCATCGAACCCCCTACTCATCCGTTGGGACTGCGGCGTTCCACAACATGGAAAAAATTCAACGAGCTATCTAATCGCTTTGCAAATCTCCTTCTCAGTAGAGGCGTTCAAAAGGGAGACAAAGTCGCCATTCTCCTTATGAATTGTCTCGAATGGCTCCCCATATACTTCGGAATTCTCAAAGCGGGTTGCGTCGCAGTGCCACTCAATTTCCGTTACGCCGCCGACGAAATCAAATATTGTCTTGAACTTTCCGATTCCAGTTATCTAGTCTTTGGTCCGGAATTCATCGGGCGCGTTGAGACTATTTGCGACCAACTCAACGTGGTTAAATCCCTCTTCTTCTTAGGAGAAAATTGTCCGACTTTCGCGGAATCCCTTCATAATCTCACGTCGTACGCGTCGCATGAAAACCCCGACGTCAAGCTTACAAGTCAAGACGAGGCCGCGATCTACTTCTCTTCGGGAACTACCGGCTTTCCGAAGGCGATTCTTCATCCGCATCGCAGCCTAACCTCCGCGTGTTTTACCGAACAGCGCCATCACTCGCAAACGCGGCAAGACGTTTTTCTATGCATTCCGCCCCTCTACCATACCGGCGCAAAGATGCACTGGTTTGGGAGCTTCCTCGTCGGGGGAAAGGCGGTTCTACTGCGCGGGGTCAAGCCTAAGACGATCTTACACGCCGTTTCGGAAGAACGCTGCACGATCGTTTGGCTCCTCGTTCCCTGGGCGCAAGACATTCTCGACGCCATCGACTCCAAGGAAGTTGATCTTTCCGGCTACGTCCTCTCTCAGTGGCGTCTGATGCACATCGGCGCGCAACCCGTGCCCCCTAGCTTAATTAAGCGTTGGAAAAAGATCTTCCCTCTTCACGAATACGACACCAATTATGGTCTAAGCGAATCGATTGGACCGGGTTGCGTGCATTTGGGAGTAGAGAATATTCATAAAGTCGGCGCAATCGGCAAACCGGGGTACCGTTGGGAAGCGCGGATTGTCGATGAAAACCGCCAAGAAGTCGCGCAGGGAGAAGTTGGCGAACTCGCCGTCAAGGGCCCTGGAGTCATGCGCGAATATTATCACGATCCGGAAGCGACGAAAGCGACTTTAGAGGACGGATGGCTCTTCACGGGCGATATGGCCTGTAAGGACGAGGACGGATTCATTTATTTGGTCGACAGAAAGAAGGACGTCGTTATCACGGGGGGCGAGAATCTTTATCCCGTTCAAATAGAAGATTTCCTACGCCGTCACGACGATATCAAGGACGTCGCCGTTATTGGACTCCCCGACCCGCGCCTTGGAGAGATTGCCGTCGCGATTGTCGAACTGAAACCGGGTCGCGAACCGAATGAGGAATCCCTCGTGAAATTCTGCGAGACCCTACCGCGATACAAACGTCCAAAGAAATTCATCTTCGACGTCGTGCCGCGCAATCCCACGGGCAAGATCGAGAAGCCGAAGCTTCGCGAAAAATACTGCGGTAAGAGTCTCGTCGCCACGCAAATAGAACGCTGAGTTCTCCATCCTTTTTCTAAGGGCCTTCGACTAAGGAGTTGAGGGCCTTTTTGTATTGGAAGTCTTAATCACGGGGGCGCCATGAGAATAATCGGGAAAGGCGGTCACGCATCGGAAGCCGTCGTCGGTCATTTCCGCCACGACGCGAATCGGCACGCCGTAGCGCTCTTCGACGCAAACGTAACGCGTGGAGTCTGAAGAGTCGGATCGTACGGAAGCGTCTTGGAGCTGCGGACTCCATCGCGTCTTCGCGTCCGTTAGGACGTCGGAAACCTCGTACATAAACCGTTCGCTCGTCCAAAATTCAGGGATCTGAGTTTTTCCGAATTTGACGGCGTCGGGATTCGCGTGCCCACCTTCCCACCCGCATACGACGGAAAGAGGCTGATCGTCGTTTTGAAACTTGCATCGAACGCTCCCGACTAACGGCTTCCCTTCGAGAATATGACGCGTTCGCTCTTCGTCAACGAGATTAAAGCCCGTGCGAACGTTATTGAGATCGCGCTGTTCTTGCACGTAAGAATAATATTTAAAAGCTCGACCATACGCGCTCGTCACGGTGATAACCGCGTGACTTTGATCGGCAAACTTCTTCATCTTTTGCGGATTTCGATAACAATCCCAATTGGTCACAGTCATCGCCGTGACGCGCCCATACCGGTCGATTCTTCTGGAAAAAGTTGTCATCCGTCTATTCCTTATGCTGATAATAACAACGCTTTACGAGTCTTGTTACTTCAAAATACGTTCCTTAGACGAAAACAACAAAGGCAAAATTCGCGCCAAAGTCAAATAAAAAAGCGCGCTCCGGCGAGGAAACGCGCTTAAAAAACTCTCTCATGCGAACTTATTAAAGTCGCCCAAGGCCGACAAGACGGCGAACTTTGTCGTAAGTCTCTTCAGCGATCGGACGTACCGCGTCGCGACCGCGATCAAGCGTCTCGTCGACAAGACCCGACTTCATAATTTCGGCAAACTTATCCTGGAGCACGGTCAACTTCTCGACGAGAAGTTCCGCGACTTCTTTTTTCAGGTCGCCGTAACGCGCGTCCGCGAAATGTTTCTCAGTCTCTTCGATCGTCGTGTCGGAGAAGCACGCGTAAATCGTCAGAAGGTTCGAAACGCCGGGCTTATTCTCTTCGTCGAATTTCACGAACGTGTCGGAGTCAGTGACCGCG
>JBJEXI010000080.1:0-7417 GCA_051885615.1 Thermoguttaceae bacterium
TTCGCGTCTTGGACAATTTCGACGCGATCTGCCAAGACCTAGAGATCGGCCTACCGGCGGAAATTAACGCTCGAAAAAAGCAGTACGAATACTACAGAGATCAGCTGCTCAACTTCGCTCAGTTCGGCGTTCTAGCGACAAGCGACAAGCGACAAGCGACAAGCGACAAGCGACAAGCGGCGCTGATTAAGCTTATACAGTATGTGTTTGGAGTTGTTTGCGTTGAACTAGGAGAAGTTGCCACAGTTACTAAGCTTGCGGGATATGAGTTTACTAAATATGTGAAGTACTCTGACGAAGGAAGTATTATTGCCCTTCGCGGGTTGAATGTTAAAAACGGGCAACTCGATCTTAAAGAGGTGAAAT
Source organism: Thermoguttaceae bacterium (assembly GCA_051885615.1). GTDB lineage: Bacteria > Planctomycetota > Planctomycetia > Pirellulales > Thermoguttaceae > RUG369. The sequence goes on from JBJEXI010000080.1 coordinate 367, forward strand.
ACATCGACAAGAGTGATTTGTCAAAACTTACAAGGAGCAAACTTCGTGTCGGGGATATGCTGTTTACTTATGTAGGAACAATTGGACAAGTCGCTTTAATCGAAGAGGACGAAAGATTCTACTTGGCGCCTAATGTAGCATTGATAAGAGTCGAGTGTTCTTCCCTAATGCCTGAATATATGTTGTATTATTTCCAAACTACAATGTTTTGGAAAACGCAGATTAACAAGCTACTACAGTCTTCGTCAATGCAAAATATTCCGATGGAAAAGATCAGAAAATTTGTTCTGCCCGTTCCGTCTCTTGAAAAGCAACGAGCAATCGTAGCGCAGTTAGACGCGTTCGACGCGCTTTGCAACGATTTATGCGCGGGTCTTCCAGCGGAGATCGACGCGAGGCGGAAGGAATACGAATTTTATCGCGATACGTTGTTGAACTTTAAACCCAAAGTCGAAGAGTAAACGCCCCGTATTCTTTCCCCCGAAAAAAGAAGCGTCCCCGAAGGACGAAAAACGCTTGAAGGCGATTCGACTTAGCGCGTCCGCGCGTGTTTTCTCCCCAGGGGGGGAACGCTTGACGCTTCGCGACCCCTTCGTATAATCCCGGAAAAAAGTTGAAAACGCGAACCGGCGCGGGAAATCCGGCGTCGAAAGAGAGATGAATTTATGAATACGCACAGAGAACCGCAGACGTGGAGTTCTATCGATTGGCGCCCCTTTGTCGACGCCATGCGCGACCCTAAGCGCGTCGTCATTTGCGCACATATTCGACCCGACGGGGACACCCTCGGATCGTCGATCGCCATGGCGCGCGCCTTGCAAAAACTGGGCAAAGAGGCGCTCGTCGTCGATTCCTACCCCGTCCCCCCGACGCTGCGCTTCCTCGACCCCGACGGCCTCGTCGCCAAATTGGACGCGCTCACCCCCGAGCAGAGCGCCTTCGTCGAGTCCGCCGACCTCCTCATGGCGATCGACGTGAGCTCCGCCGCCCAGCTCGGCCCCGACGCGGCGCAACTCTTTACGAATTTCGAGGGCCTTTCCGTCGCGATCGATCATCATGAAGTCGGCGATCCCCTCGGAAAGCTCCGTTTCGTCGACCCCGACGCCGATTCCTCCGGAAGCCTCGTCTTTGAGGCGATCGAAGCGCTCGGACTCCAATGGACGCCCGAGCTCGCCCTCCCCGTCTACACGGCGATCGCGACCGACACGGGGATGTTCCGCTTTGCGACGACGGATTCGGGAACGCTGCGCCGCGCCGCCGTGTTGGTCGACGCCGGTGTGCGCGTCGACGAAGTCTATCGACTGACGAACGAGCAGGAGTCTTTCGGACGCTTCAAGTTGCTGGGCACGGTCGCGTCGACGTGCGAGCAGTTTCTCGACGGAAAGGGCGTCTTCATGCGGTTGACGCAGGCGGATTTCCAGGCGGCGGGGGCGATCGCGTCCGACAGCGAGGATCTGGTGAACGAAGCGCTCTCCGTAGGGGGAACCGAGGTCGCGGTGATCGCGATCGAACAGGCGGACGGGAGCGTGAAAGCGTCTTTCCGGAGTCGGTGCGCGATGAACTGCGCATTGTTGGCGAAGAGCTTCAACGGGGGCGGTCATCAGAAGGCGGCGGGAGCGTCGCTGAATCTTCCCTTCGAGGAGGCGTGTCGACGCTTTAAGGAAGGCGCCGAAGCGCGTTATCAACTCGACTGCGGGAAGTGAGACGAGAAGCGCGCGATTCGCGACGCCGACGCGTCGAAGAGCGCCGCGCATGAACGAGACGCCGGGGAAAATCGGAAGGTTTTCCCCCCTTTTTTTTCTTGAGAAGGGAGAAAGACGGCGGGTAGAGCGCGATTCATGGGTATTTACAGAAATCCTACGCTAAAAAACAAAGTTGTTTATTGTGTTTTGAAACGATTGGTTTTATAATGGACGAAAAGCACTCCAACGGGTGGATTGTGGGGAAATAAAATCCCTTTTTCGACGAAGACGTATTTCGGGTTCGGGCCGTTAGAGACGGGCCCGACGGATCTTTAATAAGAAGGATTGGGAGCAAAAGGAATATGGCGGAGGATGGTCGGTATCTGCGAATACGTCAGACAAAGACGGTCATGGAGTCTTACGCGGAGATGAAGCCCCTCTTAGCGGAGGGTCGGGTCGAAGAAGCGCGCGATTTGCTCGTCGCCAAATATCTCATCGGCCCCGCGTCGCGTTACTCGCGCGATCGGCCCGTCGTATCGTTCTGGATCGGCCAGTTGTGCGCCGTTCAGGTCGAATATTACGTCGCGCATACCCGGAAGACGATGGGCTTCTTTGAGTTGCAGAAGGTTTTTACGCTGTATCGGAGCCTTGAAGAGCTTACGCGTCAGTTCATTCTGGAACTTGGCCCGACCAGAACCGATCGTTGCCGACGAACCCTTCTCCATGACGCGGCGTATTGTCAATTAACGGGGCTCTGCGAGTTTTTACTCGCGCAGGGTTACGATCCGAACAAGATTGCGGCGGGGGACGCGACCGCCACGATCGACGCGCTCGACGGGTTCGAGAAGAGCCCTTTGAGTTTCGACGCGGAGTTCGATCCTTTCCGCGTGAAGGAGCTTTTCCCGACGCTTCTCGACGGGGGGGCGGATCCCGACTTTCCCATAGGGACGGCGGCGAGCGTGAGCGCGCGCTTGAAGAGGTTGCCGAAGTGGTACAAATTCCTTCTCACGGCGGACGAAAAGACGCGGAATGGGTGGGATATTCCCGACTTGGAGGCGAAGATTCCCTTGCTCAAGAGCTGCTACGTCGACGTTCTGGAGGCGTATCGCCAGAGAAAGCTCGGTCGCAAATGACGCGCGGAGGAGATCGTCGCGAAGGGGGCGCGGAGATACGCCGAATCGAGACGGAGGCGGAGTTCGACGCGGCGCTCGAATTATGGCTGACCGTGAATTTGGAGGCGCATTCCTTCGTCGACGCGCGGTATTGGCGCGAGGCGGCGGCGTACGTCAAGGACGCGACGAGGAGCGCGACGCTCTTCGGGGCGTTCGAGGGATCGCGCCTCGTCGGGTTCGTCGGCGTCGTCGGGGAGCGGATCGAAGGGCTCTTCGTTCGCGCGGACAGGCGCGGGGAAGGGATCGGCGCCGCGCTCTTAAAGAAGGCGCTCGACGGCGCAAGGCGCATGGAGCTGAGCGTCTACTGCAAGAACGAACGCGCCGCCGCGTTCTATCGACGTTACGGGTTCGTCGAGAAGGCGCGACGCGTTGACCCAGGGACGGGGGAGCGCGAATCGACGATGATTTGGGGAGAATAACGCGCTAAGGGAATCGACGGGTTCCCTTTTTTTATTTCTTGAGCCCTCTATTTATCGACTGTCTTGGCATGTCTATCTATCGACGCGGCGCGGAGTTTCTAAAGGTACGAGAGAAAAGGCTTTCTACGCGTCACACAAAAAAACGGTTTTTTTTATTGTGTTTTGATTTTGTAGGTTTTATAATGGGCTTCGACTATTTCGGCGCAAGATTCGGCTGGCGTTGGACCATTGTCTTCTACAGAAGGATTCTATTCTGGCTAGGCCGTCGAGCGAGGCGCCAAAACGCAGTTGAACAAATCGGGACTGGGAGCGAATTGTCATGAATAAGCGGTTGTATGAATATCGCCGGAATGTCGCCACGAACAATGTCATCGCAGCCTATGAGGAGATCGTCCCTCTTTTGGCGATGGGGAGGGTCGAAGACGCGCGAACGCTCCTCTTCGAAAAGTATCGGATCGGTCCTCTAAGCATTTTCACAAAAGGTCGCTCCGTCGTCGTCTACTGGCTGGAGAAGATGGGGGATCTTCAATACTCCTTCATTGTGGAAGAGCGCGCGCAGAGGATGAGTTTCTTCGAAAGGCAGATGATTCGCTCGACGCATCAGAGCCTCGGGGATCTCGTCAAGGCGTTTGTTCTCGACGCGGACGCGCCTCTTATCGACGCGACGAACCGATCGCTCCTGCACCACGCGGCGTTTTTTCAGCTCACCGGCGTCTGCGAGTTTCTCATGGCGCAAAGGTACGATCCCAACGGCGAGGCGAACGGGAACGAGACGCCCGCGTTCGAAGCGCTCACGGGGTTTGAGTGTTTGCCGCTGCCTTACGCGGAGGATTCCGATCCTTTCCGGGTGAAGGAGCTCTTTCGCGCGCTTCTTAACGGGGGCGCGGATCCTTATTTTCCGTCGCGATCGTCGAAGAGCGCGCACGCGCGCCTCAAGACGCTGACGAAGTGGTGGAATTGCCTCAGGGAGAAGGACGCGGAGCGGGAGAAGGCCGCGATTCCGGATTTCGAACGCAAAATTGAACTTCTCAAGAGCTGTTATATCGACCCGATCGAGGAGCGACGACTCCGGAAACTTCGCGGGGAGCTCTGACGCGGCGCGTTTCACGTGGCGTCTTTCTGAAGAATGGGGCGATTCCCCGAGAAATATTTTTTTCGAAAAAAAAGAGCGCGCGCCGAACCCGCAGACGCGACGACGGGCGTCCATTTGGGCGCGTGGTAAAATCTCTCGCCGCGCAAAACCGGGGGCGCCGCTCTTTCTTGGGCGTCCTTAATTCCGCGCCGCGTCCGCGCGTTTAAGGTTTGAACGCTCCATTTTTTCTGATATAATAGACGCGGCTTTTCGTCGACTAACGCGACGACGTACGGAACCCCCGAGAGAGGAAGACAAAGGATGATCGACACGAAGAAAGAACAGGAACGCGCGGAACTCTTTAGTTCGATATGGAGCGTTGCGGACGATTTGCGCGGAAGCGTCGACGGATGGGATTTTAAAGCGTACGTTATCTGCACGATGTTCTATCGGTTCCTCTCGGAGAAGCTTGAAAACGAAATCGATCGCACCGAGCATGAGGCGGGGGATACGGATTTTCGATACCGGGATTTGAAGGACGACAAGTTTACTCCGGAGATTATCGCGGGGTTGACGAGTCAGTTCGGGTATTTTATCAAGCCGTCGGAGCTTTTCTGCAACGTGTTGGAGGAAGCGAAGGGAGCGAAGCAAGGGATCGACGACGCGAAAAGCGGGGCGCGGAAGAAGAGTTCCGAGCAGGGGCCTTCGTTATTGGACGCCCAGGAGGCTCAGAAGGCGGTCGAAAGCGCGCCGGAGGTTCAGAAAGCGAAGGGACGCGCGGAGGAGGTGAACACGAAGCTGGCGGACGTCTTCCGCCACATCGAGGACTCTGCGAAGGGAACGGAGAGCGAAGAGAATTTCAGGGGCCTTTTCAGCGACTTCGACGTGCAGAGCCCGAAGCTGGGGAACAGCGCGGACGAGAGGATTAAGAAGATCGTCGCGGTTTTGGAGAAGGTCGGGGAGATGAAGCTCAACGGGGCGGACAACACGATCGACCTTTTCGGGGACGCGTACGAGTATCTGCTCAAGATGTACGCGTCGAACGCGGGGAAGAGCGGGGGCGAATTCTTCACGCCGCAAGAGGTTTCGGAGCTTTTGGCGCGTCTGACGACGCAGGAGCAGCGGAACGTGAATAAGATCTACGACCCGGCGTGCGGATCGGGATCGCTCCTTCTGAAGGCGTACCGAGCGGCGCGTGCGGCGAGCGACGCGGACGTCGACGTCTACGGTCAGGAGATCAACTTGACGACGTACAACATGTGCCGCATCAACATGATCCTGCACGGCGTGTCGTACGACAAGTGCGATATCGCGCTGGGGGACACGCTCATTCAGCCGAAGCACTGGGATTACGAGCCCTTCGACGTGATCGTCTCGAACCCGCCCTATTCGATCAAATGGGAAGGGGACAAGAACCCGACGCTGATAAACGACCCGCGCTTTGCGCCCGCAGGGGTTTTGGCGCCGAAGGGTAACGCGGATTTGGCGTTCGTGATGCACGCGCTTTCGTGGTTGTCGAACAAGGGAGCGGCGGCGATCGTCTGCTTCCCCGGCGTCTTCTATCGCGGGGGTAGCGAGCAGAAGATCCGGCGTCATATCGTGGAGCAGAACAACGTGGACGCGGTGATCGCGCTCCCGGACAATCTTTTCTTTGGGACGTCGATCGCGACGAATATTCTGGTCTTGAAGAAGAATAAGAAAGACAACCGGGTTCTTTTCGTGGACGCGACGCGCGAGTTCGTCAAGGTCACGAAGAACAACAAGCTGACGGAAGAGAATATCGCGAAGATCGCGGACGTCGTGAAGAATCGCCGCGATATCGAGTACTTCTCGCGCGTCGTCCCCTTCGAAGAGATCGAGAAGAACAAATTCAATCTGACCCCGTCGACGTACGTGGAGAAGCCCGACACGCGCGAAAAGATCGATATCGCAGCGCTCAACGCGGAAATCAAACGCATCGTCGCCCGTGAAGAGGAGCTCCGCCGCCAAATCGACCTCATCGTCGCCGATCTCGAAGCCGTCTGACCGCGCCCCCGTCCCCCGCGAGTCGCAAAACCTTTCCAGCTCACGTTTACACCACCCCTTTATTTTCCGATAGGCTCTCCCCATGAGTAAAATTGACGCGTTGATTCAAGAATTATGCCCGGAGGGGGTCGAGTATAAGACGCTGGGGGAACTTGGTTCGCTGACGCGAGGGAAACGGTTTGTTCACGCCGATTCCGTTGAAGACGGTATTCCTTGCATTCATTATGGTGAACTTTACACCTATTACGGTATTTCAACAACTAAAACGAAATCATTTGTACGACGTGACCTAGCTCCAAAACTTCGATATGCTACTCACAATGACGTGATTATTGTTGGAGCAGGCGAGAATGACGTCGATATTGGCGTCGGAGTCGCCTATTTAGGGAATGAGTCCGTTGCTGTTCACGACGCCTGTTACATCTTAAAACATGATATTGACCCGAAATACATATCGTATTTTTTGCGAACAGAGAACTATCATAAACAAATAAAGAAGTACGTTTGTTCCGGCAAGATTTGCGCCATTTCCAAAGAAAGAGTGGGCGAAGTAAAAATCCCGGTTCCTCCGTTGGAGATCCAGTCGGAGATAGTGCGAATTCTAGACGCGTTTACGGAGCTTACGGCGGAGCTTACGGCGGAGCTTACGGCGGAGCTTACGGCGCGGCGGCGGCAGTACGC